>NZ_JAXOJT010000001.1:600000-1200000 GCF_036663835.1 Sphingomonas sp. LT1P40
TGGCGCAGCTCAGCCCCGAGGAACGCCCGATTTTCGACGGTGCGCTCGACCGGATGTACGACGTTTTTCACCGTTAGTCGTAAGCCACGCGATAGCTGGTCGGGGCATAGGGTAGCTGCACGGTCGAGCGGTGTTTCGCGTCGTTGAGGATGCGGATCGTCGATTTCGTCGTCGGTGCCTGACGCTCGCGCCAGTCCCAGCCGGTGACGGTGATCTGGAGCTTGTGCCCCTTTTTGAACACCCATGACGCGGGCAGCATGGCGAATTGCAGCCGTGCCGGTTCGCCGGACTTCAGCGATTGCGCGTCCTCCTGGAAGCCCCGATGCCAGGGCAGGCCCAGCGTGTCCCATGGTGCCGTGCCAGTCTTGCGGATGCTGGCTTTCAGCCGCCCTTCGGTGACGACGGTCACCTTACCGTCGGGGGCGACGTCCTCGAGATAAGCGAACACATGTTCGTCCGGCGCGTCGGAGACGATCCACAGATCGGCGAGCGGGTGGCCGGTGATTTCGGTATCGGCGGCGATGTTCATGCGCCACGACGCGCCGTTGCCTGCGATGTGGCAGGGCTGGGCCGCGGCACCGTCATTGCCGGGGCATTTGCCCTCGCGCGTGACGGTGAAGGCGGTGTTCGCCGTCTTGCCCGGTTTGGCTGCGAGCAGTCCGCCGCCGCCGAGATGGAGGGTGCGCGCTTGCGTGCCGGGCAGCGGGAAGGTCGATGCCGAGCGCCAGCCGGTGCCTGCGGGCGCGTTGACCGTGAAATAATGAATCGGCGCGTCGGTGGTGGTGCCGGTGTCGATGCGCTTCAGATGCTGGTCGAAGAAGCGCAGCACTTCGCTGCCGACAAGTTGGTCGTAATCCTTGGTCGAGCAATGCGTCCATGGGCCGATGATGACTTTCGGGCGGTTGGGCAGGTTTGCTTGCGCGATCAGCCCCTGTTGCCGGAAATCGTCGAACCACCCGCCCATGATATAGGTTGCGACTTGCGAGCTATCGAGCTGCGGTTTGTAGCTGCTGACGCTGCCCTCGCCCCAGAAGCGGCTGAAGGTCAGCGGGGAGAAGCTGTCGCGGTAGGGCATCGACACCATCAGGT
This sequence comes from Sphingomonas sp. LT1P40, assembly GCF_036663835.1. Taxonomy (NCBI): domain Bacteria; kingdom Pseudomonadati; phylum Pseudomonadota; class Alphaproteobacteria; order Sphingomonadales; family Sphingomonadaceae; genus Alteristakelama; species Alteristakelama amylovorans. The sequence goes on from NZ_JAXOJT010000001.1 coordinate 601,090, forward strand.
CGAACAGGTTGCTCGCACCCTGATGCTCCTCCGCGGCAGCGCGCAGCAGCTTCAGGCCGGTGTCGCCATCGACCGGGGTGGACTTCATGTCCTCCTCCAGCGTGCGGGTGGGGCCGGTGCCCCAGTTGGCGATCATGCCGCCGCGCGTGAAGCCGTCATACTTGTTGTAGTTGAAGCAACCGCTGAATACCGCCTTCAGGCTGGGCGGGAGTACGGTCATGGCGTGCAGCACGGCCTCGCCGGTGTTGGAGCAGCCATAGATCGCGGTCTTGCCGCTCGACCAGGGCTGGCGCGCGGCCCATTCGTTGATCTCGTATGCGTCGTAAGCCTCGTTGCGATCCTGGTAGCCGCGACGCTTGCCGAACGATGCGCCGGATCCGCGCCGGGCGATGGTGACGAGGGCATAGCCGTGGCCGACGATGCTGCCGATGCCATAGCCGCGCGATGCGCCGAACGTGCCGTCCTCCGGGATTTTGCCGCCCTTGCCATAGGGGCTACGGATATCGAGCGAGCCGGTCCAGATGACGGGGAATTTGCCCGGCGCGGGTTTGCCGTCGATCGCCGGGCGAACGACGCTGGCGGCGATCCTGACGCCGTCGCGCATGGTCACATATTCGGAGGTGACGATGACCTCCTTATATTTTTGTGCGGGGGCGTAGCGGCCGAAGCTGGGCGCGGCCTGTTGCGCGTAAACGGCGGTTGGGGCGGTGGCGAGCAGCAGAGCAAGCGCGGCGGTGCGGATCATTTGAACGCCTCCTCGGCATATTTACGGGCTTCGGATTTTTGGGCGGCGGCGTCCGGTGCGCGCAGCCAGCGTTCGGCGACGAGCTTGTCGATCGCGGCGTCGAAGCCGACGAGATATTCGGCTTTGCCGCCGGGATAAAGCGTGGCGAGGCGGGCGGCGTCCAGCGGGACGCGGCGCATCGGTAGCGACGGGCTGCCGACGCCCGGACGTGCGGTGTCGCAACCAGCGTCCGCCGGAGCAGCGCCATAGCGGGCGAGCGGCACCGTGATCTGTGCCGGGCGGATACCGCCCAGCGTGTTGCCATTGGCGTCGCGGCGCTGCTTGCCGCCATCGTGCTGGAGGCGTTCGGCGCGGGGCGCGGCGATGTTGCGGCGCGACCATGCGTTGAGGTTGGCATGCGCGGCCTGGGCGAAAGCGGCCATGTCGATATCGGTCTGCGCGAAGGTGCAGCTGTCCTGACGCGCGGGCTGCGGCTGGCCCAGTCGCGTCGCGATCTGACGTTCGGAAACGGTGCCACGACGGCGACCGGAGCCGTGGGTCAGGCCGGGGACTTCGTAGAGGCGATGCGCACCGGGGGTAGTGTCCTTGTCCGGCGTCTGTGGGTCGCGGTTGGTAATCGCTTCGTTTTCGCTTTGCAGTTCGATCACCGGCGCGTCGATGGCGACATTGGTGCGGCGGGGGTCAGTATTCGCGAGCATCGGCGTGCGCGAGTTGAGCGGGACATAGCCGGAGCGGAAGCTGAACGAGGAGATCCCGAGCAGGTAACCGTCGATCAGCGGCTTGCCGTTCGGAAGGCGGTATTTCGCGTGGAAACCGGAGTTGATGTAGGTGCGCAGGAAGCTGCCGGTGAACGACCAGCCCGCTGCGTAGGTGCGGGTGACCTTCAGTCCCTTGAGTGGGCCGGTCGCCGAACGGATCAGGCGCGCGGTGTCGGCGAACACGTCCCAGCGGATGCCGTCTTCGTCCGCTGGCCAGTTTATTAGCGCGTAGCGGGTTGGGTTGAACCAGCTGAGTACTTTCGTCGCCATCATCGGCACGGGTCCCGACGGCATGCGGCGGGTATTGTCGTCCGCGCCGATCATCACGCCGACGAATGCATCGCCGTTTTGCATCGCATATTCGGCGATCGTGCCCCAGCTGCTGTTGCCCATGACCGGGTGAAACGGATTGAGCTGGACCGTGCCGCTGAACTTCTTCGCATCGCGCGGGCGGATGACGATGAGGCGGGTGGTGTAGGGGACGTCTGCACGCTCGACCATGACCTTGCCCGCCGCGTCATAGGCATAGACGTTAGCGGTGCCTGTCTGGAACCATTCCTCACGGATATAGCCTGCCTTGGCCAGCGCATCGCCCTCCGGCGTGCCGGGCAGGCCGGGGTCCAGCCAGATTTGCGATTGCGCGGTCGGTGCCGGTGCGCGCCGAACCGTATCGGCACAGGCCGGGGCGGTGAGGGTGAGTAGCGAACCGGCGAGGAACAGCGAGCGGATCATGTGCGGCGGCTCCGGGGGGTGGTGCAGGTGAAGGAGGTGGCTTTGTTCGGGTCGCCGCCCTTGTACTTCGATTGTTGCGGGTAGGGGCAGATCAGGCGGGTGCGGGTGACCGCGCCGTTTTCTACCTTCGACGCGATCATGGCTTGTGGCGATTGACCTTTTTCGACCCAGTTTTCGAGTGCGGTGAGCAGGTCGTGCTGGGCATCGGGCGTGGGGGCGTCGCGGCCCGACCCGCCGATCTGGTCGGGACCGGGGCCGCCAGCGCAATGGTGGACGCCGGGCAGCATGTACATGCGCGCAAACTTCGCAGTGGCTGCGGGGCCACCCATGCGTTTGGTCAGCGCTTCATGATATTCGACGACCATCCGCGCGGCGACCGCGCCGTCGAGCCAGCCGGTATATTGGATCAGCTTGCCGCCGCGCTTTTTGAAGGCGGAGACGTCGGGGTTGTCGGCGCGCAGGTTGGGCATGACGCGGTCGATGGCGGCGAGGTCCTTCGCCGCGTCGAAATCCTTGCCGTCCCAGTCCTTGAGGCCACGGATGGCTTGACCGAAGGTGCCGATGGCGAGTTGCGAGCGGCCGCTGTCGACCAGCACGCCGGCCAGGAGGCCAGCGTCGATCGCGCGGCCCGATTTGTCGCGTAGCGGCGCGTAGAAGCTGTCGGCGAACTTGACCTGTTCGGCGCTGAGGCAGCCGCCGGTCTGGCCGGGTTTGCATTGTAGCGAGGCGATCTTGAAGGTGCAGGCGCGCGGGTCCTCGACCAGCCCGTCTTTCACGCCGTCCGCTGCGTCGCACGCTTCGGTCCCCTTGTCGGCGATCAGCTTCCAGTCGGCGGGGGACATGAGGTTGGGGTGGGCGTCGCGTTGCAGGATTTCCCACATGCGGCGCACGGTCATTTCGGGGGTTTTGGGGCCGTTGGCGCCGGTGACGATGCCGTCATAGTCGGACGGGTAAAGTTGCAGTTCCTTCAGCCCCTGTCGCCCGCCGCCGGAACAGCCGATGAAATAGGACCGCGCGGGTGCCTTGCCATAGACGGCGGCGGCGATCGCCTTGGATTTGACCGCGAGCAGATGGTTGGCGCGGTGGGTGTAATTGTCGCGCGCCTTCGGATCGAGCATCCAGGCAGGATCGCTGATCTTATGCCCGGTGTCGGTGGTCGCGGCGGCATAGCCCCGGCTGACGCCGCGCGGCAGGTCCTGGAAATTGAAGGTGCCGGCCGCGCCGCCGACGCCCGTGCCGAGGAACTTGCCGTTCCACTCGGCTTTGGCGGGCAACCAGAGTTCGAAGGCGATGCTGCCTTCGATCTTGCCCTGTACGCGGCAAAAGGGGCGGGTGGTCGCGGCGGGCTGGCCGCGTCCGGTCGGCATGCCCACAGCCCATGCGCTGCCCTTGGCGGTCGGGGTGGCGGCGTCGATCGTGACGTCGGGGATATCAAGGCCGGTGACGCCGGCGCAGATTGCGTCGGGCGCATCGGCGGGGGGCGGGGCGGCGGAGGCTAGCAACAGCGCGGCTACGGGCATCAACAGGCGCATTATTTCCGGCCTCCGGGTTGGCAGGTGTAGGATTCGGCACGGTCGAGCGGGCCGTTGACGTAGCGGACGCGCGCGGGGAAGGCGCAGACGGGGCGGGTGCGGACGGGCTTGCCGTCGCGGAATTGCGCGGTGCGGATTTGGGTGGGGGCAGGGCCGCCGTCGAGCCATTGCTCCATTGCGGTAAGCAGATCGTCGCCAGCGGCGCGCGTGGCCCCCTCGACATCAAGGCCGCCCGCGCCACCGAAGCGATCGGGCACGCCGCCACCCCGGCAATGGTCCATGCCGGGGATCAGGAACAAGCGGGAGAAGTCGCGCGTGCGTTGTGGCCCGAAGCGCTTTTCCAGCGCCTGATAATAGTCGATGGTCGGCACCGCCGGGACCAAAGCATCGGCCCAGCCGTGATAGAGGATCAGCTTGCCGCCGCGTGCGACGAACGGGTCGATGCGGGGATTGTCGGCGTGGAGGTTCATCACCCGATCGATGGCGGGCAGGTCGCGCGTGATGCGGAATTTGCGAACGTCCCAATTGGCGTCGCTGTAAATGCCCTGACCAAACAAGACGGTGGCGAGATATTTGGGGCCGGGCGTGAAGGGTTCTGGCACCGCGACCGGCGAGATCGGGACGCCGGGAAGGAGGCCGGGGTCGATGCCTTTGCCGTTCTCGTCCTTCAGCGGCGCGTAGATCAATGACGCGACCTCGACCTGTTTCGGCGACAGGCAGTTGGGGGTGGATTGGCCGGGTTTGCACGCCAGTTCGGCGGGGCGGAAATCGCAGCGGCGCGGGTCTTCGATCAGGCCGTCCTTCAGCCCGTCGGCGGGGTCGCATTTCGCCACGGCGGCATCGGCGATGCGTTTCCAGCCGGCGGCGTCGAGCACGCCCTTGTAGCGGTCGTGCTGGATCATCTCCCACAGACGGCGTGCGCTCATTTGCGGCGTGTTGACGCCCGGCGCACCTGCGATGATGCCGTCATAGTCGCCCGGATAGCGCTGCAATTCGGTCATCGCCTGCCGCCCGCCGCCGGAGCAGCCGAGGAAGATGGCTTTGCGTGCGGGTGCGCCGAAATAGCTGGCGGTGATTGCCTTCGCCTTCACCACGAGGAGATGGTTGGCGCGTTCGGCATAGTTGGTGGCCCGGTCCGGGCGGTTCATCAGCCACGTCTCGTCCGATGCCTTGTGCCCGGTATCGGTGCTGGCCGCCGCATAGCCGCGCTCGACCCCGCGTGCGAGATCGCGCACGGCGATGCTGCCCGCCTGTCCGCCGACCCCCGCACCCAGGAAGCGGCGGTTCCAGTGGGCGGTGTCGGGCAGCCACAGCTCGAAGCCGATTTCCTTTTCGATCACCCCCTCGACCCGGCAGAACGGGCGGGCAGGGCGATAGTTGGGCACGCCCGCGACGGTTTCACCCGCAGCAACCCGCACCGCCTTTGTCACGCGGATATCGGCGGGCAGTTTTATCGTCACGCCGCAAAGATCGGCGGTCGCCACCGATGCCGGTGCCGCGCTTCCGGGGAGGAAGAGCGCGACACCGGCGATCGTTGCGACCGCCAGTACGGGGATTGCGTGGCGGAGCATCGCCGCCGTCCTCAGAACGACTTGCGGATGTCCAGCGCGATGAAGCGCCCGATCGGCGAAGCGTTCTGGCTGTCCCATGCCGACGTGCCGTTGATGACGTCCGGCGGATCGCGGTCGAACACATTCTGTGCGCTGAGCGTCAGGCGCAGACCGTTCAGCGTGCCTTCGTCCGCGAATTTGTAGCTGATCGAGGCGTCGAACGTGTTCCACGGCTTCACCCGCTGGTTCGGCGTGATCGAGTTGTTCAGATAGTCGCCGACATGGTTCCAATAGGCGTTCAGGTTCCAGTTGGCATCTGCCCAGCCAAGGTTACCGCGGATGCGGGTATCGACCGGAAAACCGATCAGGTTCAACGAATTGATGAACGGGACACCCGGCGCGGTCGAGCGTTCCTGATTCAGAATCTGGGTCAGGTAAAGGCCGGCGGTGATGGCACTGCCGCCCAGATCAAACCGCTGGTTCAGCTGGACGTCGATACCGTCCTGCTTCAACTCGCCCAGATTGTCGCGGCGACCATCGACGATCAGCAGGATGTTGGCGGCCGGTTCGCGTACGCTCTCCAGATTGGGCGAGTTCAACAAGGCGTCGACTTGAGCCGCGGTGGGATTCCGGATGACATACTGACCATAAAGTGCGTCGTTGCTGAGGACCGTCGCCGCCTGCAGCACGCCGACGACGTTGCTATAGGCGATGTTGTAATAGGTTGCAGACGCGGTGAAGCCGGGAATGACGCTGGGCTGGAAATCGGCGCCGACCGACCATGTGGTCGCCTTTTCCGGCGCAAGACCGGTGTTGCCGCCATTCATGAAGATGCCGCGCTTCGTGACCCCGCCATCGGTGAAATTCTGAATGAAGATGTTGAAGGCGGCATCCGAACTGTCGAACAGCGACGGCGCGCGGAACGACGTTCCCCAACTGCCCCGAAGTTTGACCCCGTCGATCGGGGTCCACATCACGCCGATCTTTGGATTGAAGGTGTCGCCGAAGTCGGAATAATCTTCGTAACGACCCGCCAGCTGAACGGTCAGCTGCTGGAACCCGCCCGTCGCATTTTCCGAACTGACCAGCGGGATGTAGAGCTCGCCGAACACGGCTTTGTTGTCGCGCGATTTGGTACGGTTGCGATCGACGAGCAGGTCGTTGGCAGGGTTCTTGATCGACGAGAAGATCGTGTATTTGAAGCTGCTCTCATGATATTCGGCGCCCACGGCCATGCGCACATCGCCGCCGCCGATTCCGAATAGCGGGCCGTCGAGCTTGGCGACGAAATCGCGCCCTTCATTGGTGTTGAAGCTGTCGCGCACGCCCCAGATCTTGCGCAGCGTGTCCCCGTTATTGTTGGCAAGGTCGCCATTGCCGAACGGGTTGAACGCGGTGGCGGGATTTGTGTCAGCGAGCGCCAGCGGCAGGAATTGCAGGTTGATGACGTCCGCCGTGCGGGCACGACCGCGGTTCTTGGTGAACGCGGCATAGGCATCGATCTGCCAGCCGCTGCCAAGGTCGTACTGCGCGCCAAGCGTTTGACGCCAGCCCTTGTCATAGCCGGACCAGTTGGCGTTGCGGGTCGCGTCGAGGAAGCGGTATTCGACCGACACCGACGTCGCCGCCGGATTGGTCGGATGGACGAAGAACGGGTTGCTGCGCGGTACCGTCAGCGTCGCAGTGACCGGCAGGACATGCTCGTAATAGCTGCGGTCGCTGTAGAAGCCTTCATAGGTGAGCGTCAGCCGGTCGGTCACTTCCTGAAACGCGCTGACGAAGAACGAGTGGCGCTCCTGTTCGGGCAGGATATCGCCCCAACGTCCCGCGTCGAACAAATTGGGATTGCCGGGCGTCAACTGGCCTGCAGTGACCGCGCGTCCGGTTCCGTTGGGCAGCGGGTAGCGCACGCCACCGACGACGATGTTGCCGGGCGCGCTGAAGGTCGAACGCTGGTCGGTACCGCCGATCGAACGCAGGTCGCTCGACGTGAAGTCGCGGTCCGAGGCGAGCAGGTTGGAGCGGTAATAATATTCATACGCAGCAAGGATGCCGCCGCCATTCCATTTGCGGCTGAGCAGCAGCGAGCCCTGCATCTGGTCGAGTCCGTCGGCACCGCCATAGCGCAGCTGGACCTCGGCCCCATTGAAGGGGCGGCGCGTGATGAGGTTGACCACACCGGCGACGGCATCGGCACCGTAGATGGCCGACGAACCGTCGGGAACGATCTCGATCCGCTCAAGCGCAAGGCCGGGCAGGACGCTGGGGTCGGCGAGGGCGCGGATCGTGCCGCCGGGTGCGATGCGTTTGCCGTTGAGCAACAGCAACGTCGCCTCGTCCGAAAGACCGCGCAAATTGATGCTGGACGTGCGCGTGCGGTTTGCCGCTGCGTCCTGCGCGCCGCCACGACGGCTTTCGTCGGAGCCGAGGTTGACGACCTGTGGCAATGTGCGCGCGATATCGGACGTCGTCGCCGCACCGCTGGAAATGATATCTTCGCGGTCGAGCTGGACCGAAGGGGAGGTTGGCGCGCCGACGCCGCGAATGCTGGTGCCGGTCACGACGACTTCATCCGCAGCCTGTGCCTGCGCGTCGGTCTGTTCCGCCGGTTCCGCCGCCGTTTGCGCGTGCGCCTGTCCGGCGATCCCCAACGCCATGAAACCGACGCCGATCAAAAGCTGTGAAGCTTTCCGCATGCCTTCCTCCCTCTCCATGTCAGGCCGCTTTGTGCGACTCGAATTGATATGAACATAAACAATCCTATTCGTCAACGTTTTCGATCTCAACGATGCACGGATTGACGGCGCGGGCGAAAATGTGTCTTTCGCTCAATCCTATGGCTGAAGAACAGAATATGGTCGGGGCGCTCGGCCCCCTGGTTGGTTATCACCTCCGCCGTGCATTCGCGGCGTTTGCGGGCGATTTCGCGGCGGCGATGGACGGCACCAACATGCGTCAGGTGCTGGTCGGTATCCTTGCGGTCGTCGCGGGCAGCCCGCGGATCAATCAGGGCGCGGTCGGGCGCGTGCTGGGAATCAAGCGCGCGAACATGGTGTCGCTCATCAACGAACTGGTCGATGCCGGGCTGATTACGCGCGAAGTCGATCCGGGCGACCGGCGCGCCTTTGCGCTGGGCATCACACCAAGCGGGCGTGCGATGCTGACGGATTGTATGGCGCGGATCGACGCGCATGAGCGCCGCATGCTCGCGGGATTCAGCGATGCCGAACGGGCGACGCTGCTCGATCTGCTGGGCCGGATCGAGAAACGCGAGACGACGGCGGTTTAGGCTTACTCCGCCAGGATCAGCGCATCGAGCGCCACGACGCCTTCGCCCTTTGGATAGACGACGACCGGGTTGAGGTCGATTTCGCGGATCGCGGGCGTCCCCGCGAGGACGCGGCCGAGTCCTGCGATCAGCTTTGCCACGGCATCGACATCGAGCGCGGGGGAGCCGCGATAGCCGTCGAGCAACGCGCCCTGTTTCAGGCTGCGCAGTTCGGCGACGATGGCGTCGTGAGTCAGATCGACCGGGAGAAGGCGAACGTCGTGGAGCAATTCCGCCGTAACCCCGCCGAAGCCGGCGAGGATCACCGGACCCCATTCGGGATCGTTGCGCGCGCCGATGATGAGTTCGGTGCCGCGCTTGCCCATCGCCTCGACCTGCGCGCCGTCGAGCGCGATCGTCGCGTCATAGGCGGCGACGTTGCCGTAGAGCCTCGCCCATGCGGCATCGAGCGCGGCGTCGTCGGCGATGTTGAGCATGACGCCGCCGGCATCGCTCTTGTGGCTGAGATCGGCGGACTGGGCCTTGATTGCGACGGGGTAGCCGACTTGTGCTGCGATGGCCTTCGCCTCGTCTGCGGTCGTAGCGAAGCCGCCGGCGGGGAAGGGGATACCGACCGGCGCGAGAAGCTGCTTGGCGCGATATTCGGGGATGACGCCGGACGGCAAGTCGAGCGTGACTGGGGTCGCGTCGGCAGTGGAAAAATCGCGCTCCGCCAGCTTATTCAAGTGCCGCAGCGCGCGGAAGGCGCGGTCGGGGGAGGGGAAATAGACGACACCGATTTCGCGGAGACCGTCGATATAGTCGGCGGGCACGGCTGCGCCATCGTCGATCCCGGCGAAGATCACCGGTTTTTGCGGGTTCAGCGTTTTCACGGCGTCGATGATCGCGGGGAATTTGCGTGACGAGGTTGCTGCGTCGGTCTGGATAATGCCGAACACCAGCGCGGCGAAATTATCGTCTGCCAGCAGGGGTTCGAGCGTGCGGCGATAAAGGTCGGGATCGACCAGCGCCTGTGCGGTCAGGTCCATCGGGTTCGAGACGGGGATGAAATCGGGGATCGCGGCGCGCATCGCGGCGGCGGTTGCGCCCGCCATTTCGGGCAGGCCGAGGCCGATCTGTTCGGCGAGGTCGAGCGTTAGTGCCTTGAATGCGCCGGATTCGGTGAGGACGGCGGTGCCGCCCTTACGCACGGGTTTTGCGCGGACGGCGAGTTCGAGGACGTCGCCAAGTGCTTCGAGGCTGTCGACCAGGATGACGCCCGCGCGTTCGACCTTGGCTTTCATCAACTGCCAGTCGCCTGCCATCGCGCCGGTATGGGTGGCGGCGGATTCGCGCGCAGCACTGGAGGTGCCGGGGTGGAGCAGGACGATCGGCTTGCCCGCAGCGCGTGCCTGTTCCGCCAGCGCGAGGAAGCGGGCGGGCTTGCGGAATTGCTCGACGATCATGCCAATCGCGGGCGTGGCGGGGTCGGCGATGAGGTGTTCGACATAATCCTCGACACCGGACGCCGCTTCGTTACCGGTCGAGATCGATGCGGTGATGCCGAGGCCCTTGCCCATCAGCGTGGTGCCGAGCACGACCGCCATCGCGCCCGACTGGCTGACGATGCCCACACACGCTTTGCCGGTGAGGTCGAGGACAGGCGCTTCGACGAAGGTCAGCGGGATCCCCGCGGCATAGTTGACGAGGCCCAAGCAGTTCGGCCCCTCGACGATCATGCCATGTTCGTGCGCGATGCGGGCGACTTCGGCCTGTGCGGCAAGGCCCTCTTCGCCGCCCTCGGCGAAACCGGCCGAGAAGATAATCGCCGCGCCGACGCCCCGTGCGGCCAGCGCTTGCACCGCGCCAAGCACCGCGCCACCGGGGATGGCGAGGACGGCGGCGTCGACGCCTTCGGGCAACTGATCGATCGAATTGAGGCATTTGCGCCCGTCGATCGCGTCGCGCTTGGGATTGATGAGGTGGATGTCGCCCGCGTAACCGTGACGTTCAAGGTTGCGCAGCACGGAATTGCCGAGCGATCCGGTCGTGGGCGACGCGCCGACGATGACGACCGAGCGCGGGGTGAGCAGGCGGGAGAGGTTGGGCATTTGAATCTTCTCTCAATCCTCCCCGGCACGGGAAGGTGGCAGCGCGAAGCGATGACGGAGGGGGCGATCGGCACCGGATTACGTTGCCTCGCTCCCCCTCCACCATGCTGCGCGTGGTCCCCCTCCCCGTGCCGGGGAGGGTAAGGCTTAAACCTTCACGCGGTCCTTGTCGTATGCCCCAAGACCCGGCTTGTAGCTCTTTTCGTCGATGAACTGGCGGATGCCTTCCTTGCGGCCGTCATTGTCATAGCTGTTGGCGGCTTCCTGCGCGCGGATCAGATAATCCTCCGCTTCGTCATAGGTCATCGTGCCGACGCGGCGCACGGCATCCTTGGTCGCCTTCAGCGCGACCGGGTTCTTGGCGAGCAGCACCTTGGCCACTTCGGTGACGCGGTCTTTCAGGCCTGCCAGCGGGATCGCCTCGTTGACCAGTCCCCATTCGGCGGCGGTCTTGCCGTCGATATTCTCGCCCATCATCGCGTGGTACATCGCCTTGCGGAACGGCAGCAATTCGGTCGCGACCTTGGTCGCGCCGCCGCCGGGCAGGATGCCCCAGTTGATTTCGCTGAGGCCGAACTTGGCCTCTTCCGCCGCAAAAGCGAGGTCGCAGGCGAAGAGCGGGCCATAGCCGCCGCCGAAGCACCAGCCATTGACCATCGCAATCGTCGGCTTCTGATACCAGCGCAGGCGGCGCCACCAGCCATAGGATTCACGCTGTGCCTTGCGCGTACCGCGCAGCCCGTCCGCCTCGGACTCGCGGAAATATTCCTTCAGGTCCATGCCCGCAGTCCAAGCCGGGCCTTCGCCACCGAGGACGAGAATGCCGACATTCTCGTCATGTTCGAGCAGGTCGAGCACTTCCATCATGTCGCGATTGAGCGTCGGGCTCATCGCGTTGCGCTTGTCCGGGCGGTTGAAGTTGACCCAAGCGATGCCGTTTTCGATCGAGTAGGCGACGACGCCGTTGGCGGAGGTGTTGGTCATGAACTTCCCTTGTTTGCGACCGTCAATCCACACAGATGGGAATGACGAAGTTCTTGAATTAAATCGGATAATGCCCAGGCTCGGTCTCGATCGTGATCCAGCGCAGTTCAGTGAAGCTGTCGATCCCGGCCTTGCCGCCGAACCGACCGTAACCGGATGATTTGACGCCACCGAACGGCATCTGCGCCTCGTCATGCACGGTCGATCCGTTGAGGTGGCAGATGCCGGACTTGATCTGGCGCGCGACGCGCAGGCCGCGTGCGGTGTCGCGGGTGAACACGGCGGCGGACAGGCCATATTCGGTGTCGTTGGCGAGTTCGATCGCATGCGCTTCGTCGCGCGCGCGGATCACGCCGACGACGGGGCCGAAGCTTTCGTTGCGGAACAATTTCATCGACGGCGTCACTTTGTCGATGACATGCGCGGGCATGAGCACGCCGTTCGCATCGCCGCCATTGACCTGCACCGCGCCCGCGCCGAGCGCGTCGGCGATCAGGGATTTGACGTGATCGACGGTCTTCTGATCGACAACCGCGCCAAGCGGGGTCTTGCCTTCACGAGGGTCGCCTACCGGCATCGAGCCGACCTTGGCCGCGAATTTTTCGACAAACGCGTCGGCAACGCTGTCGACGACGATGATCCGCTCGGTCGACATGCAGATCTGACCTTGATTCATGAACGCGCCGAACGCGGCGGCTTTGACCGCTTCGTCGAGATCGGCATCGTCGAGCACGATCATCGGCGCCTTACCGCCGAGTTCGAGCAGCACTGGCTTCAGATGTCCGGCAGCGCGCACGGCGATGATCTTGCCGACCGCGGTGGAGCCGGTGAAGTTGATGCGGCGGATCGCCGGATGGTCGATCAGTGCGCCGACGATCTCGGGCGCGTCGGCGGGCGAGTTGGTGACGATGCTGACCGCGCCCTTGGGCAGCGCCTCGTCGAACGCTTCGGCGATCAGCGAATGCGTGCGCGGGCATTGCTCGCTGGCCTTTAGGACCACCGTATTGCCGCATGCCAGCGGCACCGCAACCGCGCGGACGCCCAGGATGATCGGCGCATTCCACGGCGCGATGCCCAGCATCACGCCGACCGGCTCACGCAGCGCCATCGCGATGCAGCCGGGCTTGTCCGACGGGATGACTTCGCCGCCGATCTGGGTGGTGAGCGCTGCGGCTTCGCGGACCATGCCGACGGCGAGCATTAGGTTGAAGCGCGCCCAGCCCTCGGTCGCGCCGATTTCGCCCATCATCGCATCGACGAACTGATCGGCTTTGCCCGCAAGCGCGTCGGCTGCCTTGTTCAGCGCGGCGCGGCGGGCGTTGGGGCCGAGCGCGGACCATGCGGGAAAGGCGGCAGCGGCGGCTTCGACTGCGGCATTGGCGTCGTCGATGCTCGCGGCGTTCGCGGTGGTGGCGACCTCGCCAGTGACGGGATTGATACGGTCAAAGGTCCGGCCGGGTGCCGGCGGTGCAATCGTGGCCATAGCGCCTCTCCTGTTTATTGTTATGTGATATAACCTAAAATCGTCCGATGCAAGTGCCTTCAATCGAGCAGATTGCACGCGGGCGAATTTGGCGGAAAATCGAGGATTTGCTGCGCCAGACGCGCAGCATTTTCCGGGCTGATCGGTGTGGCGGCGTAGGCGGCGCAGGCGGCGAATTTGGTAAGCAGCGTCGAATCGGCGATTGGTTTGTCGGGGTGACCAGCCGCCTGCATGATGCGGTGAATATGCCGCGTGCCGTCCCGCATCACGAAAGTCAGCGATCCGCTGGCAGCGTGCGCGCGGGTCCAGTCGGGGTTGCGGACTTCGACGACTTTCGCCGAGAGTGCGCGTGTGTGGGCGTCATTGATGCGGGCGGGGAGGAAGGTGGCGAGGGTGACCGCGCCATCGAGCAGCGCCGCAGCGACCGTGTAAGGAATGCTGAACTTGGCTTCGATCGCCTTGGTCGGCGCGGCCTTTACCGGCTGCGGGCGGATCAGCATTTCCTGGATCGGGCCGGTTTCCGCCTCGATCCGCTCGACTGCGGTCAGATCGACCCGGTCGCGCAGCGCCAGCGCTGCCTCGATATAGGGGTGCGTGCCGCGACAGGCTGGCCAAGGCTTGAAGCTGACCTGATCGCCAAAAAAGAACGTGCCGAGCCCGTCGAGTAGCACGTCCTTGGGCGGCCCGCCGCCATAGATGGCGAAGAAGCCGGCCTTGCCTTCCAGCGGTTCGGCGAAGGCGGTCGCGCCGACCTGTGCGAGCAATGCTGCTTCCACCGCTGCACGTGCGACGAAGCCTTCGCGCACGCCGCGCATCGGAGAGCTGGCGTCGTATTTAATCTCGCTGGGGAACGCGCCCTGCACCAGCGCGAGGCCCATCGCGTTGCGGATGCCATCGGCGTCGAGGCCGAGCAGCTTTGAGCATCCGGCCGCCGTGGCGATGAGGTTGACGAGTGGGGGCGGATACCAGCCGCCCTCCTCATAAGCGCGGGGCGGGGCGAGCGAGAGGCGGCAGGCGAGGTCGCTGCCCGCTGTCATAGCCGTGAGGACGTCGGCGAAGACGATGCCCGGATCGGCATCCCCCAGCGCCAGCAATGCGGGGACGAGCGCCGCGTTGGGATGCGCCGGTCCGGCGTCGAACGTGTCTCCAAAATCGAGCGCATGGGCGAGCGCACCGTTGGCCAGCGCCGCCAGCGAGGGTGTCGCCCGCGTCTCGAACCCGATCAACCGCGACGGCCCGGACGCAGCCAGCGCATGGGTGCGATAGGGCAGGGCATCCTCGCTCAACCCGCTCGCCCCCAGCATCACGCCGAGCGCATCGAGCAGCGCGCGGCGGGTCGCGTGAACGGTGGCGGGCGGCAGCGCATCGAAGGTCAGGTCAGCGAAATGCTGCACGATTTCGGCGGAAATAGCTTTATCACAAAACATTCTTTGCAAACGCTTTCATCGATCCTATTCGACATGCAAGCGAAAAGGAGCGAGCGATGCGGCGCAAGGCGATTTTGGCGGCGGTGACGGTAGCACTGGCATGGCCACATGCGATCATCGGGCAGTCCGCGCCGGCGCCGGAAGCCCTTCCCGGCGGCGCGCGCTGGGAGGCGGAGGTTCCAGCCAAGTGGAACGGGACGCTGCTGCTCTACAGTCGCGGTTATTCCCCCAATGTCGGCAACCCTGCCGCCGCGCCGAAACCACATCGTCAGGCGCTGCTGGATGCGGGTTACGCCATCGCCGGGTCGGATTATGGCAGCGGCGGCTGGTCGGTCGAAGAGGCGGTGCCAGCCCAGCGCGCGACGATCGCGGCGTTCGCGGCGAAATACGGCAAGCCGAAGCGCGTGATCGCGTGGGGATCGTCGATGGGCGGTCTGGTCAGCACTGCGCTGGCCGAGATCAAGGGCAGCGGGATCGACGGTGCCGCGGCGATGTGCGCGTCGATCGGTGGATCGCTGGGGATGATGAACATGGCGCTGGACGGTGCCTATGCGTTTCGCCTGCTGGTCGCGACGGATGCCCGCATCCGGCTGGTCGATGTTGATGACGACCGCGTCAACGGCAAGCGCGCACAGGATGCGCTGACGGCTGCGGTAAAGACGCCCGAGGGCCGCGCCCGCGTTGCGCTGGCGGGGGTGCTGTCGGGCATTCCGCACTGGACCAGCCGCGACAAGCCGGAACCCGCCGCGACCGATTACGATGCACAGGCCGACGAGATCGCGCGCGCGTTCGTCATGGGCACCTATCTGCCGCGCACCGATCAGGAAAAGCGCGCGGGCGGCGCGTTCAGCTGGAACACCGGCGTCGATTACCGCGCACAGCTTGCCCGGTCGGGGCGGTGGGCGATGGTGGCGGCGCTGTATGCCAAGGCGGGGCTGAAGCTGGATGCCGATCTGGCGCGGCTTAATGCGGGCAAGCGGATTGCCGCCAAGCCCTCTGCCGTCGATTATATGCGCGCCAACTACACGCCGAACGCGCGCCCGCTGGTGCCGCTGGTCGCGGTGCAGACGATCGGCGACGGGATGACCCCGCCCGCATTGCAGCGCGGCTATGCCGAGGCGGCGCGGGGGCGGGGCGTGAAGAGCCTGTACGTGAATGGCGCGGGGCATTGCACGTTCGATACCGCGACGACGCTGGCGACGATCCGCTATCTCGACCAGCGTATTGCCAACGGCAAATGGCCCGCGACTCCGGCGGTGTTCGTGGCCCATATGCCTGCGCCGATGCTGCGCCCGTGCGTGCGCGGCGGGACATGCAAATAGTGGAACGGATAGCTTTAATCCCGGCGGCGTTATAGCTGTCAATCAGGGGGCGAGCATGAGCGGGTTCGGGATATCGCGGCGGATATTGGTGGCACTGGCGCTGCTGTGGGTGCCGCTACTGGCGTCGTGCGACAAAAAGACGACCGATTTCCCGGTGCCGCCGCGCCTCGACACCGCATTTACGCCGCCCAAGACCGCATCGACGCTCAATGTGCCGGTGCGCGTCAGCCTCGACCAGCTTCAGGCCGAGCTTAACCGCGCGACCCCGCAATCGCTGTGGTCGATCGACGAGCGTCGCACCTGCGTCGCGCCCGCGCGCGTCACCGTTTGCCTGAAACATGTGCGCAAATGCAAGGGCAAGGAATGCCGCGATGTGCCTTGCAAGATCGGGGTCAAACGGATGAAGGTTACCCCAGACATCGCCTGTCGCATCGTCGGCCGGGTGACGCGCGGGCAAATCCGGCTGGGCGGGAGCGGGGAGACGATCACGCTGGCAATGCCCGTGCGCGCGGTGGTGCAGGCGCGCGACGTCGGCGGTATCATCAGACAGGAAACGGCGACGGGTGGGGCGATGGTACGCGCCACGGTGCGGCTGGGGATCGACCCGCGCTGGGAGCCGGTGGCGAAGGTCGATCTTGCCTATAACTGGACCGATCCGCCGGGGATCGACATTCTGGGTCAACGGATCGATTTCGCCAAACGCGCCGACAAGGAACTGGTGCGGGTGATCGCCGGTCTGGAGCGCAGCCTGCCGCGATCGCTGCCCAGGGGCGAGGTCCGCGCACTGGTTGCGGGCGCGTGGCGCGATGCTTTTACGACGATCGAATTGAACCGCGAACGCCCGCCGGCATGGATGCGGGTGACGCCGGATGCACTTGGCTTTGGCGGCTATCGGCTGAAAGGCCGCACGCTGGAGGCCAATGTTGCCGCCCGCGCCTTTGCCGAGACGTTTGTCGGGGACCGGCCCGCCAATCCCAAGCCAACGCCGCTGCCGCCGCCGTTGCGCAACATGCCGGAAGCGCGCGGACTGCGCGTTCACATCCCCGTATTGGCCGATTACGCGCAGCTTGAGCCGGTGCTGAAACGCGCGCTGGACAAATTGGCGCGCAAGAAGATCGAGCTGGAAGGGCTGGGCGAGGTCAAGATTTCGTTCGGTAAGGTCACGCTCTATCCCACCAGCGGTGGACGGATCGCGGTGGGGATCGAGGCGTCTGCGGATCTGGTCAGCGGGCCGCTGGACGCGACGCGCGGCGAGATCTGGCTGACCGGCATACCGGTCAATGCGCCGGGGTCCGAAGTAGTGCGCGTGCGCGACCTGAAGATTTTCGGGCGTACCGATCGTGAGGCGGCGAATCTGCTCATCAGCTATTTCCTGGATGAGACCGTGGTGCGCGATGTCGAGGCTGGCCTCGTCCACGACTTCAAGAAGGATTACGACAAGGTGCTCGCCGCAGCGCGGAAAGCGATTGCCGAACGGCGCGAGGGCGATTTCCTGCTGCGCGCAACGATCGACAGCGCGCGGCATGGCGCGGTGAAGGTCACCGGGTCGGGGCTGTATATGCCGACCGAAGTGCAGGGGAGCGCGACGATCGTGCGGGTTGGCGGGACGCGACGCTAGATCAAATCCGCTTGCGTTCGATCTTCCATTTCGGGTCGCTGCACAAGCCGCAGTCCTTGCCGGTAAACCGCTTCGCCGCCGCCTTGTCGCCGCGCAACTGCCAGTTCAGCCAGTCGACCGAAAAGCGTGCGACATCGCCGCCATTGGCTTCGCGGAAGGTGCCGCCATGGCCGACATCGGCATCGACGAGTGCGACGGGGATGTGGGCGATCTTTGCGTAATCATCGGTCCCGTTGGGCCAGGCGACATCGCCTTTACCGCCCAGCACATAGAGCGTGGGCGTATGCAGCGATTTGAGCATCGACTTGTCGACGGTCACGCCCTTGATCGGGTTGGTGCCGTCGGTGAACACGCCGCTATTGTGGACGATGACGGTCTTGATGCGCTTGTCCGCGCCCGCCTGAATCGCTTGCAGGCCGCCACAGCTATGGCCCGCGACGGCGACCTGTGCCGGGTCGATCAACCCTTTGTAGCGGCTGCCCTCACGACCATTTTCGATCAGCGCCCAGTCCAGCCCGGCCAGCACGTCGAGCCAGGTCGTCGCCACGCCCTCGCGCGTCGCCACGCTGCCATCGGTGGGACGGGGCGGGGCGGTGACGGCTCCTGGCCCGCTCAACACATTGCCCGGCGCGATCACCAGATAACCGTGCGATGCGATCTGGGCGAGGTGGAAGCGGGCGCTGGCCCCGTCGTCGCGGCACCCGCCATTGCCCCAGATGAGAATGCCGAGCTTCTTGCCGTCCAGTTTCGACAGGTCGGCGGGGCGATAGACGACATGGTCGGGCAGGGTGGGATCGACTTCCTTGATCGCCGCGAATGGTCCGGTGCCGGGGGTGTCGGGCAGCTTGGCCGCCGCCGCGCGGATTTCGGCTTCGCGCTTGGCGAGGTCCGCGGCACCCGGTGCGTTCTGTGCCACCTGCGCCAGCGCGGTGCCGCCGAGCAGCATGATCCCCAACGCCAAAAAGCCGTTCCGCATCGTCCCGCTCCCAAACTTGTTATGTAACAAAGCTAACTCGAGAATGCGGTTATGCAAGCCCTTTCATGCACTCTCTCGCGCGATCACCCGGAAACCGACATCGATGCGCGTTTCGACATCCTGGCCCGCCGCGCGTGCGCGCAATACGCGCAGCACTTCGCGGGCGATGCGCGCGCCATCGACATCGACCGAGGTGATGGTGGGGCGCATATCGCCCGCCATGCGCAGATTGCCGAAGCCCGTCACCGCCAGCTGATCGGGCACACGAATGCCCGCCGCCTGCGCCTCGACGATCAGCCCCTGCGCGATCCAGTCGGAGCCGCACACGACGACATCCGGGCGTTCGGGCAGGTCGCTGAGCGCGCGATAGGAGAGGCGACCTTGCCCGAAATGGCTCGGCACATTGACGTCGAGGCGAGTCGGTTCGATCCCGCCATCGTGCAGCCAGCGTGTGATAAACCCGCTCGCCCGGCGTTCCGATCGGGTGGAGGTGGGGACGACGAGGTGGGGGCGGCGATAGCCGCGCTGGCGCAGGAAGCGGGCCATCTCTTCGCCCGCTGCACGGTGGGAAAAGCCGATGGCGACGTCGATCGGGTCTTCGGGCAAGCCCCAGGTTTCGATCACGGTGATGCCGGCGGAGCGGAGTTTTTGCCGCATCCCGGCGTCCGACACGATCCCGGTCAGGATGATCGCATCGACGCGGCGGGCGAGCGCCATGTTGATTTCGCGCACCAGCCGGTGATTGTCGGGGCCGGTGAGCGACAGCATCACGCTGTTGCCGTCCATCGCCAGTTCGTCGATCATCGCTTCGACCGTGTCGTTGAAGATTGACTGGGCGATATCGGGGACCAGTGCCGCGATCAGTTTCGACCGGCTGCTGGCAAGGGCGCCGGCCGCGAGATTCTGGATATAGCCGGTGGTCTCAATGGCTTCGCGGATGCGCATTCCGGTCGCGGCCGCCACGACTTCGGGGCTGTTGAGGTAGCGCGATACCGTCGCGGCGGACACGCCCGCCATCGCCGCCACGTCCTCCAGTCTCGGATTGCGCCCTGCCATTATCGCTACTTAAGCCCGAAGCGCGGCGAAATGCAAAAAGGGATTGCAAGCGCTTTCATCGCGGCGTAATTGAATTGTTATGACGCATGACTTCGATCCGCTTTTACCGGAAACGTTCGACAGCGCGAATGGAGAGTATGCCGCACTTCGCGCGAAGTGTCCGGTGGCCCATAGCGACGCGTGGGGCGGCTTTTGGGCGCTTATGAAGCATGACGATGTGTCCAATGCTGCGGCGGACTGGCAGACGTTCATCACCTCGCAGCAGAATGTCGTGCCGAAGGTCGCGTTCACCGGGCGTCGCCCGCCGCTGCATCTCGATCCGCCCGAACATACGCCCTATCGCCGCGCGCTCGCGCCGCTGTTGACCGAGCGCAAGGTCGCCAAGCTGGAGCCGGTGGTGCGCGGGATTTGCCGCGACCTGCTGGCGAAGATGGTGGCAAAGGGCGGGGGCGATATCGTCGCCGATTTCTCCGCGCATATGCCGATCGCAACCTTCGCCAACTGGATGAATCTGCCGCCTGAAGCGGTCGCGGAACTGACGCGGGTGGGCCAGCGCTACAATATCGCGGTCCAGTCGAACGACATGGACTCGACCAAGCTGTCGAGCGCGGTGTTGTACGATATGGCGCGGGGCATCGTAGCCGACCGCAAGGCGAACCCTATGCCGGTGGACGAGGACGCGACCAGCGCGTTGCTCGCCGTGCGCGTCGATGGCGAGCCGTTGCCGGAGGAGATGATCGTCGGCACGATCCGACAGGTGCTGGTGGTCGGCATCATCGCGCCGAGCGTGATGATCGGGTCGATCGCCGTGCATTTGAGCCGCGACCCGGCGTTGCAGGACCGGCTGCGTGCCGACCCGACATTGGTGCCCGCCGCGATCGAGGAATTTCTGCGGCTCTACACGCCCTATCGCGGGTTCGCGCGCACCGCCGTCACCGATGTCACGATCCGCGGTCGTACGATCCCGGCGGGTGAGCCGATCGCTTTGGTCTATGCTTCCGCTAATCGCGACGAGGATGTGTTCGAGGCACCCGACGAATTCCGCATCGACCGACCGAACATGAAGGATTCGATCGCCTTTGGTCGCGGCCCGCATATGTGCGTCGGTGCAGCGCTGGCGCGGCTGGAACTGATCGTGGCGTTGGAGGAACTGCTCGCGGCTGCTCCCGGCTTTGAATTGTCGGGCGAGCCCAAGCCGACGCGTTTCCCGGAGATTGGTGCCTTGTCCGCGCCGGTTACCTTTGCGGTGGCGGCATGACTCATATCTTCCTCGCCGCCGGCGACCTCGCGCCCGACCGCGACAATTACGACGAGAGCTACATCGCCACGCGCGACGTTCTGCATGCCGCCGACATCGCCTTCGCCCAGCTGGAAACCAGCTTTGCAGAACGGGGCGTGCGGCTGCCGCAGGCGCGGCACGCGGTATTGGCGCGGCCCGATGGCGCGGATGCGCTGGCGCGGGCCGGGTTCGACGTAATCTCGATGGCGGGCAATCATGTGCTCGACTGGGGCAATGATGCGTTTTTCGAGACGCGTGCCAACTTGGAACGCGCCGGGCTGAAGGTCGTCGGCGCGGGGGCGAATATCGTCGAGGCGCGTCAGCCGGTGAAGATCACGCTGGGGGATGGCACGCGGGTCGCAATTCTCGCTTACTGCACGATCCTGCCGCACAGTTACTGGGCGGAGGAGCGCCGTCCTGGCTGCGCACCGATGCGTGCGCACACGATCTACGAACAGATCGAGCATGACCAGCCCGGCACGTCTGCGCGCGTCCATACCTATCCGCACCGCGAGGATCTGGCGGCGCTGGAGGCGGATATTCGTGCGGCCAAGGCCGATGCCGATCTGGTGTTCGTGTCGCTGCATTGGGGCATTCATTTCGTCCGTGCGAGCATTGCCGATTATCAGCGCGATGTGGCGCGCGCGGCGGTCGCTGCAGGTGCCAACGCAATTCTGGGCGGGCATGCGCATATCCTGAAGGGGTGTGAGGTCATCGACGGCGCGCCGGTCTTCTATTCATTGTGCAATTTCGCGACCGATTTGCGGATGGACCCGGTCCACGCGGCGTCGAAGAGCTTCAATGAAATCCGCGTGCTGGCCGAGGAATGGGAGCCGGATTTCGACAGCCTGTATAATTTCCCCAAGGCATCGCGGCTGTCGATGGTCGCGCGGTTCGAAATCGCGGGCGGCAAGATCGTCCGCTCGGGCTTCCTGCCGCTCTACATCGACCGCGACGCCACCCCCCGCTTCGTCGAACGCGGCAGCGAACGGCATGCCGAGGTCGTCGATTACATGACTGCCGTAACCCAGGAAGCTGGCCTCAACGCCCGCTACCGCGTCGGCGACAACATGGTCGAACTGGAGATGGCGGCATGAGCAAGAACAAGGCCGGCACCGCCTCCGGTTTCCCGTTGGAAGGCTATGTCTTCCTCTATCTTATCGCCTATCTGCCCAACGTCATCATCACAAAATTAGTGACGAGCGCAGTGCATCCCGGCCTTGGCCGTCCGCTGACGGGGCTGGAGACGCTGCCCGCTTCGCTCATCATTTCACTTGTGCTGACTTACCTCTTCATCTGGTGGTCGGGCTGGCACAAGGACGCGCATGGCGTGATGTTCCTCGGCCGCCGTATTCCGGTGCCGACCAAATATACGATGTATTCGGGGCTTGGCACCGCGCTGGTGCTGTTCACGGTGCCGCTGTCTTTCACGTTCGAGGGCGTGAGCATTCCCTTCATCCAGTTGCTGATGCGCGGCGACATCCTGTTGATCGCGCCGATCGTCGATCTGATCTTTGGTCGGCGTGTGCGCTGGTGGAGCTGGGCGGCACTGGTGATGGTGCTGATCGCCATGGTCATCACGCTGAAGGATCGTGGTGGTCTGTATTTGCCGCCGCTCGCGATCCTGACGGTGGTGCTTTACACGATCGGCTATTTCGTCCGGCTGGTCGTGATGACCAAGGTGTCGAAGAGCGGCGATCCGGCATCGGTGCGCCAGTATTTCGTCGAGGAAAAAGTCTTCGCGCTGCCGCTGTCGGTGGCGATCCTCGCGGCGATTTCGGCATCGGGCATCGGCAGTCAATCGGGTGCGCTCGGTTGGGGGTTCATTTCGGTGTGGACCGATCCTGTGATTCTGCCGCTGTTCGGCATCGGCCTGACGCTGACCATCGTGTCGGTGTTTGCGATCATCATCCTGCTCGACCCGCGTGAGAACGCGTATTGCGTGCCGCTGGAGCGTGCCGCGAGCCTGGTCGCTGGCGTCGGCGGTGCGCTGATCCTCGCCTGGGTCTGGGGGCTGCCGCATCCGCGCCCCGCCGAACTGATCGGTGCCGGAATATTGATCGGCGCCATCGTGTTGCTTTCGCTTGCTCCCCGCTTTGCCGACCGGCCTGCCCGGGCGGCGCGCGCGGAAACCACCTGAATATATCGATCAACCCCAAACCGCAGGGACATGCGGAACGGAAGAGGAGGGAAGAATGAAGACCATCGTCACCCGTCGTTCGGCCATTTTGCTGGGCCGCACTGCAATCGGCGCACTCGCGCTCGGCATCGCATCGCCCGTGCTGGCGCAGGACGAACCGGCGCCGGAGGCTGAAGCCGCCTCTGAGCAGGAAGTCATCGTCACCGGCAGCCGCATTCGCGGGATCGAGCCGGTCGGCTCGGCCGTCATCCAGATCGATGCCGAAAAGATCATGGAAGAGCCGGTGGTATCGACCAACGACCTGTTGCGCCGCGTGCCACAGGTCGTGTCGCTGGGCGCGAACCGCGCGGGCGGATCGGCGCAGAACGGCGCGGCCAATGCGACGCGCGGTGCGGGTGTGAACCTACGCGGACTGTCCACCAACGCCACGCTGCTGCTCTATGACGGCAAGCGCTTCCCGCCACAGGGGACGCAGGGCCAGTTCACCGATCCGTCGGTGATCCCGTCAATCGCGCTGGGTGCGATCGAGGTCGTCGCGGACGGCGCCTCGGCCATTTATGGCTCGGACGCGGTTGCGGGCGTGGTCAACCTCATCCTGCGCAAGAACTTTTCCGGCATCGAGGTGCGCGGTCGTTACGGCATGACCGAGGGCGACTTCCGCGAGGGCCAAGTCGCCGCGCTGATCGGGCACAATTGGGACGGCGGCTGGATCACGATCGCTGGCGAGTATTCGGCGAATTCGCCGCTTTATGGCCGCGAACTCGATTTCTATCAGAACGATTTGCGCAGCCAGGGCGGGCGTGACCTGCGCGTCACCAACTGTGCGCCCGGCACGATCACGGTCAGCGGCCAGACCTATGCGATCCCGACCGGCGGCGTGACCAGCGCCAATGCAGCCGCGCTGGTTGCGGGGACGGCCAACCGTTGTTTCTATGATGGCGATCTGGAAGTCATCCCGGATCAGGAACGCTATAGCGTCGTCGCCAACGCTAGCCAGGAGATTGGCGACTTCGCCCGTATCTTTGCTGACGGCTTCTGGTCGCGCCGCACTGGTACGATCCCGTTGCTGGCCAGCGTCAATGCGACGGTGCCCAGCAGCAATCCATTCTACGTCGCACCGGTCGGCGTAACGCCGCCCTTGTGCGCGGCCAGCGTCGGCGCACCGGCCGGTTCGCGCTGTGTGACCGTCGCCACCTCGCTCTACCCGGCGATCGGAACGATCTCTCGCCCGATCGAGGCGACCAGCTGGAATGCGACGGCGGGCATCGAGTTCAAGCCGTTCGGCGATTTCCGCGCGACCGTCTATTACGCGCATGGCGAAGCGGAAGAGATCGACAATCGCCGTCGCAGCGGCGTGAATGCGGCGGCGTTGCAGGCGGCGCTCAATGACACCAATCCGGCGACCGCGCTGAACGTGTTCGGTGGAGCGAACAACGCCGCGACGATCGCCACGATCACCGACAATTTGTTTGTCATCACCGGTCGCACGCGGCTCGACGTGGTCAATGCGCAGATGGACGGATCGCTGTTCGAGATGGCGGGTGGCAATGTACGCATCGCGGTCGGCGGCGAGCATCGCGTCGAATACACGTTCACCGATCTGTTGAGCGGTCGCTCGACCGCGCCGGTGCGCGTGACCGATGACGGCAGCCGCAATGTCGATGCCGTGTTCGCCGAACTGTTCGTGCCGCTGGTCGGTGCGGGCAATGCCTCGGCCGGTCTGGAAAAACTGAACCTCAGCCTTGCCGTCCGTTACGAGCATTACAGCGATTTCGGCAGCACCACGAACCCCAAGTTCGGCGTGACCTATCAACCGTTTACCGGCCTGACGCTGAAAGGGACTTACGGCACCTCGTTCCGCGCCCCGACCTTTACCGAGGTGTCGACGATCGCGGGCGGCGCGGGCCTGTATTTCGATACGCTCCCCGGACCCGGCGGCAACCAGACCGGCATCGGCATCGCCGGCGGCAACCCGAACCTGCGGCCCGAACAGGCGGAGACGTGGTCGTTTGGTGTCGAGGCCGCACCGCCGACCTTGCCCGGCTTCACCGCATCCGTGAATTACTTCCGGATCGATTATACCGATCAGATTCAGGCGTTGCGCGGCACCGCCGGCATCCTGACCAACCCGCTCTACGCCAATTTCCGTCAGTTCAATCCGACGGCGGCGGAAGTCAGCGCGCTGGTCGCGTCCGGCCTGCCAATCAATAGCGCGATCAACCAGAGCCTGGTGACGTTCATCGTCGATGGGCGCCGTCAGAACCTCGGAACGTCGCTGTTGCGCGGGCTGGACTTCACCGCAGCCTATCGATGGGACATGGGCGGCGTCGAGTTCGATGCCGGTATCCAAGGGACTTACATCCTGGACTATCTGTTCGAGGCCGTGCCGGGTTCGGGGCTGGTCGATGTGCTCGATACGATCGGCTTCAGTCAGAAATTCCGGACCCAGGCCGATATCGGGGCAAAGGTCGGCGGGGCGAAGGCGCGCCTGACGTGGAACCACCTGAACGGCTACACCAACACCACCTCGACCGTGTTTCGGGAGGTCAGCAATTACGACACGTTCGACCTGCTGATCGGATATGACATCAACGAAAAGATCAGTCTGTCGTTCGATGTGCGCAACCTGTTCAACGAGGATCCGCCCTTCGTCGATACGACCGGCGGTTACGATCCGCAGTCGTCGAACCCGATCCCGCGGCTGTTCGCTATCACGGCCAACGTGAAGTTCTGATGCCCGTAATGCTCGCCAGCGTGCTTGCCGGATGCGCCGCCCTGACCGGCGCGCATCCGGGCGGTGTTACCGTCACCGCCGCGCCGGTGAGCCATTCGCAAGGGTGGGAGGCACCCGACAGTCGCGGCGGCTATCGCGGCGTCCCGGTTAAGGTGCCGTTCTGCCGCGTCGAGGGGAGGATCGAGGGCAATATCGGGTTCGAGCTGTGGTTGCCGTTCGACTGGAACGGGCGGTTGCTGGGCGCGGGCGTCGGCGGCGATGCGGGGGTTTATAATTACACCGATATGAGCCGTCGCATCGGCGAGGGTTTCGCCACCGTCACCACCGATAGCGGGCACAAGGCGACGCAGGCCCGCTGGATGGCCGATCCCAAAGCGCGGGTCGATTACGAGCATCGCGCGGTGCATTTGACTGCCGTCGCGGCGAAGGCGCTGGCGGCGCGGTTTTACAAGCGGTCTGTGAACAAAAGCTATTTCACTGGCTGTTCGGGCGGCGGGCGACAGGCGCTCAAGCAGATGCAGAATTATCCCGGCGACTATGACGGCGTGATCGCCGGGGCACCGGGGCCGTACATGCCGCTGCAATCGGTGCGGATGCTGTGGTTCGCGCTGCAACAGAAATGGACCCCGGCGGGCGCGCTGAGCGATGCCGACTGGTCGCTGTACGAGAGCAAGGCGATAGCGGCGTGCGACGGCAGCGACGGTGTGAAGGACGGCATCATCGCCAACCCGCTCGCGTGTAATTTTCGCTCAGCGACCTTGCTGTGCAAGCCCGGCCAGACCGAGGGCTGCCTGACCGCGCCGAAGCTCCAGATGCTCGACCTGATCCGCGCGCCGATGAAGGACGAGCGGGGCAGGGCAATGGACGGTGGGCTATTTCCCGGCGTTCGCACGCGTCCCGGCCCGCCTTCACCGCTGCTCCGCGCGATGTGGGCGGACGGGGTATATGGCGATGCAAACTGGAACGAGGACTCATTCCAGCGCTCGCGCGACTTGTTAGCCGCGAACAAGGCGATGCCGGAATTGCGCGCGGACAGGCTGGCGATCGCGCCGTTCGTGAAGGCGGGTGGCAAGGCCATCCTGTATCAGGGCTGGGCCGATCCCTCGACCAATGCCGGGCCGACGATCGATTATTATGGCGCACTGGCTCGCGCCAATGGCGGGCTGGCCAGGCTGGACGATCATGTCCGGCTGTTCATGGCACCGGGCGTCTATCACTGCGCGCGCGGGCCGGGTGCCGACCAGTTCGGCGCATCCGGCCATATGACATGGCCGGGTGATGCGGCGCGCGACACCTTGTGGGCGCTGATCCACTGGGTCGAAAAGGGGCAGGCTCCGGCGCGACTGACCGCGACGAAGATTGTGGAGGGGAAAGAGACGTTCACGCGGACGCTGTGTCCCTATCCTCAGGCGGCGCGCTATGACGGGATTGGGCCACAGGATCGGGCGGCGTCCTATGCCTGTGTCGTCGATCCGGCGCTGGTCAAATATATGGGCCGGAAATCGCTGGTCGGGTCTTAACCACCCGAAATTGCGTGTCACGCCGGACAGGGATATGCCGGACCCGGGCCATTCGTGCGCCCGGGAGACGGACCATGTCCAAGTCGTTCACCCGCGTTGCTTTCGGCGCACTGCTCCCGTTTGCCGCGATCGTAGCGATGCCCGCGCTTGCTCAACCGGACGGATCGGCGGGCAGCATCGTGTCAGCCTCGCCCATCACCGGCGCGCCTGCCGGGGCGACGGCTTATCGCATTCTCTATCGTTCGGCGGACAAGGACGGTCGCCCGACCGTGGTCAGCGGCGCGATCGTCATCCCCGATCGCGCGCCGCCGCGTGGGGGACGCCCGGTGGTCGTCTGGTCGCATGGCGCGTCGGGCGTGGCGACAAATTGCGGGCTGTCCGACAAGCCCGGGTTGTTCGCCAACATCGCGGGCCTGAACGGCTTGCTTGCCGCCGGTTATGTCGTGACCGCGCCGGATTATCAGGGGCTGGGAACGCCCGGTCCGCACCCGATGCTGGTCGGCACTGCGGCTGCACACAATCTGTTAGACAGTGTCCGCGCGGCGCGGGCTTTGCCCCAGGCGCGAGCGTCGTCGCGCTTTGCGCTGTGGGGTGAATCACAGGGCGGATTTTCGTCGCTATGGGCGGGCAAATCCGCCGCCAGCTATGCACCGGAACTGCAGCTGGTCGGGGTCGCCGCCGCCGCGCCGCCGACGGACATCAAGGCCAATCTGACGGGTGGCAGCAATGCTGCCGTTCGCGCGTTTCTGACTGCTTATGCCGCCGAAAGCTGGAGCAAGGTGTATCGCCTGCCGCTGACCACGGCAGTGAGGCCGCAGACGGCGACACTCATCAGCCGGATCGCGCGCAATTGCGTGTCGCTCGACGGGTTTTCGCTGGGAACGAAGATCGGCATGTTGCGGCTGGCGCACCAGCTGCGCAATGTCGATCTGGCCGCATCGCCGCGCTGGGCGGCGTTGATGACGCAAAATTCGGTGACCCCCGCCGGACTGACGATGCCGCTGTTGATCACACAGGGTTCGGCGGACGTGATCGTCGCGCCCGCCGTTACCAGCGCGTTCGTCGATCGGCTGTGCGAACGACGCGCAACCGTCACCTTCCACCAGATTGCGGGCGGGGATCATGTGAGCGTGGGCAAGCGAACAGCGGACACTGCATTGCGCTGGTTCGGCGATCGCTTCGCCGGTCGTCCGGCGGGGAGCAGCTGTCGCCGTCGCTGACGATCAGCGTGCGGTGGTTTCCGGGATGATCCGCACATCCACCCGCCGCGCTTCGGGCCATTTCATCCCGTCGAACGCCGCCGCGACGAACGGGCCGGGCAGGGTATCGACGATCTTCACTCGCTCCGGCGCGATGCCGCGCAGGATAAGCGCGCGGCGCACAAGTTCGGCGCGGGTGCGGGCGATGGCGGCGTCCTCGACGATTTCCTGCCCCGACACGGTATCCGGTTTGGTCTGTGCGACCCCGGCGATCTCGATCCGCGCGGGCTGGACGTCGAGCGCATAGTTGATCGTGGCGTCGAGATAATAGTCGGACAGCTGATAGGTGACGAAGCTGCTGCGATAGCCGAAGGGGATGGTGAAGCGGCCCTCGACATAGGGCTTCTCCGGCAATTTTCTCACGTCATAGAGTGGGCGGACGTTGCGGGTGGGTAGGGCGAATTTGCGCCCCTTATACCCCTCGTCCCGGATCAAATGACGCGTACACGGCGCTTCGAGCACCGATACGCGAGCCGGTTCGATGACCGTGCCGCCGCACAGATCGCCGCTATCCTTTGCGACATATCCCTCGACCAGAATCGCGTGGTTCCAGTCGGGCTTGGTCGATGCTGCGGTTACGTCGTATCGGATGCCGGTCGCCGGATCGCTCGCCAGCCAGCAACCCGATTTGCGGCCATTGTCGGTGTCGCGATAGACCGGACAGGTGATGAAGCGGATCGCCTGTTGCACATCCTGTGCGCCGGTCAGCAGCACCGCGCCGAAAAGGAGGGGCGCCTTCATCACAGCGACCGCATCAGGTTTTCGAGGTCCGCCTTTTCCTGTTCGGTATAGCCGATATTGTAGCGCCGCTCGTAATAGTCGATCACGCCGCGAATGTCCTTCGCACTGCCGTTGGAGAAGAAGGGCGCGCGCGCCGACATGCCACGCAGCGATTGCAGCGTGATGCGGCCGACGTCTGAACATTTGCCGGTGGTCAGCGCATAGCCGGGATCGCTTGTCAGGATCGTCTTGCCGTAATGCGGATGTGGCGCACCGGTGCAAATGATGCGGAACAGCGGGAGGTGCGGCGCGGGGTCGGCGAAGGGCTGGTTGGTGGTGCCAAGGTCCACCTGACCGGGGGCGACGTCCATGCCCATATAGGACATGTTGTGGCAGAAAACGCAGCTGTTGCGCACCGGATTGCCGAACCCGATCGGCGAATTGATGCCCGCACTGTCGGTGATGAGGAAGGTCTTGTCGCGGAACACTCGCGCACCGCGTGCAACGGAGTCGCGGAAGGTGCGGACTTCGGCAGGTAGCTTCGCCTTTACGGCGGCGGGCGTTTTCTCCCACGCCTCGAACTCGCTCCACACGGGGATACCGCCATCGCTGCCGAGCATGCCGGCGCGGGAGATTTGCAGCGTTTTGGTGCCGCCCATCGATCCGTCGCCATCAAGCGGCCCGCCCTTTGCGTCGATTTGCTGCGCAGCATAGATGCGTCGCTCGAAATCGATGATGCGGTCGATATCGGCTTTGTCTAGATTCTTGAGGAAGCCGAGATGCGCGCCGGCAGCGTCGCGCATCTGCGCGGTCAGGCTGGGGACGCGCGCGTCGGCCATCAAATTTCCGCTGACCGGCTTGCCGGTTTCGGGATCGATCGGCAGTGGCATCCCGGCCTTGGGATCGTAAGCGAAGCCCATCGCCTCGATATACTTGAAGTTCGCCACCGGGCGCGGGCGGCGGAATACGGAGACCATGCCTGCGCCCTTCAGCCCGTATTTCGGGTCGAGATTGCAGGTGGAGGCGTCGCGGACGACCTCGATCGTGAAGTCCGGCTTCACATCCTTGGGCGGCCAGGGGCGGGCGATACGGATCAGGCCATGGTCGATCAGCAGCGAGTGGGATGCGCGTTCGGATTGCGGCAGACTGGGGCAGTTGGAGCCGTCGCTGGCGGCGAACAGCGGATCTTTGGCACCGTTGCGCTGCCATTGCCGCGCGGCGGAGGCGGCGGACAGGCTCATCGCATCGGCGGGCTGGTGACAGGTGACGCAGGCGCGGCCATTGGGGCCGATGGCGGTAAAGAAGGGGTGGTCTTTCGTGTCCATCGGGCCGTTGTCGAGCAGGAGGCGCAGCGTGCCGTTGGGATTCTTGTAATCGAGCCGCGCAGGGAAGGTGCGACCCTCGTCCGGGCTCCACCACGGGTCTTTTTCACCACCCTGTGCAAAGGCAACGGCAGCAGCGAATGCGGCGACGGCGGTGCCGAGAACAAGCTTGCGGATCATGTCTTTCCTTCCCGCATATTGCCGAGGCGGCTCAGCGGCACGATCAGCAGCGCGCCGAAAAGCATCAACCCGGCGAGCACATAGACCGGCACCGTGATATTGCCCGTGCTCGCCACGATCCAGCCGATCGCGACCGGCATCACCGTGCTGCTGGCATTGCCGCACAGGTTGATCGTGGCGATTGCGCCGGGGTTGCGCGCGCCAACGAACTTGGTGGGGATGGTCCAGAACACCGATTGCGCACCGCCAAGGCCAAAACCGCCCACGACCAGTGCGGCGAGCGCCAGCGGGCCGTTATGGGTGAACATCGCGGCGACGCCGAATGCGACCGCCGCGCCTAGCATCGGCCAGGCGAGGTGGTTGTAACGCTCGCCGGTCCGGTCCGAATGGCGCGCATTCCACACCATGCCTGCACCGATCGCGACCCAGGGGAGGGCGGCGAGGATGCCGATTTCCAGCGGGTCGCTGCGTCCCAGCGACTTGATCGCGATCGGCAGCCAGAAGATGATCGCGTTGGCACCGGTGATGAGCACGAACCACACGCCCGCCGACACCCACAGGATCGGGTCTTTGAGCGCGTCCTTGAGTGCGGCACCCGGCGCGCGCGCATTGGCGACTTCGGCGGCGAGCGTGTCCTCGATCCCCTGTCGCTCTTGATCGGACAGCCAACGCGCCTCCGACGGGCGGTTTACGAACCAGAAGATCGCGGCAATCCCGGCGATGACCGTCGCCAGCCCTTCGACGAAAAACATGACGCGCCACGATGCGATGCTGCCGGTGTCCATCGCCATCAGCGCGCCGCACAGCGGCCCGCCGAAGATGACCGAGATCGGGATCGCGAGCATGGTCCCGGCAATGGCGCGCGCGCGATATTGCTGGGGCAACCACTGGCTGACATACCACACCACGCCCGGCGCGAAGCCGCTTTCGAAGACGCCGAGCAGGAAGCGCAACACATAGAAATGCATCGGCGTCTGGATCGCGGCCATTGCCGTGGCGACGATACCCCAGCCGATCACGCTGCCGGCAATCCACCAGCGCGGGCCGATGCGTTTGAGGATTTCGGAGCTAGGCAGCTGAAACAGCAGATAGCCGACGAAGAAAATGCCGACGCCGAAGCCATAGGCTTTCGGATCGAGTCCGAGATCGGCGTTCATCTCAAGCGCGGCGAAACTGACATTTACGCGGTCGAGCGAACTGAGGATAATGAGGAAGGTGAGCGGTGCGACGACGCGCGCCATCACCTTGCGGTATGTGGTCGGTTCCAAGCCTCTCTCCTCTGTGGAAAAATGCTATGCGATAAAGCATTTTTATGTCAACGAGATTGTCGACAATTTATGAGGGAATGCGGCAATGACGGCGCGGTGGCAGGGGCAGGAATATGATCCGCTGGCGCATGAGAATTTTGACACGCCGCATAAGGTGTTCGCCGATCTTCGCGCCAAATGCCCGGTCGCGCACAGCGATGCGTTTGGCGGTTTTTGGATTGCCACCACCCATGCCGACATCAAGCGCATCCTGGACGACCCGATCGAGTTCACCACCACGGTTCGCAACGTTGTGCCGGGCGCGTCGGCGACCGGACGGCGGCCACCGCTGCACCTCGATCCGCCGGAGCATACCCCCTATCGCCGTGCGATCGACCGCGCGCTGAGTGCCAAGCGGCTGGCGGCGATCGAGCCGGTGATCGAGGGGCATGTCGCGGGCCTGCTGGACGATTACATCGCGGCGGGCGGGGGCGATTTCGTCGAGGGGTTCGGTAGTCCGTTGCCCGCATTGCTGTTTGCCGACTGGTTCCATCTCAGCGAGGCGCAGACCGACCTGTTGTGGCGCACCGCGCAGGAATTCGTAAAGGCGTGGGAGGCGTTCGACGTCGGGACTGTGTCGAAGGCCAGCGAAATCCTCTACGACCTCGCCCGTGAACTAATCGCCGAACGCCGCGTGGCGCCGCTCGACCCGTTGGTCGATCCGGTCAGCAGCCTGATTGCCGAACGCGACGATGCGGGACAGCCGCTTCCCGACGCCATGCTGGTCGGGTGCGTGCGGCAGATCTTGGTCGTCGGCCTCGTCGCGCCGCCGGTGTTTCTGGGCAGCGTCGCGGTGCATTTGTCGCGACACCCCGAACTGGCCGATGAATTGCGCGCGAAGCCCGAAGCGATTGAGGCTGCGGTGGAGGAGTTTCTGCGCCTCTACACCCCCTATCGCGGCTTTGCCCGGACCACGCGCAACGGCGTGGAGATGGGTGGGCGGCGCATTGAGCCGGGCGAGCCGATCGCACTGGCCTATGCCTCCGCCAATCGCGACGAGGCGGTGTTCGAGGCACCCCACGAATTTCGACTGGATCGCGCCAATGTCTACGATCACCTCGCCTTTGGGCGTGGCCCGCATCGCTGCGCCGGCATGGCGATGGCGCGGCTGGAGTTTCGTATCGCGCTGCGCGAATTGCTCGCGCGGACCCGCAGCATCGAACTGGCGGGCGAAGTGCGGATGAGCGGGATGCCGGAGGTAGGGCCGGTGTTCGTGCCGTTGAGGGTAGTGGGGGCGTAAAATCCTCCCCCGCCAGGGGGAGGTGGCAGGCGCAGCCTGACGGAGGGGGAGGAAGGGAATGTCCTCGCGCCTCTTGGTGCGAAGCCGTCCGCCCCCTCCGTCGCCTTCGGCGCCACCTCCCCCTTGCGGGGGAGGATTACCAGTCCTCCTTAGAAGTTGAACCGCACCGTCGCATAGATCTCGCGCGGGGCTGCCGGGATTGCGACATATTCGCCGGTCGGGGGCAGGGTACCCTTGTAATAGGCATAGTCGGTTTCGGTCAGGTTGGTGCCCTCGACCGACAGCTCGACGCCGTCCAAGAACGACGGCTTCCACGCGATCCGTGCGCCGAGCAGCGTATAGCCGTCCTGGAACGAGGTGGCGTCGGCCGGAGTCAGGAATTGCGACCCCTTATGGCTCAAATCGCCGCGCAGCGTGACTTCGCCAGCACCAGTTTCGACCGTATAGGATGCACCGGCGTTGATCGACCAGTCGGGGATCTGCGGGACGCGGTCGCCCAGTTTGAAGCCGGTGGCGATGGCGGATGCAGCGAGCGTGTCGAACTTCGCATCGACATAGCCGATGCCGAGGTTGAGGTTCAGCCCGCGCGTGGGCCGCGCCGCGACTTCGACCTCGAATCCCTTGATGTTCGATCCGCCGGCATTGCGCGTGGTGCGGATATTGGCGTTGGTCACCGGATCGGTCGACTGAACGGTCAGCTGAATATCCCGATATTCGGAATAGAAGCCCGCGACGTTGAAGGTCAGCCGGTTGTTGAACCACGCCGTCTTGGCACCCAGTTCATAGCTGGTCAGCTTCTCCGGATCGTAACGCGGTGTCGGGGTCGAGGCGACGGTGGACGCGCCGAAACCGCCCGATTTGAAGCCCTTGGAGTAGCTGGCATAGAGCAGCATATCCGTGTTGGGTTTGAACTCCAGCGCGACGCGCGGCGTGAAGCTTTCCCACTCCGCCACCGCAGCCGACAGCGGCACCACGACCGTGTTGTTCTGTGGACGGCGGACCGAGGTGGCGTATTCCTTGCGATCCTTGTTGTAGCGCGCGCCCAGCGTGATGCCGAACTGATCGGTGATGTTCAGCGTTTCCTGCGTGAACAGCGCATAGGTGGTCGCCTTCAGGTAAAAGGTGGTGAAGGTGTTGCCCACGTCCGCCGCCGTCGGTGTGCCGCCTGCCGCCACGATCGCCTCGTAAATCCCCTCGAACGATCGCGTAAAGACCGATGAGTCACCCTCTTCCTTGAACGCATAGGCGCCGATCAGGAAGTTGAGCTTGCCGTCCAGCGCGGTGCCGCCGAGCTGGAATTCTTGGCTATATTGCTCTTGGTTCAGCGTCGTGCGTGATTGCTGGAGCGGGTAGGGGGTCTGGTCGCCATCCACCTCGATCAGCGCGTCGATCTTGCGGAAGGCGCTGACCGATTTCAGCGTGACGTTCTCGGCAAGGTCGAAGGTGAGAACGGCGGAGACACCACCGATATCGGCATCATCCTGTTGCGGCTGCAACGAATAGACGCGGTACGGATCAGTCGCTTCCCAGCGCGCATCGTAAATCGATCCGGTCGGCAGACCCAGACCTGGATTCAGAAACGGCGCAGCGAACTGGTTGTAACGCGCGATCTTGGCGACGGTCGCGCCGGCCGGCACGAAATCGATGAGGTAGCCCGAAGGCGGGTTCTGCCGCTGACGGGTGTAGTCGCCAGCGATCTTCAGCGTCACGCTCTCACCCAGCTGCGCCTTGATCGCACCGCGCAGGATGAAGCGGTTTTCGCCCGCGTAGTTCAGCCCGTCCAAGATGCGGCGGCCATAGCCTTCGCTGGTGAGCAACGAGGCGGAAAGTTTGAGGCCCAGCACATCCTCGACCAGCGGGGTGTTGATGAGGGCGGAGACGTCAGCGCGCTTGTAGCTGCCCGCACGGGCCTTCACGAGGCCGGTGGCGGAACCCGAAAGGATCGGATCGACGGTGATGACATTGATCGCGCCACCGATGGTGTTGCGGCCATATAGCGTGCCCTGCGGCCCCTTCAGCACTTCGACCCGCTCGATATCCTCGAGGCTGAGCAGACCGCCGAGCGAGCGGGCGATATAGACGTCGTCGACATACAGGCCGATGCCGGGATCGGTCGGGAACTGAAAATCGCCGGTGCCGACGCCACGGATGTAACCAGCAAATGCCGAGCCACCGCCGGCTGGACGGTTGGTCGGGTGCAGCTCCAGGTTCGGCGCGAAATTGCTGATATCGCCGAGATTGTCGATGCCGCGATCGGTGAGCGAGTCGGCGGACAGCGCGGTGACCGAGACGGGTGCATCCTGCAACCGCTGGTCGCGGCGCTGGGCAGTGACGACGATTTCGGCGACGCCGCCATCATCCTGCGCGGCTGCGTCGGCGGGCGCGTCCTGCGCCAGCGCGGGCGCGGCAAGCATCAGGGCAGAAATGGAAACGCCGGTGGCCAGCGCGGTGAACGGTTGAAACCGCATTTTGAATCCTCCCAACAAAGTCAGCGAGGGTTCGGGTGCCCTCGTTCATCCTGATGGTTATGGATCAATACAATTATTGTCAACAATCTTGTCGGCAACCCACATATGCTGATCGATGTGCGGGTCCGGAATCGGTGGACGGAAATGAAAACGCAGCTCTATTGGTCCGGGGCGAGGGGCATCCTGCCGGTTTGTGCGCTGATATCGCTGTCCGCGCTGTTGCCGAACTGGGCCGCCGCCACAGGCCGTAAAATTGCACCGCGTCAGTGCGGCAGCTGGTCGCCCATTTCCATCACGGCGTTCAGCGCATCCTCGATATGCTGGCGCATCAATCGCTCGGCCTCGTCGCCATTGCCGCGCACGATCGCCTCGGTAATCAGCCGGTGGTCGGCGTTGGCATCGTCGATGCGGTGCGGCTGGTAAAAGGCGGTGAACAGCAACCGGTAGAGCGGCAGGCGCAGGCGATCGACGAAGCCGCGGATATATTCGTTATCCGCGCCGTCGAGAATCAGCGCGTGCCACGCGTCGTTGGCGCGGACGAATGCGGGGTGGTCGCCGGTATGCTCGACGGCGTTGAGTTTTTCCTGAAGGTCGGCCAGCTGGCTTTTGCGTGCGGGATCGTCGGCGACGGCGAAGTCATGCGCAGCCATTCCTTCCAGCGCCATGCGCGTGCGATAGATTTGCCGGATTTCATCGAGGGTGAAGCGACGTACCGACGCGCCGCGAAACTCCTCGATCACGACCAGACCTTCGCTCTCCAGCCGTTGCAGCGCCTCGCGCACGCGGCTGCGCGTCGCGCCGGTGTCGCGGATGATGTCGGCTTCTATCAGCCGCTGGCCCTGCACCGCGCGCCCGGTGCGGATGCGCTCACGCAGCCACGCCGCGACCTCGATCGCGGAGAGGATGCGGTCGGGTTCGTCCTGCGCCATGTGCGAACCTTCGCGGTGCGCACGGGGACTTGTCAACGTGCGGTCTCGGCTTCGACCGGCGCGGACCAGCCGCGCATGCCGAACAATGCCATCGCGGCGACGATCGAACCCAAGCTCATCAGCACCGCGACGCTCTGCAACCCATAGCCCGCCGCGAACAGAAACCCGGCAAGGGCGGGGGCCAGCGCCGATCCGCCGCGTCCGACGCCGATGACAAAGCCGGTGGCGGTGGCGCGCACCCCGGTGGGGAAGGACTGGGCGATCAGCGCATAGAGACCGACCACCCCGGCATTGGTGGCGAACCCGGCCATCGCCGCGACGGTGGACAGCGCCGCCAGATCCGTCTGCGCGCGTCCGAACACGATGACCAAAGCGGTGGACATCAACATTGCGACGATGGTGAGCGCGAGCAGCCGGACCTTGCCGGTCAACAGCCCCAGGATCAGCGATCCGGTCGCCCCGCCGATGCTGGCCCAGACGAGGACAGCGCCAGCCTGTGGCGGCGGAAAGCCCATGTCCTTCACGATTGGCGGGATCCACTTCAGAATGAAGTAGAACGTCATGATGTGAAGCAGATAGGCAAGCGTCAGCAGGATCGTCGCCCGCCGCAGCGCCGGTGAGAACAGATCGACGAGTGGCACCTTGCGCGCACTTTCCGGCGTTGCTTCGGGTAGCGCATCGACCGGCGGATGTCCCATCCGGGCGAGCGTGGCGTTGATCCGCTCCAGCGCGTTCGGCGGGCGCTTGTGCATCAGGAAAGCAACCGATTCCGGCGCGCGCCACAGTACCAGCGGGATGAACATGACCGAGCAGATCGCACCGAACACGAATACCGCGCGCCAATCATAATGGACGAGCAGGATGCCGGAAATCGAACCGCCGATGATCGTCCCGACCGGATAGCCCGCTGCCATCAGCACGACGGCGAGCGAGCGGTGCTTCGCGTTCGCGGCTTCCGCCACCGCCGCATTGGTCGCGGCGAGCATGCCGCCGATGCCCAGCCCGGTGAGGACGCGCCATGCGGAAAGCACTTCGATCCCGTTGGCGGTGGCCGCGCCCAGCATGCCGACCGTCATCGAGGCGAGGCAGGACAGGATCGTGGCACGGCGACCGATGCGATCGGCAACCCCGCCCAGGAACAGCGACCCGATCGCCATGCCGATCAGTTCCATCGACAGCACCAAGCCAAGGCCGGACGGCCCCAACCCCCATTCCTCACGAATGCCGTTCGCGGCGAAGCTGATCGACAACACGTCGAACCCGTCGAGCGCGTTGAGCCCGATCATCGTGGCGACGACGCCCCATTGGAACCGCGACATGGGCCGGGAATCGATCATCACTCTGGGGTCGGTGCTCAACTTCGCTCTCCCGGCATCGGCTTTGTTATCGTCTATAGCGGATGGCGCGGGCGGCGCGAGCTAGAATCGCCAGCTCGCGCTCACCCCCCATTCGCGGGGACGGCCATAGCTTGCCTCGGCCAGCCCGAACGCGCCAGAGACGTTGCCCGACACCAGGGAAAGTTCGTCGGTCAGGTTGGTCCCGAACACCGAAAGCTGAATCGCGCCACCCGGCAGCGTCCACGCCAGCCGCGCATTGACCAGCGTATAACCATCATCGGTGATGATCGGCGAGTTGGCGACATCGTGATAGATGCGGCTGTACATGGTCAGGTCGGTGCGCAGCGACACCTCACCGCCCGAATCGAACCGTTTGGACAGTTCGAGTCCGGTGGTGACGGTCCATTCGGGTGCCTTGACGAACTGGCTGTTCAGCGTGATCGGCAACACTTGCGTCGGGCCGAGACCCTGACCCACTGCCGTGTATTTGGCGTCGAGATAGCCGACCGCGGCGTTGAAGCTCAGCCACGATGCGGGGCGCATCACCGTCTCGAACTCGAACCCGTTGATTTTGCCCGCCGCCGCGTTCGCAACGAAGTTGGTCGGCGTCTGGTTCACCGTCAGCTGGATGTCCTTGTAGGTTGAATGGAAGGCGGCGATGTTGGTGGTGAGCTGTCCGTTCAGCCACTGCGCCTTGATCCCCGCTTCATAGGTTTCCAATTCCTCGGGCGCGTATTGGGTGACCTCCGCTTCATTGACCAGCGGACGCCCGTTGAACCCGCCCTGTTTGAAGCCCTTGGAATAGGAGACGTAGAGCAGCAGATCGTCCTGTGCCTTGAAGTTGATGCCGAAACGCGGCGTGAACTTCTCGAACGTTGCCTCGCGGGTCACATTCGTGAACATCACATTGTCACGCTGGCGAACGTTGATCGACGTGAACTCCTTTTTGTCGCTGGTGTAGCGACCGCCGAGTGTGATCGAGAAGCGCGGGAATATCTCGAAATCGACCTGGCCATAGGCGGCAAGGCTGCTGTTGTTCGTATAGTTCTGGATGAACACGGCGGGGGTGAAGGGCGGCGGCGCGGCAGGTGCCTGAAGCCCGATCGCAAGGTCGGCGGTGGCGATGTCCGACGCCTTTTCCTTGAAATAATAACCGCCGACCACGAAGCTGAGGCGATCGTCGAGCGTCTTGCCGGTCAGCTGCAATTCCTGACTGAACTGCCATTGCTTGTCGCGGTTGGTGGTCTGGCGAAACACGAACGGCGTGTTGTCCCCGTCGCGCGTGAAATACGCCTTCATGTCGCGATAGGCGGTAACCGATTTTAGCGTCACCGCGCCGATCTCATAGCTGACGACGCCCTGCACGCCCCACAAATCGAGGTCGTTCTCGTTCGGGCCGCCGGCCCAAGTCTCGAACGGGCTGGCGGTGATGAAGCTGGGGTTCAGCGTCGGCTGGCCGTTGGGCGCGATGATGCCCCGGCCGGGTGCCACGAACGCATTGTAATTCACCAGGAACGGGATGCCGGTGATACCGGGCTTGTTGCCCACCGCCAACAGATCGGACGGGGCGGAGGTTTCGCGGGCACGAGTATAGTCCGCACCCAAGTCGATCGTCAGGCCGCTGCCGTCGGGCTGGATACGCAGCTTGGCGCGCACCATCTGTGCCGATCGGTCGCCCTGAGTTTCGCCGTCGAACAGGCGTTTGACGTAGCCGTCGCGATTGAGCGTTGCGGCGGAAATCCGCAGCGCGGCGACGCCGGGAACGATCGGCACGCTCACCGCGCCCTTGACGTCGACCCGGTCGAACCGGCCATAGGTGCCTTCAACCCGTCCCGTCACCGTATCCAGATCGGGCTGGGCAGTCGTAATCAGCATCGCGCCGCCGATCGTGTTCTTGCCGAACAACGTGCCCTGCGGCCCGCGCAGCACTTGGACGCTGTCGATATCGACCGCGTCCATCACGCCGCCGATCGAGCGGGCATAATAGACATCGTCGACATAGAAACCGACGCCGGGATCGGAGAAGATCGCAAAGTCGTTCTGACCGACGCCGCGGATGAATACCGTGGCGTTGTAGTTGCCGCCGGACAGCGCGGCGGCACCGTCGAAGCGGATATTGGGGGTGTATTTCGCAACCTCGTCCAATGTTGCGACGTTGCGGTCGAGCAGTGCCTCGGCCCCGAATGCGGTGACCGCAACCGGCACGTCCTGCAAGCGTTCGGACGTGCGGCGGGCAGTCACCAGAATCTCGTTGCCCTCATCGGCGGCAGCCTCAGTTGCCGGTTCGGTCTGTGCCCAGGCCGGTATCGCGCCCAGCACGATAGCGGCACTGGCCGCCAGTCTCGCAAATCCCTTCATTTCACCCTCCTCAAAACCGCTCTTGTCGTTGGTCCGGTGCGCGGAGCGGTCGCGCGATGTTCCGTCCGTAGTTTTTGCAACAGGCGCATCAGATCGGCGCGTTCGGACGCCGAGAGCACGCCAAAGAAATCCTCATCATGATCGTCGGTTACGCGCACGATCTCGTCGTGCAACAAATGTCCGGATTGGGTCAGGTGCAGTGCATTGCTGCGGCGGTCGCGTCCGGGACGCCGCTCGACCAGACCAAGCGTGACCAGTGCATTGACCGCCGACATGGTGCTGGCGCGATTGATGCCCAGAAAGCCGCCCAGTTCGGTCTGATCGCATCCGGGGTGGCGGCTGATATAGGCGATGGCGGTGGCGCGACCCTGGCGGACCCCCATCGTTTCCAGCGTTTCATGTAGGCGGTTCATCGAGAGGACATCGACGCGGCGAAGCTGGTATCCGATCCGGTCCGCGATCGCCCCGATCGCATCATGCTCGTCCACGACAACTCTCCCCCCGTAGCGATTGTTTCGCTATCGAGCATGACTGTATGTCGGCCATACAGTTATAGCAAGGATCAATTATGGATACGTTGCAGAAGGTCGAAAAGCGTGTCGAGTTCGCGGGCGGAGAAGCGGTTGCACAGCCAGGTTTCGTGCTCGGCGATCACCGACTTTGCCCGGGTCAGCAGCGTCACACCCTTGGGCGTCAGGCGCAGTGCGATCCGCCGCCCATCGCTGCGCGAAGGGCTGCGTGAAAGAAGCTCGCGCTTTTCCAGCCCGTGGACCAGCGCCATCGTCGTCGCGCGATCCATGTCCAGCGCCCGCGCCAGATCGGTCTGCGCCAGATCGGGGTGATCGCCCGCCAGCCACAGCACCGACACCTGTTTCTGGGTCAGTCCGAGATCGGCGAAATGATCGGTGAAATGCCGCTGCACCGCGCCATGCGCGCGTCGCAGCCGCAGTCCCAGATTGCGGTCGAGATCGCCGCGCTCAATCCGCGCCATGGAGCGCTTCGGCGGGACGCTCGGCGGCGGAGAGACGGTTGATGATCTGGCGCGCCCGCACGCTGCCCTGATCGATCGAATAGCCGCGCAATTTCATATCCGGATTGGCCTCCATCGATCGTTGTTGCGCCTCCAGCACCTCGACATCTTCATCGAACACCTGGCCTTGCTGCGCCTTGAACCGCGCGGTGAACCCGGCATCATCGATGTCGAAGTTGCGCGCCATCCCCCAGAAATAATGCGTCGTCGTCTCGCTCTCCGGCGTCATGGCATCGACGACGAAGCCGCGCACCCCCGAGTCATGGCTGTCGATCGTATCGCCCGCGCTGGCCGGGGACACGCCGACGTCGATCAGCACCGATGACGGCTGAATGAAATGGCATACCTGCCAGCGATCGACTGGCCCGGCAGAGCGCAACGCGTCACGCCAGAAGGGCGGCGGTTCGATCCCCGGCATCCAGCGGCGCACCCGCACTTCCTCGCCCTCCACCACCGTCTCGATCGGGGCCTCGGTAATCTCGTGCTGCCCGATCGACCCCTGATGCACCCAGGTTTCGTGGCTCAGGTCCATGAGGTTGTCGATGACGAGGCGATAGTCGCAGGCGATGTGGTTATAGCCGCCATCGAACGTCCACCCTGCGGCGCTGCATGGCCAGAAATCGGGGATCAGCGCCGGGTCGGCCTTTGCGGCTTCACCGACCCAGATCCACACGA
The DNA here is from genome assembly GCF_036663835.1 of Sphingomonas sp. LT1P40. NCBI lineage: Bacteria > Pseudomonadati > Pseudomonadota > Alphaproteobacteria > Sphingomonadales > Sphingomonadaceae > Alteristakelama > Alteristakelama amylovorans. Next base: position 643,150 of record NZ_JAXOJT010000001.1, read on the forward strand.
AGCGATGCTTCTCGACCACCGGGTACAATGTCGCGCACACGCCCCTGGGCACCCGCTCCGTCTTGATCGGCATTTCGGTGGCGCAACCGTCCGGCCCGACCAACAGGCCGTGATAGCGGCAACGGATCGAATCGCCCTCCTTGAACCCCATCGACAGCGGCAACAGGCGGTGGGGACAGGCGTCGCGCATCGCCACGATGCTGCGATCCAGCTTGCGATAGAGCATCACCGGCTCACCACAGATGGTGCGGGCGATTGGGGCGCGATCGACCTCCGAATCCCATGCGGCGACGTACCAGCGGTTGGTGATCCAGGTCATTGCCTCGCGCCTCTCTCTGTCCTATCGATGTTGCAGCATTTTGTATGTAATACTTACAAATAACGCAAGGAGATTTAAGGATGCCCGCAGCCCCGTTTCGTGCCGACCATGTCGGTAGCTTCCTTCGCCCCAAGCCGCTGATCGACGCGCGCGCGGCCTATAAGGCGGGCGAGATCGACGGCGCCGCATTGCGCGCCGTCGAAGACGAAGCGATTCGCGGCGTGGTGAAATTTCAGGAGGATTTGGGGCTTCAGGGCATCACCGACGGCGAATTCCGCCGCACCTATTTCCACACCGATTTCCTGCTCCAGCTGGACGGCGTCGAGGAAGCGGGCGGCACCGCGGTCCACTTCCATCAGCATGGCGGCAAGGAATTGTCCTACGCTCCGCCCGTCATAAAGATCACGGGCAAGGTCGAGCATGCCCGCGACATCCAGCGTGCCGATTACGAGTTTCTTGCGAGTTGCACGTCGCGCACGCCGAAGGTGACGATCCCGTCGCCGACGATGCTGCACTTTCGCGGTGGGCGCGATGCGATCGACGAGGCGGCCTATCCCGACCTCGATGCGTTCTACACCGACCTTGCCGCCGCCTATCGCGCCGAGATCGCCAGTCTGGCCGATGCCGGATGCCGCTACCTTCAGCTCGACGACACCAACCTGGCCTATCTGTGCGACGACACGCAGCGCGAGAATGCGCGGAAGCGCGGCATGGACCCGGACGAGCTGCCGCGCCTCTATGCCCGCATCATCAATGAATCGATCCGCGACAAGCCCGATGACATGACCGTTTGCGTGCATTTGTGCCGGGGCAATTTCCGCTCAAGCTGGGCGGCGGAGGGCGGTTACGAACCGGTCGCCGAGGTGCTGTTCAATGAACTGAAAGTCGACGGCTATTTCCTTGAATATGATGATCCCCGCTCGGGCGACTTCGCGCCGCTGCGGCATGTACCGAAAGGCAAGACGGTCGTCCTCGGCCTCGTCACCACGAAGCTGGGCGAGCTGGAATCGGCGGACGATGTGAAGCGCCGCATCGACGATGCTGCGCAGCATATGCCGCTCGACCAGATGGCGCTGTCGCCGCAATGCGGCTTTTCCTCGACCGTCCACGGCAACGATATCGAGGTCGAGCAGCAGGCGGCGAAGATGCGGCTGGTGATCGACGTGGCGCAGGACGTCTGGGGCTAAACCTCGGTCGGCGCGCCGCCCGCAAGGTGGCGCGCTACCAGTGCCAGCATCACCAGCACCCCGATCAGCGCCAGCTCGACCGGCGGCGACGGCGCTATCCGCACCGCTGCGGTCGAGATCAGCGCCGCGCCGCCCATCTGCATCGTCCCGAACAGGCTCGTCGCCGCGCTCGCCCGATCGCGTTGCCGCTCGAGTGCCTCGGCCAGCAAGGATGGGCCGGTCAGTCCGGCGCCGAAAGCGATCAGCGCCATCGCTACGAACAGTCCGCCCAGATTCGCGCCGGTCGTTGCGACGATAATGACTGTTGTGGCGCCGAGCGCCAGTGCGCTTGATCCCAGCATCTTCAACCGCGTCGGCCAGTGTCGCAGCACAACCGGCACGGTCAGCGTCCCGCCGATGATCGCGCAGGCGACTGCCGAGTAAAACAGCCCCGCCTGCGCCGTGGTCGCCCCCGCCGCGTCCAGCACGAACGGCGACACGGCAAGGAACAGGTAGAAACCGCCGCTTATCATCGCGTTGGCAAAGGCCAGGGGCAGATAGCCGCTGTGCAGCGCGACCTGCCAATAGTTGCGCGCCAGCCGACCGGCGTGCAGCGGCTGGCGGTCGCCGGGGCGGGTTTCCGGTAGCATCCGGATCGCCAGCGCGCCGCCGATCAGCGTGAGCGCGGCGAGGATCCAGAACAGCGATCGCCAGCCGCCCAGACTGGCCAGAGCGCCGCCGATTGCGGGGGCGAGGGCGGGGGAGATCAATGTCACGCTGGTAAGGATCGCCAGCGGCGCCGCTGCCTTGCCCACGGGTGCCTTGTCGGTCGCCATCGCGCGGCCCGTGACCAGCGAGGACGACGCGCCCAGCGACTGAATGACGCGCCCGACCAGCATCGTGCCGAGATCGCTTGCGACAGCGCAGCACAGAGTCCCGACCAGAAACACGACGACCCCGCCCAGCAAGACGGGTCGCCGTCCATAATGGTCCGCGATCGGCGACAACGCCAGTTGCCCCAGCGCCAGCCCGATCAGATAGACCGAGATGATCAGCTGCCCTCCTGCGGGGGACGCGCCGATGCCGCTGGCAAGCAGGGGCAAAGCGGGTACGATGATCTGGATCGCCAGCGATCCCAGCGCGGTGATCGCGCCGAGCAGGATCAGGCGTCCCGTGCCCCCTGTTCCCGCATCCGTGATGTCAGCCTTCCTCGGGCCAGTAAAGCCGCATCGGATTGGCGACGAGCAACTTGTGTTGCAGCTCGGCAGTCGGTGCGATCAGCGGGATGACATCGACCAGCGCGCCATCGTCGGGAATGTTGGTTTCCATATTCGGGTGCGGCCAGTCGGTGCCCCATAGAACGCGGTCGGAATAATCCTCGACCAGCGGGCGGACGGCGCGCACGAAATCGGCATAGGGCGGCCCTGCCGGATCGAGCCGGTCGGGGCAGGTCACCTTGGTCCAGATATCGTCGCGACTGTCGAACAGCGCGCGAAATGCGGTCATGTCGGACCCATCCGGCCCCTGCGACACATCCGGGCGGCCCATATGGTCGATGACGATCGGGGTGGGAATTGCGGCGAGGAAGGGTGTCATCTCTTCAAGGATGTCGGCCTCGAAATAGACGACGACATGCCAGCCGAGTCGCTCGATCCGGCGGGCGACCTCAAGAAATTTGTCCTTGGGGGCGTCGTCCACCAGCCGCTTCAGGAAATTGAACCGCACGCCACGAATACCGCCGGCGTGCAGTGCGTCGAGTTCTTCGTCGCTGATCGCTGGATCGACCACCGCGACGCCGCGACAGGTGCCGTTCGACACGGCGATGCCGTTAAGGGTCGCGGCATTATCGGTGCCGTGGCAGCTCGCCTGCACGATAACGTTGCGCGCAAAACCAAGCTTCTCGCGCAGGGCGAACAGCGCGTCAGGACCTGCATCCTGAGGCAGATATTTGGCCTTCGCGCTGAACGGGAAATCCGCCATCGGGCCGAACACATGGCAATGCGCATCGACTGCGCCGGGGGGCGGGGTAAAGCGTGGCGCGGACGGCTCAAGCGTCCAGCTGCGGATGCGGCCCTCTGCGTCCGTGCTCATGCGAAAACCTCTCCATCCATCAATTTGCGAGCGGTGCGCAGCATGCCCGCCTCGACCGGCTGGCCCGCTTCATCGAGCATAACCACGCATTCCGTGACGCCTGTGGGGTGTTCGACGCCAAGCGTCAGGTTGCGACCATCTGGCACGACGGCGAGCGCGGCGGCGGGCGATCCTTCGATCAGGCATGCGGTAGCGACGCTGACCGCGCCCAGCACGCCGATCGAGGCATGGACGCGGTGCGGGATCAACGAGCGAACGGCAATCGCGCCGCCCTCCTTTGGTGCGGCGACCAGCATCATCTTCGGAACCGATTTTTCGGTGACGTCGCCCAGATTCATCAACGGCCCCGCTCTAAGGCGGATCGCCTCGACCCTGGCCTTCATCGCGCTATCGGCGTCGAGCGTGTCGCGGTCCTCGTACCCGGTGATGCCCATGTCGCTCGCGGCGATGACGACACACGGCATGCCGTTATCGATCAGCGTGACCCTCACCCCGTCGATCTCGTCGACGCCGTTGCCGGTCGGAAGCAGCGCGCCGCACGACGATCCCGCAGTGTCACGAAAGGCGAGCGGGATGGGCGCTGCCGTGCCGGGGACGCCGCTGATCGTCGCATCGCCCGTATAGGTGACATTGCCGCCGGGGGTCTGGACCGTGGCCACCGCGACTTGCCCGGTATTCTCCATGAAGATGGCGACGCGGGTCTCGCCATCCTGCGCCGCGATCAGCCCGCGCTCGATCGCGAATGGCCCAATCCCGGCAAGGATGTTGCCGCAATTCTGGGCGTCGGTGACGATGGCCTGATCGACGAACACCTGCAGGAACAAATAGTCGATATCGACGCCCGCCCGCGCCGATTTGCTCGCGACCGCGACCTTGCTGGTCAGCGGATCGGCCCCGCCCATGCCGTCGATCTGGCGCGGATCGGGTGAGCCCATCACACGCAACAGAAAGGCGTCGCGTGCGGCAATGTCGGCGGGCAAATCGTCCTTCAGAAAATAGCCGCCTTTCGACGAACCTCCGCGCATCCACATGCAGCGGGTGCTTGTTTGTTGAACACCCTTTCCGGAAGGAAAACCGGGACCCCCTTTTCCTGAAAGGGCGTTGTCACTCATACTTCAAACCCATCTCTGCGAGCCGCCCGCGCATGTCGTAGATGTCGAGGCCGAGCTCGCCCGCTGCCAGCCGCTTGCGTTTGGACTCCTCATTCGCCTCGCGGGCGCGGGCCTTCTCCAGCACCGAAGCGGCATCTGCACGCTTGACCACGCACACGCCATCGTCATCCGCCACAATCACATCGCCCGGTTCGATCGCCGCGCCTGCGCAGACGATCGGCACGTTGACCGACCCCAGTGTGTTTTTGACCGTCCCCTGCGCGAACACCGCTTTCGACCAGACCGGGAAGCCCATTTGGGTCAAATCGCGCACGTCGCGGATACCGGCGTCGAGGATCAGCCCGCGACATCCATGCGCGATTGCGGAGGTGGCGAGGAGGTCGCCGAAATAGCCGTCGACGCACGGGCTGGTCGGCGCGAGGACGAGGATGTCGCCTTCCTTCAACTGCTCGATTGCGACGTGCAGCATCCAGTTGTCACCGGGCGGCGCGGAAATGGTGACGGCGTTCCCGGCGACGCGCGCACCGGCGTAAATCGGCCGCATGTAATGGGCGAGCAGGCCGATGCGGCCTTGTGCTTCGTGGACCGTCGCGACGCCGCATTCGCCCAGCGCATCGACAATGTCCAACGCGGTGCGGAGGATGTTTTGAACGACGCGTCCACTCATGGGTGATTGTCCTTGGGCAAATAGAACCGGGGTTGTGACCGATCCGTACATCGGACGCGACATGTTCGCTTTCCGAACTTGCCCTAACCCATAAGATTTTGCGATACATGGCGACGTGATCCAGCCATTCGATCTCAACCTGCGTCATTTGCGCGCGCTCAACGATGTCGTGACACAGCGGACATTGAGCCGCGCGGCGGAGGCGGCGGGACTGTCGCAGCCGGCATTGACTCAGGGGTTGGGCAAGGTTGAGCGGCAGCTGGGCGTGATGCTTTTCGACCGGCATCCGGACGGGGTGACGCCGACCGCAGCGGGTCTGGCGCTGGCCGAGCGGGCGGCACGGGCGTTTGCGTTTCTGGCAGCGGCGCGGCGGACGGGGCGGAGCGGACGCGGCTTCTCGCGGCCCGAGCAATTGATGACCGCGACCCAGCTCGAGGCGTTCCTGCACTTTGCCGATGCACAGGGCTTTGCGGGCGCGGCGGCGGTCAGCGGCCTGTCGCAGCCGGCAATCCACCGCGCGATACGCGAGTTGGAGCAGATTTGCGCGACGCCGCTGGCGGAGCGGCGCGGGCGGGGGATGGTGCTGACGCCAGCCGGTCGCGCGCTGGCGCGCGGCGTGCGGCTGGCGGCGGGCGAGATCGCGGCGGGGATTGCGGAAGCGCGCGGCGACGAGGGCGAGGGCGGGCGCGTTGCGGTCGGCGCGATGCCGCTGAGCCGGGCATTGTTGTTGCCGCGTGCGCTGGCGCTGTTCCTGAAGGAATCGCCGAACGCAGTGGTAGACGTGGTCGAGGGTTCCTGGCGCGAACTGGTCGATCCGTTGCTGGACGGGGTGATCGACGTGATGGTCGGCGCGCTGCGCGATGAAGCCCCGCCGGGGGTCGAGCAAGTGCCGCTGTTTACCGATCGGCTGGCGATATTCGGGCGCCGAGGACATCCATTGGAGGGGCGGGCGGTCGATCTGGCCAGGTTGGCGGCGCAGTCTTGGGTGGTCGGGCCGCATGGAACGCCGCTGCGGTCGCATTGGGAGGCGCTGTTCGGCGACGTGAAGCCCGTGGTGCCGGTCGAGTGCGGGTCGGTGATGGTGATCCGGGGATTGCTCGCGCAGAGCGACCTGCTGACCTTATTGTCGCCCGATCAGGTGGCGCTGGAAGTTCAGGCGGGGATGCTCGTGCGGATTGGCCCCGATCTGCCAGATACGATCCGAACGATCGGCATCAGCACGCGCACCGGCTGGCGTCCGACCGCATCCTGGCAACGCCTGATCGACCTGCTTCATCAAGCGACCATTGAAACCAGACTTCAGGAAAATCGATAGGATTCCCCGCAATTCGATTGGTGACCCGCATGGGATATGGACAAGGTCTGCGGATGGGTCCGATCTATACCTTCATTGGCTTTGGCGAAGCGGGGAATGCGTTTGCCCGACCGGGCGTTCGCGCTTTTGACCGTGATACGACGATCCCGGCTGCGCGGCCCGCCAAGTTGGCGGATTATGAAGCCGCTGGCGTGCGGGGATGTGAGACGGCACGCGAAGCCCTGGACGGCGCGGATGCAGTTCTGTCGCTGGTGACGGCGGATCAGGCGCTGATTGCGGCGCGAGACTATGCCCCGTTGCTGACGACCGGGGCGCTGTGGCTGGATATGAACAGCGTGGCTCCCGGCACCAAGCACGCGGCGGTCGAGGTGATCGAGGCGGTCGGCGGTCGCTATGTCGATGTGGCGGTGATGGCACCCGTGCACCCAGTCCAATTGGATGTGCCGCTGTTGGTGGCGGGGCTACATGCCGACGATGCCGTGGCGATGCTGCGGGAGTATGGGTTCACCAAGGTTTCCATCGCCGGGCCGACCATCGGCGATGCTTCGGCGATCAAGATGATCCGGTCGGTGATGGTCAAGGGCGTCGAAGCGCTGACCGCCGAGTGCATCCTGGCGGCGAGCCGTGCGGGCGTGGCGGATGCCGTGCTGGCGTCGCTGGACGCGAGCTGGAAGGCGCAGGGCTGGGGCGAGCGGGTGGACTATAATCTAGACCGGATGCTGGCGCACGGGACGCGGCGTGCGGCGGAGATGGAAGAGGTAGCGAAGTCGCTCGAAGAACTGGGCGTCGATCCGGTGATGACGCGCGGGACGATCGCGCGGCAGCGGACGCTGGGTGCGCTGGGCGTGGCGGTGCCCGACGGGCTGGCGGCGAAGCTGGCGGTGATAGAACAAGCGAGAGAGGAACGGGCCGCGTGATTATCGACTGTCATGGCCATTATACCGTGCTGCCCACGGCGCACGACGCTTGGCGCGAGGCGCAGGTGGCGGCGTTCAAAGCGGGGACTGCGCCGCCGCCCTATCCCAAGATCAGCGATGCAGAAATCCGCGAGACGATCGAGGCGAACCAGCTGCGTCTCATCAAGGAGCGTGGGGCGGACCTGACGATCTTTTCGCCGCGCGCTTCCGCGATGGCACCGCATGTTGGTGACGCCGATGTGGCGAAGGAATGGGCGATCCGCTGCAACGACCTGATCGCGCGCGTGGTGGGGTTGTTTCCCGAGACGTTCGTCGGCGTGTGCATGCTGCCGCAATCGCCCAAGGCGGACATGGCGAACAGCATTGTCGAGCTGGAGCGTTGCGTCACCGAGCTTGGCTTTATCGGGTGCAATTTGAACCCCGATCCGGGCGGCGGGCATTTCACGCATCCACCGCTGACTGATCGATACTGGTATCCATTGTACGAGAAGATGGTCGAGCTGGACGTGCCGGCGATGATTCATGTGTCGGGCAGCTGTAACCCGGCGATGCACGCGACCGGCGGCTATTACATCGCCGCGGATACGATCGCGTTCATGCAGTTGCTGGAAGGCGATCTGTTCGCCGATTTCCCGACATTGAAGTTCATCATCCCGCATGGCGGCGGGGCGGTGCCATACCATTGGGGGCGGTATCGCGGGCTGGCCGACATGCTGAAAAAGCCGTCGGTGGACGAATATCTGATGAACAACGTGTTCTTCGACACCTGCGTATATCACCAGCCCGGCATCAATCTGCTGGCCGAGGTGATCGAGAACAAGAACATCCTGTTCGGCTCGGAAATGGTCGGTGCGGTGCGCGGGATCGACCCGACCACCGGTTTCTATTTCGACGACACCAAACGCTATGTCGATGCGCTGGATATCAGCGATGAGGCGCGTGCGGCGATCTTCTCCGGCAATGCACGGCGGGTATTTCCGCTGCTGGATGCGAAGTTGCGGGAGCGGGGGCTGTGATGGGACACCTGCTCTCCTCCTTCCACCGTCACCCTGAACTTGTTTCAGGGTCCACCCATCCACAGGCGACTGCGTCGCTGGTGGCACCGTGGATGCTGAAACAAGTTCAGCATGACGGAAGTAAGGGATGTGTGTCGTGAGCGGCTGCGAACCCAAGGCACCGACTGACATCCACGCCTATCTCGCCGAGATGGAGGACATTCCCGGCACGCGCGTGTTTACGGCGGCGCGGGCGCGTCAGGGCTATCAGCTCAACCAGTTTGCGATGAGCCTGATGAAGCCGGAAAACCGCCTGGCGTGGAAGGCGGACGAGACCGCATATCTGGACGAATGGCCGCTGAGCGATGCGCAGAAGGCGGCGGTGCTGGCGCGCGATTACAACGCGCTGCTCGATCTGGGCGGGAATATCTATTTCCTGGCCAAAGTGTTCTCGACTGACGGCCTCAGTTTCTTGCAGGCGGTGAGCACGATGAGCGGCATGTCGACCGAGGATTATCAGGCGATGATGAACGCCGGGGGGCGTTCGCCCGATGGCGTTCGTTCTATAAAGGAGGGCAAATAATGGCCCGGATTACCGCCGGCGTGGCGTCGAGCCATGTGCCGTTGCTGGGCGTGGCGCACGACCAGAAGAAGGACCGCGACGCCTATTTCGATCCGATCTTTGCCGGATATGACTGGACCCGCGAATGGGAGAGGGCGGCGAAGCCCGACGTCGTGATCCTGGTCTATAACGACCATGCGTCGGCATTCGACATGAAGATCATCCCGACCTTCGCGATTGGGTGCGGCGAGCGTTATGCACCGGCCGACGAGGGCTGGGGACCGCGCGTGGTGCCGGACGTCATCGGGCATCCCGACCTGGCGTGGCATATCGCGCAGAGCCTGATCCTCGACGAATTCGATATGACGATCATCAACGAGATGGACGTCGATCACGGGCTGACCGTGCCACTGTCGATGATGTTCGGCGATGTGCAGGAATGGCCGTGCAAGGTCATCCCGCTGGCGGTCAACGTCGTCACCTATCCGCCGCCATCGGGCAATCGCTGCTGGGCGCTGGGCGAGGCGATCGCGCGGGCAGTGGCGAGTTTTCCCGAGGACCTGAACGTTCAGGTATGGGGGACCGGCGGCATGAGCCACCAGTTGCAGGGGCCGCGCGCGGGCCTGATCAACGCCGAATGGGACAATGATTTTCTGGACGGCATGATCGGCGATAGCGACCGGCTGCGCCACATTCCGCACATCGAATATCTGCGTGAGACCGGGTCCGAGGGGATCGAAATGGTGATGTGGCTCATCATGCGTGGGAGCTTGGGCAAGGCCACGCGGGTGTTGCACCGGCATTACCATGTGCCGTGCAGCAATACCGCGATCGGACATCTGGTGCTGGAGCCTGTCGCCTGACGGTGGTTCAAAAGACGAAGTGGAGTTGACCATGAAAATCGCACTCGCGGGCGCAGGCGCCTTTGGTGAAAAGCATCTGGATGGGCTGAAGCTGATCGACGGGGTCGAGGTGATCTCGGTCGTCGGGCGGCGGCTGGAGCCGACACAGGCGGTGGCCGACAAATACGGGATCCCGCACGCGACCACCGAACTGGCCGATGCGCTGGCGCAGCCGGGGCTGGACGCGGTGATCCTGTGTACGCCGACCCAGATGCACGCCGCGCAGGCGATCCAGTGCATGGATGCGGGCAAGCATGTGCAGGTCGAAATTCCGCTGGCCGACAGTCTGGGCGATGCCGAGGCGGTGCTGGCGAAGGCTGAGGCGACCGGCCTTGTCTGCATGGTCGGGCATACGCGGCGGTTCAACCCGTCGCACCAGTATATCCACAACAAGATCGTCGCGGGTGATTTGAACCTCCAGCAGATGGACGTTCAGACCTACTTCTTCCGCCGCAAGAACATGAATGCGAAGGGCGAGGCCCGGTCGTGGACCGACCATCTGTTGTGGCATCACGCCGCGCACACGGTCGACCTGTTCGCCTATCAGGCCGGGCCGATCGTTCAGGCCAATGCGATTGAGGGGCCGCATCATCCTGAGTTGGGCATTGCGATGGATATGTCGATCCAGCTGAAAGCTGAAAGCGGCGCGATCTGCACGCTGTCGCTGTCGTTCAACAATGACGGGCCGCTGGGCACGTTCTTCCGCTATATCGGCGACAATGGCACATGGATCGCGCGTTACGATGATTTGCTGACCGGCAAGGAAGAGCCGATCGACCTGACCGGGGTGACCGTCAGCAACAACGGCATCGAGTTGCAGGACCGCGAGTTCATCGCGGCGATCCGCGAGGGGCGTGAGCCGAATTCGAGCGTGGCGCAGGTACTGCCCTGTTACCGGGTGCTCGACGCGCTGGAGAAGCAGCTGGAAGCCACGCGATGAAGACGAAGGTTGCGATCATCGGGGCCGGGCCGTCGGGGCTGTTGCTCGGGCATTTGCTGAAGGCGGCGGGGGTCGACTGTGTCGTCGTCGAGCGGCAGGCGCGCGATTATGTGCTGGGCCGCATCCGCGCGGGCGTGCTGGAGACGGTGACGACTGGCTTGATGACGCAGCTGGGCATCGACAAGCGGATGAAGGCCGAGGGGCTGATCGAGGAAGGGTTCAACCTTGCCACCAACGACGACCTGATCCGCATCGACATCACCGCTCTGACGGGAAAGCATGTCACCGTCTATGGCCAGACCGAACTGACCCGCGATCTGATGGATGCAGCACCCGAGCGCGGGCTGGACATTGTGTTCGAGGCGAAGGATGTCGCGCTATATGATCTGGAAAGCGATGCACCGTATCTGACCTATGTGAAGGATGGCGAGACGAGGCGGATCGATGCGGCGTTCATTGCCGGGTGCGACGGGTTTCACGGGCCGTCGCGCAAGAGCATTCCGGCGAGCGCGGTGCGTGAATATGAGCGGGAATATCCGTTCGGCTGGCTGGGTATCCTCGCCGATGTGCCGCCGTGCCATGACGAGCTGATCTACGCCAACACCGATCGCGGCTTTGCGCTGGCGTCAATGCGGTCGAAGACGCGCAGTCGATATTATATTCAGGTGCCGCTGACCGACAAAATCGAGGACTGGAGCGAGGACCGGCTGTGGGACGAACTGGCGGCGCGGTTCGACCCGATCAGCACGCATGGGGTGACGCGCGGGCCCGCACTGGAAATGTCGATCGCGCCGCTGCGGAGTTACGTGTTCGAGACGATGCGGCATGGGCGGTTGTTCCTGGCCGGGGACAGCGCGCATATCGTGCCGCCGACGGGGGCCAAGGGGCTGAATCTGGCGGCGTCGGACGTTGCCTATCTGTCGACTGCGCTGATCGCTTGTCTAAAAGCTGGGGATGAGCGCGGGCTGACGGGCTATCAGACCAAGGCGCTGGCGCGGATCTGGAAGGCGGAGCGGTTCAGCTGGTATCTGACCAAGCTGATGCATCGCTTTCCGGAGGATGGCGATTTCGAGCATCGCATGCAGGCGGCGGAGCTTGCTTATGTCGCCGAATCCACGGCAATGCAGACGGCGATTGCCGAGAATTATGTGGGGTTGCCGCTCTGATGCCATTGCCGACACGCGACATCGGTCCGTTGCGGGTTTCCGCAATCGGGTTGGGCTGCATGAATTTGAGCCACGCCTATGGCACGCCGCCGAGCGAGGCCGAGGGCGAGGCGCTGCTGAACCGCGCGCTCGACCTGGGCGTGACGTTCCTCGACACGGCGGCGCTCTATGGCGGCGGGGCAAACGAGCGGCTGGTGGGCAAGGTGATGCACCGCCGCCAAGAGTTCACGCTGGCGAGCAAGTGCGTGCTCGACATGCACGAAGGACGGCGCATTCTGGACGGATCGCCCGAAGCGATTGCGCGGACGCTGGAGGGTGCGCTGACGCGGCTGGGGACCGACCATATCGACCTCTATTATTTGCACCGGCTGGATAAGCGGGTGCCGGTCGAGGACTCGGTCGGCGCGCTGGTGCGGGCGAAGGAAGCGGGCAAGATCGGCGCGATCGGGCTGAGCGAGGTTTCCGCTGAGACGATCGCGCGGGCGCATGCGGTGCATCCGGTTGCGGCGGTGCAGAGCGAGTATTCGCTGGCGGTGCGCAATCCGGAGGTCGCGGTGATCGACGCCTGCCGGCGGCTTGGAATCGGGCTGGTCGCGTTTTCACCGGTCGCGCGGGGGATGCTGGCGGACGGCGTACATGACGATGATTATGTGAAGGGCGATATTCGCGTGACGATGCCGCGTTTCGTCCAGCCGCAACTGTCACGCAATCTGGAACTGGTGGCGAAGTTCAACGCACTGGCCCACCGGGCGGGGATGACCCCGGCGCAGCTGGCGCTGGCGTGGGTGATGGCGCAGGCGCCGTTTATTGTGCCGATCCCGGGAACGCGCAGCATCGCGCATCTGGAGGAGAATGTGGCCGCTGCGGTGATCATACCGAAGCCCGAGCTGCTGGAAGAGCTGGACGCGCTGTTCCCGGCCAATGCGCTGGTTGGGCCGCGCTATGTGGCGGCGATGCAGGCGCAGATCGATACCGAATTTCTGCACGGTGAAGAAATAGCGTAATTTGTGGAGAGTGCGGCACCGGCCAGTGTCCGGTGATTCAGGTCATGCCGGGGGCATGACCGACCGGATACTCCCCCACCCGGCCACTCATGGAATACATTGACGTTGGGTGGCCGGGTGGGGGAGCGGGCCGGTGCCGTCTTACCAAAAGGACACTGGTGCGGGCGGGGGGACTTGAACCCCCACGGGCCAAAGCCCAACGGATTTTAAGTCCGGTGCGTCTACCATTCCGCCACGCCCGCGCGCGGGAGATCGTCTATCGGCGATTGCAGAGGGTGCCAAGCGGATTGGCGCGGTGCGTAACGCTCACACGTTCAGGCGCGCGCGCATTTCCTTGCCGGGCTTGAAATAGGGAACGCGCTTTGCGTTGACATCGACGGTCTCGCCGGTGCGCGGGTTGCGGCCCGTGCGGGCGTCGCGCGCGCGGGTGGAAAACGCCCCGAAGCCACGCAGTTCGACGCGGCCATTGGCGATCAGGCGGCCGGTAACTTCCTCGAAGAATACATCGACGATATTCTCGATCTCACGCACCGACAGGTCGGGATTTTCCACCGACAGCATCTGTACGAGTTCCGAACGGATCATCCCCGCATCCCCAAAAATCGGCACATCGCCGGTACGTGGTCGCGCTCAAAATCGGGCGGACCATGTTTGCGGTCCCGTTTTACGCCCGTTTCCTTACCTGCATCAATCGAATCTTGCGGCTGTGCCCCCGGATTTGGAACGGCCGGGCGCGAAACCGTTGAAATGATTGGCGAGGCGGGCGGAAAAAACCGCCCGCCCCGCACCCAATCACTTCTTCTCTTCGCGTGCCTTGAGGGCTTCGCCGAGAATGTCGCCCAGCGATGCGCCCGAATCGGACGAACCATATTGTGCAACGGCCTGCTTCTCTTCAGCGATCTGCATCGCCTTGATCGAGAAGGTCGGCTTCTTCGAGCGATCGACACCCGTCACCATCGCGTCGAACTTCTGGCCGACCTGATAGCGCTCGGGGCGCTGCTCGTCGCGGTCACGACCCAGGTCGGTACGCTTGATGAAGCCGGTCGCGCCATCGTCGCCGACCTGAACTTCGAGGCCCGCGTCGCGGACTTCGAGGACCGTCACGGTGACAACCTCGTTCTTGTTGACGCGTGCGCCGGCACCGCCAGGAGCGGCTGCCGCCGCGGTCGAAACACCGCCACGCTCAAGCTGCTTCATGCCGAGGCTGATGCGCTCCTTGTCGGCTTCGATCGCCAGGACGACTGCCTTGACCATCTCGCCCTTGCGATGAAGCGCCAGTGCGTCCTCGCCCGAGATGCCCCATGCGATGTCGGACATGTGGACCATGCCGTCGACGTCGCCTTCCAGACCGATGAACAGGCCGAATTCGGTGGCGTTCTTGACTTCGCCCTCGACTTCAGTGCCGACCGGATGCTGGTCGGCGAATGCCTCCCACGGGTTCTGCTGAGCCTGCTTCAGGCCAAGCGAGATGCGACGCTTTTCCTGATCGACTTCGAGCACGATCACTTCGACTTCCTGCGAAGTGCTGACGATCTTGCCAGGATGGACGTTTTTCTTGGTCCAGCTCATTTCGCTGACATGGACGAGGCCTTCGATGCCTGCTTCCAGTTCGACGAACGCACCATATTCGGTGATGTTGGTCACGCGGCCCGACAGCTTTGCGCCGATCGGATATTTGACGCCGGCGCCATCCCACGGATCGCTCTCAAGCTGCTTCATGCCAAGCGAGATACGCTGGGTGTCGCGGTTAATGCGGATGATCTGAACCTTGACGGTGTCGCCGATGTTCAGGACTTCCGAAGGGTGATTGACGCGCTTGTAGCTGAGATCCGTGACGTGCAGCAGGCCATCGATGCCGCCCAGGTCGACGAACGCACCGTAATCGGTGATGTTCTTGACGATACCGTCGATCACCTGGCCCTCGGCCAGCGACAGGATCAGGCCCGAACGCTGCTCGGCACGGTTCTCTTCGAGGACCGCGCGACGCGAAACGACAATGTTGCCGCGCTTGCGATCCATCTTGAGGATCTGGAACGGCTGCGGCAGGTCCATGAGCGGCTGCACGTCGCGCACCGGACGGATATCGACCTGCGAGCCGGGCAGGAATGCCACGGCGCCCGACAGATCGACGGTGAAGCCACCCTTGACGCGACCGAAGATGACGCCCTCGACGCGGTTGCCCTGCGAGAATTCGAGTTCCAGCGTGTCCCATGCGGCTTCGCGGCGAGCGCGGTCGCGGCTGAGCATCGCTTCGCCCTGCGCGTTCTCGACGCGATCGACATAGACCTGAACTTCGTCGCCGACCTTCAGGTCGGCGGCCTGGCCAGGCGCTGCGAACTCGCGCAGCGGCACGCGGCCTTCGCTCTTGAGGCCGACGTCGATGATGGCGAGGTCGTTTTCGATCCCGGTTACGGTGCCGATGACAACGCGGCCTTCAAAGCTTTCTGCGCCGCCGAGGGTCTGTTCGAGAAGGGCCGCGAAATCATCGCGGGTTGGGTTTGCCGAAGTGGCCATAAAGGGTTCAGTCCTGTCTGTCGTTTTTCCGGCCGGCTGGTTGGTTCCAGCGGTCTTGAAAGGCCGAATTGCCGTGGCGACCGAATGTCGATCACGGCATCCGTTGAACAGGCGCGGGTTGGAGGTTCCTTAGCGCTTTGCATGAAAGCGAAAATGGCGCGTGAGAATGAATCTCCGCGCCGCCCTCCGCGAGCACCTGCTCGTCGGACGGGCGCGCCTTACTGCCAAAGGTGGAAAAGAGCAAGCTGCGATGGTGTTTGTCAGTTGTGGTTTGCCGGTCACCGGCGCAGCCTCGCCGCATGCGATTCTGGCTTATAACCGCAGGCGCGATGATTCTGACGCCGGTCGCTGCTACAGCGGCGCAGGTGCCGCTGGACACAGAGGCGTGCGTAACGGTGCAAGATGCGCCGGCGACGTGCCTGTCAACGCTGGTCAAGGCGGCTGGCGATGCGTTCACCAAAGGCGAACCTGCGATTGTCGAGCGCTATGCGGCGCGGGCCATTGCCGTTGCCAAGGCCGCGTCGGTACCCCCCACGATCGAACTGGGGCAAGCCTATAATCTGCTTGGCACTGCGGTTGCCGAGCTGGGGAGCCTGCCGGAAGGCGCGTCCTATTATGCGCGCGCGATCGAAATCTATGATGGACTGGCCAATGCCGATCACGACAAACGGATCGCGCTGCACAATCTGGGCTGGAATCTGTCGGACCGGCGCGAATTCGATGCCGCCGGAAACGCATTCGCCCGCGCGTTGACGATCGCCCGATCGCTCAAGGATCGGGATGGCGAATACCGGGCTTATGAGGGGCTTGGGGTCGTTCAATACAACGCCGGCCGTAATGCTGAGGCCGATGAGACGCTTCGTCGAGCATTGGGCGTCGCGATCCAGCTGTGGGGTGACAATGACGCCGAAACGGGACGCGCCTATCGCATGTTGGGGCTCAACCTGGATGCCCAGGCCCGCTACGACGATGCCGAACCGATTTACCGCAAGGCGTTGTCGATCTTCGTTAAGACGCATGGCGATAAGCATGTCCTTACGCCAATGACCTACTTTAATCTGGCAGGCACGCTCCTCGCTTCGGGAAAGTTTAAGGAGGCGGCCAAGATGTTCGGTCGCTCCCATGTGATGTATGTCGCGCTGAAGGGTGCGGGGCATCCGCAAACCGTGGCCGTGGCGTTTCAGCTGGGGCAGGTGCGGTGGGAACTCGGCGACGAGCGCGGCGGCCTAACGGTCATGGAAGAATCGATGGCAGCGATGGCCAAGGTCAGCGGCAACGAGGACATGACCTATGCTGGCCAGCAAAAGCTGCTCGCAATGTTCCTGCACCAGGTGGGTCGGCATGACGAAGATGAGCGGCTGCGGCGTGAATCGCTGGCAACCTATACCAAACGGTTGTCACCGACCGACGGCAGCCTGATCGGTGCGATGGCGGAGTTCGGAACGCTGCTATTGTTCCATGAAAAACCGGCGGAGGCGCTGGCCTATCATCGACTTGCAGCTACCCGATTGACGAAACGTCTGGCAGATTCTTCGCGCGATTCCATTCTGCTGAACGAGCGGAATCGAAAACGCAGCTATTATCGAATGCTTGTCACGACGCTGTGGTTCGTGGGTCCTTAGGACAGGGTGCCCGCCGCCCCCAAGGGAGGGGGGGAGGGGACGGCGGAACCCCGGTTACGGCTGCCAGGCCGTGAAAGGCAGATCGAGTGCTTCGGCGACGGCTTCGTGGGTGATGCCGCCGCGATAGACGTTGAGACCGTTGGCGAGATGCGGATCGGCGGCCATTGCAGCTTCCGCACCCAGATTGGCCAGACGCATCACGAACGGCAAAGTTGCATTGTTGAGCGCGAATGTGCTGGTGCGCGCGACTGCGCCAGGCATGTTTGCGACGCAGTAATGGATGACGCCGTCGACTTCATAGACCGGGTCGTCATGCGTGGTGGCATGGCTGGATTCGAAACAGCCGCCCTGATCGATCGCAATATCGACCAGCACGCTGCCGCGCTTCATCGTCTTGAGCATCTCGCGGGTGACGAGCTTCGGGGCCGCCGCGCCGGGGACGAGGACCGCGCCGATGACGAGATGCGCGTTCTTGACTGCCGCTGCGATCGCCGACTTGCTGGCATAGGCGGTCTTGATCTGGCTGCCGAAATGCATGTCGAGCTCGGCGAGGCGGGTGTTGTTGATGTCGTAAATGGTGACGTCGGCGCGCAGGCCCGTCGCCATCTGTGCGGCGTTGATGCCGGAGACGCCGCCACCAAGGATAGCAACACGTGCTGGCGCGACACCGGGAACGCCGCCGAGCAAGACGCCGCGACCGCCCTGTTCCTTTTCGAGGTAATGCGCGCCCACTTGGACGGACATGCGGCCGGCGACTTCGCTCATCGGCTTCAGCAGGGGCAGACTGCGGTCGTGGGCGGTGACGGTTTCATAGGCGATGCAGGTCGCGCCGGACTTCATCAGTCCCTCGGCCTGTGCCTTGTCGGCGGCGAGGTGGAGGTAGGTGAACAGCGTGTGGCGCGATTCCAGCAGAGCGATTTCCTGCGGCTGCGGTTCCTTTACCTTCACGATCATGTCGGACTGGGCGAATACCTCGGCTGCGGTGGCGACGATGCGCGCGCCGGCGTCGACATAGTCCGAATCCTCGAAATCGATGCCCATGCCAGCGTTGGTCTCGACGACGACCTCATGCCCGGCGGCGGTCAGTTCGGACACCAGCGGTGGGGTCAGGCCGACGCGATATTCGTGGTTCTTGATTTCCTTTGGCACACCGACGCGCATGACGATCTCTCCGATTTTATTGTGAGCGGCTGATATCCCGAAACATGCCCGTGAATCTGTGCAAAGTTATGTGCTATGAATGGGCTTGAGACATGAATATGCTGAAAATCGAGCAGTAACAGGGATATCATGCAAAATGGACAGGATTGACGCTGCGATCCTCAAATTGCTGTCGGGCAATGCACGTGCTCCCGTCAGCCAGATTGCCGCACAGGTAGGGCTGTCGCAATCGGCCTGTACGCGCCGGATTCAGGCGCTGGAGGCGTCGGGGCATATTCAGGGTTATGGCGCGCGACTGGGGCTGCGGCGGCTGGGGTTCAGCGTAACGGCGATGGTCGACATCACGCTGGGGACCGAGGTGGATGAGGATCTGGCGCGGTTCGAGCGTGCGGTGGCGGAGATCGACGGCGTGGTGGAGTGCGCGCTGGTGTCGGGCGGGTACGATTATCGCCTGAAAGTGCTGTGCCGCGATCTGGACGATTACGAACGGCTTCATCGTGAGAAAATGGGGCGACTTCCGGGCGTGGTGAAGATCAGTTCCAGTTTCGTGCTGCGTTCGGTGCCCACACGCAGCGAGGCAGACGCACTGTTCCAGCCAAGGGGGTAAGGGGACCCGTGCAATGGGTTCAGTTGCGGGCCATTGCTGCGCATGCTAACGGCGCGCCTGTTTCAACGGACAGGCAACCGGTCTGACATGAGGTTTTCGTCACTCGTCATGGTACGTAAAGTCCCCTCATGAGCCCCGATCAGGCCAGCGGCCCGATTCCCGAATCCGAGACAGATCAGCCCCATGCCCATGGCCGCGACAAGGCCATTGCCAAGCTGGTAGTGGGCGCGATCGGCATCGTATTCGGCGATATCGGCACCAGCCCGCTTTACGCGTTTCGGGAGGCCTTTGCCGGGCATCATCCGCTGGCGCTCGACGAACTCCACATCATGGGCGTCATCAGCCTGATGTTCTGGTCGATGCTGCTGATCGTGACGCTGAAATATGTCACGATCATCATGCGCGCGGACAACAAGGGCGAGGGCGGCAGCCTTGCGCTATTGGCGCTTATTAACAGCGTCAGCGGGCAGAAAAGATGGACGGCGGGGATCGTGATCCTGGGCGTGTTCGCAACCGCGCTATTCTATGGCGATTCGATGATTACCCCTGCGGTTTCGGTGCTGTCGGCGGTAGAGGGCATCGCGGTGGCCGCCCCCGCTTTCTCAAACTGGATCATCCCGATCGCGATCGGGCTGCTGGTGCTGTTGTTCTCGATCCAGCGCAGCGGGACCGAGCGCGTAGGGACGCTGTTCGGGCCGATCATGCTGATCTATTTTGCGACGATCGCCACGCTGGGCGTGCTGAGCGCGGCGCAGACGCCGGAAATTCTGTGGGCATTCTCGCCCATATATGCGGTGAACTTCTTCCTGACCGATGGCCTCGCGGCATTTCTGGCGCTGGGTGCGGTCGTGCTGGCGGTGACCGGTGCCGAGGCGCTGTACGCCGATATGGGGCATTTCGGGCGCAAGCCGATCCGCATCTCGTGGCTGTGGTTCGTGCTGCCCGCGCTGATGCTCAACTATATGGGGCAGGGCGCGTTGCTGATGCGCGACGCGACGGCGATCCAGAGTCCATTCTATATGCTTGCCCCCGAATGGCTGCGACTGCCGCTGGTGGGGCTGGCGACGATGGCCGCGATCATCGCATCGCAGGCGGTGATTACCGGGGCTTTTTCGGTGACTCAGCAGGGCATCCAGCTGGGCTTTATCCCGCGTTTGCGGATCACGCACACCAGCGAGTCGACGGCGGGGCAGATTTATATTCCGCTGATAAACTGGCTGTTGCTGGCGATGATTATCATCCTGGTGCTGACCTTCCAGTCCTCGTCCAACCTGACCGCCGCTTATGGTATCGCGGTGACCGGGGCGATGCTGATCGACAATTGCCTTTTGGCGGTGGTGCTGTTCACGCTGTGGAAGTGGAAGAAGCGCTACGCGATCCCGCTGCTTTCGGTGTTTTTCCTGATCGATCTGGCCTATTTCACCGCCAACCTGACCAAGGTGCCGGACGGGGGCTGGTTCCCGCTGTTCGCGGGCGTGGTCATCTTCATCCTGCTGACCACATGGGCCAAGGGTCGCCGGCTGATGGTGGCGCGGATGCGGGAGGGGGCGATGCCGATCAAGGTGTTCATCCAGTCCGCCGCAGGTTCGGCCACGCGCGTACCGGGGACGGCGGTGTTCATGACATCGACGCCGGAAGGGGTGCCGCATGCGCTGCTCCACAACCTCAAGCATAACAAGGTGCTGCACGAGCGGGTGATCCTGCTGA
This sequence comes from Sphingomonas sp. LT1P40, assembly GCF_036663835.1. Classification (NCBI taxonomy): domain Bacteria; kingdom Pseudomonadati; phylum Pseudomonadota; class Alphaproteobacteria; order Sphingomonadales; family Sphingomonadaceae; genus Alteristakelama; species Alteristakelama amylovorans. The sequence goes on from NZ_JAXOJT010000001.1 coordinate 663,917, forward strand.
CCGTGAAGATCGCCGACGTGCCCTATGTGCCGGAGGAAAAGCGGGTGAAGCTGGATGATCTGGGGCAGGGGTTCCACCGCATGATGATGTATTACGGCTTCATGCAGGAGGCCGATGTGCCGGGCGCGCTGAGCAGTGCCGGGCAGGGCACCGGCGGCGTGTGCGGCGGTGCGTTCAACATGATGGACACCAGCTTCTTCCTCTCGCGCCAGACGCTGTTGCCGTCCGAGCGGCCGGGGATGCGGATCTGGCGCGAGAAGCTGTTCGCGTGGATGCTGCGCAACGCCGAAAGTGCAATGGAGTTTTTCCGGTTGCCGACGAACCGCGTGGTCGAGTTGGGCAGCCAGGTGGAAATTTGAAGGTTCCCGCGCCGATCATCGTGACGGCGCTGATGGGCAGATCGGATCAGGCAGTGTTCGACGCCCTGCGGCGCGAGCATTTTCCGCCCGAGCGTAACGTGCTCGACGCGCATCTGACGCTATTTCATCATTTGCCGCCGTCGGCGGAGCACGAGCTGAAGCACCGGCTGACGGGCCTCACGCGGGGGCTGCGGGCACCGGTTGCGCGCGCCGCAGGGCTGATGTCGCTGGGGCGTGGTGTGGCGGTGCGGATCGAGTCGCCCGGCTTGACCGCGATCCGGCACGAATTATGCGATGCGTTTGCGGGGATGCTGACGCCGCAGGATGCGGGCGGATGGCGGCCGCATGTTACGATCCAGAACAAGGTCGCACCTTCGATGGCAAAGCTGTTGCTAGGTGCACTGGCAAAGGATTTTCGTCCGCGCGAGGTCGAGATCGCCGGACTGGGGGCATGGTGGTATCGCGGCGGACCGTGGGAGCCGATTTCGCGGCACATGTTCGCTTGACCGCCCCGGCAACGCCACTTATGTGCGCCCCTCGCCCGCGCCATTTGGCCGGGCCGCCTTGGTAGGGCGAAGTAGCTCAGTTGGTTAGAGCGGTGGAATCATAATCCATAGGTCGGGGGTTCAAGTCCCTCCTTCGCTACCATTTCAAACAGCAGTTTAGTCGCCCTTGCCGTGCCGGTCCATCCAGCGCCACGAACGATCGTTGCGGATGTCGCGGCTGTGCTGACGGGCGCGGTGCTTGATCAACGCGCGCGTGCAAAGCGCCGCCGCAGCAAGCACGACAATGCAAACCAGCGCTATGAGGATATCGGGGTGGATCAGATTTCTCCCGCTGCAACCGCGCGCCGCAAGAAGCGGGGCGGTGGGGCCGGAGGGTCGGTCCGCGCCGATCGTTGGAAGGGCGCGGAGCGGTTCATGTCGTCAGCCCAGAACTTCGATCGCGGCGGCGCGCGCAATGGCGGCCATGCGGCGATCGGAGACGGGCGAATGGGTCGGTCTGGTCTTCGAGAATCCGTCGAAGCGGCGGTCACGTAACAAAATGCTGTTCAAATTCATGCTGGTTCCTGTTGAGGGGTATTGGTCGATGCCTCGCGCACAGCGCGCGCGCGATCGACGGTTTCCTGTCGCTGCGCCATGGCCAGCCATGCGGCTTCGGCACGCAGCGAGCGATCGCGGACATTGTCTAAAGTGGCCGAGTCAGCTTCTGCGCGGGCGCGTTCGGCATGCTGGCGATAGGTATTCTGGGTCATATGGGCAGCCTCGCTGAAGAAAAGACTGGACGCCGCATCACGCGGCGCCCGGCTTCAAAGCGTGCTGAGTGTCAGGCGCTCTGGATGTTGACGGCGGCCATCTTGCCCTTGCGGTCCGGCTCGAGGTCATAGCTGACGCGCTGGTCCTGCGTCAGTGTGCCCATGCCCGACTGCTCCAACGCCGAAATATGGACAAATGCGTCGCCGCCACCTTCATCAGGTGCGATGAAGCCATAGCCCTTGTCAGCGTTGAAGAATTTGACGGTGCCGGTGATGGCCATGGGATATTCCTTCTTCGGGTCCGGGCCGCTCGTCGGCACCGGGATGCTGCAGGGAATGCAGAAAGAAGGAAGTGGGGGCCGCAAAGCTCCAAAAACCGTCGATTTGCGACTGTAGCGATATCGAAGATACACCTTTGCATCGCTTTATTCAAGGCGGGCGGGATTTTGCCTTGATTTGGCAACTACGTGGCGGCGTCTCGAATCGTCTCCATCGCCACGAATGTGGACGTGCTCGCAACATAGGGAAGGCTTGAGATATGCTCGCCCAGCACCGCACGATAGCGGCGGATATCGGCGGTGCGGACTTTCAGCAGATAGTCGAAGCTGCTGGCGATCATATGGCATTCCTCCACCTCCGGGATTTTGAGGACGGCGCGGCGGAATGCCTCCAGTGCTTCCTCGCGCGTGTCGGACAGTTTGACCTCCGCAAAGGCGACGTGATCGAGACCGAGGCGGACGGGATCGACGATCGCGCGAAAGCCGCGGATCGTACCGTTGGCGATGAGGCGTTTGACGCGGACCTGACACGGCGTTTTGGACAGGCCGACGCGCGCGGCGAGATCGGTGATCGAGATGCGCCCGTCGTGCCGCAGGATATCGACGATCTTGCGGTCGAACAGGTCAAGATCGCTGTGATCGAGGGCTTGTGTGGGCATATTGCCTGTCGATAGTCGAAAATGAGATGCGATTGATACGCCTAAAGCGTTTCAAAAGTCCAATCGCCATGCTGAATGCTGATAGCATGGCGCATTCGCTTCGTTCGACAGGGTGAGCCATGACCTATTTCGCCAGCTTCGCACCGCCCGTCAGCCCACAGACGCCACTGCGCACCGCGATTACCGCCGCCTATCGCCGCCCGGAACCCGAATGTCTGGTCCCTTTGGTCGCGCAGGCAACGCTGCCCGAGGGGACGCGCGAGGCGGCGAAGGCGACGGCTGGGACGCTGATTACAGCGTTGCGGGCGAAGCATAAGGGCACCGGGGTCGAAGGGCTTGTTCAGGAATATGCGCTGTCGAGCCAGGAGGGCGTGGCGCTGATGTGCTTGGCCGAGGCGTTGCTGCGGATTCCCGATGCGGCGACACGCGACGCGCTGATCCGCGACAAGATTTCGGATGGCGACTGGAAAAGCCATGTCGGTGACGGTCGGTCGCTGTTCGTCAATGCCGCGACCTGGGGGCTGGTGGTGACCGGCAAGCTGACCGGGAGCGTCAATGACGCCGGGTTGGGTGCGGCGCTGACGCGGCTGATCGCGCGGGCGGGGGAGCCGGTGATCCGCCGCGGCGTCGACATGGCGATGCGGATGATGGGCGAGCAGTTCGTGACCGGCGAGACGATTGCCGAGGCGCTGAAGCAGGCGCGTCCGCTGGAGGCGCGCGGGTTCCAGTATAGCTATGACATGCTGGGCGAGGCGGCGACGACGATGGCAGACGCCGACCGCTATTACCGCGATTACGAGAATGCCGTGAACGCGATCGGTACGGCGTCAGCGGGGCGCGGTGTGGTCGGCGGGCCGGGGATTTCGATCAAGCTGTCGGCGCTGCACCCGCGTTATGTCCGTGCGCAGGCGGGGCGGGTGATGGCCGAGCTGTTGCCGCGCGTGAAGGCGCTGGCGGTGATCGCCAAGGGCTATGATATCGGGTTCAACATCGATGCGGAGGAAGCGGATCGGCTGGAGCTGTCGCTCGACCTGCTGGAGGCATTGGCGCTCGATCCTGATCTGACGGGCTGGAACGGGTTGGGGTTCGTGGTGCAGGCCTATGGCAAGCGCTGTCCGTTCGTGATCGACTGGATCGTCGATCTGGCGGACCGGGCGGGGCGGCGGATCATGGTTCGGCTGGTCAAGGGCGCCTATTGGGATGCCGAGATCAAGCGGGCGCAGGTGGACGGGTTGCCGGACTTTCCGGTATATACGCGCAAGGTGCATACCGACGTCGCCTACATCGCATGTGCGCGAAAGTTGCTGGCGGCGAAAGACAGGGTTTTTCCGCAGTTTGCGACGCATAATGCGCAGACGCTGGCAACAATTTACGAGATTGCCGGACCCGATTTCGTGGTTGGGGACTATGAGTTTCAGTGCCTGCACGGGATGGGCGAGCCGCTGTATGACGAGGTGGTCGGGGCGGACAAACTCAACCGCCCGTGCCGCATTTATGCGCCGGTGGGGACGCATGAGACGTTGCTGGCCTATCTGGTTCGGCGGTTGCTGGAGAATGGGGCGAACTCGTCCTTCGTCAATCGCATCGCCGATCCCGAGGTTTCGGTGGCGGACCTGGTGGCCGATCCGGTCGATGCGGTGCGGTCGATGGATGTGGTGGGGGCGAAGCATCCGCTGATCGCGCTGCCCCCCGATCTCTATGGCGAACGCGCCAATTCGGCTGGGCTGGACCTGTCGGACGAGACGGTGCTGGCGGCGCTGGGCGAGGCGCTGGAGGCAAGCGCGGCGGCGGGATGGGCGGCGGAGGCGGGGCATCGTCTCGGCACGTCGCGGCCGGTATATAACCCGGCTGACGGCAAGGATGTCGTCGGCACGGTTGTCGAGGTCAGTGCCGATGCGGCGCGGGCGGCGGTGGATGCAGCCGGGGCCGTGGCAGTTGAGTGGGCGGCGGTGTCGCCGGTCGAGCGGGCTGCATGCCTGGATCGCGCGGCCGACCTGATGCAGGACCGCATGCCGATCCTGCTGGGCCTCATCATGCGCGAAGCGGGGAAATCCGCGCCGAATGCGATTGCCGAGGTGCGCGAGGGCATCGATTTCCTGCGTTATTATGCACAGCAGGCGCGGGCGACTTTGGGTGCGGCGCACAAGCCGCTGGGACCGGTGGTGTGCATCAGCCCGTGGAATTTCCCGCTGGCCATTTTCATTGGTCAGGTCGCGGCTGCCTTAGTCGCGGGGAATCCGGTGCTGGCCAAGCCCGCCGAGGAAACGCCGCTGATCGCGGCGCAGGGCGTGGCGATGCTGCATGAGGCGGGGGTTCCGGCTGAGGTGCTTCAGTTCGTGCCGGGCGACGGCGCGATCGGGGCGGCGCTGGTCTCGGCGAGCGGCACGCAGGGGGTGATGTTCACCGGGTCGACCGAGGTCGCGCGGATCATCCAGAAGGAGTTGGCGAAGCGGTTGACGACGGATGGCGCGCCGGTGCCCTTCATTGCGGAGACTGGCGGACAAAATGCGATGATCGTCGATTCATCGGCGCTGGCGGAGCAGGTGGTGGCGGACGTGATCGCGTCGGCGTTCGACAGCGCGGGACAGCGTTGTTCGGCGCTGCGCATATTGTGCGTGCAGGCCGATGTGGCGGATCGCGTGCTGGCGATGCTGAAGGGCGCGCTGCACGAATTGTCGATCGGGCGCACCGATGCGGTAAGCACCGATATCGGCCCGGTCATCACCGCTGAGGCAAAGGGAAATATCGAAAAGCATATCGAACGGATGCGCGGTATGGGCCGCGCGGTCGAGCAGATCGAACTGGCGGGAGAGACCGCGCAGGGGACGTTCGTGCCGCCGACGATCATCGAGCTGGACAGCATCGCCGATCTGGAGCGCGAAGTGTTCGGGCCGGTGTTGCATGTCGTTCGCTACCAGCGCCGCGATCTGGATCGGGTGATCGATGCGATCAACGCGACAGGCTATGGCCTGACGTTCGGGCTGCACACGCGGCTGGACGAGACGATCGAGCATGTGACGCAGCGGGTGGAGGCGGGGAACCTCTACATCAACCGCAACATCATCGGCGCGGTGGTCGGGGTGCAGCCGTTTGGCGGGCGCGGGCTCTCCGGCACCGGGCCAAAGGCGGGCGGACCGCTGTATCTGGGGCGGTTGGTGCAGGCGGCAACCGTGCCGGCGGGGATCGATTCCACCGCCGCCGATCCGGCGTTGCGCGATCTGGCGCTGTGGCTGGACGCGAATGGCGACAGCGATGCGGTGCGCGCGGCGGGCGAAGCTTCGCTGCTGGGCGCGCAGGTCGAATTGCCGGGGCCGGTGGGGGAGACGAACCTCTACACGCTGCACCCGCGTGGACGCATCCTGTTGCTGCCGCAGACGTGGGAAGGGCTGTTACAGCAGATTACGGCGGTGCTGGCGACGGGGAACGAGGCGGTCGTTGGTGGCGCAACTGGGTTGCGTGGCTTGCTGGCGGCACTCCCCGCGCGCGTCGCGGCTCGGGTTCGTGCGGTCGAGGACTGGCAGGCGGCCGGGCCGTATGGCGGCGCGCTGATCGAGGGCGATGCGGCGACGCGGCAGGCGGCGCTGGCGGCGATCGCCGAAATGCCGGGGCCGATCGTGCTGGCGCAGGCGGGCGAGCCGCGGCTCGACTGGTTGCTGGAGGAGGTTTCGACCTCGATCAACACGACGGCGGCGGGGGGCAATGCGAGTTTGATGGCGATGGCTTAGAACATGTTGTCATTCAGCCCTTGCGGGGCTGCAAAGCGCGATTTACTCCGCTCCGGTGCTCACGTGCCTTAAGCACGCTGCGCTCCGGTGCTCGCAAATCACCCTTTTCGCCGCCGCCTGAGCAGAATGACAACATGTTCTGACACGAACCTGCCGCTATTCTTCTTTGCGGCAGGATGTTGCCGCTGCTACCCGCGCTGCCAAAGAGCGTGGGAGCGGACGGATGCACTATGATATCGTGATCGTGGGTGCCGGACATGGCGGGGCGCAGGCGGCGATTGCGCTGCGTCAGGCGAAGTTCGAGGGCACGATCGCAATCGTCGGCGACGAGCCGGAATTGCCCTATGAGCGGCCGCCGCTGTCCAAGGAATATCTGTCGGGCGACAAGGCGTTCGAGCGGATTTTGATCCGGCCCGCAGCGTTCTGGGACGAGCGCGGGGTGGCGATGTTGCTGAACCGGCGCGTGGTGACGGTCGATCCGGAGGCGCACAGTGTCACAACGGCGGATGGCGCAACGATCGGCTACGGCCAACTGATCTGGGCCACCGGCGGGTCGCCGCGCCGGATTGGCTGTGCGGGCAACGACTTGATTGGCGTGCATACGGTGCGCACGCGGGCCGATGCCGACCGCATGACGGCCGAGATGGCGGGTGTGACGCAGGCGGTGGTGATCGGCGGCGGCTATATCGGGCTGGAGGCGGCGGCGGTGCTGGCGAAGTTCGGCAAGAAGGTCGTGCTGCTGGAAGCGCTGGACCGCGTGCTGGCGCGGGTGGCGGGGGAGCCGCTGTCGCGCTTTTACGAGGCAGAGCATCGCGCGCATGGCGTCGACGTGCGGCTGGGCGTGGCGGTCGACTGCATCGAGGGTTCAGGCAGGGTCAGCGGCGTTCGGATGCACGACGGGGAGGTGATCCCTGCGCAAATGGTGATCGTGGGCATCGGCATCATTCCGGCGGTCGAACCGCTGATCGCTGCGGGTGCCGAGGGCGGCAATGGCGTGGCGGTGGATGCGCAGTGCCGCACATCGCTGCCCGATATTTATGCGATCGGGGATTGTGCGCTGCATTCTAACGGCTTTGCCGACGGGATGCCGATCCGGCTGGAATCGGTGCAGAATGCCAACGATCAGGCGACATTGGTGGCCAAGACGATCATGGGCGCGGAATTGGCCTATGACGCGGTGCCGTGGTTCTGGTCGAACCAGTATGACCTGAAATTGCAGACGGTCGGGCTGTCGACCAGGTTCGATGCGACAGTCGTGCGCGGCGATCCGGCGACACGCAGTTTTTCGGTAATCTACCTGAAGGAAGGTCGCGTGATCGCACTCGACTGCGTCAACGCGACCAAGGATTATGTACAGGGGCGCAAGCTGGTGGTCGACCGGCTGTCGCCCGATGTGGCGAAGCTGGCCGACCCCCAGATATTACTCAAGGAACTCGCGGTCTGATCACGCCTGCGGGAGGATCAGATATTTCTCACCGGTCGCGCGACGGTTGTAGGCGGCGATGATGTCGGGCTTGACGGCTTCGTCGAGCGAGATACGGCTGGTGTAGGCGCTGGCGAAGGTGGTGCGGATCTCGGCCGCGACCTTGGTGCGCATGCGGCCGATTTCCTCGGGGCCGGCGAGTTGCAGATACGGCGTCAGCAGCCAACCGCCGATGCCCCATTTCATGCCGAAGCCGCGGTTGATCTCGGTCGGTGCGGTGCTGAGGCCGCCATAGATATAGACCTGCTTCATCTGGGTTGAGCCATAGGGGCCGTTGGCCGGGTTGGTGCGGACCGCAGCGGTTTCCATCGCGGTGAGGATCTGTCCGGCGAGGCGTCCGCCGCCGATCGCGTCGAAGGCCAGATAGGCTTCGGTTTCGGCGATCGCCTCGGTCAGACTGGCCATGAAGTCTGGCGCGCTGCTGTCGATGACATGGGTCGCGCCGAGTTCGCGGAGTAACGTCGCCTGCGTCTCGCTGCGAACGATGTTGACCAACGGCACGCCTTCGCTGCGGGTTAGCTTGACCAGCATTTGCCCGAGATTGGAGGCGGCGGCGGTGTGGACGATCCCCTTATACCCCTCGCGGCGCATCGTGCCGATCATGCCGAGCGTGGTCATCGGATTGACGAAGGACGATGCGCCTTCCTCTGCGCTGACGCCGTCCGGCAGGACGAGGCAGTCGCGGGCGCGGGCGATGCGATATTGCGCGTAGCAGCCGCCACCGGCGACCGCGACGACCTTGCCGAGCAGCGACTGTGCCGCTGGATCGTCACCCGCCGCGACGATGGTTCCGGCCCCTTCGTTGCCGATCGGGATCGGTTTGCCCGCACGCACCGCGACGTGGCGGCGAAGGGCTTCCGGGATTTCGGCGCGGGCACCAACACCGATCGAGGTAAAGGCGTTGGCGTCCGCCACGCTGAGCATCACGGCGAGGTCGGAAGGGTTGATCGGGGTCGCCTCGATGCGGATCAGCACTTCGTCCCCGGCGGGCTGTGGCACGGGGGCGGGGTGAAGGGTAAGTTCGAGCGCGCCATCCTGGGTGACGGTCGAGATCAGCTGACGGGCTTCTGCTGGAAGCGATTGGGTCACGGGCATCCTCCTCTATTTTTCCACGCCATACCGCTTTTTCTAAAAGGCTTTCAACCGTTCGATCTCAAACTGGTGCATAGAGGGCGTAGCCAAAGGTAAAACTGCCAGCTAAGTGCCTGAACGTGTTCCGGGGTTGGGTAAATTTTGGCGCGATGACGCTGGCTGCGACCTGTGCGCTGACCGCCAGCGCTTTGCGCGCGCAGGACCGGCTGCCGCCGCCGCAGGGCCAGCCGCTGTCGATCGACTTTGCGGGCGATCCCGTGCTGGGCCTGAGCGAGCGATTCGCGCCCGAAATCGCGTTTCGGGACAATGTCGAAGCGGCGGTGCGGCGGCACCCCTCGATCGCCGAAGCACTGGCGATCACCGATGAGGCGCGGGCAGGCGTCGACGAGGCGATCTGGGCACGGTTGCCACGCGGCGAGGCGAGCATCAGCAAGTATCGCGTGCTGGCGCGCGAGTTCGACAACCAGCTGGACAATATCGTCGAGCGGTCGCGCCCCGACACGCGCACCGACGCGATTCTGAGCCTGAACCAGACCGCGATCGACTGGGGCGCGGGCGCGGTGCGGATGACGGCGGCTGGGGCGCGGCTGCGCGCGGCATCGGCGGATGCCAAGGCGAGCGCGGATCGCGTCGCGCTGGCGACGGTCGCGTCCTGGTATGACGTGTTCGGCTTTCGCGCGCTGGTCGCGCTGACGCAATCGTTCCGCGAGGGCGAACAGAAGCTGCGCGAGGCACTGCAGGAGCGGGTGAAACAGGGTGTGGCGGCGGAAACCGACATCGCCCGGATCGACAGCGCCATCGCCCAGGCTGAAACGCGTGAAGCGCAGTTTCGCCGACGGCTGGCGAGCGCCGAGGCGCGCTATCGCGAACTGACCGGGGCGGAAGCACCGGACGGGCTGCAACGCGCGCCCGCCGCACCGCGCATGATCGCCTCGCGCGATGCGGCGACGGCCGCGGCCGGGCAGAACCCGGCGGTCGAGAGTGCGAACGAGCTGGCAAAGGCCGCCCGGAAGGAAGCCAGTGCGGTCGTGCGCGACCAGCTGCCGGTGATCGGCGTCGGTATCGACGCGGGCCGCTATGGCCTGTTGGAGGATCGCCGCGATTACGACGTGCGCGCGTCCGTCACGTTGCGTTATCAGCTGTTCGGCGGCGGGCCTGCGCGCGTGCAACAGGCTGCGGCACGATCGCGCGCGCAACAGGCGCGTGCCGACCGCGTGCGCGAAGAGGCCGAGCGCGATGCCGCCATCGCCTATAGCGATGTCGAGGCGCTGGAGGAGCAACTCGCCGCGCTGACGCGATCCTATATGGCGGCGCGGCGTTCGCGCGATGCGATCGTCGAGCGGTTTCGTGCGGCGCGAGGGACATTGTTCGACGTGCTGGCCGCCGAGGACGCCTATTTCGAGAGTGCCACCGCGTACATTCAGGGCCTGTCGGAGCTGGATGCGGCGCGTTACGCGCTATTGTCACGGACGGGCAAGTTGCTGCCGCATCTGCGCATCGACACCGGGCTGTGGGAGAATGGCCGGTGAATGGCGAACATCTGGTCGAAGATCCCAAGCCACGCTTTGCGCCGTGGCTGCTCGAGCCGATGCGGCGGAACTCGGCGACCTATTGGAAAGTCGCGCTGGCGGCGGCGCTGGTCAATATCTTCACGCTGCTGACCTCGCTTTTTTCGATGATCGTCTATGACCGCGTGTTGCCGAACAACGCGATCTCGTCGCTGATCGGGCTAACGATCGGGCTGATCATCATCCTGGTGTTCGACTTCATTCTGAAAATGCTGCGCGCCTATTTCGTGGACATAGCGGGTGCCGATATCGACCGCGACGTTGGCGGCAATGTGTTCGGGCGGCTGCTGGCGATGCGGCTGGAACTGAAAAAAGGATCGACCGGTGCGATGGCCGGGCTGATGCGCGAGCTGGAGGCGATCCGCGATTTCTTCGCGTCGGCGACGCTGCTGGCGGTGGTCGATGTACCCTTCATCCTGCTGACATTGGTGGTGATCGCGCTGATCGGCGGGCCGGTCGCGCTGGTCCCGGCGATCCTGGTGCCGCTGGTGATCCTGGTCGGCTGGTTGACTCAGCCTGCGCTCGACCGGCTGACCGCGCAGTCGATGCGCGAGGGGCTGGTGAAGCAATCGGTGCTGGTCGAGACGATTGGCGGGCTGGAGACGGTGAAGGCGGCGGGCGCGGGTCCGTTGCTCGCGGGACGCTGGATGGATGCGGTCGAGCATCAGTCGGACAGTTCGATGCGACAGCGCATGGTGGCGGCGATCGCCACTACCTTTGCCGGATCGGCGGGGGTGATCGCCTATAGCGGGATCGTCATCGTCGGCGTGTTCGAAATCGGTGCGGGCAACATGACGATGGGTGCGTTGATTGCGTGCTCGATTCTGGGCAGCCGCGCGATCGCGCCGCTGGGACAGATCGCGCAATTGCTGTCGCGCCTGACCGCGACCAAGACCGCCTATCGCCAGATCAAGGCGCTGATGGATCAGCCGGTCGAGGGACCGGTGGGTGAGGGCATCAAGCTGGCGGCCCCGCAGGGCGGGATCGAGCTGCGCAACGTCACCTTCCGCTATCCCGGCGCGGCGGAGCCGTCGTTGAACGAAGTCAGCCTGAAGATCGAGCCGGGCGAGCGCGTTGCGGTGCTGGGCCGGGTGGGGTCGGGCAAGTCGACGCTCGCGCGGCTGATCCTGGGGCTATACCCGCCCGAGGATGGGCTGGTGATGCTGGACGGCACCGATATCCGCCAGCTGGATACGTCATTTCGTCGCGGGATGGGCGCGGCATTGCAGGAAAGCGTGCTGCTGACCGGCACGATCCGCGAGAATATCGTGCTGGGGCGTGAGGGCGTGGACGATGCCGAACTGATGCGCGTGTCCGAATTGTCGGGCGCACACCAGTTCGTCGGGCGCACCGCCAATGGCTATGATCTGCGACTGGCCGATCGCGGCGAAGGGCTGTCAGGCGGGCAGCGGCAGGCGATTGCGCTGGCACGTGCGCTGGTGGGCAAGCCGCAACTGGTGGTGCTCGACGAGCCGACGAGTGCAATGGATTCGCAGTCGGAAAGCGCATTGCTTCAACGGCTGGCAGTGGAGCTGAAGGGGCGGACCCTGGTCCTCATCACCCATCGGCCGCAGTTGATGCAGCTGGTCGACCGCATCATCGTGCTCGATGCTGGCAAGGTGATGATGGACGGACCGCGCGACGCGGTATTGCGCAAGCTCTCACCCCCGAAGGCGGTCGCCTGATGCATCTGGAAGATATTCCCGACCGGCTGAAGCCGCGTGCCGGGTCGAACCTGTTGCTGTGGTTCATCGTCGGATTTTTCGTGCTGTTCACGATCTGGGCGGCGCTGACCGAGCTGGAGCGTACCGTGCGCGGCATGGGCAAGGTGATGCCGAGTTCGCAGTTGCAGGTCGTGTCCAATCTGGAGGGCGGGATCATCGATGCGATCCTGGTGCGTACCGGACAGCGTGTGAAGCGCGGCGATCCGCTAATCCGGCTGGACGCGACGCTGACCGGCGGCGAGCTGGGCAGCGGACAGGCGACGACGGGCGCGCTCGGCATGAAGATCGCGCGGCTGGAGGCGGAGGTGCGTGGGACGTCGCCTAACTACCCCGCCGCGGTGGATGCGACGATGGCACAGCAGCTGCGGATCGAGCAGGCGCTGCACGCATCGCGTATGGCCGATCTGTCGGCGCGGACGGCGGCGGGTAATGCCCGGCTGACACAGGCGCGGCGGATGGTGAGCGAGGCGCAGTCGGCATGGGACGCGCGGCGCGCGGTGGCAGAGGCGCGGCGGTCGGAGGTGACATTGGTGCGGCCGTTGGTCGAGCGTGGCATCGAACCGCGGCTGAGCCTGATCCAGGCGGAAAGCGCGGCGCGATCGGCCGAGGCGGAGACAGCGGGCGCGCTGACCGGGATTTCACGCGCCAGCGCGGCGGTGGCGGAGGCGGCGGCGTCGCTGAACGCGGTGCGGCAGGACTGGCGCGCGACGGCGGCGAACGAGCTGGCGGCGGCGCAGGCCGAGCAGTCGGCGCGCAGCGTGGGGCTGCCGGCGTTGCAAGCGCGGCTGGACCGGACGGTGGTGCGATCACCGCTGAACGGCCAGATCAACCGCGTGCTGGTGACGACGCGCGGCGGAACGGTGCAGCCGGCACAGCCTCTGGTCGAGATCGTTCCCGCCGAGGACGGGTTGCTGATCGAAGTGCAGATCCGGCCCCAGGACATTGCGTTTGTCACGATGGGGCAGAAGGCGCGGGTGTCGGTCACGGCCTATGACCGGGCGGTTTATGGCGCGCTGGACGGGGAGGTCGTGGCGATTTCGCCCGATGCGGTGACCAACGAGCAGGACGGCAGCACCTTCTATATCGCACGCGTGCGGACCACGACCAACATCCTGCGCGATCCACGGGGGCAGCCGCGCGCGATTACGCCGGGCATGGTCGCGGAAGTCGATGTGCTGGGGGACAAGCGCACGATCCTGCAATATATCCTGAACCCGATCACGCGTGTGGGGCGCACCGCGTTCCGCGAATAATCGCGCTCGCGTTCGGCGGTGGTTTACGTTAAGGTCAATTCGTGAACCAGACCGCAGCCCCGTTCGAGTTTCCGATCCCCGTCGATCCGGCGGACATCGATTTCATGGGGCATGTCAACAATGCCAGTTACCTGAAATGGGTACAGGCGGCGGTGTTGGGCCATTGGCAGAAGCTGGCCCCTGCCGAGGAAGTGGCGAGCCATCTGTGGGTCGCGCTGAAGCATGAGATTACGTACCGAAAGCCCGCCTTCCTGAACGACGAGGTCGTGGCGACGGTGCTGCTGGAAAAGGTGCAGGGGGTGCGCGCCTTTTACGAGACGATCATCCGGCGTGGCGACGAAGTGCTGGCCGAGGTGAAGTCGAGCTGGTGCTGCATCGACGCCCAGACGCTGCGCCCGGCGCGGATCGCGGAGCATATCGTCGAGCATTTCTTTGGGAAGCGTGAGGGCTGAGGCTGATTTAGTCGTCGTCAGGACAGTCTAATCAAACCAGTTCAATTTCGGTTTGAGTAGTCTCGCTGGCGATGCGTTGCAGCTCTCCTAGGAACGAAACGCCGCTATCAAGTCGAAGCGCGCTTAAATGGCTCGTGTTTGTGAAGCTTAGCTTCACTTCTCCGGGCCAACCCGGGCCACCACCTTCGATCGCGTCCCAGAACGCATCCAGATTGCGTCCGAAGAAATCTGCACTCTCTGGTTGAACTGCATTTAGGTAACGCTGCCAGAACTCTTGGGTTGAAACGACACCTGTGCAATCGATGTAGATTGTCTGCATCAGGATTACAGCCAGCGCGGGACGCGGTGGGCGTAGTCGATGTACGGCGTGCCGAACTTCGCGGCCATGTAGCGTTCCTCGCGGACGATGACACCGTAGTGGATCGTCATGATGAGCGGGATCAGCAGCCAGAAGACCACGGGCGCGTTCGCCGCGATGCCGAGCGCGATGTAGAGCAGGGTCATGCCGAGATACATCGGGTTGCGGGTGAAGCGGTAGATGCCGGTGACGACCAGCGCCGTGGTCGGTTGCCATGGCGGGGGCGGGGTGCCGGCCTTGCCGAAATTGCGCACGGCGGCGGCGATGAAGGCAGCACCGGCGAGCGCGAACAGCGCCACGGCGGTCCAGCGCAGCGACGCGGGCATATCGAGGCCCTGCGTGCGGACGACGCCATATTCTAGCGCAACTCCAGCAATCAGGAAGGCGAGGAAGATCAGCGGCGGTGGGGCGATGACGCCTGCGGTATCGCGGCCTGAAGTGCTGGGGGTGTCGGTCATGATTGCCCCTTAACTCGCCGAATCGAACTTGTCTCGCTTGCGCTGGCCGAACAGCAGGCGGCGTTCGAGATGGAGCCGCGCGGCGGCGTAATAGGCGTCGAGAAAGGCGCGATCGTCGCCGTCGTCCCTGCGGCCGATCTTGCGGCGGATGACGCCCGCGACGGTGGTGATCGTATCGGGATCGTCGCGGTGGAGGACGTCCTCGAGACGCTGAACCTCGAACTGGCCATAGGTGGCGAGCTCTTCGGCGGTGAAGGCGTAGGCGTCGATCGCGGCACCGTCATTTGCGGCGAGAAGGTCGGGCGCGATCTTCGGGCGCTCATTCTCGACGATCCAGGTTCCGGCAAGCAGATCGCCAGCGCGAAGCCTATCGCGGTTGAACACGGGCATGAACATGAAGATCGCCGTCCAGCCAAAGCCGAACAGTGCGAGCCAGCGGTTGCTGAATCCCTGTGCCTGAGCGGTAGCGATGAAGATCAGGGGGAGGAAGATTTCGACCTCGCGCATCAGATTGCGGGCGAGGATCGCGCCGCCGGTCAATCGCCCGCCATCGCGCGCGACGACGCGTAGCTTGAGCGCACGCTTGCCCGGTGTGGCGGCGCGCGCGCCGCTCTCGAACAGGGTGAAGTAGAAATTCCGCAGCAGGAAGAAGCCGAGCAGCCAGATGATTGCAGCCGGCCCGGCGGCGCTGCTTTCGCCCAGGATCATATAGGCCACGATCGTCAGCGCGATCAGCCCGACGAGCATGATGACCGCGTCGATGGTGAATGCCCCCGCGCGTGCGCCCGCGCCGCCGAGGCGGATGTGCAGCTTCACCCCCTCTGGCGTAACCAGTTCGCGGATGCGGCGCTCCGGTCCCGTGGGCTTCTTCTTACGCTCAGCCATGCCTGCTGCGTCCCACAAGCGCGAAATAGCCGACCCAGATCGCGAACATCGTCGCGGCGATGGCGTAGCGGGCGACATCGGCTGTGATGAGCTGGCGCGCGAACCCTTCGAGCAGGCCCGCGACAAGCAGCATGATGACGACGCCGATCATCACCAGCGCGCCGCGCCGTCCCGCTTCGCCCGCCGCCGCCATGCGGCTGCGGGCGCCGGGGAAGGCGACGGCACGGCCGATATGCAGACCCGCGCCGCCCGCAAGGATGATCGCGGACAATTCGGTCGAGCCGTGGATCAAGAGCCAGCCAGTGAAGCCGAAGGCGAGGCCCTTCGGGATGAAAACCGCATACATCGCGCCGAGCAGCACGCCGTTGGAGGCGATCAGGAACAGGGTCGGGATGCCGAAGGCGAAGCCCAAAGCGAACGCCATGATCGAAATCTGGGCATTGTGGGTGAAGAGATAGGTGGCGAAAATCTCCAGCCCGCCGCTGTTTGGGCGGTCGTAGAGGGTGGAGCGCAGATGATCTGTGGTCGCCGCCATATCGCGGCCACCGGCCATTTCGGGCGGGATGATTGCGGCGAACCAGGCGGGGTCGCCGAGCACGAGAAAATAGCCCGCGATGGCGCTGGCGAAGAACAGCGCGGCGATCAGCAGCGTTTCCGCGAAGATGCCGCGCACGGCGGCCGACCAGCCGCCCGCGAAGAAGCCGCCGATCTGTCGCCACGAGGAGTCGCGGCAACCGTAGAGGATGAAATAGGCGCGGGTGGAGAGGCTCTCCAGATAACCGATCATCGAGGCGTCGAGCGAGGTTTCGCGGGCGATCGAGAGGGCGGAAAGGGTGGCGCGGTAAAGGCGGGGGAGTTCGACCAGATCGTCGTTGGTGAGGCGGCGCGGGGATTTCTTCTCGACCAGATCGAGCAGCGTTTCGAGCCGCTTCCAGTCGGCTTCGCGCTCAGTCCGGAAGTGGCGGACGCCAAAGGCTGGTTGTAGGGCAGTCATGGGCGTTCGCGATCCCGGACATAGCGTTCGGCGAGGGTCAGGGCGACGTCGTCGGGGGCCGCTTCGAGGACGTCGATCCCGAGGCGTTTGAGGCGCTCGATGACGATGCGGCGCTCGCGTTGCAGAGTGTGGGCGACGTTGGTGCGGACGATGTCGTCGCCCTGTTCGGGTCGGGCATCGAGGATCGCGTCGAGTTCGGTGTCGTGGAACAGGACGAAAAGCACGCGGTGGCGTTTGAGCATCCGCGCGGCGGCGGCGATCATCAGTTCGGCGCTGGTCGGGTCGGTGAATTCGGTGAACAGGATGACAAGGCTGCGGCGTTGCAGGCGCTGATCGAGCGAGACTAGCGAAAGGGTGTAGTTGCTCTCCGCGGTGCCGTAATCGATCCCCGCTGCGGTGCGGTGGAGCGTAGCGAAGCCGTTGGTGCCGCTCACGCTGCCGGAATCCGCGCTGGGGCGGCCGGAGAAGCCGAATAGGCGGACATTGTCGCCCGATTTGAGCGCAACAAAGGCGGCGAGCAACGCGGCGGAGACGGCGCGATCGACGCGGGGCAGGCCATCGACCGGCTCGCTCATCGCGCGGCCGCAGTCGATGGCGAAGACGACGGCATTGTCGCGTTCGGTGCGATATTCGCGGGCGTGAAGTGAGAAGTGGCGGGCGGAGGATTTCCAGTCGATCGCGCGGCGCTCCATGCCCGGCTGAAAATCGGTAAGCGACTGAAACTCGGTGCCGTCGCCGCTTTCGGGACGGATGCGGGTGCCGAACTGGCGGCTCTTGAGGAATTGGCGCATGCCCTGCTCGCGTACCGGGCGCAGGTCGGGGAGGACGAGCAGTTCGGCATCGACCGCGCGGCTGCGCTGACGCCAGGCGAGACCAAGCGGGCCGGAAATGCGGCCCCAGATGCGGTTAATCTTCGCCGTGCCACGCCGCGCGGCGGTGAAGGCGAGCGGGCTGTCGGTCGGGTCCAGCGGGGCGGTGACGTCGGCGGCGTAGCGCAGGGCATCGCCGCCCGCCGGGGCCAGCTCGACGCGCTGGCCGACCTCGACCGAGCCGGGAATCGACAGCGCGAGTTCGCCGTCTTGGATCGGGCGCGCCATCATGCCGTCGAGCGCGACCAGCACGCACACGGCAAACACCCACAGCACGGACATCAGCCACCCATCGGGCTGGGTCACGCCCAGCAACAGCCCGACCGGGGCGGCCGCCAGCGCAAGCACCACGGCACGCTGGGTGGGAACGATCAACGCGTTGCCTCGACTGGATCGATGAGCGGCGCGGCGCTCATCGAGGGGCCTCGACCCGGTCGATCAGCTGGGCCACGATATCGTCGGCGCGGCGACCGTCGATCTCGGCAGCTGGCGACAGCACGACGCGGTGGCGCAGCAAGGGCGCGGCGAGCAGCTTGACGTCATCCGGGATGACATAATCGCGCCCCTCAAGCGCGGCGGCAGCACGCGCGGCGGCGGCGAGCGCGGACGCGGCACGCGGCGACGCGCCATTGGCGAGATCAGCATGGCCGCGCGTGGCACGGATCAGTGAGACGACATAGGCGATGACCTCCTCGCTCAGCCGCACGCCGAGTACGGCTTCGCTGGCGGCGGTGAGCGTGGCGCTATCGGCAACCTGTTCGACGCCGCTATCCTCCGGGCGCGGCGAGCCGGTGCGCGTGCCATATTGCGCGACGATCGCGCGTTCGGATTCCTCATCGGGATAGTCGATCGCGAGTTTGAACAGGAAACGGTCGAGCTGTGCCTCGGGCAGGGGATAGACGCCCTGTTGCTCGATCGGGTTTTGCGTGGCGACGACGGTGAAGCGCTCGGACAGTTTTTGCGTTTCGCCGTCGATCGTGACGGCGCGTTCCTGCATCGCCTCAAGCAACGCCGCCTGAGTCTTGGGCGGGGTGCGGTTGATTTCGTCCGCCAGCAGGAGTTCGGTGAAGACCGGGCCGCGCGTCAGCTGGAACGACGAGGTCTGGAAGTTGAACAGGCTGGCCCCGATGATGTCGCCGGGCATCAGATCGGGCGTGAACTGGATGCGCCCGAAATCGAGGCCGAGCGTGCGCGCGAAGCTCTGTGCCAGCAGCGTCTTGGCGGTTCCCGGTGCCCCTTCGAGCAGGACGTGGCCGCCGGAGAGCATGGCGATCGTCAGGTAACGGGTGGCGGTGGACTGGCCGACCACCGCTTTTGCCACCTCACGATCGATCGCCGCGCCTAATGCGCGGACCTCTTCGAGGTTCATGCCTTCACTTCCTTTCGCCAATCGTCGAGTTTCTGTGCCGCATGGAGCAGTTCCGCCTCGCTTGCAGCGGTGCGGGTGCGCGATGCCCATGCGGCATAGGGTGTTTCGGTTTTGAGACTGTCCAGATGCGCGTCGAGTGCCTCGCCTTGAAGCGTGCGGGGGAGGGCGAGATGGCGTGCGGCCCAGTCGCGGATCGTATCGGCATAGGCACCGCCGCCCTCCCGCGTGCGACCGGCTCGACGGGCGAGGCTGACGATATTCTCGATCAATGCGCGCTTGCCGAAGGCGACGGCGCGGGGTTCGCGGCGCGGCGGGCCGAAGCGGGAGAGGGTGGCGAGACCCGCCAACAACGCCGCGACGAACAGCGCGATGGTGACTCCCGCAAAGGGCGGCTCGAACATCAGTTGCACCAGATTGCGGCCGCCCGCGCCGTAAGGGAGCATCGTGTCGAATGTAATCTGCCCGGGATGATCGGGGTCGAGTGCGGCGAGCAGCGCGATCGCCGCGCGGGCGTTCTGGCGGTGGGCGAGGGCGTGATTATTGAGCAGATCCGGGTCGGCGAGGATGTAGGTGTGGGTCCCGCGAATTTCGGCGAGCACGGCGCTGCCATCGGGCGCGGCGATCAGCGTTGCGACCTTGTCCCCCGCGATCGACTGGATCGCTTCGGGGGTTCGAAACGGAGGGAAGTCCAAACTGGTATTGCTGCGAAGTACGCCCTTCCCGGTGTGGCGAACGGCGACCTGCGCGAGCGGGGCGAGCATGTCCTGCAAGGTTTTTGGCGAGACCGTGCCGACGCGCTCCTCCCGCCCCGGCCGCAGTTTTTGCGGGCGCGCCAGCCATTTGGGCAGCACGATCAGCACGGGGGTGCTTTCGCCAGCCGCTTCCCGAAGCGCGGCGGACAGTTCCGCAGGCTTGGTCGCCAGGTTCGGGGTGAGGATGAGCAGCCCGTTGTCGGGGCGGGCGTCGGGATCGCCGGACAGTGTAATCTTACCGCCGGAACGTTCGATCAGCAGGTTGAGCGCGTGGAAGCCGGTGGCGAAACGCGAGGCCGGACTAGGGGCATTGCCGCGTTGACGCTCGACCAGTCCGCCATAGCCGCTGACCAGCAGGAAGCCGAGCATCATGACCAATCCCGCCAGGATCAGCAGCAGGACGGTGCGCGTGCGGAACGGGCTGGCGGGGGTAGCACTCATGCCCGCTTGCCCAGCGCGAACCCGGCATAATCGGCGCGGGCGCGCGTCCAGTCGGATTCGGCCAGCGTGTTCCCCGCAAACAGGCTGCGTTCGACGTCGGCGACGATGCGGGAGAACACATTGCGGGCCGGGTCGGGCAGGCCGTCGAAGCGGGCGATATCGCGGCTGGTGAGCGAGGGACGCAGCGCATCGCCGCGCCAGCGTTCGATATCCTCGATGCTGCGGTGGAGGATCAGTCGGACGGCTTCGGAATAATGGCCGAAAGCGGCCAGCCGGTCAGCCTCGTCCAGCAAAGCGCGTGCGACGCTAGCTTCGGGTTGCCAGCCGACCGGGGTGGCGGTCGCGGCGCGGTGCGGTATGAAGCGTGTTGCGAGCCATTCGCGCGCCGCCGGGAAGATCGCAAGCAGCAGTGCGATGACGGCGGCGGCAATGGCGATCCACATCAGAACGGTCCAGCCATCGCCGACCCATTTGACGAAGCGGTCGAGCAAATCGATCAGTTCGGTCAGCCAGCGTGGCGGTGGATTAGCCTCTGGTTTGTACCAAGGGAGGTCGTACTGGATCGAGCCGTCGGCGCGAACGGTGCGGTGCGCGGCATCGACGGCGGCGGGATCGCCGAATGGCGCGGCGGTGCCGGGCGCGGGGGCGGCACCCTGCGCGGCGGCAGTTGCGCCCGTTGTCATTGCCAAACCCCCATTCATCCCCTTGGAGCAAATCGGCAAATTGCGCGCAACGCTTTTCACCCCTAACGATGTCGAAACACGACCGATCACGGTTGCAACATGGGGATTTCGCGCGTTGATCCGTATCATCATCGGGGCTGCTGCTGCTGCCAGTTTGGCCGCCTGTACGGCGGATGCCGGGAGCAAGCCAAAAAGCGCATCATCAGACGCGCCGTCGCGGGGGCCGGGCAAGGGCAAGGGGTTCGATTACAACCCGTACCCGTCGACCTACAAAACCTATCCCGGCGTGCCGACTCTGCTGACCAACGTCACCATTTTCGACGGTGAAGGCGGGCGGATTGACGGCGGCGCAGTGCTGTTCCGCGACGGCAAGATCGTCGACGTGGGCCAGTCGATTGCGTCACCGCAGGGTGCGACGGTGATCGACGGGCGCGGCAAATATGTGACTCCCGGCGTGATCGACGTGCATAGCCATCTGGGCGACTACCCCTCGCCGGGCGTGCAGGCCCATTCAGACGGCAACGAGGCGACCAGCCCGGTCACTCCCGAAGTATGGGCCGAACATAGCATCTGGCCACAGGACCCGGGTTTCAGCCGCGCGCTGGCCAATGGCGGCGTGACGACATTGCAGATCCTGCCCGGTTCGGCGAATCTGTTCGGTGGACGCAGCGTGACGTTGAAGAACGTCTATGCGCGGACGATGCAGGGGATGAAGTTTCCCGACGCACCCTATGGCCTGAAGATGGCGTGCGGCGAGAACCCGAAGCGCGTCTATGGCGGGAAGGGGCGGATGCCGTCGACGCGGATGGGCAATATTGCGCTGGACCGTGCCACCTGGCTGCGGGCGGTGGACTACAAAAAGCGCTGGGATCGGTACGAGGAGCGCGGGGGCGAAGCGCCGGGGCGCGATGTGGCGATGGACACGCTGCGTGGCGTGCTGAGCGGCGACATCATCGTCCATAACCACTGCTATCGCGCCGACGAAATGGCCGTCGTTCTCGATATGGCGAAGGAGTTCGGGTATAAGGTCGGGACATTCCATCACGCGGTAGAGGCCTACAAGATCGCCGATTTGTTGAAGGCGAACGGGACTTGCGCGGCGGTGTGGGCCGACTGGTGGGGCTTCAAGATGGAATCCTATGACGCGATCGAGGAAAATCTGGCGATCCTGGAGCGCGAGGGGGCGTGCGGGATGATCCATTCGGACGACGCCAACGGCATCCAGCGGCTGAACCAGGAAATCGCCAAGGTGCGCGCGGCGGCGAAGCGGTCGGGCTATGACATTCCGGAAGAGCAGGCGTGGAAATGGGCGGCGATCGCGCCCGCCCGGGCCCTTGGCATCGACAAGGTCACCGGCAGCCTGAAGGCGGGCAAGATGGCGGACGTGGTGCTGTGGAACGGCAATCCGTTCAGCGTCTATACGCGGCCGGAGAAGGTGTGGATCGACGGGGCATTGCTGTACGATGCCTATAACCCCAAATTGCGGCCTGTATCCGATTTCGAGCTGGGCCAGCCAGGCGAGGGAGACGTCAAGTGAAGCATCTCCTGATGACTGCCGCCGCGTTGATCGTGGCGTTTCCGGTGGCGGCGCAGACCGTGGCGGTGACCAATGCGAAGCTGGTGCTGGGCGATGGATCGGCGCCGGTCGAGGGTGGCACGGTGGTGGTGCGCGACGGGCGTGTGGTGGCCGCCGGGGCCGGGGTAGCGGTGCCGGCGGGCGTGACCGTGGTCGATGCGGGCGGCAAATGGGTGACGCCGGGCATCTTTGCCGGGTTTACGCGCATGGGCATCGTTGAGGTCGATGGGGTCGAGGAAACCAACGATGCAGGGGCGGGGAGCTCGCCGTTCAAGGCATCGATCGATGTCGTCCCGGCGGTCAACCCGCGGACCAGCGCGATCACACTCAACCGTGCCGAGGGGATTACGCGCGCGGTGGTGGCACCACAGGCGCGCGGGTCGATCTTTGCCGGGCAGGGCGCGATCATCGATCTGGGCGCGGATATGGACGCGGTGAGCAAGCCGCGCGCCTTCCAGTTCATGGAATATGGCGAGACCGGTGCGGCGCGTGCCGGGGGCAGCCGTCCGGCCGCCTACGCAATGCTGAAGAACATATTGTTCGAGGTGCGCGATTATGTGCGTGCGCCGGGCGGCTTTGCCGATCGCGGCAAGGATGCGTTGCTGACGCGGGCCGATGCGCAAGCTTTGGTGCCGGTGGTCAACGGGACGGTGCCGTTGCTGGTGCATGTCGAGCGGGCGTCGGACATATTGGTCATCATCGGGTTGAAGCGGGACTTGCCCGCGTTGAAGCTGGTGCTGGTTGGGGCGACCGAGGGCTGGACCGTGGCGTCGCAGATTGCGGCGGCGAATGTGCCGGTGCTGGCGTCGGCGCTGGCCGATCTGCCCGCGTCGTTCGAACAGCTGGCGGCGACCCAGTCGAATATCGGGCGATTGAAAAAAGCGGGCGTGACGGTCGGCATTGGCATGATCAACGACGACGAGACCCGACAGGCGCGGCTGGTGAAGCAATATGCCGGCAATCTGGTCGCGCTGAGCAAAATCCCGGGCGCGGCAGGGCTTGATTGGGGACAGGCGTTTGCGACGATCAGCTCGAAACCGGCCGAGGCGATGGGCATGGGCGCGGAGTTCGGGTCGCTGCGGCCTGGACGGCACGGTGACGTGGTGATCTGGGACGGCGACCCGCTGGAGATCGGCAGCGCCGCGGTGCGGGTGTTCATCGATGGCGTCGATCAACCGCTGACGACGCGCCAGGACAAGCTCCGGGACCGCTATTTCGATCCGAAGGAAGGCGTGTTGCCCAAGGCGTATCAGCGTTGAACGTCGCGTTGAAACCCGGCTGGTTCGGATGCGAACCGCGCCGCGCGGGGCGGCCACGCGATCCGGCCAAATATGCCGCGATTGTGGAGGCGGCGCGCGTGGCGTTCTTTGCGCGGGGGTTTCACGCGGCGACGATCGAGGACATTGCGCAGTCCGCCGGGGTATCGAAGGTCACGGTTTATAGCCGCTTCGGCGACAAGGAGACGCTGTTCGAGGAGGTGATCCGCGTGGAGAGCGCGCGGATGGCGGCGACGTTCGAGGAGGTGCTGGCGGCGGGGCACAGCCTGGCGGATCAGCTCAACGCATTCGGCATCGCGCTGGCCGGGTTCAAGTTCAGCGAGGAACATGTCGCTGTCGACCGCGTGCTGATGAACGAGATCGCGCAGATTCCGTCGCTGGCGCAGCGTTTCTATGCGGCGGGTCCACAAATCTGTTTCGACCGGTTGGCGGCGGTGCTGAGCGAGGCTGCCGTGCGTGGTGAGATCGAGATCGACGATCCGATGCGGGCGGCGGAGGATATTTGCGGACTATGGCTGGGCGCTGGCGATCTGGGCATCAAATTGGGGTTGGAGCCGCTGCCCTCGTCCGAGGTGCTGCGGGAGAAGGTCATGCGCGCCACACGGCTGTTTCTGAAAATGGTCGGATCGAAGGCGTGACACCAGACGTTCTTGGCTGCGTTATTCCGTCGAGGTGTAGTTTCATGCGGAAAACCTATCTGGCGATGACGGCGGCGATGCTGCTGACGGCGTGTGGCGGCGGGGAGTCGGCTACCAACAACAGCATCGACAATGTGACGGCGGGCAACGAAGCCGACGCGACCAACTATCAGGCAGAAGTGATCGCGCTGGCGCCGGGGCAGCAGAATGGCGTGTTCCTGCGCGCGGTGCGCGATGCCGGGCTGGAGTGTCAGGAAGTGCGCGAGAGCGAGCGGATCGACCCGGTCAAGGGCAACCCGGCGTGGCGGATTCGTTGCGGCAAGGTGCCGCACATCATCTCGATCACGAAGGACGGGACCGCGAACATCGTCAGCCGGACGGATATGTAGCGGCGATCGCGGACTTCGTCCGCAACAGGGCGGGGGCCGTATGAGTGGGTTCGAGTTTATCTTTTCACTGTTCGGGCTGTTGCTCGGGCTGGCGCTCGCCGAGGGGCTGGGCGGGCTCTCGCGTGCGCTGAAGGCGAGCCACAAGGTTAGGATCGGCTGGTCGACGGCGCTGTTGGGCCTGTTTGTCTCGTGCGACGTCATCACCTTCTGGGGCTATGGCTGGGCGCTGCGCGAACTGTTGCCGATGAGCTGGCCGGCGCTGTTCGGCGGGTTTTTGGTCACAGCGATTTACTACGTCGCGGCTTCGCTGGTGTTTCCGAGTGAGTCCGAGGAATGGAGCGATCTCGACGCCTATTTCGACAAGCATTACCGCAAGGTGCTGGGCGGCGTCCTGGTTTGTAATGTCGTCTTGCTGGCGACTGCCGCCGTTTTGACCGGGCTACCCGGTGCCACGTCGCTCAGGACCATCTTGCTGACCTGGTCGTTCTTTCCGGTCACGCTGCTGGCGATCGCGGTGAAGGACCGCCGGATTGTGATCGGGTGCCTGAGCTGGCTGATCCTGCTCTATCCGCTCTCGGCACTCTGGCATTAAAAAAGGGCGGGGAGGCGGATCGCTCCGCCTCCCCGTTCAGGCTGGGGGCATTTCTTTACAGGCCGACGACACCGCCATCGTTGCGGGTGATCGCCACCACGGCAGAGCGCGGGCGGGTGCCCGCTGGAGCCGTTCCGGTGGCCTGGCTGGCTGGCCAGGCGCTGCTCGGTGCGGTTGCGGTGCCGCCTTCACCCGGATGCTGGATGCCGACGAACAGCGTGCGGCCATCGGGGGTCGAGTCGACGCCGGTGATCTCGCATTCGACCGGACCGATCAGGAAGCGCTTGAGCGTCGCGTCGGTTGCCAGCGCACCACGGCGGGTGGTCTGAGTCGCCGTGGCACCGCCGGTGCCGCGGTTGGTGATGGTCACGGGCTGACCATCGTTGGTGGCACCCGGCATCGCCACCAGCATCTGGTTATTGGTGCGATCCGTGAAGGCACCGTCATCGGTCTGGATCCACAGCAGCGGATTGACGAGGCCGCCTGCATTGCTGGGCCGCGAGAACCACAGCCCGTCCGGGCTGGAGAAGTCGTTGGCGGCGGTCAGGCCCGAGATATTGACGTCGCTGTTCGAGTCCGCCGAATCGGCGCCGAACAGATAGATGTCCCATGCAAAGGTCAGCGCGGCGGGATCGTCGCCGGTTTCGCGCAGGCGCAGGATATGGCCGTTGGGATTGCCATATTGTGCCGAGTTCGCCGGACCGGTGGGGTCGTTATAGTGGCGCGGATTGGCGGCGTCGGTACCCGCCAATGGGCGCAGCGCGGCGTTGTTGTTGGTGAGGGTGAGGTAAATCTCGCCCGTCACCGGGTTGGTCGCGGTCCATTCCGGACGATCCATCTTGGTCGCGCCGACCGCGTCACCGGCGAGGCGCGGGTTGACGAGGATGTCGGCCTGATCCGCAAAGGCATAGGCGACGTCCGCACCCTGAGCAGGACGGTCAGGAACGGTCCCGAACGTCAGCGGTGTCCAGCTGCCGCTGCCATTAGCGGCGAACTTGGCGACGTAAAGCGTGCCGGTGTCGAGATATTTGTCGCCGATCGACAGGCGGTTCGCGTTTTGCGCGTCTGCCGGATCCCAGCTCACGCTTGAGACGAATTTGTAGAAATACTCGCCGCGCGAGTCGTCGCCGAGATAGACCGAAACCTTCTTGCCTGCGGTCAGCTTGCCCAGCCATGCACCTTCATGGCCAAGGCGGCCGAGTGCGGTGCGCTTCCGTGGCGCAGCGGCCTTGTCATAAGGATCGAATTCCAGGCACCAGCCGAGCTGGTTGGGTTCGTTGCGATAATCGTCGGTGGCCGATGCGCCGGTCGCGCGGGCATCCCAGCGCTTGAAGATCGTGCTCGTCGCGTCGGCGGGGACGACCGAGGCCCACCCATAGTTGCCGCTGGTGCTGGTCACGCCATAGCGGCGCAGCGACACCAGTTCGCGCGGGGTGCGCGCGGCATTGTCGGAAGACGGACGGGCGAAATAACCGGCCCAGTTTTCCTCACAAGTGATGTTAGTGCCCCATAAGGTGTGGCCGTTGGCGCAGTTGTTGATCGTCCCGCGACCGGTGGTGCCGTCGTTCGAGAAGGCGGTGCGCAGATATGCGGTGCCGCGCACCGGGCCGTTGAACACGACCGGCGTGTTCGGCGTGATGCGGCGATTGAAGGTCGAACCCTGGACATAGCTCCAGGCGCGGCTTGCACCCTCGACATATTCGGTGACCGACACGCCGTGTGCCTCGATCTCCTTGATCGCTTCCGCTTCGGGACGCGGCAAGGTCAGCGTCGGGCCGGCGGGGTGGAGGTATTGAATGTTCAGATTTTCGTGGTTCTGGACCATCAGGCCGCGCACTGAGCCATTGTCGTCGCGCGCACCGGCGGCGGTTAGGCCGTACCAGTAGAGCGCGTCGCCATGATCGCCGATGCGGTTGGCGAAGCCGGTGTCGGTACCGTCATTCTTGTACGCCGCGACGCCGGTTGCGATCGGATCGCCGAGGCGGGTCATCACGGTGACGGTGTAGCCCGCAGGGACAGTAACGACGTCGTTCTTGTTCTTGGCGAGCGAGGTGAAGCCCAGCGCGGCGGGCGAGACGCCGACCTGCGTGGTGCCGGTCGTGGTCTGACCCGCGCTGTCGATCGCGCTGTACTGAAAGGTCAGGGTCGTGGTCGTGCCGACGCTGGGCGCGATGAAGCTGGCGTTCGGCGTGTTCGCACCGATCAGCGTGACGGCCGGACCGGCGGTCTGCACCCAGGCAGAGGTGATCGCGCCATTGTCGGTGGCGTTCGCGGTCAGCGTGACAACGCGACCCGAGTTGCTGACGCCCGACGAGCCGACCGAGATCAGATTTGGAAACGGATCCTTGGTCCCGCCATCGTCGCAGCCGGCGAGCAGGCTGCCGCCGAACACCGCGACGGCCGCAGCCGATGCGCCCGACCGCAGCGTGGCACGACGCGAGTAGCGCGCCTCGATCATTGCGTTCAGCGTGGGATTGCCGGTGTTGTTGGTGTCGACGTCGCCGTCGCTGTAGCTCAAGGCCAGACCCGTTTCAGTCATTTGCATGTTTACCCCATGTTCCGAATCCCTGACGGATGCGGTTACCTGGCTGGCTGTGGCGACGGCGCTTTACAGCATGATGCAAGCGCAGCGACGGTTACGCGTCAGTACCGGGTCAGTTCGATGACAGGCTGTCCTTTGCTGCGCGGTGGCGGTAGATCGCGGGCGATGACGGATGAGCGCGACAGCTTGATCGATCGTGCGGCGCGGCGGCTTGCGGTGGCGGATGTGCGAGCACCGCGTGCTGCGTGGGCGGGGGTGGACTGGCGGTTTGCGGCGGCGCTGGCCGGGGTGATCGCGCTGGGGCCGCTGGCGACGATCGTGGGGGCCGGGGTCCTGGAAAGATCGGTGCGGGCGGAAGCGGTGCGGCTGGAGACGGCAGCGTCGCCGCGGATGAAGGTGGAGGCGCGCGAGCGGGCGGCGCGCGAGATGCTGCGCACGGCAGCGCGCGATGCGACGGTGGCGGTATGGCTCGACCGGGTAGCGGCGGCGCTGCCATCCGACGTGCGCGTGGTGGGGATGGCGAAGCTG
This sequence comes from Sphingomonas sp. LT1P40, assembly GCF_036663835.1. Classification (NCBI taxonomy): domain Bacteria; kingdom Pseudomonadati; phylum Pseudomonadota; class Alphaproteobacteria; order Sphingomonadales; family Sphingomonadaceae; genus Alteristakelama; species Alteristakelama amylovorans. The sequence goes on from NZ_JAXOJT010000001.1 coordinate 692,116, forward strand.
GCGGACGGTGGCATGGCGCTGGAGGTTTCGACGCCGGACCCGGATTTGCTGCGCGGGCGGCTGCGGCGCAATCCGGCACTGGCGGGGCTGCGCGAAACCGGGCAGCGGCGCAGCGGGGCGATGATCGTCGTGACGTTGCGGCAGTTGCCATGAACCGCGCGACGGTGATCGCTGGAGTCGGCGGTGGCGTGCTTGCGCTGGTGTTGCTGGCACCGGTGACGGGGACGGCGCTGGGGCGGCTGGAGCGCGCGCGCGAGGCGCGGGTCGAGGCTGAGGCTTTGGCGAAGGCTGGACCGGAGCGGCGGGTTGCGCTGGTGGCGCCGGGGTTGCGAGTATCGGGCGGTGGCGAGGCGGCGGCTGCCGGAGCGGTCGAGCGTCAGATTCGGCAGCTGGCGGCGCAAGGCGGGGTGCTGGTCGAGCAGGCAGCGCGGGTGCCTGCGGGTGGCGGACTGGTCCGCCTGCGGCTGCGGCTGTCGGGGCCGGACAAGGCCGTCATAGCGCTCGCCGACCGGATCGAGCGTGAGGTGCCGCTGGTGCGGTTTGCGTCGTGGCGGGTCACTGCGCTGTCGGGCGGCGGGTTGCGGCTGGATGGCGAGGCGGTGGCGGCGTGGCGTTGACGCGGCAGCAGGGACTCGCGCTGGGTGCGGCGGCGTGCTTCGCGGTGGCGATGCCGCTGGTGTTATTGTTGTTTGGCGACCCGCTAGTGGTCACCAACACCCGCGAGCCCGACCGCGCGATCATTCCCCCGCCGGTCGCCCCGGTTGCGGCGGTGTATGAACGGGCGTTGTTCGCGCCATTATTGGAAGGGTCCGAGGGCGGCGACGCAGCGCCCGCCGATGCACCGGCGCTGGTCGGGATCGCAGGGCGGCTCAATCGGGATGCGGTGGCGCTGGTGCGGCTGGCCGATGGCGGGTCGCGGAGTATCGCGGTGGGGGAAAGCGTCGAGGGCTGGCGGCTGGAGAGTCTGGCGATCGACGCGGCGTATTTTACGCGCGGCCGTGAACGGGTGCGGGTGGCGATGGCGGCGGCGGATGAGGCTGAGACGGACGGGGCGGAGCGTTAGCGGCGGCTGCCCTCACCCGTCCGCACCGTTGGCGCTCCCTCCCTCTCCCAGAGGGAGAGGGATTTAGTAAATCCCGTCGATTTCCAGCGTCAGGCGCGGCTGAAGCGGGCGCAACAGGAGGTTGCTTGGCGTGTTCTGATCGAGTTCCTCGGCGCGCAGGCGGGCATATTTCTGTTTCGCGATGGCGGCAGCATCCTCACCGTTGCGCAGGATCGTGGGCTTCAGGAAGATGAACAAAGTGCGCTTGTTGCGCGTCTCGCGGCGGCTCTTGAACAGCTCGCCCAGGATCGGGATGTCGCCCAGGATCGGCACCTGGCTCTTGATCTGGCCATAGTCGTCGGAGGTGAGGCCGCCGAGCATGATCGTCTGACCATTGTCGACGAGCACCGTGGTGTTGATCGCGCGGCGGTTGGTGATGAGGTCGGTTGCCTGACTGAGCTGGGTCGGGGCGATCGACGATGCTTCCTGCACCACCTCCAGCCGGATCGTGTCGCCCGCGTTGATGCGCGGCAGGACGCGCAATGTGATGCCGACATCCTTGCGCTCGACCGAGGTATAGGGCGTCACGTCGCTGGAATCGGTGAGGATCGAGCCGGTGATGAACGGCACTTCCTGTGCGACGATGAACTCGCCGACCTTGTTGTCCAGTGTCGTGATCTGGGGCGTGGAGAGCAGGTTCGATTTCGACGAGGTGCCGAGCGCCTGAACGAGGATCGAAAAATTATCGCCGAAGCCGATATTGGCGGTGAGACCAGGTCCGAGCGCGCCCGCGATCGGCACGTCGAGCGCGGCGAGGATCGCGCCGAGCGACGGGCCGGCGGTGGAGAAGGACGTCGCCGCCCCCTCGACTTGCGTCAGCGCCGCGCCGCTGGTGCCGAGCTGGATCGCCAGCGCCTCCGCCTCGTCGCCGGTGATTTCGGCGATGGCGGCCTCGATCAGCACCTGTGGGCGGCGCACGTCGAGATCGCCGATCAGCACTTCGATCGCGGCGACGGCGCTGGGGGTGCCGCGCACGACGATGGCGTTGATATCGGGTGAGGGCTGGACGGTGAGTTCGGGTGTGGTGAAGCCTTGCGGGGTCGACTCCTGCTGCTGCCCCAGTTGTTGCTGCGATTGGGTGGCGGCGGCTGCCGCTGCCGCGCCAACTTGGGCCGGATTGCTGCCGCCCGATGCGATCAGCCCGCCAAGTACGCCGGTCGGGCTGCGCGGGTTGCGCTGCCCCGACAGGCTGCGTGCGACCGGGTTGGTGGTGGTCGCTTCCTGACCCAGGACGCCGCGCAGCACTTCCGTCACCGCTTCGGCATCGGCATAGTTGAGGCGGATCACGCGGGTCTGCGGCGTTGCGCCGCCGGGGGTGTCGAGCGAGGCGATCATGCGGCGGGCATCGGACACGGCCGAGGCCGTGCCGCGCACGATGATGGTGTTGCTGCGCCCGTCGGCTGCGACGCGCGCGCCACCCGCTGCGGCATCGCCCATGACGCTCTGAAGCGCCTGAGCGACTTCGGCGGCATTGCCGTTGCGCAGGGTTACCGTGGCGAAGGTCAGGCCGCCGCCGCCGCCGTCGAGCGAGCGCAGGATGCTTTCGATGCGGCGGACGTTATCGGCATAGTCGGTGACGACGACGGCGTTAGGCCGTTCCAGCGGCTCGACACTGCCGAAGCTGGCGACGAGCGGGCGCACGACGCGTGCGGCCTCTGCCGAGGGAACGTTGGCGAGGCGGATCATGCGGGTGATGAGTTCCTGCCCCGAGGCGCTGCGTGACGAGGTGCCGCCGTCGCGCACGGCGTTACCCTGGGGCACGATTCGCCAAGCGCGGCCGGAGCGGACGGCGGCGAAACCGTTGGCGCGCAGGACGGACTGAAACAACTCCCACACGCCCGCAGGCGAAAGCGGGGTGGCGGAGGTAACGGTGACGGTGCCCTTGACCGACGGGTCGAGGATCAGGGTGCGACCGGTAAGGCGCGAAATCTGATCGGCGACGTCGGCGATCTCGACACCGCGCATGTTGACGACGATGTCGGACGCCTCGTTTTGCGCGAGTACGGGCTGCGCGGCCATGCTGGCGAGCGCGATAGCGAGTAGGCTGGAGCGGATCGGATTCGGCACGGGTGTTACCTAGCGGGTCGGGACGGTCAGCGTCACGGGCTTTCCGTCGCGGGTGATCTGGACTTGTACGGAACCGCGCGCTTGTGCGGCGGTGAAGGCGGATGCGGCGCTGGCCTGACTGGTGATCGGGGTGCCGTTGACCGAGGTGATGACGTCGCCGCTGCGCAGACCGGGCGGGGCGCTGGCACCGACCTGAAGCCCGCCACCGGGGGCCGGGGTCAGGCCGGCCAGCGCGGCGGCAGCGGCGGGCGGCGGCGGTGACGCCGGAGACGTGAAGGGTTGTTGTGGCGGCGCGGGACGCGACAGCGCCGCCGCCTGTTGATCCGCCGTAAGCGTGGGATCGGGGAAAGCAAGAAACTCGATCCGGCCATTGACGCGCAGCAGAACGCGGTCGCGCAGGATACCCTCGATCGTCCCGCCGCCGGGGGCCTCGCCGATGCGGAAGGGTTTGGACGGCTCGCTGCCGACCTCGATATAGGCGACGGACAGCGTGGCGGGGGAGGCGGCGAATACACCGCGCAGCTTGAGCGGGAGCGCGGTCGGCTGTGATGCGTCGGTGATCGCGCCCTTTCCAAACGGGGCGAAGGCGAGCGCGGCGGTGACATCCGTCGGCATTGCGACCGGACGCGCGCCGGAGGGGACCGTGACCGCGCCGGTCCCGGCATGACCCGCGATTCGCCAGGTCAATCCGGCAAGCGCGATGGCGACCGACACCACCACCGCGGCGGTGAAGATGTCGAGCGCGGTGCGTGTCTGGCGCGGGGTCAGGTCGAGGACGCGGATCATGTTCCGCTGCCCTCCACGAAGCCGTCGAGCGATGCAAGCGCGGAGCGTTCCTTCGCGGCGAAGACCTGAATGTTGACCTTGTCGATTGCAGGGTCGCCGGTGCGGGTGCGCTTGACCGCGACGCGCCATTGCTGGCCGAGCAGCGTGGTTTGCGGGGCGTTGGCGGCAGGATCGGCGAGCTGGATTTCGGCGAGACGGTTTTCGGCGACCCACATCGCGGCGGCGCGTCGCTCCATCGCGCGGGTCGAGTCGATATGGCTTTCGACGGCGCGGACGAGGCCAACGGCGGCGATGGCGAGGACTGCGAGCGCAACCAGCGCCTCGATCAGCGAAAAACCCTGCTGGTCTTTCACAGCGCTTCCACCTTGCTGGCGGTCGCGGTCATGCCGTCATAGCGGACGACCCAGCGTTGCTCGCCATTCTCGATCGTGGCGTTGAGCGGCTTGCCGCTGCCATCGACGCCGAGCATCACAGGGGGCGCGGCGTCGATATTGACGACAATGCCGCCGGGCAGCTTGTGGAAAGCAAGCGCGTCGCCGAGCGGGGCCATCTTGCCGTCGCGGCTGACGGCGGCGAAGCCATAGCCGTTACTCTCGACGGTGAAGGCGATGATGCGGTCGCCGAGCATGGCGTCGTCCGCTGCGGCCTGAAGCCTGAGCGCGAGACGACGCGCTTCGGTTTCGACCGAGGGCGCGCGCGTGGCGACGCCGACGCTCAGCGAAACGGCACCTGCCGCGATCCCGATGATGACGAGCACGATCAGCATCTCGATCAGGGTCATGCCGGAATCGGCACTGGTGGCACGCCCCCCCGACAAGCGTTATCCGCCCTTCGCGTCGAGATCGGCGTCGAGACCTTCGCCACCCGGCTTTCCGTCCTTGCCCAGCGACTTCAGCTCGAAGCCGTTGCCGGTGGAGGCATAAACATAGGGATTGCCGAAAGCGTCGATCGGGTTTTCGGAGACATAGCCGCCCTCGGCCCAGGCCGATGGCACCGGCGGGGTCACCGGACGTTCGACCAGTGCCTTCAGCCCCTGTTCGGTGGAGGGATAGGTGCCGTTGTCGAGGCGATACATCTTCAGCGCGCTCGACAGGGTGGCCAGATTGGCCTTTGTCGTCGTGACCTTGGCCTGATCGGGCCGACCGATGACGTTCATGCCGACCACGGTGGCGACGATGGCGATGATGACCAGCACCACGATCATTTCGAGCAGGGTCAGGCCCGCTTCGCTGTTTGGGACGGTGCGGCGCTTGCCCTTCGGCATTGCAACTGGCACTTTGTCATCGAACTGTTTCAAAACTATGCGCATCGGCGTGCCATGCGTCCTTCCCGTGAAAGCAATGTGACAATCGAGGCATACCAACCCGTTGCCGGTCACCCAACGTCCGATGCCCCGGAACGCTCCGGCGAACACGCCGGCGGGGTGTGGACGCTGGCGGGCGGACGACTCATCATAGCCGAGCCGGACGGTCCCGCAACCGTGCTGGTTCCCAGCGAATCGGTGTTGCTGCTTGCAGTCGACCTGCCGCTGGCCAGTCGGGCCAAGCGGCTGGGCGCGCTGCCGTTTGCGATCGAGGACCGAATCGCCGACCCGATCGATGCGGTGCACATAGCACTGGGCGCCGAGCTTTCGCCGAAACGCTATCTGGTCGCGGTGGTGCGGCATGAGCGGATGGCGGACTGGGTCGAGGCGGCGGAAGTGGCGGGGCTGGGCCACGCGGCGTTGGTGCCCGATGCATTGGCATTGCCGGTGCCTGAGGATGGCGAGTGGAGCGCGGAGAGTTTCGACGGGCGCGTGCTGGTGCGCAGCGGCGACGGGACCGGCTTTGCGCTGCCGTCCGCGCTGATAGGATCGGCATGGGAGTCGGCGGGGCAGCCGCGAATCTGGAATATCGGCGCGGCACCGATCGGCGAGTTGCCGCAAGCACCGCGTGCAGCGGGCGGCGGCGGGCTGGCCGAGCGGTTGCTGATGCCGCCACTGGACTTGCGGCAGGGCGCGTATGCGGCGCGGCGGGCGCGTGGTGGGGGCTGGTTGAAGCGGTTTGCGCTGGTCGCGGCGGCGGGGATCGTGGCGCATGTCGTGATATCGGCGGCGGACACGGTGATGCTGCGGGCGATTGCCGAGCGGCGCGCGGCGGATGTGCGGTCGGCAGTGGCGCAAGCGGCACCAGGGGCGAATTTGTCGGGCGATCTGCGGACGAACGTTGCGGACATGCTGCCGGTCGGTGGTGCGGCGGGAAGCGCGTTTGTGCCGCTGATTACGCGGACGTCGCGCGCGCTGGCGCCGCTGTCGAGTGCGGTGACGGCGCGGGCGATGCGGTTCGAGGGGAATGCGCTGGTGCTTGAACTTGATCCGGGTGAGGCGGGGCTGGCCGACCGGGTGCGCGAAGCGATGCGCGCGTCGGGGGTTGCCGCCGACGTGGTCGCGAGTGCCGACGGCGCGATCCGCGTGACGGTGCGGGCATGAGCGTGGTGCGAATCATCCGCGTGTCGGCGCTTGAGGGCTATTGGTTGCGGCTGGAAACATGGTGGAGCGGGCTGTCGGTGCGCGAGCGTTGGCTGGTTGGGACGCTTGGCGCGATCTTGACGCTGCTGATCCTGGTGTTCGGTGTCGTGAAGCCGTTGCAGGCGGCGCGGGCCGAGGCGCTGGCGGATATCCGCACCTATGAGACACTGGCGGCGCGGGTGCGGGCGGCGGGGGTGCTGACGCCGAAGGGTGCGAAGCCGCAATTGCGGGCCGGTGCGCCGGCGGACGCTGCGAGCGCGGCGGCGCGCGACGCTGGGCTGGCGGTGACCTTTGCACCCGGAGCGACCGGGCTGACCGCGCAGGTCGCCGAGGCACCCTATGAGGGCGTGGTCGGCTGGATCGCGGACGTCGAGCGGAGCACGACGCTGCGGGTGCAGCGGGTCGAATTGCTTAAGGGCAACTCGCCGGGACGGGTCAACGCGACGGTGGCATTCGCGCCATGAACGAGACGCTGATCGTAACCGAGACGCGCCCGGTGACTCTGCCGTACAGCTATGCGCGACGCAGCGGCGTGGTGTTGCACCCGGCAGCGGGCGGGCTGGAATGCCTGCATCGGCCAGGTGCGGCGCTGGACGCATTGCTGGAGGTGCAGCGGATTGCGCCGGATGCGCGCTTCGTCGCCGTCAGCGATGCCGAGTTCGATACCGCGCTGGCGGCGTCCTATTCGGGCAGCGGATCGGCTGCGGCTGAGCTGGACATGGGGGGCATGGACCTGGCTGCGCTGGCGGACAGTGCAGCGGCGGTCGACGATCTACTCGACACACGCGACGATTCGCCAGTTATTCGCCTCATCAACGCATTGTTGCTGGAGGCGGTGAGAGAGGGGGCGTCGGACGTCCATATCGAGACGCAGGAAAAGCGCGTCGTGGTGCGGTTCCGCATCGACGGGGTGCTGCGCGACAGATTGGAGCCGCAGCGTGCGCTGGCCCCGATGCTGATCAGCCGGATCAAGGTGATGGCCAAGCTTGACATTGCCGAGAAGCGCGTGCCGCAGGACGGGCGGGTGACGCTGCGCATCGGCGGGCATGACGTGGATGCGCGTGTCTCGACCCTGCCGACGCAGCATGGCGAGCGGGTGGTGATGCGGTTGCTGGAGAAAGGCTCGCTTAAGCTCGATCTTGAGACGCTGGGGATGAGCGAGCGCGACCGGACTGTGTTTGCGCGGTTGCTGGAGCGGCCGCATGGGATGCTGCTGGTCACCGGACCGACCGGATCGGGCAAGACAACGAGCCTGTATGCGGCGCTCCACACGCTGAACGACCGCAAGCGCAATGTGATGACGGTGGAAGATCCGATCGAATATGAGATGCCGGGGATCGGGCAGACGCAGGTCAATTCGCGCACCGGCATGACGTTTGCGCGCGGACTGCGTGCGATTTTGCGGCAGGATCCGGACGTCATCATGGTCGGCGAAATCCGCGATCACGAGACGGCGGAAGTGGCGGTGCGATCGGCGATGACCGGGCATTTCGTGCTGTCGACGCTGCACACGAACAGCGCGGTGGGTTCGGTCACGCGGCTGATCGACATGGGGGTCGAGCGCTATCTGTTGGCCCCGATGCTGGTCGGGCTGGCGGCGCAGCGGCTGGTGCGTCGGCTGTGCACGACGTGTCGGCGTGCGGATGTGGCGAGCGACGGCGATTCGCTGATGCTGAATGGCGCGCTGAAGCCGGGCGAAGCGCTGTGGCGGGCCGTTGGCTGTGACGAATGCACCGATGGTTATCGCGGGCGGGCCGGGCTGTATGAGGTCGTGCCGGTAGACGATGCGTTTCAGGCAATGATCCATGACGGTGCGGCTGAAGCCGATCTGGAAGCGCGTGCGCGGCGCGATAGTCCGAGTTTGCTGGATGACGGGGCGGAAAAGGTTCGCGCGGGACTGACGACGATCGAAGAGGTCGCGCGAGTCGTGAGGGAAGAGGCCTAGTGGCCAATTTCGCCTATCGCGCGGCCGATCGGGCGGGTGCGCAGAAAAAAGGGGTGGTCGAGGCGGCCAGCCCTGCCGCCGCGCGGGCGATGTTGCGCGAACAGGGGTTGCTGCCGCTGGTCGTGGAGATTGCGGGGGAGGCACGGTCGGTGGGGAGCATCAAGCTGCCGACGCTGGGCCGCAAGGGCATGAATGCGCGCGAGCTCGCGACGGCGACGCGGCAGATTTCGACGCTGGTGGGATCGGACATTCCGGTCGAGGAAGCATTGCGGCTGGCGGCGAGCCAGTCGGAGACGCAGCGGGTGCGCGGCATATTGATGGACGTGCGTGCCGCCATTTTGGACGGGCGCAGCTTCGCCAGTGCGCTGAACGCGCATCCAAAGGTTTTTCCGGAATTCTATCGCGCATCGGTGGCGGCGGGGGAGGCATCCGGGAAACTGACCGATGTGCTCAATCACCTAGCCCATTTCGTCGAGAACCGGCAGGCGAACGGGCAGAAATTGCAGCTGGCGTTGATGTATCCGGCACTGCTGGCGACGGTGTCGCTGGGCGTAATCGTGTTGCTGCTGGTCTATGTGATTCCGGACATCGTGAAGGTGTTCGTGTCGCGCGGTACGGATTTGCCGTTGCTGACGCGGGTGTTGATCACGGTGAGCGCGTTTCTGCAGGATTATGGGTTGTACATCCTGCTCGCCGGTCTGGTCGGGTTTCTGGTGTTCGGGCGCTGGGCAGCGGTGCCGGACAATCGGTTGAAGATTGACCGGGCGTTTACCGAGCGCTGGCCGTTCAAGCGTTTCAGCCGCCAGATCAATGCGGCGCGCTTTGCCGGAAGTCTGGCGACATTGGTGTCGAGTGCGGTGCCCTTGGTCGATGCGCTCCATGCCGCCGCCGCCGTGACGCCGAACCGCTGGGTGCGGGACAAGGCGCTGGGCGTGGCGGCGCGGGTGCGCGAGGGGATTTCGCTGCGGTCGGCGATGACCGAGGCGGGGGTGTTCCCGCTGATGCTGACAGCGATCGTGGCGTCGGGCGAGGCGAGCGGGCAGCTGGGCCCGGCGCTGAGCCGCGCGGCGGATGAGCTGGACCGCGAGCTGGATGCGGTGACGAGCACGCTGGTCGCGCTGGTCGAGCCGATGGTGCTGCTGCTGATGGGTGGCATGGTGCTGATGATGGTGCTGGCGATCCTGTTGCCGATCATCAATTTAAACGATCTGGTGACGTTGTAGAGGCGGACCTCAGAACGTCCAATCCGTCAGAACAGTCTGCTCAAATCGCGCATTGCTTCGACGACCGCGACAATCTCAATCGTGTAGATGGTGGCATTATATTCGTACAGGACGAGATAAGCGCCGTGCGTCAGGCTGCGTGCACCCCGGGGCAATCTCTTCGCGCGGCGTGCCGATTTCGGGGAAGATACGAAGCCGTTCGATCTTCGCGTCGATGGCCAGCAACAGCCGGTCGGCGGCCGCTTCGTTATCGAGCGCAATGAACCGATAGATACGTTTGAAGTCGTCGCGTGCTCGCCGAGAAAGGACGATATCAGCCATTTGGCTGTGCGTTATCCGTCTCGCTTCGAGCTTCTCGAATGATCGACTTCATATCGAGTGGACCGGCGACCCCGCTGGCCTTGCCCGAATCCCAAGCCTCGCGCAAAACTTCCAGCTCATCGCGCCGAAATTCGCGGCGGTCGCTCCACAACCGCATCGCATCACGAACGACTTCACTCGTAGAAGCATAGTCGCCAGCAGCGATTGCTGCCCTGATCTTTGCTGCCATCGGTTCGGTCACGACGATCGTCAGCCGCTCAATATCTGCCATAGCGCACATTCCAAGCAAAGTTCATACTTGTTCATACCGCGATCGCGCGACTTTTACAATTCCCCCGCGATCGTCGCGCCCGCTGGCATTCCCACGAACGGCAGCACCCGCGCGCCGTCATCAGTGATGCGCACTGACAATTGCCCGCCTTCGCTGAGCGTCGCGTCGATCAGCGTCTGTCGGCGCTGCGTCGCCGGGGTGATGCGGATGCGGGTGCTGGTCCCGATCTTCTCCGCCGTCAGCAGCAGCGAAGGAACCGCGGCCGGTGCGCCGCCGACCTTGGGCGTGCAGGTGCCGGGGTCGGTGGTGAGCTTGCCGTCGAGTATCTGATCCGATCCGCCGATGGCGATGCGGTCGAACTCGACCTGCATTACCAGATCGCAGGTGAAGGGCAGGTCGGGCTGAAGCGCGGTGAGCAGCGAGGCGTGGGCGCTGCCGCTGACCGCGTCGAGCACGGTGCTGCCAAAGCCCATCAGGCCGCGTCCGCCGAGATCGGTGTCGGGGCCGGTGGCTTTCCAGTCGGCGGCGAAGGCGAGGCTGGTGAGCGAGCGCAGCGGTGCCCAGTTCCATTCGACCTTGCTGCCCCCGGCGACGCCGACTTCGCCGTTCCACACGGTTCCGGCGATGCCTGTGCGCCATGGGCGGTTCTTGAGGAACACGCCCGCTGGCATCGTCGCGATCATCGCGAGCAGATAAGCGGCTATCCCGAGCAGCACGAAGAGCGTAAGACGCCGCCGTGCCGACCATGACGCCCGACTCCATAATGGCGCTCGATCGCCGGAAGCTGCTGCAATCAGGCCTTCTGTTGCCGCTGGCATTGTCGAGTCCCTCTGTTCTGGCGGCCGATTTGAGCCCGTCGTCCAAGATCAAGCGCGACAAGCGTTCGGTGGCGTTGTTGTTGCCACTCAGCGGTCCTCGCGCCGCGCTGGGCCTTAGCATGCGTCAAGCGGCGTTGCTTGCGGATTCTGGGCCGGAAATCACGGCTTATGATACCGGCGGGACGGCGGCGGGGGCGGCGCTGGCGGCGCAGAATGCGCTGAAGGCCAAGGCCGCGATGATACTGGGGCCGGTGACCAGCGAGGAGGTGACTGCGGTTGCTGCGGCGGTGGCGGACCGGATTCCGGTGATCGCGTTCAGCAACAATGGCGTGGTGCGGGCACCGGGGACCTTCGTGTTCGGGCTGACCCCGTCGCAAGTGACCAGCGCGGTGTTGCGTTATGCGCGCTCACGCGGGGTGCGCAATGTCGTGGTGATCGACGACGGTTCGCCGTGGAGCGCTGCCGCAGCGGTGGCGGCGGGGCGGATTCAGGGCGAGATCGGGATCGACGTGCGTGCGCTGACGGTCGTGGCGGGGCAGCCGTTGCCGATGGCGGGGGACGCGCCGGATGCGGTGCTGATTCCGGGGAGTGGTGAAGCGGTGCTGGCGGCGGCGCGGAATTTGAAGGAAACCGGCATTCAGCTGCTGGGCACGGTGCAGGCGCTGGACCATCGTCCCGCCGCGCTGGAAGTGCTGAACGGCGCGTGGATCGCCAGCCTGGACCCGGTGTCGTTCGGGCGGTTTGCGGGCGAATTCCGGGCGCGGCATGGCGGCGATCCGGGGGCGCTGGCGGCACTGGCTTACGATGCCGGGGGCGTGGTGAAGGTGCTGCGCAAGAAGGGTTCGCTGGATGCGGCGGCGTTGCTGGCGGAGACGAGCTATACCTGTGTCACCGGCAACGCGCGGTTCCGCAGCGATGGCAGCGTGGCGCGGGAGATGGCGATCCTGGTGGCGAGTGCCGAAGGCTACCAGCCGGTGGCGGTGAGCCAGGGGGCGTGAAACCTGCACCGGGTGAAGATGGCTTCACTCTATTAGAACTCATTATTTCGCTTGGGCTGTTCGCGCTCATCGCCGTGGCGGGGATGGGGCTCCTCGACAGCGTGTTGAAGGTTCAGGGGCGGACCGAGGCGCGGCTGGGGCGGCTGGCCGATCTGCAACGGGCGATGTTCGTGATCCAGAGCGATCTGGATCAGGTGACGCGCGGCGAGATTTCGGGGGGCGGTAACGGGATTGCGTTTACCCGCGTCGCGGCCGGGATGGGCGGGCCGGCGGTGCCGGTGCGGTATGATGCTGTCGGCGGTGTGCTGGTGCGATCCGCGCCACAGCCACAGGCGATGTTGCAAGGTGTTGGCGGCGCGGTGTGGCGGTTCCGCGACGGGGCGGCGTGGGTGGACCGCTGGCCGCCGAGCGAGGCGCGCAAGGCGGAATGGCCGCGCGCCGTTTCGGTCGAGATGCTGGTCGGCGGGGTGCCGGGGCCACAGGGCGTGCTGCGCCGGGTGGTGGTTCTACCGGCCGTGCCGAAGGACGTTCCATGAAACGCCGCGACGACGAGGCGGGCATGATCCTCATCAACGTACTGATGTTCGTCGCCATCGCCAGCGGGCTGGTGCTGCTGATGATCAGTCGTGAGGAACTGGCGCTGGACCGGGCATTGCGCGGACGGGAAGTGGCGCGGGCGGCGGCGATCGTGCGCGGCGGCGAATTGTCGGCGATCACGGCGCTGGCCAAAGATGCGGTGGATGGGCCGGACGTCGATCATGTCGGGGAACCGTGGGCGAGCATTGGCGCGAACGGCGTGGCGATCGATGGCGGGACGTTCGACCTGGCGGTGAGCGATGCCGAGGGGCGGTTCAACGTCAATTCGCTGCGCAGTGGCGAGGTTTCGCCGGTGGTGCTGTTCCAGAAACTCGCCGGGATCGCCGGGCTGGATGAGACGCAGGTCAATGAGGCAGTCGGCTATGTCCGGGCGATGGGGCCGGTGAGCGATATCCGCCCGATCCGGTTGCTGCCGGGGGCCGATCCGGCGTCGATCGCGCGGCTGGAGCGGATGGTGACGGCACTGCCCGGCAATACGACGATCAACCTGAACAGTGCGGACCCGGAATTGTTGGGCATCCTGTTCGACGATCCGGTGGTCGGTGAGCGGCTGGACGCGATCCGGCGGCGCAATGGGCAGATCACGTTGCGCGACTTGTCCGACCAGAAGGTGAGCCAGCCGCCGGGGACGGGGTTTAGTTCCGATACGTTTTGGGTGCGGGTGCGGGCGACGATTGGCGGGACCGCGCAGGATGGGGCGACGCTGATCCAGCGGCGGGCGCGGGCGGACAAGACAATCGAGGCGGTGCCCGTGGCGCGGTGGCGCAATGCCGCAGTGCCGCCCGAGGCACCGGCGGTTGGGGGCTGACGGGCGAAACGTTGCGAACATTGCCCACAGCGGCGTGCGCGCGGTTGACGAAGTTGACACGTTTGAGGGGTGTCATGCGGAGGTCGACGGGGTCAAAGAGCGGGCGGTTGTTAGGTCGCCTGAAGGTGGATTCAAGCAGATGGAATCCAACATTGCAAGTGGACGTCCTCGTCCTCTTGCATTTCATGATATAAAGTATCATTTGCGCTGCTCGGCAATGAGGTGTGCGTGATGCGGACGGTGATGGGGAAGTGGTTCGACGGGTTTGCGGTGGGGGCGTCGGCTTTGTGTCTGGTGCATTGCCTGGGCCTGCCGCTGTTGATCGCGGCGCTGCCCGCGATGGCCGGGCGGGTCGATCCGGGTGAGGGATTTCATCTGGCCGTGCTGTTGTTCGCGATTCCGACGAGTACGTTCGCGCTGGTCGAGGGGTGGCGGCGGCATCGTGGGGTCGCGCCGCTGTTCGTGGGCGGCGCGGGGCTGGTGCTGATGGCGGCGGGGTTGGCGTTCGGGAATTGGGCTGTCGTGGAGATGGCGGTTACGGTGGCGGGCAGTTTGTTGCTGGCCGGGGCGCATGTGGCGAACTGGCGGGGGCGGCGTCTGCTAGAGGGTGGTTAGCTGCCAGTCTTCTTTTGGTCCCAAGCGCCCGGATGTCGCTGCTGGAACTCGGCCCACAACAAGTCGCTGGCTTGGCGTAGCAGCGCGATGGCCTCGGGGTCGCATTCCGAAGATTCTGCGTCGTCGATCACGCCGAACAGTCCGGTCAGCACAAAGCCGTAATAATCAGCATCGGTGTGGGGCGGGGAATTTTCTTCGGCTGTCGGCATCAAGGCAGCATGATCCTTAGCCGTAATGTCCGCAAGTGGGTCGTTAGCTGCCACTTTTAAACTGCCGTCATGCTGAACTTGTTTCAGCATCCACCCTGCCAGCCGCGACGCCGCTGCTTGTGGCGGGGTGGATGCTGAAACAAGTTCAGCATGACGGGGGTGGGGGAGAGGTATTTGATTGCTAATCCCTACAATATCCCCGGCAAATCCAGCCCCATTTCCCGCGCGCAGTCCTTGGCGATGTCATACCCGGCATCGGCGTGCCGCATCACGCCCATCGCGGGGTCGTTCCACAGCACACGCTCCAGCCGCCGTGCCGCATCCGCCGTGCCGTCCGCGACGATGACCATCCCGCTGTGCTGGGAATAGCCCATGCCGACGCCGCCGCCGTGGTGGAGGGAGACCCAGGTAGCACCGCTGGCGGTGTTGAGGAGGGCGTTCAGGAGCGGCCAGTCGGAGACGGCGTCGCTGCCGTCCAGCATTGCTTCGGTTTCGCGGTTCGGGCTGGCGACGGAGCCGCTGTCGAGGTGGTCGCGGCCGATGACGATGGGGGCTTCGAGTTCGCCCCTCGCGACCATGTCGTTGAAGGCGAGCGCGAGGCGGTGGCGGTCGCCCAGGCCGACCCAGCAAATGCGGGCGGGCAGCCCCTGAAACGCGATGCGTTCGCGCGCCATGTCGAGCCAGTTGTGGAGGTGATGGTTGTCGGGGAGGAGTTCCTTCACCTTCGCATCGGTCTTGTAGATGTCCTCCGGATTGCCCGACAGTGCGGCCCATCGGAACGGGCCGATGCCGCGGCAGAAGAGCGGGCGGATATAGGCGGGGACGAAGCCGGGAAAGGCGAAAGCGTTCTCGACGCCCGCGTCCTTCGCGATCTGACGGATGTTGTTGCCGTAGTCGAGCGTGGGAATGCCCTGCGCGTGGAAATCGAGCATGGCGCGGACGTGGGTGGCCATTGACGCGCGGGCGGCGACCTCCACTTCGTGGGGCGCGGTTTCGCGCTTGGTGAACCACTGGTCGAGGGTCCAGCCTGCGGGGAGGTAGCCGTTGATGGGATCGTGTGCGCTGGTCTGATCGGTCACGACATCGGGGCGGATGCCGCGCCGGACGAGTTCGGGGAGGATTTCCGCCGCGTTGCCGAGCAGGCCGACCGAAACGGGGGTGGGCGAGGTGCGGATGATGTCGAGCGCTTCGTCGATGCTGGTGGCGCTGTGATCGAGATAGCGGGTTTTCAGGCGCATCTCGATCCGGCTGGGCTGGCATTCGATCGCGAGGCACGACGCGCCCGCCATCGTCGCCGCCAACGGTTGTGCGCCGCCCATGCCGCCGAGGCCGGCGCTGAGGATCCATTTGCCGGACAGGTCACCGCCGAAATGCTGGCGACCGACCTCGACGAAGGTTTCGTATGTGCCCTGAACGATGCCCTGTGTGCCGATATAGATCCACGATCCGGCGGTCATCTGGCCGTACATCGCCAGCCCCTTGCGATCGAGTTCGTGGAAATGCTCCCACGTCGCCCATTTGGGGACGAGGTTGGAGTTTGCGATCAGGACGCGCGGGGCGTCGGCATGGGTGCGGAACACGCCAACGGGCTTGCCGGACTGAACGAGCAGGGTCTGATCGTCGTCGAGGTTGCGCAGTGCGGTGACGATGCGGTCATAGCTGTCCCAGTCGCGTGCGGCGCGGCCGATGCCGCCATAGACGACGAGGGATTCGGGCGCTTCGGCAACCTCGGCGTCGAGGTTGTTCATCAGCATGCGCAAGGGGGCTTCGGTGAGCCAGCTTTTGGCGGATAGCGTGGTGCCGGTGGCGGCCTTGATGCGGCGGCTGTTGTCGGTTCTGCTGGTCATAGCTGGGCGCTCGCGAAATTTAGGGCAGCGGTGAGGATCGGGCGGAGCGTCATTTGCGCACCGGCGGCGATGACGGGGTCCCAGGGCGGGGGCCAGTCGGCCTCTGGTACTTCCTCCAGATAGGTGCGCATCGCGAGTTCCATCTGGATCGCGTGGACGCCGGTGGCGGATTGGCCGTAATGGCGCGTGGTCCAGCCGCCCTTGAAGCGGCCATCGACCACGTGGCTGCGTTCCTGCCGGGCACAGATTGCGGCGATGGATTGCGGGAGTTCGGGGGCGCAGGACTGACCGCTGTTGGTGCCGATGTTGAATTCAGCGAGGCGGCCGTCGAACAGGCGCGGGACGGTGCTGCGGATCGAATGGGCTTCGTAGAGGACGATCGCGGCGTGGCGGGATTTGAGGCGCGCGATCTCGGCGGTCAAGGCGGCGTGGTACGGGTCGAAATATGCCGTGCGGCGGCGGGCGATTTCGGCGGCGTCGGGCTCGTGGCCGGGGCGGTAGAGGGGGAGGCCGTCGAAGGTTTCGGTGGGGCAGAGGCCGGTGGTGAACTGGCCGGGATAGAGGGTCACGCCGCTGGGGTCGCGGTTGACGTCGATCGCGGTGCGGGAGGTGGTGGTGCGGACGATGGTCGCGCCGAGCGTGAAGGCGAAGGCGTAGAGTTCGTCGATATAGAGGTCGGCGTCATAGCGGGCGCGTTTCGGCGAGACGAGTTTGGGTGCGATCTCTTCCGGGAGTTCGAGCCCGGCATGGGGGATGCTGACGATCAGCGGGCCGTCGTTGCGGATGGTGAGGATCATGGCAGGAGGTCCGGCAAACCCTCGCCCAGCGCGCCGCTGCGGACGAGCGCGGTGGCGGTGGCGATGTCGGGGGCGAAGTGACGGTCGTCTTCGAGGTGGGGGACTTGTTCGCGGAGCAGGGCGCGCGCGGCTTCGAGCGGCTCGCTGGAGGTGAGCGGGGCGTGGAAGTCACAGCCCTGTGCGGCGGCGAGATATTCGATGCCGATGATGTGGGAGAGGTTGGCGGTCATCTCCAGCAGGCGGCGCGCGCCGTGGCCGGCCATCGAGACGTGATCCTCCTGATTGGCGCTGGTGGGGATCGAATCGACGCTGGCGGGGGTTGCGCGTTGCTTGTTTTCGCTGACCAAGGCGGCGGCGGTGACTTGCGGGATCATGAAGCCGGAGTTGAGACCCGGGCGCGGGGTGAGAAACGCGGGGAGACCGGAGAGGGCGGGATCGACCAGCATGGCGATGCGGCGTTCGGTGATGCTGCCGATCTCGCAGATGGCGAGCGCGAGCATGTCGGCGGCGAAGGCGACGGGTTCGGCGTGGAAATTGCCACCGGACAGGGCCTCACCGGTGTCCGGGAAGATCAGTGGATTGTCGGTGACGCCATTGGATTCGATGGCGAGGGTGGTTGCGGCCTGTCGGATCAGGTCTAGGCACGCGCCCATGACCTGCGGCTGGCAGCGCAGGCAGTAGGGGTCCTGCACGCGTTCGTCGTCGATCGCGTGGCTGGCGCGGATGGCGGAGCCGGACATCAGGGTGGCGAGGGTCTGCGCGACCTCGATCTGGCCGCGATGGCCGCGAAGCGCGTGGATGCGGGGGTCGAAGGGGGTGTCGGAGCCTTTGGCGGCTTCGGTCGCTAGTGCGCCGGTGACAAGCGCGGCGCGGAACATGCGCTCGGTCTCGAACAGCGCGGCGAGGGCGTAGGCGGTGCTGAATTGCGTGCCGTTGAGGAGCGCGAGGCCTTCCTTGGGTCCGAGGGTGAGCGCGCCGAGCATGGTTTTGGCGGGGAGGCGTTGCGGGCCCATATCGACTTCGCCGACGCCGATCATCGCGGCGGCGAGGTGGGCGAGCGGGGCGAGATCGCCGCTGGCACCGACCGATCCCTGTGCCGGGATGACGGGGGTGATGCCGCGGTCGAGCATGTCCTGAAGCATCGCGATGGTCGCGGGCTTCACGCCGCTATGCCCTTGGGCGAGGCTGGCGAGTTTGAGCGCGATCATCAGGCGGACGACCGGGGCGGGCATGGGGTCGCCGACGCCGGCCGCGTGGCTGAGCACGATGTTGCGCTGAAGGGTTTCGAGGTCTTCGTCGCCGATGCGGACGCTGGCGAGTTTTCCGAAGCCGGTGTTGATGCCGTAGACGGGTTCGTGGCGCGACAGGATGGCTTGAACCGCGTCGGCGCTGGCGGCGATCCTGTCGTGGCATGAGAGGTCGAGCGGGGCGGGCTCGCCGCGATAGATGGCGCGCCAGGTGCTGAGCGGAGTGTTGCCGGGAAGGATCATTGGCCTGCGAAGACTCGTACGTGGAGGGGGTTGGCGGCGATGCGATAGACGAGTTCGGAGGGGTCGGTGATGTTCCAGATGGCGAGGTCGGCGGTTTTGCCGACCTCCAATGTGCCTGTATTCTGGAGGCCGAGTGCACTCGCGCCGTTGACGGTGATGCCGCGCAGGCATTCGGTGACAGTCAGGCGGAAGAAGGTCGCGCCCATGTTCGCGGCGAGCAGGAGCGAGGCCATTGGCGAGGTGCCGGGGTTGCAGTCGGTGGCGAGGGCGATGGGCACGCGGGCGGCGCGCAGGGCTTCGATTGGGGGTTTTTGGGTCTCACGGGTGAAGTAGAAGGCGCCGGGGAGCAGGGTGGCGACGGTGCCGGATGCGGCCATCGCCGCGATGCCCGCCGCGTCGAGATATTCGAGATGGTCGGCGGAGAGGGCGTGGTGGCGTGCGGCGAGGGCCGCGCCGTGGAGGTTGGAGAGTTGTTCGGCGTGGAGTTTTACGGGGAGGCCGTGGGTGCGGGCGGCGGTGAAGATGCGGTCGACCTGCTCGACGCTAAAGCCAATCCCCTCGCAATAGGCGTCGACCGCGTCGGCGAGGCCGGTGGCGGCGGGGATGATGTCGTGGACGATCAGGTCGACATAGGCTTCGGCATTGCCGCGATATTCGGGAGGGACAGCGTGGGCGGCGAGGAGGGTGGTGCGGACCTTGACCGTGCGCTCGGTGGCGAGGCGGCGGGCGGCGCGGAGCATTTTTAGTTCGTCTTCAAGCGTGAGACCATAGCCGGACTTGATCTCGACCGTCGTCACGCCTTCCCCGATGAGCTGGTCGAGGCGGGGGAGGGCGGTGGCGACGAGATCGTCCTCGCTGGCGGCGCGGGTGGCGGTGACGGTGGAGAGGATGCCGCCGCCTGCTCGCGCGATTTCCTCATAGGTTGCGCCGTTGAGGCGGGCTTCGAATTCCTTTGCACGGCTCCCGGCGTGGACCAGATGGGTGTGACAGTCGATCAGGCCGGGAGTGATCCAGCGGCCCTCGCAATCGATGATTTCGGCGGCATCGGGGGCGTCCGTGGAGGGGCCGGCATAGCTGATCGTGTCGCCGGTCGCCGCGATTGCGCCGTTCTCGACGATGCCGAGTCCGTCGCCAATCATCGTCGCAAGGCGGGCGTTACGCCATAGTTTGTCAGCCGGAGTCCCCATGCGCATCATGGTTGGACATTGCCGCTTATATGTCTAGACATAATCGTATGACGCTATGGTTCGAGTCTGCGCTGTTGGAGGCCGGTTGGGCTGATCGGGTTCGCCTGACGTTGGCCGGCGGGCAGATCGAGCGGGTCGCAGTCGGGGTTGATCCCGCACCGGGCGATGAGCGGCATTTCGTGGCGCTGCCGGGGATGCCCAATGTCCACAGCCATGCGTTTCAGCGCGCGATGGCGGGGCTGGCAGAAGTGCGCGGGGCCGGGGACGATGATTTCTGGTCGTGGCGCGAGTTGATGTATCGCTTCGTCGCGCGGATTGGGCCGGAGGAATGCGAGGCGATTGCGGCGCAGGCCTATGCCGAGATGCTGGAGGCCGGGTTCACGCGCGTTGGCGAGTTTCATTACCTGCATCATGCGCCGGACGGGTCGCGGTTTGATGACGTTGCGGAGATGTCCGGGCGAGTTGCGGCGGCGGCGGAGATTGCGGGGATCGGGCTGACGCTGCTGCCGGTGTTTTATGCGCATGGCGGGTTTGGCGGGCAGCCTGCGGGCGAGGCGCAGCGGCGGTTCGTGAATGATGTCGACGGGTTTGCAACGCTGGTCGAGCGGGCGGGTGCGATATTGCCGCCGGACGGCGTGATCGGGGTCGCGCCGCACAGTCTGCGCGCGGTGACGGCGGAAGAATTGCGGGCGATCCTGCCGTTGGGAGGCCCGGTGCATATCCATATTGCGGAGCAGGTGCGCGAGGTGGACGATTGCGCCGCCTGGAGCGGCAAGCGCCCCGTGCGGTGGCTGCTCCACGAGATGCCGGTCGATGCGCGCTGGACGCTTGTGCATGCGACGCATGTTGAGGCGATTGAGGTTGCGGGCATCGTGCGCAGCGGCGCGGTCGCCGGGTTGTGTCCGGTGACCGAGGCCAATCTGGGCGATGGCGTGTTTCCAGCATCGCTGTTTCTGGATAGCGGCGGGGCGATCGGGATCGGCAGCGATTCCAACGTGCGAGTCGATGCGGCGGAGGAGCTGCGGTTGCTGGAATATGGGCAAAGGTTGACGCGGCGGGCGCGCAATGTGCTGGCGGGCGCGAATCGTCCGGCGACCGGCGCGCGGCTGTTTGCGGCGGCAGTGGCTGGCGGTGGGCAGTCGCTGGGGGCCGTGACGGGACTGGCCGTCGGGCGTCCGGCGGATATCGTTTCGCTGAACCGTGACGATGTGGCGTTCGCCGACCGCAAGGGTGATGCGCTGATCGATAGCTGGGTGTTCGCCAGCCGCGCAGGTGTGGACTGTGTGTGGCGGGCCGGCGTGAAGCACGTCGAGGGCGGGCGGCATTGGAACGCGCAGGCGATTGCGGCGCGCTATCGGGCGGCGCTGGCGAGGTTGCTGGCATGAGCGTCGAGGCGCGCATTCGCGGCGATATCGAGCAGCGCATCCGATCAGGCGAATGGGCGCCGGGGACGAAGGTGCCGTTCGAGCATGAACTGGTGGCGAGCTATGGCTGTGCGCGGGCTACGGCGAACAAGGCATTGTCGCGGCTGGCGCTGGACGGGCTGATCGAGCGCAAGCGGCGTGCCGGCAGCTTCGTGGCGAAGCCGCAGATCCGCACGGCGGTGGTCGGGGTGCCCGATATCGGCGCGCTGATTGCGGCGCGGGGTGAGGTCTACCGCTGGGAATTGCTGTCGGTCGAGCTGGAGCGCCGCGCACCCGAGGGGTTTCCGGCGCGCGCGGGCGGGTGTTGGCTGGCCCTGTCGGGCGTGCACCATGCCGGGGCAACACCGTTCGGATGGGAAGCCCGCTGGCTCGATCTGGCGGTCGCACCGGGGGCGGAGACCGCCGATTTCGAGGCGGTTGCGCCGGGCGCGTGGCTGCTGGCGAATGTGCCGTGGACCGAGGCGCGGCACCGGATCGCAGCGGTCGGCGCGGAGGGTGTGGCGGCGCGGCATCTGAACATCGCCGCCGGATCGCCCTGCTTGCAGATCGAGCGCTGGACGTGGCGCGGCCCGACGCCCGTCACCATTGCGCGACAGGTTTTTCCGGCTGGCCATTATGAGCTGGTCGAGGATTTTACCCCATCCAATGCTCCAGGAGACGAAGCATGATCGACCGGCTGCTGCTGCGCCACCCGCGTGAGGTGGGGGAGAGCTATGGCGAGCATTTCACGACCGCCGCCGGGTTTGGCGCGCACATGGTGGTTGGTGGCCTCGCGTGCATCGTCCATGCGGTGATCCCGGCGCTGTTCGTGCGGACCGCGAGTGACACGGTGAAGGCGCGTACGGGCGGATGAAGGCGCGGCAACCGGCGTTCGCGGAGAAGCGCCCCGCCTTTGCCGAGCCGGAGTGGCAGATCGAATACGAGATATAAGGGTGGCCGGAATCGAGCATGTCGCGATCATCGGCGCGGGCTTTTCGGGGACGTTGCAGGCGATCAACTTGCTGCGGCACAAGGGGCCGCGCGCGACGCTGATCGAGCGGGGCGCGCAGGCGGGGGAAGGGTTGGCCTATGGCGCGGCGCATCCCAGCCATGTGCTGAACGTGCGCGCTGGCAATATGAGCGCGTTTCCCGACGATCCGGGGCATTTCGTGCGCTGGCTGGAGGCGCGCGGGGTGGTGGATGCGGCGCATGTATTCGCGTCGCGCGTGACATTCGGCGTGTATCTGCGCGAGATTTTGCAGGGCGCGATCGCGCTGAGCGAGGGTCGGCTGACGGTGCACTATGGCGAAGTGGTCGATGCGGTCGAGCATGATGCGGGCGTCGCGCTGACGCTGGCGGATGGCAGCGCGTTGGCGGCGGATGGGGCGGTGTTGGCGGTCGGCAATCTGCCAACACATGATCCGCCGGGGCTGGATGCGGGGGCACTGTCGGACGATCTCTACAAGGGGGATCCGTGGGCTGGAGATGTGGCCGAGGGGCTGACGGCGGATGACACGGTGCTGGTGATCGGCACCGGGTTGACGATGGTGGACGTCGCGCTGATGCTCGACGCATGCGGCTTTACCGGACGGATCGTCGCGCTGTCGCGGCGCGGGCTGCTGCCGCGTCGGCATGCGAGCGGTGGCGAGTGGGAGCGGATCGAGGAGCGGCCTGGGACGGTCGCGTCGGCGCTGTTGGCACAGGTTCGGGCGCGGGCCGATGCGATTGGCTGGCGTGCGGCGGTGGACGAGTTGCGGCCCTTTACCCAGCCGATGTGGGCGAATGCCAGCGAGGCGGAGCGGGGGCGGTTCCTGCGGCATCTGCGCCCGTGGTGGGATGTGCATCGGCACCGGCTGGCACCGCAGGTGGCGGATCGGCTGGCGGCGATGGGCGACAGCGGACGGTTGCGCGTGGTGGCTGGCAAGACGCTCGGCTTTGCGGCGCGTGAGGGCGAGGTAGCCATGAGTTGGCGACCGCGTGGGGCGGATGCGGCGGAGACGATGAACGTGCGGCGGATCGTCAATTGTACCGGGCCGCTGGGCGATTTGTCGCGTACCGCAGATCCGTTGCTGGTGGCGCTGCGCGACCGTGGGGCGATCCGGCCCGATGCGGGTAATCTGGGGATCGACGTCAACGGCGTCGGCGAGGTGATCGACGTGAACGGGCGACCGAGCGAGCGGCTCTATGCACTCGGACCGATGACGCGCGGGGCGTTCTGGGAGATCGTCGCGGTGCCCGATATCCGGCGGCAGACATGGGATGTCGCGCGGCGGCTGTCGAATGCGCAGTGGGTGGGGGGCGAGGGGTTGTAGGCATCAAATCCTCCCCGTGTCGGGGAGGATTTGTTTCAAACCGCCGTCACCTGAACCCACTGGTTGTTGAAATCGGCGTTGCCGTAGGAGGTGAGGAACGACACGTCGGCGGCATCGCGGCCGATGCCGATCTTGGCCATGTTCGCTTCGCTGGCCATGCCGGTGGGATCGACCAGATGCCATTCATTGCCGATGAATACTTCGGCGACGGCATGGAAATCCTGTGGCTCGACACCCAGCGCATAGACGCTGGCGATGCGCGCCGGGATGCCGGAGGCGCGGGCGAGGGTGATGAGGACATGCGCGTAATCGCGGCACACGCCTTCACGCCGGACGAAGGTGTCGAGCGCGGTGGTTTCCGCCGTGCTGCTGCCCGAACTGTAGGTGAAGTTGGTTTCGATCCAGTCGCGCATCGCCATGATCCGTGCGCCGCCGTCGAGATGGTCGAATTCGGCATCGACGAACTTCTCGAACTGGTCGGACGGGCAATAGCGCGACGCCATCAGATACTGGACGGTTTCACCCGGCAGGAAACGCGGCTCGACGCGGGGGAGCGTGCTGCAATCGCGCACCAGCCGTTGAATGCTGACGGTGGCTTCGTAATCCACCGTCAGCTGCCCTTCGGCACGCAGCCAGATGCGTTCGCCGATCGCATCCTGCGCGGGGACACGGGCGAAATGCTCGCAACTGGACAGGTTGAGGTTCGCGGATTCGATGACCTGTTCGGGGATCGCAGCGGCCTCGAGCTGGATCAGGACGTCCGACGGCGTGGCGAAATTATAGTCGAGATGGGCGCGGATATGGAGTTTCATGCGCGCGCAACGAGCGACGCGCAGTTCGGTGCCCGGGTCATCAAAAAATCCTGAAATTAAATCGGTGGGAGCGCGTTAGTCTCTGCGTCCGCGCAACGCCAATGCGCGGTCGACGTCATGCGCGACGACCGCGGCGGTCAGGCGCTCGACCAGCCGCTGCGCGTTGCGCCAGGCCGGCTGGATACGCGATCGCTGGCGGTTTCCGGCGACGAGGCGGCTGCCCCAGCCATCGGCGAGCGGACCGAACGCGGCAGGGTCGCTGCCGGGCAGACGATCCGCGACGACCATCGAGGGAAAGGGCAGGGCGGTGCGGGGCGAGGCGAACTGACCGCGCCGGATATCGGCTTCGTCGGCCATGTCGGGATCGAACAACAGGGCACCCGCGACGCGCGACACATAATGCGACGGCGAGAGGCGTGCCCACCATGACGCGGCGTGACAGCCCAGACCCTCCGCCACGATCAGCACCGCGCGGTCGGCGCGCAGCACGGCGGCGTCGAGCTGCGCCGCCCAGATGCTGCGCTGTCCGGCGCGGTCGAAATCGAATGCCAGATGGCTGTCACCGGCGCTGGGCCAGCCGAATCGGGCGTTCCATGCCGGGGTCGCGCCATTGGCATCGGAAATGGTCAGGATGGAAAAGCGATCAGGCGAAGGCGCGAGAGCAAGCGTCATGGGCGAAATCCTCTTCGGTATCAAAATACGCCGAAGGCACCGGTTCGCGCAAGTTACGAATGCGCAACTTGCGCCTTCCAGTGCGAAAGCTGCGACCGGATCCTTCCAGATGGTCGGGGAGAGAGGATTCGAACCTCCGGCCCCTGCCTCCCGAAGGCAGTGCTCTACCAGGCTGAGCTACTCCCCGACGGAGTGCCGCGTCCTCGAAAAATGCCCCGGGCGGGCGGACCGGCGGTCGCTTGGAGGCGCGCGTATAACGAGGCAGTGACGGGTGTGCAAGCGGGTGGGGAAGGCTGCACTCTATCCATATGCCCTCACCCTTCCGCCGCCGTTGGCGGCTTCCTCCCTCTCCCAAGGGGAGAGGGTTTTCAGGTGCCGCGTGCTGCCAGCATGGCCTCGATGCTGGTGAATTTCTCACGCGGTGCGCCGTCGCGGGCGTTGGCGATTTCGGCGGCTTCGATCTTTTGCCAGTCGCGGAAGGTGACGACGTCCGCGCCGCGCGCCGCCAGCAGCGCGTCGAGGCCGGTGCGGCCGGCCTTGCGGCTGTCGCCGCGCGTGTCCTCGGCGATCTTTTCGATGATGGCGAAGCCGTCGGGGCGGTTGGTGCCGATCGTGCCGGTCGGGCCGCGTCGCGCCCAGCCGACGGCATAGAGGCCGGGCATCACGCGACCTTCGTCATTTGCAAAGCGCCCGGCGCGGTCGTCATAGGGGACACCGTCGATCGGCGGCGTGCGATAGCCGATACAGCTGATGACCAGGCTGGCGGGGAGGGCATAGGTCTCGCCCGTGCCGACCGCCGCGCCGCGCTCGTCCAGCCGGGTGCGTTCGACGATGACGCGCTCGACCTTGCCGTCGCCCTCGACCGCGACCGGCATGGCGAAGAAGTCGAAGACGATATGGACCGGCTTATCGACGGGCGTGGCGGCGAAGTTGCGCAGATGGGTGATCGATTTGCGCTGACCGGGCTCGAGCATCGCATCGTCGAGTTCGGGCGGGAAGTCGTCGGCCTCGACCACCGGGGCGGCGCGTTCGAGGTGGCCGAGCTCGCCCAGTTCCTTGGGCGTCATATTGATCTGATGCGGACCGCGACGGCCCAGCAGCGTGATGGTGGTGACGTGCGACGCGTCGAGCGCGGACAATGCGTGATTGACGATATCCGATCCGGCGAATTCCCCCTGTGTCTTGGCCAGCACGCGGGCGACATCCAGCGCGACATTGCCGTTGCCGATCACCACCGCGCCGGGGCCGTCGAGGGGCGGCGCGAGCGCAGCGAAATCGGGGTGGCCATTATACCAGCCGACGAACGCGGCGGAGCCGACCACGCCGGGTAAATCGGCCCCCGGCACCTCGAGCGCGCGATCGCGCGGAGCGCCGGTGGCGAGGACGACTGCATCGTAGAGTTCGAGCAGTTCTGGAATCGTCACCTGATCGCCGACCGAAATGTTGCCGACGAAGCGGACATTGTCGGTCAACGCGGTCGCTTCGTAGCGGCGTGAGACGCCCTTGATCGACTGATGATCGGGCGCGACCCCGGTGCGGATCAGGCCGAACGGCACGGGCAGGCGGTCGATGATATCGACGCGGACATCGTCCCCAAACTGCTTCTGCGCGGCTTCGGCGGTGTAATAGCCCGCCGGTCCCGATCCGATCACCGCGATATGCCGCATAGTGGCTCCTCTGCCTTTTGTTGGCGCGCCTTGCGGCGCGCGGAGGCGGCACCGGCCCGCTCCCCCACCCGGCCACCCATAGGGTACTGGCGTTGGGTGGCCGGGTGGGGGCGCGGGCCGGTGCCGCACCCTGAAACGGAAGCGTAGCGCGGATCGGGCGAAGGGCAAGCGGGTCGCATCCCTCTCGACCTTGGCGGCATCCTGCGGCAAGGGGCGCGGCGTGAACCCGATCGAGATTCTTGCGGCGCTGTTCGTGCTGACCAACATCGCGTTCGTCGCGCGGCGCAGCGTGTGGAATTATCCGTTCGGGATCGTCGCCGTGGCGCTCTACGCAAGCCTGTTTCTGGACGCGAAGCTGTACAGCGACATGCTGCTGCAGGGGTTTTTCCTGATCCTCAACCTCTATGGCTGGTTCAACTGGCGGCGGTCACAGGCCGATGTGGGTGAGGTGGTCGTGCTGGCCCTGTCATGGCAGATGCGGGCGGCGTGGATCGTCGGGTGCGGTCTGGCGATCTGGGGCTGGGGCGCGCTGATGCACCGCTTTACCGATGCATCCCTGCCGTGGTGGGATGCCGGGGTGGCGATCACCAGCGTCGCCGCGCAATTGCTGTTGTCGCGGCGCTATCTGGAGAATTGGGTGTTGTGGATCGTGGTTGATATCGTCGCGGTGCCGTTGTTCGCGGCGCGCGGGTTGTGGCTGACGTCCGGGGTTTATGCGGTGTTGCTGGGACTGGCGATCTGGGGCCTGATCGACTGGCATCGTGCGTATCGGCGGGGGATGGCGGCGTGACCCTGAAAACCATTTGCCTTCATGGCCCCGAGAGCACCGGCAAGTCCAGCATCGCGCCGCGCCTTGCCGCGCATCTGGGTGGGGAAGTGGTCGAGGAATATGGCCGCGAATATGCCGAGGCGCGTGGGATCGACTTTACGATGCGCGATCTGGTCGAGATTGCGAAGACTCACGATGCCGGAGTGCGCACGATGCTGACGGCGGGGATCGAGCCGCTGATCCTGGACACCGATCCGCTGATGACGGCGGTGTGGGCGGACATGTTGTTCGGGGAACGTGACCCGTGGTTCGACGCTTGGGTCGGGACGGCGGACCTGTATCTGTTGTTCGACATCGACTTGCCATGGGTCGCGGATGGCACGCGGATGTTCGGCACGGTCGAGGCGCGGCAGCGATTTTTCGATCTGTCAAAGGCGGAACTGGAACGGCGCGGGGTGCCGTGGGTGCTGGTGCGCGGTGAAGGCGAGGCGCGGTGGGAGAGCGTGCTGGCGGCGTTAGGGTAAAGTCGTCACCGCCAGCCCGTCGCCATTCTTGCCGACATCGATGCGGCGCAGGACCTTGCCGCTCGCCACATCGATCTCGGCGACCTGATTGCGCGCAGTCTCCGCTGCGTAAAGCTTCTGGCCGTCGTTGGACCAGATCAACGTGACCTGCGCCGTCTGGGGATCGCTGGAGACGGGGAGGGTGCGCAACACCGAATGGGTGGCGACATCGATCAGCGTCACGCTGCCCTTGTCGACATTGCTGGTGGCGACGGTCTTGCCATCGGGGCTGGCGATGACGCGGATCGCATTGCCGCCAACCGCCAGTTCGCCGATCTTCTCATAGGTTGCGGCGTCGAACACGGTCACGCGCGGCGCGGTGAGGTCGCCGACGAAGACTTTGCCGCCGGCGACCGCAATGCCCTCCGGCTTGCCGCCGGTGGTGAGGTCGCGGAGCTTGATATTGGCTTTCAGATCGAGCACGCTGACGGTGCCGGAGCCGATATTGGCGATAAAGGCGCGTTCTTCGCCCAGCAGCGCGACCATGTGCGACCCGACCTGTCCGGTGGCGATCGAGGTTATGCTGCCGTCCGGTTCGACGATGGCGACCGAATTGCTGCCCTCGGTCGTGGCGATCAGGCGCTCGCTTTTTGGCATCCAGAGCAGTCCGTGCGGGCGCTTGTTGGGGGTCAGCTGGATGGTCGCGACCTTGCCCAGCGGTGCCAGGTCGATGATGTCGATCGTCTCGCCGCCATAGGACACCACCGCCGCCTTGGTGCCGTCGCCGATCACCGCGATTTCGTGCGGCTGGGCACCGGTCGGGATTTTGGCAAGCTGTTTGCCGTCGGCGAGGTCGTAGATGCCGAACGTGTCCTCACCCTTGTTGCCGACCAGCAGCAGGTCGCGTGCGGCGGCGGGCAGCACCAGCGACAAAATGGCGGCGGCAAGGATCAGGCGGCGCATGGGTCTTTCCCGGATCGTTTCAGCCATCCTGCCCCGGCGACGCCCGAAACGCCAGACCGTGCAGGGGATTGATGGCGTGTCGTGCAGTCTCAAAGAAAAAGACCCTCCCCAACCCCTCCCGCGAAGGCGGGAGGGGCTGAAGAAAGGATTGCGTCTTACTTGCGCTTGGCGGGCGGGGCCGCAGCGGCTGCACTGTCGGGCAGGCCGCCGAGTTCGTACACCAGCTTCGTATAGGCATCGAGATAGGCGAGTACGATGACCTGGCCGATTTCGGTGTTCTGATAGCCGCCGCCACCGGCTGCGGCGATGCCGCTGCCCCAGCCGGCCGCTGCGCCGCCGCCAAAGCCGACGTCCGTCTTGCGCGCATAACCCTCGGTCAGCGCCTTTTCTTCGGTCGTGCGGGCATCGACCATCGACAGCGTGACGCTGGCTTCCTTCTTGCTGATCTTCATGCCCCCGGCGATCGCGCCGATGCCGCCGAGCACGCCGCCGCGACGGCCGAGCAGACCACCGATCCCGGCACCGACCGCGCTGCCGCCCGAATCCCTGTTACCGGAGACGATGTCGGGTTGCAGGAAATAGTCGGCGGTGCGGACCTGCCCCTTGCCGATATTCTGGCCCTTCTGCATCTCGCCCTGTTCCTGCAGCGCGCGCTCCATCGCGCGACTCTGCATCGCGCGGCCGCGATTGACCATCGTGAAGCAGCCGGACTGCTGAATGAACACCTTCAGGATCGCCTCCGGGCTGCCCAGGTTGAATTCACGCCACCATTGATTGTCCGGCTCGACGATGGCGACGGTGCCGAGGTTGCGGGTGCAGCGCGGAATATCGCGCTGGCCGCGTTCCTGATCGCGGCGGCCCGACGATGCGCCCTTGGTCGTGCCGTCACGATAGGTTTTGCCTGACGACGAGGTCGCGGTCTGTGCCGAAGCAGCGATGGGACCGGCAGCCATTCCGGCAAGCGCGGTGGCGGCGACGAGATTCCGAACGATACGCATGAATATTCCTCCCTTGGCGGGGCGACGCCCCGAAGCCGTGCTGACGATTCTGCCGCAGCAGACACCATCCAACCACTGATACGCTCTGACACTTTGAAGGCTTGCGCCCTCCCCTGAGACGGGTCTTACCAAAACCATTACGGGGACGTCATGCGAAATATGCGGGGGTTAGGGATTGATCTTGGCGCGTTTCGACTTGCCGCCGCGCACGGTCCAGACGTCACCGAAATCCTCGTGCCTCAGATCGGCGGGGCGGGTGCCGCCGAGCTGCTCGACGATATCGGGGACGGTGTTGCTGTGGCCGACGATCAGCACGGGGATTTTAGCGGCCTTTGCGCGCGCGACGATTGCGGGCGAACCCTTGGGATCATAGGTTTCGACGGTGACGCCTTTGGCCGCGGCGAGCGGGGCGGCGGTCTGGCGGGTGCGTTTATAGTCGCTGACATAGATCGCCTTGAGCTTCTTGCCCCTGAACCATTTGGCCAGCTTTTCTGCGCGGGTCTTGCCGGCGGGGAGGAGATTGGGATCACGTTCGCCCGCCGGAGTGTCGAAATGGCGGACGACATAGATTGGCGGGTCCTTTACCAGCGCGGGAGCGGCGATCAGGCAGGCGAGAAGGACGAGGAGAGTAGGCATAGTCGAGGGTGGCGTGCTTATCGATAAGATGCAACTCGATTTCCTGACTGGCATTCGAGCAATGGCGCAGTCGGTTAAAGATAGAGAAAGGGAGTATTCATTGGCCGATCCTTTTACGTTGACGAGTATTGCAGCAGGTTGTGTCTGGGGACTGATCGGCAATCGTGCAGATGCAGCAGCGATGGCCGGCGGGCGCAAACTAGCGAGCGCTTTGAAGCGCACACAGACTCCGAAGAACCATGATGTGCTGCGTGCGACCCATGACGCTTGGCTCAAATCGGTTCAGATCATGGCAGGCTTAGCCAAACGTGCGGCAATGTCTCCAGAAGATTACAGAGCCTTGAAGGCGCTGAAGAAAGCCGTCCGCGATCCGGCGTTGACGGCATTTCGCGTCGAGGGGGATCACTTCCCTGAAGCCGAACTGACGCGTTTGATAGAGAATATCTATTGTGAGGACGCCGATCCAGATGCCGTAGTTGTTGAGCTAGTGATTGAACGAATAGAAGGGGTAATGGGCGAGCCCTTGACCGACGAGCTACGTACAGTGTTTCGTAAAGGCCATGCGAGCAAGCCAGGTTGGGCGGCGACCTTTGTCCTCTTTTTTTCCCGAGAGGTCAGCGACAAGGGCGAAGTGTTTCGTACCCTTGCATTCGAGCGGTTGAACGAGGTAACGGCACTTGCGATGCAACAGTCCATCGTGCTTGCGGAAATGGACGAAGAGCTTGCCGAATTACGGTCCGAAGCTCGAGAAAATCACAGTGAAGTGACGGCGTTATTGCGCCAAGTAATATTAAATCAGGGTGTGGGTGAGCAGGCTTCGTTCGAAGTGTTGCGCTCTCTGGCCGATGCGTATGGTGAGGAGAGCCATATCGACAATATTGAGAATCTCCGGGAGTATTTGCTCAAGAAAGTTACCGAATGGCGAGAGCAGCGCGTTAGGATAGCGGGAATCGAAGCCGATGGTCGAAATGATGATCTGCTTGCTCAAGCAAAGTTTGAAACGGATAAAGGAAATTTTTCCCAAGTAGATATATTATTTGGTGAAATAATCGACAATTTAAAGAAAAAAGATAGAATTATTCAGTCAGAAATTTTATCACATACTGTAGTGCGTGCAGAGAATGCTAAACTATCAGGAAAATATATTGAATCAATTGCATTGTATGACGATGCTACAAAATACTCATCGTCGGAATATGTAACTATCGATCTAAAATTTAGCGCTGCATATATATACTACGAACTTTCTCAAACAAATCTCGACGAAATTATCAGGAAAGAATGCATTTCACGCTGGAGGGATTTGCGTCGGCATTGCTTGAAATATCCTGAAAGGGCGCATGAGGTTGAAAATCAACTTTCAATATGCCTAATGAATACAGGTGGAGTTTCATCACTTTATGAAATTAATGAATCTATTGATATACTGAATAATCTAGAAATTTTATACAAATCGGTAGATTTAAAAAAATGGTGCAATATCAAGGCAAACTTAGGGATTGCGTATAGAAGGCGATCTACCCTGTCATATGACAGGGGTGATTTGCTTGAATCAATACGTAACCTGCGAGAGGCTATTGTAGTTGCAGAAGATGTAGAAAAAACTATTGCAGTTAATAATTACGAGAATTTGGGTAACGCGCTGAGAACGTACGGAGACTATCAAGGCAACTCAGATAGTTTCGTTGAAGCTATGAAATGGTATGAAAAGCTTCTTGCGTCATATGGAGAAAGTGGTCCGCCTAGGAGGCTGTGCTCTCTTTACAATAACATGGGAATCGGATTTTTCTCATTGGGAGAAAAGAGTAATAGCATAATTCTTCTAAGAAAATCAGTGATATGTTTGTCAGAGTCAAGGGCAATTGCTAAATCTATGGGATCAGATCTGTTACAAATGCAGGCTATGTCTAATATGATGATGCCGTGGCGCTCGATTGGATTTTTAAGAAAGAGCAGGAGGTGTCTAGATATTTCTATAGCCTATGGCAGCCACGCTCTGCAATTAGCTGGCCCTGATTCCCGAACTATCAACGTAGGACAGATTTTTGCGATGATTGGGTTAGCGCATTTGCAAATAGCTCAGACTTTCGGGAAAATATTTTCAGCCAAGGAAGCTGAACGAAATTTCAAGGTCGCACTCGATATTTTTCAGGAACATGCGGCAATCGCACACATCGGCCATCAGGAACGTAATCTGCAGCAGGTTCGGGCGCTATTGGGTCATCTAGGCAGCCGCCGTTCCCCCTGCTAACGCGCGCGGTCTATGGCCACCGAACTTTCCCGCATCCGTAACTTTTCGATCATCGCGCATATCGATCACGGCAAATCCACGCTGGCCGACCGGCTGATCCAGCGCACCGGCGGGCTGACCGCGCGTGAAATGTCCGAGCAGGTGCTCGACAATATGGACATCGAGAAGGAACGCGGCATCACGATCAAGGCGCAGACCGTGCGCCTGGACTGGAAGGGGCCGGATGGGCTGGATTATGTCCTCAACCTGATGGACACGCCGGGGCATGTCGATTTCGCGTATGAAGTGAGCCGGTCGCTGGCGGCGTGCGAAGGCGCGCTGCTGGTTGTGGACGCGGCGCAGGGGGTCGAGGCACAGACGTTGGCGAACGTCTATCAGTCGATCGAGCACGACCATGAGATCGTGCCGGTCATCAACAAGATCGACCTGCCGTCGGCCGAGCCGGAAAAGGTGCGGCACGAGATCGAGGAGATCATTGGCATCGACGCATCGGGCGCCGTGCTGGCGAGCGCCAAGTCAGGCATCGGGATCGAGGAGATCCTGAACGCCGTGGTCGAGCGGATTCCGCCGCCCAAGGGCGATATCGACGCGCCGCTGAAGGCGATGCTGGTGGACAGCTGGTATGACCCGTATCTGGGCGTCGTCATCCTGATCCGCGTGATCGACGGGGTCATCAAAAAGGGTCAGCAGGTCAAGTTCATGGCGGCGGGGACGACGCATCTGGTTGATCGCGTCGGTGCGTTTCGGCCGAAGATCGAGAATCTGCCGGACCTCGGCCCCGGCGAGATCGGGTTCATTACGGCGCAGATCAAGGAAGTGGCGCAGGCGCGGGTCGGCGATACGCTGACCGATGCCAAGCGGCCGGCATTGCAGGCGCTGGAGGGCTTCAAGGAAGTCCAGCCGGTCGTTTTCTGTGGCCTGTTCCCGGTCGATGCGGCGGATTTCGAGAAACTGCGGGAGAGCATTTCGCGGCTGCGGCTGAACGACGCCAGCTTCTCGTTCGAGATGGAGACGTCGGCGGCGCTGGGCTTTGGTTTCCGCTGCGGGTTCCTCGGGCTGTTGCATCTTGAGATCATTCAGGAGCGGCTGACGCGCGAATATGACCTCGACCTGATCACCACCGCACCGTCGGTGGTGTACCAGATCGACCTGACGCATGGCGCGGGGCATATCGAGCTGCACAACCCGGCCGACATGCCCGAGCCGAACAAGATCGAGAGCATATCGGAGCCGTGGATTCAGGCGGTGATCTATGTGCCCGACGAGTATCTGGGATCGATCCTGAAGCTGTGCCAGGATCGGCGAGGCATTCAGAAGAACCTGACTTATGTCGGCGGGCGGGCGCAGGCGACGTACGAGCTGCCGCTCAACGAAGTGGTTTTCGACTTCTACGACCGGCTGAAGTCGCTGTCGAAGGGGTATGCCAGCTTCGATTACGAGCAGATCGGCTATCGTGAGGGCGATCTGGTCAAGATGGGCATCCTGGTCAACGAGGAGCCGGTCGATGCGCTGAGCATGATCGTCCACCGCGCTACGGCCGAGGTGCGCGGGCGCGGGATGGTAGAGCGGCTGAAGGAACTGATCCCGCGGCATCTGTTCAAGATCCCGATCCAGGCGGCGATCGGCGGCAAGGTGATCGCGCGCGAGACGATCAGCGCGATGCGTAAGGACGTGACCGCCAAATGCTATGGCGGCGACGCGACGCGCAAGCGCAAGCTGCTGGACAAGCAGAAGAAGGGCAAGGCGAAGATGCGCGAATATGGGAGCGTGAGCATCCCGCAGGAGGCGTTCATCGCGGCGTTACGGATGGGGGAGGAGTAGGGGGCTAGGCCGCCGCCTGTTCCCTTGCCCCGTCCGCCAGCATCGCCGTCACTGCCTCCGGCGTGATCGGGCGGCTGAAGTAGAAGCCCTGGATGTGGCTGCAACCCTGTTCGCGCAGGATATCCATCTGCTCGACATGCTCGACCCCCTCGGCGGTGGTTTCCATGCCGAGCGCTTCGGCGAGGCTGGTGATCGATTTGATGATCGCGGTCGCGCTGTCGCTGCCGAGCAGGTCCATGATGAAGCTGCGGTCGATCTTGATCTTGTCGAACGGGAAGCTGCGCAGATAGCTGAGCGAGGAATAGCCAGTGCCGAAATCGTCGAGCGCCACGCGAACGCCCAGCGCGCGCAGGCTGTGGAGCGAAGACAAAGTCGCCTCGACATTGTCGATGAACAGGCTTTCGGTGATCTCCAGCTCAAGCCGTCCGGGTGGCAGGCCGCTTTCGCTCAGCGCCTGAAGAATCACGCTGTTCAGCCCCGGATTGCGGAACTGGACGGCGGAGACGTTGACCGCGATGCGGACATGGTCGGGCCAACTGCGCGCGGTGCGGCATGCCTCGCGGATCACCCATTCGCCGATCGGGATGATCAGGCCGGTATCCTCGGCCAGCGGGATGAAATCGACCGGCGACACCGACCCACGCACGGGGTGGTTCCAGCGCAACAACGCCTCGAACGCCGACACACGACCCTCGTTGAGGTTGAACAGCGGCTGATACATCAGCGACAATTCGCCGTTCTGGATAGCGTCGTGCAGGTCGAGCTCCATTTGGCGACGCGCCTGTGCCTCGGCATCCATCGCACTCTCGAAGAAGCGGAAGCCGCCGCGCCCGTCATGCTTGGCGCGGTAAAGTGCGAGGTCGGCATTCTTGACCAGCGCAACCGGATCGTTGCCGTCCACGCCGAGCACGGCGATGCCGATGCTGGTGCCCGGCACGATGCGGTGGCCGTTAACGTGGCACGGCTTGGCGACGGCGCGGATCAGTTCGCTGGCGCTGCGGTCGAGCGATCCGGTGCTGTCGTCGATGACGATGGCAAATTCGTCCCCGCCCAGCCGCGCGACGAATCCGCCATTGGCAAAGGCGGTGAGGCGTTCGGCGATCTCGCACAGCAATGCGTCGCCCGTCGGATGGCCGAGCGTGTCGTTGACGACCTTGAAATTGTCGAGATCGAGGCAGAACAGCGCGCGTTTCGTCGATCCGCTGTCCCGCGACAGCACGGTCGTCAGATGTTCGCGCAGCAGCGTGCGGTTGGCGAGGCCGGTCAGCGAATCGTGCAGCGCCATATGCGTGATCTGGCGCTCGCGTTCGCCGATATCGTCGACCATGCGGTTGAAACTGGCGGCGAGGGTGCCGATTTCGTCGGAAGTCTCGACCGCGACCTGCGCATATTCGCCCTGCGACACGCGACGCGCGGCGGCGTCGAGCGCGGCGATCGGGCGGCTGAGGCGGCGGGCGAGCAGCCAGCTGCCCGCGACCGCGATCAGCACGCCGATCAGGCCGCACGCGGCGAGCTGCCACAACATCGGTGTGTAAGCAGCGAGCGCGCGCGTGAGGCTGTGCTCCAGCAACAGGATTTGCGGTGCGGCGGCGTCGAATGACTGGATCGGGCGTGCGCGGATGAGAACGCGCTCCCCGCTCACGCTGCGTTCGGTGGCGGCGGCGGTGGCATGGGGCTGAACACCGGCGGGGAGTTCGGCGGCGGATACGATGCGCGGCTTCAGTTCGATCGCGGAAAGGCGCGAAAGGTTCGCCATCTCGCGCGCGTCGAGCGCGTTGCCCAGCACGAGCCAACCAACGGTAACCGGCACATCGACCGAAGCAGCGGCGGCGTTGAAGCGACGGTCGCCGAGCAGCAGCACGCCGCGCGTCGCGCCATTGTCGAGCGAGGCGCGCAGGGTTTCGGCATCCTTCGCGGAGAGCGTGCCGCGATAGCCCGCGACCTGTCCCTCGCTGCTGACGAAAAACGCCTGACTGAGGCCAAGGCGGCTGCGCAGGCTATCGAGCGCGGATTCGATCGTCGGCTTGTCGTCGGTGGCGATGGCGGAGCGGAAGCCGAAATCGGCGGCGAGCACGCGGCCGGCATCGCCGAGCTGGTCGTAACGGGTTGCGGCGACGCGGTCGAACACCTTGCCGCCCGCCTCCATCTCGCCCGCGATCATGCGTTCGGCATAGCTGGTGATGCCGACCTTCGCGCCACCAAGCACCAGGATTGTCGCCGCGGCGAACAGCGCTGCATAGAACAGCGTCAACTTGGCCGAGAGCGACCCCAGCACGAACCGGCGCAGGCGTGCGATTAGGTTCATTTCAGCGAAACCGTAATCAGCTTGGACAGATCACCGGCGGTGACGTCGAGGTCGAGGGTCGATTCCTGGTCCTTTGCCCGCATCCGGGGATGCCACACCGTGATCCGCGTGCGTCCGGCGGGGACGCTGGCGATCACTGTCGCACCGTCGCCCGCGGTCTTGTTGGCATAGGGCGTGTCGACGACCTTGATGAACCCGGTCATCGCATCGTGGATGTTGCAACCGATGGCGACCGCGCCTGCCGTCTTGAACGTATAGCTGCGGCTCTCGTCGCGGCCGAACAGCTTGATCTCGAACTTCGCCGCCTTTGAGAAGGAATAGACGTGGTGGCGGACCTTGTCGAAATTGGGGAAAGTCACGACGGCCCCGACCGGTATGATCAGCACATGCGGATCGAACTGGACATTGCGCTGCGTCATCGCCGCTGCCCATGGGAATTTGAACGACCCGGCTGCGGCGGGCCGCGCCGTGTGGATCGTGACCACCGCATCCCTGACCGGCGCACCGGTGCCATCGACGATGCGGAGGCGGACATCGCCCGCATGGGCCGGCACAGCCATCAATAGGGCGGTGCAGAATGTAATCGGCAGTTTCATGCGCCGTGTTTGCGCGCCAAGGGGCGAAGACTTCGTAAACTTTATCCGTAATGGACTGATTATTAACCAACTTCGATTAGCCGGGGGGCATGACCAGCATACGCCTTACGCTCACCGCATCCGCCTGCCTGCTCCCCCTCGCCGCACAGGCGCAGGAAATCGGGGAGGGTGGGAAGTTGATCCTGACCAACGGCATCTCGACGATCGAGGGCGCGTCCGGCGGTGGCCTGACCCCATGGGCGACGATCGCGGGCAACGGAACCGAGGACGGGATCGGCGTGCAGGCGTCCGCCACCGTCGCCGAACTGGCCGATTACGACTTTCGTAGCTTCTCCGTCGCGGTCGGCGCGTTCGACCGGGTCGAGCTGAGCTATGCGCGGCAGATTTTCGACACCAACAAAATCGGCGGCGCACTGGGCATCGGTAACGACTATAAATTCGATCAGGATGTTTACGGCATCAAGCTGCGCATCGCGGGCGATGTCGTTTACGGTCCCGAATGGATGCCTGCCATCGTCGTCGGCGCGCAGTACAAGAAGAGCCTCGACGGGGCGCTGGTGCGGGCGCTTGGCGCTGCGGACGACGAGGGCATCGACGTCTATGCCAGCGCGACGAAACTGTTCCTGCGCCATTCGGTGCTCGCCAATGTGACGGTGCGCGCGACCAAAGCCAATCAGCTCGGCCTGCTGGGGCATGGCGGCGACAAAAGCGACAAACATTCGATCCAGGTAGAGGGGTCGCTGGCATATCAACTGTCACGCAAGCTGGTGGTGGGGGCGGAGGTCCGCACCAAGCCCGACAATCTGGGCATCGCGCGCGAGGATGCGTGGTTCGACGGCTTCGTCGCCTATGCAATAAACCGCCACATCACCGCGACCATCGCCTATACCGACCTTGGCTCGATCGCCACGATCAAGGGCCAGCGCGGCGTGCTATTCCAGCTGCAGGGCAGTTTCTGATTCTCTTTCCGGAGCCAATCCATGTCGATCGCCGCGCTGTTGCTTTTCGCCGCACCTCTGACGTCCGTTCAGGAAACCCCGCCGCCCTATGCGGTGCCCGGCGAGGAAGCGGTCGATCCCTATAAGGTCGATCCCGCCAATGCCGGCGCGCGCGCGTTCGAGGGCGATGCGATGGCGAAGGCGTTTGGCGGGCAGCCGGGAATTCGCAAGATCGTCGATCGCCTGCTCGACGCCAGCTTTGCCGACCCGAAGATCGGCGAGGTGTTCAAACCGTTCGATCGCGTCCGGCTGTCGCGCACGCTGTTCGAGCAATTCTGTTTCATCCTCAACGCGGGCTGCGTTTACACCGGCCGCGACATGCGCACGTCGCACAAGGACATGGGCGTGACGCAGGCGAACATGAATCGCCTGGTCGAGCTGCTACAGGATGCGATGAAGGCAGAGGGCGTGCCGTTCGCGGCGCAGAACCGCTTCCTGTCGAAGCTGGCACCCATGCGCGGCGATGTCGTGAAGCAATAGAGTATCTGATTTCGACCGTAGTTCGACCCCATCGATTGCGGCATCAGACG
Source organism: Sphingomonas sp. LT1P40 (assembly GCF_036663835.1). Classification (NCBI taxonomy): domain Bacteria; kingdom Pseudomonadati; phylum Pseudomonadota; class Alphaproteobacteria; order Sphingomonadales; family Sphingomonadaceae; genus Alteristakelama; species Alteristakelama amylovorans. The sequence goes on from NZ_JAXOJT010000001.1 coordinate 730,939, forward strand.
GATGTGCGGTGACGCATTCATCCCCTCCTGAACTCCGGGGCGTCGAGACAAGGTCTCGGCGCCCCTTTTTCGATCCGGAGCGGATCGGTTTTCATTAACCCTTTTACCGGCCCTTAACCCTGTCCGCTTACGCCGGAGTAATGTGGAATTGGGGGATCACGTCTTGCGCATTCTGATCGTGGACGACGAGCCGGGCATGCACGAATCCTATCGCCAGTGCTTCAAGCAGCGCGGCGGCGGGGGCGGTGCCGCGTTAGACGCGATGGCAGCGGAGCTGTTCGGCGACGATGAGCCTGTCGCCGTCGCGGACGAAGCGATCGAATTCAACGCGAAACACTGCATGCAGGGGCTGGACGGCGTCGAGGCGGTTGCCGCGTCGCTGAAGAGCGGCGAGCGGTTCGCGGTCGCATTCATCGACGTGCGCATGCCACCGGGTATTGACGGCAAGGAGACGGCGAAGCGCATCCGCGCGCTCGATCCCGACATCAATCTGGTCATCGTCACTGGCTTTTCCGACTTCTCCCCGATCGAGATCAGCCGCGCGGCCGGTCCCGCCGACAAGATATTCTACATCGCCAAGCCGTTTCAGGCCGAAGAGGTCGTGCAGACCGCGACCGCGCTGAGCCATCGCTGGCAGGTCGACCGCGAGCTGGCGGAGGCGATGGTGTTGTTGCGGGAGCAGAAGGCCGAGCTGGCCGCGAACGAGAGCAAGGCCACGCACCTCGCCAATCACGACAGCCTCACCGATGCGCCCAATCGCTTGGCCTTCATGCGTGCGCTGACCGATTACGTGCGCGGCCCCGAAACCTTTGCGATGGCGATGATGGATCTCGACCGGTTCAAGCTGGTCAACGACACGTTCGGCCATCTGGCTGGCGACGAGCTGATCCGCATGGTGTGCGACAAGATCGAGGGCGCGGTGCCGCCGGGCGGCTTTGTCGCACGGCTGGGCGGAGACGAATTCGCGGTGCTGATGAAGGTGGCCGGCGAAGGCGACGCGGTGGCTGCGACCGAGCGGTTGCTGCTGGCCTGTGCCACGACCTTTACCGTTTTCGGTCATTCGGTGCAGGGATCGGCTTCGGCCGGGCTGGTGGTCGTGCCCCCGGGCATGCAGCACGATCCGATCGACGTGATGCGTCGCGCCGATCTGGCGCTCAACGAGTCCAAGAAATCCGGGCGCGGCGTGGTGCGCGTGTTCGATGAGAGCATGGATGAATCGATCCGCTTTCGCCGCCTGATCGAGGGTGGGCTGAGCCAGGCGATCGCCAATGGCGAGCTGCGGCTGGTCTATCAGCCGATCGTTGCGCGCGACAAACTGGAAGTGGTCGCATTCGAGGCGCTGCTGCGCTGGACCAGCCCGGAATATGGCAATATCTCGCCCGGCCTGTTCATTCCCATCGCCGAGGAATCGAACCTGATCCACGAGCTGGGCGACTGGGTGCTGGACGAGGCGCTGACGATGCTGTCGAAATGGCCGGGGCAATATGTCTCGGTCAACTTCTCGCCGCGCCAGTTTCGCCGTCAGAACTTCGTCGGCCATGTCGTGGAACGCGTGCAGCGTGCGGGGATCGAGCCGCGCCGCGTGCAGATCGAGATCACCGAAACGGCGATCTTCGACAATGCCGAGCATGCCGCGGAGACGCTGTACAAGTTGCGTCAGATGGGGTTCCGCATCGCGCTAGACGATTTCGGCACGGGTTATTCGAGCCTCTACAATATCCGCAAATTCGCGCTGGATTGCCTCAAGATCGACCGCAGCTTCATCGACGGGATGGGCCGCGAGCGGGAGAGCGCCGCGATCGTCCATTCGATCATCCATCTTGGCCGTGCGCTGGGCATGGAAGTGGTGGCGGAGGGCGTCGAGACGGAGGCGCATCTGCAAGCGCTGCGGCTCGCCGGATGCAGCCATTATCAGGGCTATTACCTCGCACGACCGCTGGAGGCCGATGTGGCGACCGATGTCGCGCAGGAACGCTTCATGGCACCCGATGAGGATGTCGTCGCGGTCGAAGCGGCGGTGCCGGGTAACGGCACGCACGGCTGATGCAAGTCCTTCGCGCCGCATTCGCACGGCTGCGTAGCCGCATTCCCGCATCGCTTGGGGCCAAGCTGGTTGCGATCCTGACCGGGATCGGGCTGCTGGGCGCAGGCGCCGTGGCACTGTTGCTGGCACTCGTCATCACGCCCGGATTCGACCAGCTGGAACAGGCGGCGGTCGACGGCCATGTCGAACGCACCCGCGCCGCGCTGTCCGAATATGCGTCCAAGGTCCAGGCGTCAGTGCGCGACTATGGCGACTGGAACGAGAGCTATACCTATATGGCCGCGCCCAACCGCGCGTTCGAGGAGGATAGTTTCGCCACCTCCGCGATGGTCAATCTGGGCGTCAACGGCATGGCCTATGTCACGCCCGCCGGCAAAGTGGTGATCGCGCGCTGGCTGAATATCGACAATGGCCGCGACCAGCCGGCGATGCGCGCGCGGCTGCTGGATGCGATCGGCAAGATCGATTTCGCCAAGGCGCTGGCACAGGACAATTCGGCGAGCTTCTATGTCCGGCTGGGCGATCATATCGCCGCCATCGGCATTGCGCAGGTGCGCCGCACCGACGGCACCGGACCCGCGCGCGGGCATGTCGTCATGGCGCGCCTGATTACCTCGGCGCAGCTATCGACACTGCTTCAGGTCAAGGCGACGCTGGACGTGCCGCATCCGGTGCCAGACGCCACGGTCGTGCGGCACGAGAATACGCTGGCCGTCGCGGTGCCCGTGCGCGGCGCGGATGGCCTGCCGGTGGCGAGTGCGACGTATCAGGTGCCACGCGACCTGTCGGCGCTCGGCCGCAACATGCTGTTGCTCGCGGTGGGGGGCACGACCTTGCTGTTGCTTGTGGTGATGGCGGTGCTGAGCATGATGATCGTGCGGCTGGTGCTGCGTCCGCTAAACCGGGTCGAGCGGCATATGGGCGTGGTGCGCGGATCGGGCAATCTGGTGCCGCTGGCGGAGGCGCCGCGACAGGACGAGATCGGTAGCCTGGTGACCAGCTTCAACGCGATGCTCAGCCAGTTGCGCGACCTGCGCGAACAGGTCGAGGCACAGTCGTTCAAGCTGGGCCAGTCCGAAAGCGCGGTGGCGGTGATGCACAATGTCCGCAACGCGCTCAATCCGATCAGCACGGTGCTCAGCCAGGGGCTTGCACAGGGGCCGTCGGCGGATCGCGCGCTGCTCGACCGGGCACTGGCTGAACTGGCCGATGAGAGCATTCCGGCGGTGCGCCGCCAAAAGCTCGCCGCCTTCCTCGCCGCCGCGTTCGAGGGCGAATTGCGTGCGCGGGAGGATCGCAAGGAACAACTGTCGATAGGCCGCGACGCGCTGCACAATGTGCTGGAGATCATCGGCGGGCAGCAGGAACAGGCGCATGAGCGTCCGCCGCTCGACACCTGCGACGTGACCGATCTGGTGGCCCGCAACGCGACGATCGCACGCTATTCGGGGATCGCGTCGATCGCGTTCAACTTCCCGTCACAGCCGCACTGGGTGCTGGCGAACCGCGTGCTGCTGAGCCAGGTGATCGGCAATCTATTTTCCAACGCGGCTGAGGCAATCGCTGCAACGGGCCGGGACGGGGGCAGTATTTCGGTGACCATCCACGACCTCGACGGCGGGGTCGAGGTGATGATCCGCGACGATGGCGAAGGCTTCGATCCCGAAGGCGCGCCGCAGCTGTTCCAGCGCGGCTTTTCGACGCGGGCGCATAAATCGGGCGGGCTGGGCCTGCACTGGTGCGCCAATTCGATGGTGGCGATGGGTGGCACCCTGACGTTGCGCAGCGAGGGCGTTGGGCATGGCGCACGCGCGATCCTGCATTTGCAGGCGTCGGATGCGATGAAGGCGGGGATGGCGGCGTAAGGTCGAGCCGTGACCGGTTTCGTCACTGTGGCGTTCAGAAATGTGCGCTAATGTGGCGCAATGATCCTACGCCTCACGCTTGCCGCCGCGATTGCGGCCACTGCAGTTCCAGCCGCCGCATGTTCGGTCGTGCCCGGCTATCGCATTCCGACGACGCTTGAACTCGCTGAGACAGCATCTGTCATCGTTCTGGCGCGGGTCGATGGCGGAATTCCTGTCGGACCGCGCGCGAAGGACCAGCCACTTACGCTGTCACCGGTGCTGCTGTTGAAAGGTAGTGCACTGCCCAAGCAGATCCAGATGCCGGGCTGGCTCGAAACGCGCGCTGCTAAAGCGACACGCAGCGATCCTGCGGAACTGGCTGAGGCCAATCCCGATGCCTTCGACGGCGGCTGCAATCGCTATGTCTTTGCCAAAGGAATGACGCTTCTGCTGTTCCTGAACCCAAAAGGGGGGAGGTTGGAGGCGCTCAACTACCCGTTCGCACGCACGGCTGAAGATGTGTCTGCATTCGATGCGCGCTGGGTCAAGGCGGTTCGGGAATATGTGGCGATCGCTGCCCTTCCAAAGCATTTGCGCAAGGCGCGGCTTGCAGCGCGCCGTGATGTGCTGCGATCGAAACCGGATGCGGATTCAAAGGCGATCGCCGCCGATATGGACCGAGAACTCAACGCGCCGCGCAAAGCGCTGCGTGAGCCGTTACCGCCCGCGCCCTAACGCCCCCAACCGACCTTGCGCACCGGCACCGGGTCACTACGCCGCAGGTACGGTGCGACGAGATTGCGGGCGCGGAAATATTCCTGTTCGACTGGCTCCAGCGTGTCGAAATTGCCGATAACGCGGCGGCATTTGTCGCTGCGGCACTGGCAGATCATATGCCAGTTGGATTGCGCGAGGGTGGTTGAATAATCCCATGTCACCTCGTCGCCGCTGGCGATCGGGCGGATTGCGACGAGGATCACCCCGTCCTCGGTGAAGCGCAGTCCGGCATTGGGATCGCAGCTGTGGTTGACGAGATCGTCGAGCTGGCCGGACGGCCCCATATAATGGTCAGGCGTGACCTGAACGAAGCGGTCGTCGCTGCCGCGCATCAGGCTGGGGATTTCATCCGTGTGGAAACGCCGTCCGGTGAAGCGCATCAACTCCGCCCCCTCGGCGAAGCGACAGGTGGCATACACCGCCTTGCCGAGATGGTTCTCACCGACCGCGAACAAATTGCGTGACGGGCGATAGCGATCAAGCACGAGGAAACCGCCGCGTTTCCAGCCGAGCGAGCGCAGCGGGTTGATTGTGGTCAGCCCGATCATGAACCAGATGCTGGCGTGACAGGCGAGTTCGACGAAAATGTAGGTAAACTCATCGGCCCCGCCGCCGCCCGCGCGCACGGCGACCAGCAACGTGGCGAGGTCGCCCAGCGTCCACAGTCCCCAGGCGGGCGAGCGTTCGCGGCTGCGGTCCTTCCACACGCTGGCCCAGGTCGGCCAGAAGCTGACCGGCACGGCGGCGACGACCAGCATATGCGCCCAGAAGGTCTCGCGGAACGCCACCCAGATCAGCAATGCGATCAGGCACGCAGCCATGCACAAAGCCTCGGTGGTGGTCGGCGAGGCCCAGTTCGAGCGCCGCCAGAGTGCTAGCGTTACGAAGATGCAGCAGATGGCGGAGAGCAGGAATACCCAGCTTTGCGGCGCGCCGGGGTTAACCGCGTGATAGGTTAGCGCCTCCGCGGCCGCCGACGCGCTCCAGATCAGCCAGGATGCGCGATTGGGCTGAACGATCTGACGGCGCAGACCGAGCAGATAGACTCCATAGGCGGCGAAGCTGAAGCTCATCGCAATCAGGAACCAGATATCGCCGGTCATTATGCCCCCTGCATGAAGGAGCCGTTTACCTTGTTTATCAGGGTTCGTCAAAGCGCGACTCGTGGTGAATCCACGAGTCGCTTCGAGTCATTTTTCGTGACTCGCAACCAGTTCAAGGACCGATTCCGCGAGTTCACGGCGACAGATCAGCAGGTCGGGAATGCTGGTCGGTTCTTCGTTATAGACGAGCGGCGAGCCGTCGATGCGCGAGGCGTGAAGACCGGCGGCGAGCGCGACGGCGGCGGGGGCGCAATTGTCCCATTGATGCTGGCCGCCGGAATGGAGGTAGATTTCGGCCTCGCCCAAAACCACTGCCATCGCCTTTGCGCCCGCCGATCCCATGCCGATGGTGTCGGCGGGCAAGGTTCTGGAAACCGACGCGCAGAGTTTGCTCGGGCGCGATCGGCTGACGAGCATGCGCGGCGGACTAACGGCAGGCCGGAGCGGGGGCGGGGCATCGGTCGAAAGCGTGATGCCCCGACGCGGCAGCGCCACCGCACCGACCGCCGGTGCGCCGTCGATGGCCAGCGCGATATGCACCGCCCAATCCTCGCGCCCCTCGGCAAATTCGCGCGTACCGTCCAGCGGATCGACGATCCACACGCGGCGCGCGATCAGGCGAACTGGGTCGTCGGCGGATTCCTCAGACAGGATCGGATCGTCGGGCCGCGCGTCGTGAAGCATGTCAAGGATCAGTCGGTTCGCCTCCCGATCGCCCCGATCACCGTCTGCGCCCTCCGTCTGAACGCGCAGCAGCAGTTCGCCCGCCGCATCGGCAATGGCGCGGGCAAGGCGGGCGTCGTCCAACAGGCTCACAGCGTGGGGGACCACACACCCATGATCGCCTCTACGATCTGCTCCGCCGCCTGTTCGGGCGTAATCCGGGTGGTGTCGATGCGAATCTCGGGGTTCAGCGGCGCTTCGTAAGGGCTGGAAATGCCGGTAAAATTGGCGATCTCCCCGGCGCGCGCTTTTTTATACAGGCCCTTCACGTCGCGGCGCTCCGCTTCTTCCAGCGGGGTGTCGATGAAGATCTCGAAGAACTCGCCCTCCGGCATGATCTGACGCACCATTTCGCGTTCGGCGCGGAAGGGGGAGATGAAGGCGGTGAGGACGATCAGGCCGGCATCCGTCATGAGCCGCGCGACTTCGCCGACGCGGCGGATATTCTCGACGCGGTCGGCATCGCTGAAGCTGAGGTCGCGGTTCAGACCATGGCGAACATTGTCGCCGTCGAGCAGGAAGCTGTGCTTGCCGAGCGTATGTAGCCGTTTTTCGACCAGATTGGCGATGGTCGACTTGCCCGAGCCGGACAGGCCGGTGAACCAGAGCAGGCGCGGTTGCTGGCCCTTTTGCGCGGCATGCGCTTCGCGTGTGATTTCGACCGCCTGCCAGTGGACGTTCTGCGCACGGCGGAGCGCGCGGTCGATCATGCCGGCCGCGACGGTCGCGTTGGTCAGCTTGTCGATCAGGATGAACCCGCCAAGATCGTGATTGTCGATATAGGATTCGAACACGATACCGCGATCGGTGGCGACTTCGGCGATGCCGATATCGTTGAGGTTCAGCGTCTTGGCCGATAGCTTTGCCAAAGTATTGACGTCGATAATATGCTCCGGCTCGCGGATCGTCGCGCTGACGGTCTGCGTGCCGAGTTTCAGCCAATAGCTGCGACCGGGCAGCAATGGGGTCGCGTCCATCCACACGATGGTGGCGCTGAACTGGTCGGCGACTTGCGGCGCATCCCCCGCCGCGACGATGACGTCGCCGCGCGAGCAATCGACTTCGTCGGACAGGGTCAGGGTGACCGACTGGTCGCGGCCCGCCTCAGTCAGGTCGCCGTCATAGGTGACGATGCGCGCGGCGGTGGAGGTGCGGCCCGAGGGCAGAATGCGAACGGCGTCGCCGGGTTTGACCGAACCGCTGGCGATGGTGCCCGCAAAGCCGCGAAAGTCGAGATTGGGGCGGTTGACCCATTGCACTGGCATGCGGAACGGGCGCGCTTCGCCGTCGGCTACGGGCACGGTTTCGAGATGCTCAATCAGCGCGGGGCCGGTGTACCAGTCGGTGTTGCCGCTGGGTGCGGTGATATTATCGCCCTTGAATCCGGAGATCGGGATCGCGGTGAATTTGTCGATGCCGATGCTCGTGGCGAATTCGCAATAATCGGCGACGATGCTGTCGAAAATCTCCTGCGAATAGCCGACCAGATCCATCTTGTTCACCGCCAGCACGATGTGACGGATGCCGATCAGATGGGCGAGGAAGCTGTGGCGGCGGGTTTGGGTCAACACGCCCTTGCGCGCGTCGATCAGGATGACGGCGAGGTCGGCGGTCGATGCGCCGGTGACCATGTTGCGGGTATATTGTTCGTGGCCCGGCGTGTCGGCGACGATGAACTTGCGTTTTTCGGTGGCGAAGAAGCGATAGGCGACGTCGATCGTGATACCCTGTTCGCGCTCGGCGGCGAGGCCGTCGACCAGCAGGGCGAAGTCGATTTCCTGCCCTTGCGTGCCGACCCGCTTGCTGTCGGATTCGAGCGCGGCCAGTTGATCCTCGAAAATCTGTTTCGAGTCATAGAGCAGACGGCCGATCAGCGTGGACTTGCCGTCGTCGACGCTGCCGCAGGTAATGAAACGGAGCAGCGACTTCGACTGATGCTGCGCCAGATACGCGCCGATGTCGGACGCGATCAGCTCGTCTGGACGGTAGGAGGAGGTCATCAGAAGTAACCCTCCTGCTTCTTCTTCTCCATGCTGCCCGACTGGTCGTGGTCGATCGCGCGGCCTTGGCGTTCGCTGGTGGTGGTCAACAGCATTTCCTGAATCACGTCGTCCAGCGTTGCAGCCTCGCTCTCGACCGCGCCGGTCAGCGGATAACAGCCGAGCGTGCGAAAACGGATCGAGCGCTCGACGGGGACTTCCCCGTTCAGCGGGAAGCGCTCGTCATCGACCATGATCGTCAACCCGTCGCGCACCACGGTGGGGCGGGGGGCCGCAAAATAGAGCGGCACGATCTCGATCCCCTCGGCGCGGATATATTGCCAGATGTCGAGTTCGGTCCAGTTGCTGATCGGGAAGACGCGCATGCTCTCGCCCTTGGCCTTGCGCGCGTTGTACAGCCGCCACAATTCCGGGCGCTGCGCCTTGGGGTCCCAGCGATGGCTGGCCGAGCGGAAGCTGAACACGCGCTCCTTCGCGCGACTCTTCTCCTCGTCGCGCCGCGCGCCCCCGAACGCGGCGTCGAAGCCGTATTTGTCGAGCGCCTGCTTCAGGCCCTCGGTCTTCCACATGTCGGTGTGCAGCCCGCCATGATCGAACGGGTTTATGCCGCGCGCCTTGGCCTCGGGGTTTTGATAGACGAGCAGTTCCATGCCTGCCTCGGTGGCGGCACGGTCGCGCAGCGTGTACATGTCGCGGAACTTCCACGTCGTATCGACATGGAGCAGCGGGAAGGGGGGTGGGGCGGGAAAGAACGCCTTCTTCGCCAGGTGCAGCATCACCGCGCTGTCCTTGCCGACCGAATAGAGCATCACCGGGCGCTCGGCCTCGGCTACGACTTCACGCATGATATGGATGCTCTCGGCCTCGAGCCGGGCGAGATGGGTAAGCGACTGCATGGCGGCCGATCTAGTCACACGAAGCGGGTGCTGCGATCTAGATAAAGTTTAGGGCGGATCGACATTGGCCCCATGCGAACACGCGAACTCAGTCGAGTCAGGCGGCGTCCTGGCGATCGAGCTCCCACCCGGTGGAGCGTTTGACCATCGGCGCGCGGCACCCTACGCATCGCGCGCGGTGCCACGTGCTGTCGCTGACGACCGTGGAACGGTCGCGCTCATGCTGCCCAAATGCGCAGCGGATGATCTGAACGATCTTCATTTCGGAACCGATCCTAACCCGACGTCAGGGTTCCAATACAGTGCAAATCTTGCAACTTGGGGACAGACGAAGTCGGTCAGATGGTCGGTTCGCGGCGCGGCTTGCCGATCCCGACCAGCTCGAACCCGGCGCGTCCGGCCTCCGCATCGGTATAGATATTGCGCAGGTCGATCAGCAGCGGTGTCGCCAGCGTCCGGGCCATGCGTGGCAGGTCGAGCGCGCGGAATTCGTCCCATTCGGTCACGATGACCAGCGCGTCTGCTCCTTCGGCGGCGGCATAGGGGCTGGCGCAGAACTCGACATCCTTCAGCACCAGCTTTGCCTGCTCGATACCCTCGGGATCGTAAGCTTTTACGATCGCCCCGGCATCCTGCAGCGTTTGGATCACCGCGATCGACGGCGCGTCGCGCATATCGTCGGTATTGGGCTTGAAGGTCAGGCCGAGGATGGCGACGGTCTTGTCACGGACTTCGCCGCCCATCGCCTTGATGACCTTGCGACCCATCGCGCGCTTGCGGCTCTCATTCACCTGCACCGTTGCCTCGACGATGCGCAGCGGCGATTCGGCATCGTCGGCGGTCTTGAGGAGCGCCAGCGTGTCCTTCGGAAAGCACGATCCGCCATAGCCGGGACCGGCGTTGAGGAACTTGCGGCCGATGCGATTGTCCATGCCGATGCCGCGCGACACCTCCTGCACGTCCGCGCCAACCTGTTCGCACAGGTCGGCGATCTCGTTGATGAAGGTGATCTTGACCGCGAGAAAGGCGTTGGCAGCGTATTTGATGAGTTCGGCAGTGCGGCGGCCGGTGAAGACGAGCGGGGCCGACTGGTTGAGCGAGAGCGGGCGATAGATGTCGCGCATGACCTGGCTCGCGCCGTCGTCCTCACTGCCGATGACGACGCGGTCGGGGCGCTTGAAGTCCTCGATCGCCGCGCCCTCGCGCAGGAATTCGGGGTTGGAGACGACCTTGATCCCCTTGTCCGGCGCGATCCGCGCCACGATCCGCTCGACCTCGTCGCCGGTGCCGACCGGGACGGTCGATTTGGTGACGATCACGGCAGGGCCTTCGAGCGCGGCGACGATCTCTTCCGCGGCGGCGAAGACATAGGAAAGGTCGGCATGGCCATCACCGCGACGGCTGGGCGTGCCGACGGCGATGAACACGGCATCGACACCCTTGACCCCCTCGGCCAGATCGGTGGTGAAGGACAGTCGGCCCGAACGGACGTTCGACGCGACCAGTTCGGCCAGGCCCGGCTCATAGATCGGCATCACATTTTGATGCAGCAACTCGATCTTGCGCGCGTCCTTGTCGACGCAAACGACGTCATGCCCGAAATCGGAGAAACACGCCCCGGACACCAAGCCTACATAGCCGGTGCCGATCATCGCAATGCGCACGCCAAAGCCCTTTCGATCGAAGAGAGTGCGCTCTTACCCAAAGCCGGGTTGACGGCAAGTGTATGGCGCGGATGCCACAACGCAGGACATGAAAAAGCGCGCAGCTTCAGTAGAAGTGCGCGCGCGGTATTCTGGAAATGGTAGCCCGGACAAAGCAGCATCACGAAATCGTGATGGCGCCGGTCCGGGCTAGGAACTGGTTACCAGGGGCGAAGCGACTCGCCGTAGGCTTCCCGCAAAAGAAACGCGAACATCAGATATTCTCCCATTGTGCGCAAAGACCGCACCCAATTTGGTTAAACCAAAATTAATCATGAATCAATCCTTTACCATCGGTTGGCGCACGGTTCCCCGGCTCGGTCGTTTCGTCCTTAAGGGTTCCTTCAAGAGTGCAGGCTATCGCGGTGTCATGTCGGAGCGCCTCGAACCCGCAGCTGGACCGGATCCGTACCGCGGAACGCGAGGGCGCGTTGCGCATCGCGCGTCGATTCGAGCGGACGCACCCATCTCGCTCCCGGTGTCGCGCGGTTCGGCAAAGGGCGCTACCCGCAGGTCGAACGAGGTTGCGTCGCCCACCGCGTGGCGAGTCATAACCCTTTGTGAAATCGTCAACTTTCAATCGCTGCGGCGGCATCTCGGTCGCCCGCGCGCCGACACGCTGGTGCGCGATGTCTCGGACCGCGTCAGCGCCATCCAGCCCGATATGCGATTGTCGGTCGCCGGACGGTCACTGCTCGAACTGTCGTTCGAGGCCGAGTCGGTTGAGCAGGCGACCGAGAATGTCGAACGGCTGTGCCGCGCCTTTTCCCGCACGCTCGATCTGGATGGCGAGCGTCATTTGATCCAGCTGCGCTGGGGCATCGCCGCAGCCCCGGCGGGCGACAATGACGAGGTTCGCCTAACCGAAGCCGCCGAATCGGCGCTGGAGCAGGCACGCGCGGAAACACGGGTCGTAACGCTCGATCTGTCGCGCACCGATGTGGCGTTCGATCGTATGGCGTTGATGCGCGAACTGCCGCGTGCGATCACATCGGGCCAGCTGTTCCTGCAATATCAGCCGAAAGTGAACGTCCGGAAGGAGAAGATCGTCGGGTGCGAGGCGTTGGTGCGCTGGCGGCACCCGCTGCGCGGCCTGATCCTGCCCGGCGATTTCATTTCCGCGGCGGAAGAGAGCGGCGAGATTTCGGGCCTGACCTTGTGGACGCTGCGGCAGGTGATTGCCGATCAACAGGTGATGACCGCGCACGGCCACGACATGCCGGTATTCATCAACATTTCGGGCGTGTTGCTGGCTGACACCGCTTTCGTCGCGGAAGCATGCCGTATCGTGACCGATTCGGGCGCGAAGATCGGATTCGAGATCACCGAGACCGCCGTTATCCGCGATCCCGAGTGCGCGATCCGGCATCTAAACATGTTTTCCGACATCGGCATTCCGCTGGCGATCGACGATTACGGCGCAGGGCTGTCGTCGCTGGCCTATCTCAAGCAATTGCCCGCGACCGAGCTGAAGATCGACAAGATGTTCGTGATGCAGCTGACGTCGAGCAACCGCGATCCGCTGATCGTGCGTTCGACCATCGATCTGGCGCACGCGCTGGAGATGGAAGTGACCGCCGAAGGGGTCGAAACCCCGGCCGCGCTGGCGTTGCTCAGCGTGATGGGCTGCGACATGGTTCAGGGCTATCTGATTAGCCGTCCGATCGCGCTCGACGCATTTATCCGCTTTCTGGACGACGAAGGGCACAAGGCGGCATCGGCCATGCGCCCCAGCTTCGCGCGTCCGGAAGGATTCTGGCGCAAGAGCGTTTGATGCGCGGTCTGTTCCTGACGATCGGCATTGCCTGTGCCCTCGGTTTTGCCGTACCCGCCGCCGCGCAGCAAAAGGCGGCCGATACGCTGATCGATCGCGCCAAGGCGACGATGATGACCGAGCCGGCCGAAGCGTTGCGGCTGGCCACCGATGCGGAGCAGCGCGCGGCGGCGATTCCCGATGCGCCGACCCGCGCCACGGTGGCCGCGACCGCATTGTGGCTGCAAAGCGAGGCGCTGATCCGCTCACGCGATGCCAAGGCTGCGGCACCGCGCATAGCACGCGCGTTGAAACTGATCGGCGGAAATCCGGAACCCAGCAAATTGCGCGGCGACCTGTTGCTCGCCCGGGCCGGTGTCCAGCATGAGCAGAACCGCCCGGCCGAGGCGCTCGCGTCGTTGCAGGAAGCGTTCCAGATATTCGGACAGGTTGGCGAAAAGCGCAGCCAGTCGATCGCGCTGCAAACCATCGCCAACCTCTACACCGAGGCCAACGATCTGGTCAGCGCGGACAAATATTTTAAACAGGCAGCCGAGATTTACGAGGGCGATCCGCGGCTGTTGCTGTTCCTGTACAATAATCGCGGCAATGTCCTGATCCGGCTGGAGCGCAATGCTGCGGCGTCGGCGCAATATCAACAGGCGCTGACGGTCGCGCGCAGCCTGCGCAGCGAATCGCTGTTGCCGCCGATCCTGACCAATCTGGCGCGCTCGCTGGTGCTGGAACAGAAATATGATCCAGCGGACGCGCTCATCAGCGAAGCGCTGGCGATCGTGCGTCGGGGCAGCGCCGGCGGCGGCGCGGAGTCGCAGCTTCTGGCAATCTCCGCCGGCTCGGCACTCGCTCGCGGACGCCTTACCCAGGCGCGCTCGCTGATCGAGCGCAGCTTTGCCGGGGTCGATCTTGCCAATACACCGATCGCCTATCGGGACGCGCATCTGACGGCGTACAGCATCTATCGTGAGCTTGGCGAAGGGGCGAAAGCGCTTCCGCATCTGGAGCGCGTGCGCAAGCTGGGCGACGATGCAGCACAGCTGGCGACATCGACCAACATGGCGCTGATGGCGGCGCGGTTCGACTTTGCGGGCCAGGAATTGCGGATCGCCAATCTGAAGGCCGAAGAGCTGCGACGCTCAGCCGAGTTCCAACGCACGATCTTCATCGGGCTGGGCGGCGCGACGCTCATCATCATCACGTTGCTGAGCATCGGCCTGTTCACGATCCGGCGCAGCCGCAATCAGGTGCGCGATGCCAATATCGAACTCAACCAGACCAACACCGCGCTCGAAAAAGCGCTGAAGGCGAAGACCGAATTCCTGGCGACGACCAGCCACGAAATCCGCACGCCGTTGAACGGCATCCTAGGGATGACGCAGATCATGCTGCGAGATCCCGCGATGCGCGATGAAACGCGCGACCGGCTGAGCATCGTCCATGGCGCGGGGATGACGATGCGCGCGCTGGTCGATGATATCCTCGACGTGGCGAAGATGGAGACCGGCAATCTGACGGTCGAAATGGCGGCCACCGACCTGCACGACACGTTGAAGGACGTGACGCGGATGTGGGACGAGCAGGCGCGCGGCAAGGGACTGGGCTTCACCCTCGACCTGAGTGCCGCGCCGCGCTGGGTCGAAACCGATGCCGGACGGTTGCGGCAGATGCTGTTCAACCTGCTGTCCAACGCGCTCAAATTCACCGAGAGCGGGCAGGTCGGGGTCGCGGTCGACGGTGCGGACGGTCGTCTGCGCATCGCGGTTTCGGATTCCGGGATCGGCATTCCGGCGGACAAGCATGACGAAATCTTCGAATCCTTCCGTCAGGTCGATGCCGGTACGACGCGCAAATTCGGTGGAACCGGGCTGGGTCTGGCGATCGTGCGCAACCTCGCAATCGCACTGGGCGGCGAGGTGTCGGTACGCAGCGTCGAAGGCGAGGGGACGACCTTTATCGTCGATCTGCCGCTGATCGAAGCGACCGCCCCTGCCGCTAGCGCGCCGGTTGAGGGCGTGGGCGAGTCGATCGTGGTGCTCGATCGCAACCCGATTGCGCGCGGCATGCTGCGCACATTGCTTGCACCGAAGTTCGACGATGTTCAGTTTGCCGCGTCGCCGGAAGAAGCGCTGGCCGCGATTTCGGAAGGACAGGCCTTTGTCCTGCTTGCCGAAGAAGCCACGCTGAAAGCGGCGGGCGAAGATGCCGTCGCGGTCTTGGCCGATCTCGTCACGGCGGCATCGGCGAAAAATGCGCGAACGGCGGTTTTGTGGGCGAAGCCGGACGGGGCGACGCTCGCCGCGCTGGCGACTACGGGCGTGAAACGGGTGATCGCCAAACCGGTGGCGGGTGCGGCGCTGATCGAAGCGCTGATTGCAGACCGCGAAGAAAATTGTGCGACAAATCGCGCATCGAAGCTTGTTTCACAGGCGGCATAGGACGATAGCACACATATGACATTCTCGTTCCGCACGTCTGGCGACAAGGCCCCGGTCCGCCAATGAATATCCTGTTCATCGAGGACGATCCGATGAACCGGCGGGTGGTGCGCGACATGCTAAACGTGGCGGGCGCGACGATGGCCGAAGCGGAGCATGCCGAGGAGGGGCTCCGCAAGATCGAAGCCGAGGATTACGACGTCATTCTGGTCGATCTGCGCATGCCCGGCATGGACGGGATCGAAGCGATCGAGCGCATCCGTGCGCGCGGCGATGCCAAGGCGGAATTGCCGATCGTCGTGGTGACGGCGGACACGGCAGTCGATCTGCGCGAACGCTGCCTCACCGCAGGGGCGGACGAAGTGTTGTTCAAGCCGGTGGCGATGGACGCGCTGTTCGACACCATCGGCCGCGTGCTGGCGCTGCGCAGCGGCGGCGAAGGCATGTTGCTTTAGGGTTCGATCGCTCACGCGAATGCGGTTTCGGTCGAATGTGAAATCTCCATAGCGTGATGACATCACGCTGATGTTCTCGTCACCCCGGGCTTGACCCGGGGTCCCGCTTCTTCGAACGTTCGCCATTAGCGGGACCCCGGGTCAAGCCCGGGGTGACGGGGTTTGAGCTGAAGTAACCATGGTCTAAATCCTCTCCCTGACGGGAGAGGATTACACGCATCAATACGTCTTGATCGGCATGCTGATCCACGGGTGTTCCCTGAACCATTTCGTGATGATGTATTTCACCCCGGCCACCACCGGTGTTCCTTCGTGCAGGGTCGCCGGGTTGGGTGCGCCGTCGGGCTTCATGTTGTTCCATGCGAGCAGCATCCCGCGCTTGGGCGCGACGCGAATGCCGGCCTGGGGAAACCAGGTCGCGCCGCCCTCTTCGACGTCGTTCAGGTAGATCATTGCGGTCCAGGTGCGCTGGCCGCCCGATGCCTTCATCGCCGCCCAATATTCCTGATTCTCGCTAAACCAGTCATAATGCGCGCGAAATTGCTGGCCGGGCGCATAACGCTGCCCCTGCATCGTCTCGCCATGTTCGGGGGGCGTCCCGATCAGACTGGCCATGCGTTCGTCGATCGCGCGAACTTCGGGTGCCCAGCGGTCGAGGTCGCAGCTTTCGCTGGTCCGGAAATAGGGATCGTCCGATGCCGCGAGCAGCGTCGACGGGCGGCGGTTGACGTCGATCAGGCGGATCAGCGTGTCGCATTCCGCGTCGCTCAGGAAATTCTGATAATAATAGATTTGCGCGGCATCGACCTTGGCCTTGCGCACCGACGGATGGGCTTCGAGCCGTGCGGTAATCGTCTGGGACACGCGCGCGCGGGCCATCGAGGCACCGCCCTGTTTGGGTTTTGCGAAGATACTCATGGGCTGCCAACTTGCCGAGGCGGGCCTGAAACGCAAGAGGCCCGGTCGTTGCCGACCGGGCCTCCCCGTGACGATCTGATCACACGACGATCTGTCTGGGTTACCAGAAGATGTCGTATTCGACGTCGACCACTTCACCGCTGTAAATGTCCACCAACAGCGCGTCGTTGTAATAACGCACCCAGCGATAGTCGCCATAAGCCGGTGGCAGGCGGTAGTAGAACGGATCATTGATCCAGTAGTTCGACGAAAACAGCATCGAACCCAGGGTCAAGCCGATCGAAAAGCGGCGATAGCCATAGTTCCAGCCCGACGGCGCATAATAGCGCGGCAGACGGAAGATGTTGCGGTTCTGGCGGCGGTAATTGCCCCAATTATAGCGGTTGTCGCCGCGCCAGCCGCGGTTCCAGTCGCGGCGATCGCCACGACGGTCCTGACGGTAATCCTGACGATCGCCGCGCCGGTCCTGACGATAGTCCTGACGATCGCCACGACGGTCCTGCCGGAAATCCTGGCGGTCGCCACGACGGTCCTGCTGGTATTGGCGCGGGGTCACCTGACCCTGACGCAGGTCGCGGCGATCCTCACGCCGTTCCTGACGGAAGCCCTGCTGGTCGCCACGCTGTTCCTGACGGAAATCACGACGATCCTCGCGGCGCTCCTGCCGGAAGGCCGGTGCGCCACCCTGCTGGCCGAGCTGGCGGCGTGGAGCCTGTCCCTGTTGCGGTGCCTGATACTGGCGCTGCGGTGCAGCCTGACGCGGCTGCTGCTGGAACTGCCGCGGTGCCGGTGCCGGGGCCTGCTGCTGTGGCTGGGCAACGCGCTGCTGCTGACGTTGCTCGCGGACCTGTTGACGCTGCTCACGAAATTGCTGGCGCTGCTCGCCACCGCCACGTGCCTCGCCACGGCCCTGTCGTTGTCCACGTTCCTGCGCCGTGGCGGCAACGGGGGTCAATATGGTCGCGCCGATCAACGCAGCCAGAATAAACTTCTTCATCTCAGTCCTCCGCTCCCGGCTCACCACCGGCGTTCAGAATAAATGCCTTCTGCACCGAGTCGGCTGACGCGTGTCTGAATTGCGTTGAAAGCATTGCGAAAGGATTCACCTTGCCGCGTCGGGCGCGGGGGCTTGGTCCGCGTCGAGCGCCGGAGCCTGCCCGCTGTCCTCGTCCTGCGCCGATTCTACTTCACCGCGCGCCATCCGCGCGGCGCGTCCGATCGCCTCGATCAGCCGGGGATAGATGCCGCAGCGGCATAAATTGGTGATCGCGGCGGTGATGTCCTCGTCGGACGGGTTGCGATTTTTCCGCAACAGCGCCGCAGCCGCCATCACCATGCCGGGGATGCAGTAACCGCACTGCCCGACATTGGCGGCGAGGAACGCCTGTTGCACCGGATGGCCGCGATTTTCGGACAAACCCTCGATCGTTGTCACGAATGTGCCCTCGATCGATCCGATCGTCACCTGACAGGATCGCACCGCCGCGCCGTCGATATCGACGGTACAGGCCCCGCAATGGCCGGTGCCGCAACCATATTTGGTGCCGGTCAGGTTGGATGCGTCGCGCAGCGCCCACAGCAAGGGCGTGCGGGCGTCGAGCTTGTATTCGACTGGCTGATTGTTGACGGTGAAGCGGGTCATGCGGGAACAGTCTAGCGCGGAAGCCTCCGGAAACCCAAGCTCGATCAGCTTCCCTTCAACCGTTGCAGCATCGCACGCAAGGACGCGGCGAGCGAGCGCGGTTCGTCCGTCGCGTTTCCATCGAGCAAGGCGGCTACGGTTTCATAATGTTCGGCCATTTCGTCATGAATGCGGCGTGCGCGTTCGCTCGCGGCGTGCCGGACGCGGCGGCGTTCGTCGCGGGCGCGAGCGCGGAAATAGCGTGCATCGCTCTCCCGCGCCGCATCATATGCTGCTGGATTGTTCATATTCCCCCCTTGTTTCATAAGACGAGCACCGGCTTGCCGCAGCGATAGCCATCGACCCGGACATGCGCGGTGCCGATGCTGAGCCCGGCAAAGGCGAGCAGCTGGAACAACGCGGTCTCCAGTGCGGGCGCGACCTGCAACAGGCGCGTGGCAATCTGTCCCTGGCCTGGCAGGCCAATGCCCAAGCCGAGGCCGAGGATGTTCACATCGATCTGCGTCGATTGCAGCGTGGTGCCCAGCAAATTGGTGACACCATCGGTGGTGGCGATCGCCTTCATCTGGTGCGCGACAATCTCGGCCCTGGTGAAGCTGAGATTCTGCCAGTTCGACGCTTCGAGGGCGCCAAACGCCTTGGCATCGACCGAGATCAGCGGTGCGCGGATCAGCGGCGCAGGGGTCAGCGCGGCGGCGGACGCCGGGATCGGATCGCCGACGGCGAGATCGGCGATCGCCAGTCGCGCAACCCCGGCGCGGGCACGCACGGCGGCGGTGTCGCGCGGCGCGCATGGCACGGCATCCAGAATCGCGCGGGCGGGTGCGACTTCAGCGGCGAGCGGGAGTTTGACGGCCAGACCAAGCAACGGTCCGACTTCGGCGACGAGGTTGACCCGCGCTTGCGCCGTGCTGACCTCCACCCCGCCGCGATCATTGACGACCATCCACGGGCTGGACTGTATCGTCTCGCCGATCTTGATTTCGGCGCGAACCGACGCGAGGCCGGGGATGCTGCCCGCGAGATCGAGCGCGACAATGTGATCGCGGTTGGCGACCGACAGCATGGCACCCAGCAAGTCGCTGGCGCGAACGCGGGCGAGCAGCGCGGACGCGCCGCCGCTCCCCGTATTGCCCGCGCCGGCCATGTCGAGGCCGATCAGATCGCCGAGCCGCAGCGAGCGTGGCGTGCCGTTGATACCGGCCGCGACCGCGCCCAGCCCGTGACCGCCGCTGGTATCGTCCAGCGCGCGCAGCAACACGGGTAGTGCGATCTGTTGCTCCAGCAGCTGGTCATAGGTCATCACGCCGAGATTCGCGCGCACCGCCACGGCGTCGAGAAAGGTGAACAGGTTCAGATCGACCGTCGCCAGCCCCTGATAGCTCAGCAGCGAGAAGCCGACGCTCGATCCGGTCAGGCCGCGCGTGAGGGTGTTGACCAGCCCGTTATCGAAGCTGGCCAGCCCGGAGCCGATCGAGATCGCGCCGAGATTGCGGCGGCTGGCGACGGCGCTGACGGTCGCATCGTTGAAGCGAAGCCCCAGCGCGCGGAGGAAATAGGCCTGATTGGGATAGGTGGCGGTGACGCGCACGGCGTCGTTCGCGCCCCCGGCGGTAAAGGCCCGGGCGCTGCCACTGCCGCTCACCGATCCCGTGGCGACCTGCGTTGTCGCGGCACCTTCGGCACGGTTGGCCGAGAGAATAGCGTTTGCGCGAACGGTGGCGCTGGCCAGGTCTTGCGCGGCGGAGAGTGCTGCGGCGTCGACCGCGCCCTGCATCCGCCGCCGTTCGAGCGCGACCGCGCCGACATCGACCGCGGCGGCGGTGGCGGCGAGCAGGAAGGGGAGGGCGGATGCGACCATCACGGCCGTTGCGCCGCGACGATCGGTCGAGAGGCGGCGGGTCATGCGCTGCCCTCCAGAATGACGCAATCGCGCGTGATGGTGCTGTCGGGCAGCGGGATGATGCGGGCGAACGAAAAGATCGGCAGCCACGATGCGTCATAGGCGATCCGCACGCGCAACCGCCCGCCTGCCTCGACCGTGGCGCTGACCTGGCTCAGCCGGTTGGCGCGGATCAGGAAATAGGCGGGGCCGTTCGCCGTGACGAAATCGGTGACCAGAGTCTGGCGTTCCGCCGTCGTCTCCCCGGCCACGCTGCGCCGCGCCGCGTCCGCCGCCAGTTGCTGCACCGAATGCGCCGCTCCGAAATAAAGGCCGAACGACAGCACACCGACCAGCAGGGCGAGGATGACCGGCAACAGGATCGCAAACTCCACGATCGCCGTGCCGCGACGGTTTGAAACCAAACGCATGGCAAATAACTCATTGTTCCGACAAAAATCTTTGACGGCACAAGGTTAACGGCGATGAAGGGTCTGGCGGCCGATGGGTCCGATCCGGATGGGTCCGGGCGGCTCCGCGAGCGTCCGAGTGCGGCGGGAATATCCGGAACGGAGGCTTTTACGGCTTTGGCTGGAGCAGCGCACTGCGCAGGGTGCTGCAGACGATCTCGTCACGCTGGTTCAGCATCGTGTGGCGAAACGTGACGATGCCTTGGCCCGGGCGCGATTTGGACGGGCGCAGTTCGATCACTTCGGTCTCGGCGCGCAGCGTGTCGCCGATAAACACCGGCTTTGGCATGCGTACTTCGTCATAGCCGAGATTGGCCACCAATGTGCCGAGCGTCGTGTCGCCGACCGAAATGCCGACCAGCAGCGCGAAGGTGAAAGTGCCATTGACGACGATTCGACCGAACTCGGTCGCGCCCGCATATTCGGCGTCGAGGTGAAGTGGCTGCGGATTGTGGGTAAGGGTGGAGACAAGCAGATTGTCGGTCTCGGTCACCGTACGGCGCAGATCGTGGACGATGCGGTCGCCAACCTGCCATTCGTCGAAATACCGGCCTGCCATCGATACTCTCCCTTTGCCGTTCCCATAGCGAAAGCGGCGCGGGTGTCAGCCCCCGAACTGTTCGCGCAATGCGGTAAGCACCGGTGCCGATGCCTCACGCATGTTCACCGCATCCGGCCCCCATAGCAGCGCCAGCGTGCGGGTCAGGTCGAAGCCGAGCAGGGCAGGGCTGGCGACACCGGGATGGCGATGCGAAGCGGGGACGACGGTGACGCCAAGCCCGGCGGCGACCATGTCCAGCGCGCGGTCGTCATTGGTGGTGCGCAATGCGAAGAAAGGGCGGATGCCGCGTGCGGTGAAATAGCGGCTGGTCTGCGACAGCGCCTCGCAATGGCGGCGCACGATCATCGTCTCGCCCGACAGCGCTTCGCCGGGAATGGCAGCCTCGCCCGCGAGCGGATGTGCGGCGGGGAGCGCCATGACATAGCCCTCGGTTCTCAAGGGTTCGGGGTCCATTGCACCGGCATCGTCGCGTAGCGAGGTCAGCGCAAGGTCGATCCGTCCGCGCGCCAGATTCTGCGCAAGACCGCGCTCATTGCCCTCGACCAGCTCGACGCGAGTACCCGGCGCGCTGACTGCCAGTCGTTCGACCAGCCCCGCCAGTTCCGCCGTGGCGATGGTCGCAAGCACGCCAAGCCGCAGCGTATCGACCAGGACCAGCCCGGCGATCGACGCCTGCGCCAGATTGAACTCCCGCTCGATCCGGCGGGCGTGGACGGCGAGACGCGCGCCCGCCTCTGTCAGTTCGACCCGCTGGCTGTTGCGGCGGAACAGTTTCGCGCCGGTTTCGCGCTCCAGTCGGGCGATTCCGGCGGACAGGCTGGGCTGCGACACGTTGACCTGCGCCGCCGCAGCGGTGAACGTACCGCTATCGACGACGGCGAGGAAATAGCGCAGCAATTGGCGGTCTATCATAGTTTTTGTCTATGCTGTCCCGCGCGGCGTTTCAATTTTTCTCGGGCGTGATGTGCGGCTAGAAGGTGATGTAACAGTTTAAGATCGTCACCCCGGGCTTGACCCGGGGTCCCGCTAACGGCGACCGGTCGAAGAAGCGGGACCCCGGGTCAAGCCCGGGGTGACGACGAAAGGTTGTAGGAGAGCCAGATGAGCCTGCCCCAGATGGATTTCGCGCTGGGCGAAACCGCCGACATGATCCGCGAGACGACCGAGCGCTTCGCGCGCGAGCGGATCGAACCGCTGGCCGCGAAGATCGACGCCGACGACTGGTTTCCGCGCGAGGAGCTATGGCCGGCGATGGGTGAGCTCGGTCTGCACGGGATCACCGTCAGCGAGGAATATGGCGGCCTTGGCCTCGGCTATCTGGAGCATGTCATTGCGTGCGAGGAAGTGTCGCGGGCATCGGCGTCGATCGGCCTGTCCTATGGCGCGCATTCCAATCTGTGCGTTAATCAGATCAGCCGCTGGGCCAGCCCTGAGCAAAAGGCGAAATATCTGCCGAAACTGATCTCCGGCGAGCATGTCGGTTCGCTCGCAATGTCCGAGGCCGGAGCCGGGTCGGACGTCGTCAGCATGAAACTGCGCGCTGAGCATAAGGGCGGCCGTTATGTCCTGAACGGCACCAAATTCTGGATCACCAACGCCGCCTATGCCGACACACTGGTGGTATATGCCAAAACCGGCGAGGGATCGCGCGGCATCACCACTTTCTTGATCGAAAAGGGCATGCCCGGATTCAGCATCGGTCAGAAGATCGACAAGATGGGGATGCGCGGCAGCCCGACTGCCGAATTGGTGTTCGATGACTGCGAAGTGCCGGAAGAGAACGTCATGGGGCCGCTGAACGGCGGTGTCGGCGTGCTGATGTCGGGCCTGGATTACGAACGCACCGTGCTGGCGGGCATTCAGCTCGGCATCATGCAGGCGTGCCTCGACGTCGTCCTGCCCTATTTGCGTGAGCGCAAGCAGTTCGGGCAGGCAATCGGCTCGTTCCAGCTAATGCAGGCCAAGGTTGCGGACATATATGTCGCACTCAATTCCGCCCGCGCCTATGTCTATGCCGTCGCCAAGTCGTGCGACGCGGGCAGGACGACGCGGTTCGACGCGGCGGGCGCGATCCTGCTTGCGAGCGAGAATGCGTTCCGCGTCGCGGGTGAGGCGGTGCAGGCGCTGGGCGGCGCGGGCTATACCAAGGACTGGCCGGTCGAACGCTTCCTGCGTGACGCCAAGCTGCTGGACATCGGTGCCGGGACCAATGAAATTCGCCGGATGCTGATCGGACGCGAATTGATTGGAGCCGCATGACTGACGCGATAGTTTCAGACGACGCTGCCCGACGCCAGCGCGGTTTCTTGGGCTTTGTCGAGCGGGCGGGCAACATGCTGCCCGAACCGACGATGATCTTCGTCTATCTGATCGTCGCCCTCATGTTGGTGTCGGCGGTCGGCGCATGGCTCGGCTGGTCGGCATCGCTGAGTTACACCGGCGAGGAGGCGCCGGAGGGGGCGACGCTGGCCGGGGGCGTGCTGACCTATTCGGCGTCCAGCCTGTTTTCCGAAGCCAATATCGGCAAATTGCTGACTCAGATGCCGCGCACGATGGCCGGATTTGCGCCACTCGGCCTGATCCTGGTCATCATGATGGGCGCGGCGGTGGCGGAGCGCAGCGGCATGTTCTCCGCGCTGATCCGCGCGTCGCTGGGCAATGCGCCGCGTTACATTCTGACGCCCATCGTTGCGGTGATCGGGATGGTGTCGCACCATGCGTCCGACGCGGCCTATGTCGTGTTCATCCCGCTCGCCGCGCTGACCTATGCAGCGGCGGGGCGCCATCCGGTGGCGGGGCTGGCGACGGCGTTTGCAGCGGTGTCCGGCGGCTATGCGGGCAATATCACGCCGGGGCAGATCGACGTGCTGCTGTTCGGCTTTACGCAGGAAGCGGCGCGGATCGTCGAGCCCGGCTGGACGATGAACCCGGTCGGTAACTGGTGGTTCATCCTGTCGATCGTGATCGTGTTCACACCGGCCATCTGGTTCATCACCGACAGGGTGGTCGAGCCGCGCCTGGGCAAATGGGGCGGTGAGGCGGATGATGAGGTCAAGGCCGAACTGGAACGCTCCGAAGTCACAACCGACGAACGGCGCGGTCTGCGTCGCGCTGGCCTTGCGGCGCTGGCGATCGTCGCGCTCTATGCCGCGTTGACGCTGATCCCCGGCTACTCCCCGCTGCTCAACGAAAGCGCGGAGGGGACGGCGCAGCTGCAACCCTTTTACGGCGCGCTGATCGCCGGGTTCTTCCTGATGTTCGTCAGCTGCGGCATCGCGTTCGGCACCGCGGCAGGCACGATCAAGGGTGCGGACGACGTCACCCGAATGATGAAGGAAGGCATCGCCAGCCTCGCCCCCTATATCGTGTTCGTATTCTTCGCCGCGCATTTCGTGGCGATGTTCAACTGGTCGAATGTTGGCCCGATCATCGCGATCAATGGGGCGGAGGTGCTGAAGGGGTTCGCGTTGCCCGCACCATTCCTGCTGGTCAGCGTGCTGCTGCTGTCGTCCTTCCTGGACCTGTTCATCGGCTCGGCCAGCGCCAAGTGGAGCGCGCTCGCGCCGGTCGTGGTGCCGATGTTCATGCTGCTCGGCATCAGCCCGGAAATGACCACGGCGGCGTACCGGATGGGGGACAGCTACACCAATATCATGACCCCGCTGATGAGCTATTTCCCGCTGAT
The DNA here is from genome assembly GCF_036663835.1 of Sphingomonas sp. LT1P40. NCBI lineage: Bacteria > Pseudomonadati > Pseudomonadota > Alphaproteobacteria > Sphingomonadales > Sphingomonadaceae > Alteristakelama > Alteristakelama amylovorans. The sequence goes on from NZ_JAXOJT010000001.1 coordinate 755,852, forward strand.
CCTGGTGTTCGCGCGGCGCTGGGACAAGTCGTTCGGGGTGGGGTCGCTGCTCGCGCTGATGCTGCCCTATGCGCTGACCTTCATGACGCTGGGCATTTCGATGGTGATCGCGTGGGTGACGCTCGACCTGCCATTGGGGCCGGGCGCGCAGGTGTTCTACACCGCGCCGGGTGCCGTCGTTCCGTGAGTCATTTGCCGACGAACAGAAACGCGACCCCCGCCATGATGCATGCGAACGCTGCGGCGTGGCGCCAGTGCAGCGTCTCGCCTAGCACCGTCACCATGAACACGCCGAACACGATCAGCGCGATTGCCTCCTGCGCGATCTTGAGCTGGCCCGGTGTCCAGCCCGCAAGAAAACCGACACGGTTGGCAGGGACGGCGAAGCAATATTCGACACCCGCGATCAGCCAGCTGATGAGGATGACGGTCAGGATCGGCTTGTTCAGCCCACCCTTTGACAGATGCCAGTACCAGGCGAGGGTCATGAAGATGTTGGACGCGATGAGCAGCAGGATCGTCGGCATGGTTTTCCCTTTTCGCAATCTGTGCGCGAGCGGGGCGGGAGTGACAAGATGAGCGGGCCGGTATTGAAATCCACGTTGTCGGCTGAGGACGAGACGTTTCGCGCCAATGCCGCGCATAATCGCGCGCTGGTGGAGCGCTTGCACGCCGATGTTGCGCGCACCGCGCTGGGTGGGAACGAGAAGTCGCGGGAGCGGCACACGTCGCGCGGCAAATTGCTGCCACGGGAGCGCGTCGAGCGGCTGCTGGACACCGGCGCGCCGTTTCTTGAGATCGGCCAGCTTGCCGCCAACGGCATGTATGACGACGAAGTGCCCGGCGCTGGCCTGATCGCCGGAATCGGGCGCGTGTCGGGGCGGCAGGTGATGATCCTGAGCAACGATGCGACGGTCAAGGGCGGCACCTATTACCCCGCCACGATCAAGAAGCATCTACGCGCGCAGGAGATTGCCGAGGCCAACCGGCTGCCGTGCATCTATCTGGTCGACAGCGGAGGCGCGAACCTGCCCAATCAGGCCGATGTGTTCCCCGACCGCGACCATTTCGGGCGGATTTTCTTCAACCAAGCGAATATGAGCGCCAAGGGCATCCCACAGATTGCGTGCGTGATGGGCAGCTGCACGGCGGGCGGTGCCTATGTCCCGGCGATGAGCGACGAGAGCATCATCGTGCGCAATCAGGGGACGATTTTCCTCGCCGGGCCACCGCTGGTGAAGGCCGCGACAGGCGAGGAGATCAGCGCCGAGGATCTGGGCGGCGGCGACCTGCACGGGCGCAAGTCCGGCGTGGTCGATCATGTCGCGGAGAATGACGCGCACGCGCTGACGATCGTGCGCGATATCGTCTCGACCTTGCCGCGTGACCGCACGCCGGACGTTGCGGTCCTCGATCCGCGCCCGCCGAAGTTCGACGCCGAGGAACTATACGGCGTGGTGCCGAGCGATGTGCGCGCGCCCTATGACGTGCATGAAGTGATCGCGCGGCTGGTCGATGGCAGCGAGTTTCACGAGTTCAAGGCGCTGTACGGCACGACGCTGGTCTGCGGCTTCGCGCATATCTGGGGGATGCCGGTCGCGATACTGGCGAACAATGGCGTGTTGTTCAGCGAGTCCGCGGTCAAGGGCGCGCACTTCATCGAACTGGCGTGCCAGCGGCGCATTCCGTTGCTGTTCCTCCAGAACATTTCCGGCTTCATGGTCGGCGGCAAATATGAGGCGGAGGGCATCGCCAAGCATGGCGCGAAGCTGGTGACGGCGGTGGCGACGGCGAGTGTGCCGAAGGTCACGGTGCTGATCGGCGGATCGTTCGGCGCGGGCAATTACGGGATGTGCGGGCGGGCTTACTCGCCGCGGTTTTTGTTTTCATGGCCGAACTCGCGGATCAGCGTGATGGGCGGGGAGCAGGCGGCATCGGTGCTGGCGACGGTCCATCGCGACGCCGCGACCTGGACGGCGGAAGAGGCCGAGGCGTTCAAGGCGCCGATCCGGCAAAAGTACGAGGATGAGGGCAATCCGTGGTTCGCGACCGCGCGGCTGTGGGACGACGGGATCATCGACCCGGCGCAGACGCGCGACGTGCTGGGGCTGGCGTTCGCGGCGTGTTTGAATGCGCCGGTGGAGGAGGGGGCACGCTTTGGCGTGTTCCGGATGTGATGATGACCGGAACCCTTTCAATCGAGACTGAGCGTGAGCGCCACATGCTGTTCGCGTTGGCGTCAATGGCTAGCCAGTATCTCGAAAACCATGAGACAGGCGTTCTCGATAATTTGTGCATGGGGGCAGGTGAGGAAGCTTTCAAAGTTCTCGCGGCCTTTGGCTTGATTGATGCAGAGGCGCGTTTCGCGAGTTGGACTGAAGCAGGCGAGAAGTTGCTCGATTTACGGCTGAATCAAAAGGCGTTTCCAGCATGATAACCTCCCTCCTCATCGCCAATCGCGGCGAGATCGCGTGCCGGATCATCCGTACCGCGCGGCAACTCGGCATCCGCACCGTTGCGGTCTATTCCGAGGCCGACGCCAAGGCGCTCCACGTCTGCCAAGCCGATCAGGCCGTGCATATCGGCGGGTCGCAGGTGCGGGACTCCTATCTGGTCGGGGCGCGGATCATTGCCGCTGCGCTGGAGACCGGGGCGGAAGCCATCCATCCCGGCTATGGGTTCCTGTCGGAGAACGCCGAGTTTGCCGAGGCGGTGATCGCCGCCGGGCTGATCTGGGTCGGGCCGAACCCGGACAGCATCCGCGCGATGGGGCTGAAGGATGCGGCCAAGCAGTTGATGATGGACGCCGCCGTGCCAGTGACGCCGGGCTATCTGGGCGAGGATCAGGCACCGGAGCGGTTGCAGGCGGAGGCCGACGCGATCGGCTATCCCGTCCTCATCAAGGCGGTCGCGGGCGGCGGGGGCAAAGGGATGCGGCGTGTGGATGACGCCGCCGATTTCCTCGACGCGCTGGGATCGTGCCAGCGTGAGGCAACCTCGTCGTTCGGCAATGCGCAGGTGCTGATCGAGAAATACATCCTGTCGCCACGCCATATCGAGGTGCAGATTTTCGGCGATACGCATGGCAACGTGGTTCACTTGTTCGAGCGCGACTGTTCGATGCAGCGGCGGCACCAGAAGGTGATCGAGGAAGCACCCGCACCCGGCATGACCGACGCGGCGCGCGCGGCCGTGTGCGATGCGGCGGTGAAGGCGGCGCGCGCGGTCAATTATGTCGGGGCGGGGACGGTCGAGTTCATCGCCGATGCCAGCGCGGGCCTGCACGGCGACCGCATCTGGTTCATGGAAATGAACACGCGGCTTCAGGTCGAGCATCCGGTGACCGAGGAAATCACTGGCGTCGATCTGGTTGAGTGGCAGCTGCGCGTGGCGTCAGGCGAAGCATTGCCGTTGCGGCAGGACGAAATCGCGATCAATGGTTGGGCGATGGAAGCGCGGCTCTATGCCGAAGACCCGGCAAAGGGATTTTTGCCAAGCACGGGGCGGCTCGATTATTTCAAGCTGCCACAGCTTCGTCGCACGAAGCGTTGCCGGATCGAGACGGGCGTGCAGCAGGGCGACACCATTTCACCCTTTTACGACCCGATGATCGCCAAGCTTGTGACTCATGCGGCGACGCGGGAGGAGGCGATTGCAAATCTGCGTGACATGACCGAGCGCACGGATTGCTGGCCCGTAAAAACCAATGCGGGCTTCCTTAATCTGCTGTTGTGGGATGAGAATTTCGAGGCTGGCGTGCTCGACACCGGCCTGATCGCGCGCGAGGGCGATGCGCTTATTCCTGACGCGGAGCCGTCCGAGGCCGTGCTTCAGGCGGTGGCGCATCTAGCCGTCGATAATTCGCTGGGTGGTCGTGCGGGCGACATCCGCGAAACGTGGCTTGCGACGGACAAGGGGCCGTGGGGCAATCGCGGCTTTCGTCTGAACCGTGACAAGGCACCCGCCATCGTCCGGCTGAATGATGGCGGGGCGGATTACGAAGTCTTGTTCGCCGATCGCTCGATAGATGATTGTCCGTGGGTGGAACAGATCGACGCAGGGTGGGTCGTCACCGAAGATGGCGTCACCCGCGTTTTTAACGAGGCGCGCGGTGGGGGCGGTGAAGGCTTTGTCGCGGGCGACGGGACGATCCTGTCGCCGATGCCGGGGCGGATTGTGTCGGTCGAAGTGGTCGAGGGTCAGGCTGTGACGGCGGGTCAGCGGCTGCTGGTGCTGGAGGCGATGAAGATGGAGCAGGCGCTGGTCGCGCCGTTCGACGGGGTGGTCGAGGTGCTGACGGCGGTGGCTGGCGCGCAGGTGCAGGTCGATACGCTGCTGGTGACGGTGGCGAAGGAGGCATAGTCCGATGGTTGCCGATCACGACGCCTATATCGCCGAGGCACCCGAGGCGCTCCGCCCGTTGCTGATGCGATTGCGCGCCCAACTCGCTGATGCCATGCCCGACGCCGAAGAAATCATCGCCTACAAGATGCCGGGGTTCAGGATCGAAAAAGCGATCGTCGCGGGTTATGCGGCGTTCAGCAAGCAATGCGGGCTTTACGTTCATCCTTCCGCGATCGCGTCGCATGCCGGTGAGATTGCCGCGGCGGGGCTTAAAGCGACCGCGACGGGCGTGACCTTTTCGCCAGGCCAGCCCATCTCCGACGACCTCGTCCGCAAACTGGCGCTGGCGTCCCGGCAAGCCCACAAGCTCTGAGCCGCGCGGGTTACTCCCGCCAGCTCTTGTCGGTCCGGTCCACCAGCCGCACCATCGCCGCGAAGTCCGCCGCGCCCGGTCCGCCCGGCACCTGCGCCATGTGCAGGTCGCGCTGATGCACGGCAACGACCTCGTCCGGCACCGTCAATGGCGCTCCCATGCTGGCGGTGGCGATCTGAATCTCGCATGCGCGTTGCAGCGCCCAATGCTTGACGAACGCCTCCGGCACCGTCCGCCCCATCACCAAAATGCCGTGGTTGCGCAGCAGCATCATGCGCTTGTCGCCCAGATTGGCGAGCAGCCGTTCGCCCTCTTCGTCGCGCACCGTCACACCCTCGAAATCATGATAGGCGAGCTGGCCGATGAAGTTGCATGCATAGAAATTGACCGGGCGTAGCCCCCCTTCGACGCTGCTCACCGCCATGCCCGCCGTGGTGTGCGTGTGTGCGATGCAGTGCGCGTCGGGGAGGTGCCGGTGGAACAGCGCGTGCTGGACGAACCCGGCGCGGTTGACGGGGTAGGGGCTGTCGTCGAGCTTGTTGCCGTCGATGTCGATCTTGACCAGGTTCGACGCCTTCACCTCGCTGAAGTGAAGCCCGAACGGGTTAATCAGGAACGCGCCCTCCTCGCCCGGAATCTTCAGCGTGATGTGGTTATAGATCATCTCCGACCAGCCGAGATGATCGAACACGCGGTAACAGGCGGCGAGCTGCTGGCGCGCCTCCCACTCCGCTTCGGAAATGCGCGGTTTGTCGGCGATCGCGGTGGCCATGACCCTCTCCATCTGTCGTTTTTTCGATCATGCCACGGGCCGCAGGCGTAACGCAACTTGCGCTGCAGCTGCGAAGTCGTTACGCGCCGCGACAGTCATCTGGGGAGTAGCCAGCTGTCGCCCCCTCGTCTTCGGATCGAGCGCGACGGGCCTTCGCGTCAACATGCTTGGTCGAGAGATCATGGTGCGAAGGGGATGGGAAACCATCCGGGCGAGACCAATGGCGCCATGCTTTCCGCCCCGGCCGGGCGGGGGAGTGTGGCGTTATTGGAACGCTCGCACGCCCGGCCCGGAGACATTCGCTGGAAGCCTTTCTCACCTCCACCGCCGTGGTTGCGCTCGCCGAAATCGGGGACAAGACGCAGTTGCTGGCGATCCTGCTGGCCACGCGGTTTCAGCGGCCGTTGCCGATCATCCTCGGCATCCTTGTCGCCACGCTCGCCAATCATTTCCTTGCCGCTTTGGTTGGGCAACAGGTCGCGTCGATCCTTGAGGGGGTGTGGTTCCGCTATGTCGTCGCCGCGTCGTTCATCGCGATGGCGGTGTGGACGCTGATCCCCGACAAGATCGACGATCTGGAGGACAGGCCGCCGCGCTTCGGCGCGTTCCTGACGACTACCGTCGCCTTCTTTCTGGTGGAAATGGGTGACAAGACTCAGGTCGCCACCGTGGCGCTGGGCGCGCGTTTCGTCGAGCTGTGGTGGGTGACGGCGGGGACGACATTGGGGATGATGATCGCCAATGTTCCGGCGGTGCTGCTCGGCAATCAGCTGTTGAAGCGCGTGTCGCTGCCGATGGTACGAGGGTTTGCGGCGTGGCTGTTTCTGGCGATCGGGCTGTGGCTACTCGCGCAGACCTGGTGGGGGCTGTAAGACGATGGACATGGACAAGCGAAACTGGATGGCGGTCGAGACCGGCGGGACCAAGCTGCTCGCGCGGATCGTGCGCGGTGACACGGTGATGGCGGAGGAACGCTGGCCCACCACGACGCCAGAGGCTGCGGAAGCCGCGCTGGTCGCCTTCGCCGCAGGTGGCGACTTGGACGGCGTCGGCATCGCTGCGTTTGGCCCGATCGTGGTCGATCCCGCTGCCGCCAATTATGGCGAGGTGCTGGCCACCCCCAAACCGGGCTGGACCGGGGCGAATTTGCGCGCCGCGCTGGCGGATCGGCTGGGCGTGCCGGTTGCGGTGGATACCGATGTCAACGCCGCCGCGCTCGCCGAGCAGCTGCTGGGCGCGGGGCAGGGGTGTGCGAGCCTTGCCTACCTCACCGTCGGCACCGGGATCGGCGCTGGCCTCGCGCGCGCAGGGCAGACGTTGAGCGGGGCGCTGCACCCGGAGATGGGGCATGTGTCGGTGATGCGGGTGGCGGGGGATACGACCCCAAGCACCTGCCCATTCCATCCGGGCTGCGCGGAGGGGCTGGCGGCGGGACCGGCGGTGCAGAGGCGGCTGCACGGGCGTGAACTGATCGACTCGCCGGACGATTTCGCGGCGGTTGCCGATTATCTGGGGCAATTGCTGGCGACGATCGTGCTTGCATGGTCGCCGCACCGGATTGTCGCTGGTGGCGGCGTGCTGGGTGTGGCTGGCTTACGCGATGCGGCGACGGCGCGGATGACCGCAGCGCTGGGTGGCTATGGGGTAGGGGCGGCGGCGTCGCAGCCGGGCTTTGTGACCGCGCCCGAACTCGAACACGCCGGGCTGGAGGGCGCATTGATCCTGGCGCGACTGGCAGCGGAGCGAGCGGCCTAGCGGGATCGATAGTCCGCCCATCGAGCCGACACGACCGTCTGCTCCAACAGGCCTGCACCTTCAAACAACATGGCGGCACCAATACTGGCCGTCACGAACGTCAGGCCCGCGAGCAGCAGCGCCAGCGCTTGCGTGCCGGACTGGGCATAGCCGGGCAATAGCCGCGCGAGGCCGAAGGCGGTCACGCCCAACATTGCACCGCAAACCCGCAAGCCGATATCGCGTTTCGTCCGGGTGTAGAGCATGCCCATAACGTCTCCAGTTCGGCACCGGATTTACGGCAGGGCGCATAGCTATTCGAGATTGAGACGGTCGGTTTTGCGTAGTGTTTCCGTAGGATTCCGCAGCAACTAGTCGCCGTCGATCCGCAGCCGATATCCGATTCCGAGCTCATTGGTCACAACCCGCGGCTGTTGCGGGTTCTTCTCGACCTTCTGACGGAGCGAGCGGATCAGGACGCGCAGATATTCGACATGGTGCTCGACCTCGTTGGGCCAGACATGGTCCATGATCTGCTTGTGCGTGATGACGCGTCCCGGGAACCGCGCCAGCTGTGCGAGCACGGCATATTCCTTCGGCGTCAGATGAATCTCGGCGCCGTCCCGCAAGACCGTGCGGTTGAGCAGGTCGATCGCGATTGGTCCTGCCTGGACCCTGGCCGCGCCGCCGTCCTTCACCAGCCGGTTGCGCAGCGCGACGCGCACCCGCGCGAGCAGTTCGTTGGTGTCGAACGGTTTCGTCAAATAATCGTCCGCGCCCAGATCGAGTGCGGCGACCTTCTCGTCGGTGGCGTCGCGTGCGGACACGATAATCAGCGTCGTGTCGGACTGCGCCTTTATCAGCGGGACCAGTTCGAGACCGTCGCGGTCGGGCAGCCCGAGATCGAGCAAGGTGATCGCGGGCCGGCTGTCCGCGATCCGCAGCATCGCTTCCCGTGCGTTCTCCGCCTCCACGGTCGCGTAATCGGCACGTGCCAGCGCCGCACGGATCAGTTTGCGGATCTGCGACTCGTCATCGACGATCAGCACGGTGTGCCGGATGGTCATTCGCGTTCCTTCTCGTCAAGCCCGGTCACGATCGAAGCCGAGGGGATATGGATGGAGAGACGAGCGCCACGCGGTTCGGCGACATTGCTGGCCTCGACGCGCAGGCCCATCGCTTCGGCAAAGCCCTTGACGATGGCAAGGCCCAGACCCGTCCCCCCTTTTGAACGGTCCGATCCTTCGAGCCGGGTGAATGTCTCGAAGACCCTGGTTTCCGTGCCCGGCGGAATACCCGGCCCCTGGTCGATGATCGACAGCGTGAGGCTGTCCACGGACCGGTCGGCGCGGATGGTAATCGGGGTATCGGGATCGGCATAACGTCCGGCATTGTCGAGCAGGTTGATGAGGCAGTGGTGAAAGAGCTGCGCATCCAATCGAACCAGCGGTGCGTCGGGCGGGATGGCGAGCTCGATCGCGTGTCCGGCGAGCGATCGGCGCGTGTCATGCACCGCTGCCGCGACGGCATCGGTAAGGTCGGTCGCCTCGATCCGCAGCGGCATTGCGCCGGCTTCGACCCGCGCCATGTCGAGCAGATTGGCGACAAAGCGCGACAGTCGCTGCGCCTCGCCCTCGATCGTGTCGATCAACGCGCCGGGATGTTCGCGCCGCAGTTCCTGTGCGGCGGACACGATGCTGGTGAGCGGCGTGCGCAGATCGTGGCTGACCGATGACAACAGCGCGGTGCGCAGCCGGTCCCGCTCGCGCAGCTGCCGCGCTTCCTGCATCTCTTCGTCGAGCGCCATCCGGTCGAACGCGATCGCGGCCTGATCGAGGATACTCATCAGCAGCGGAACCTGATCGGAGCGCACGGGGTAACCGGCATCGTCCCGTGCCAGACCGACGACGCCCAGCACGCCGCGCGTGGTGCGTAAGGGGTGAAACAGCCAGTCCGACGCAGTCAGCGTCGACGATCCGCGTCCGGCCGGCTGGTCATTGTCGATCGCCCAGGCGGCCGCCGCCAGCTCGATCTGGTCCAGCCGGTCCTCCGGTGGAAATGCGGCGCGCAATTGCGGTCCGTCGCGCGACGGCAGCAGCAGCACCGTGCGCACATCGAACAGCCGCGCAATCTCGGCGCAGATCGTGTGCATCAGATCGTCCTGGCTCGCGCTAGCCGTGAGATAGCGCGAGAAGCCGGCCAGTGCTGCATTCTGCCGCGCGCTGGACCGCGCCAGATCGGCCTGCGCCCGCACCCGCGCCGCAAACTGGCTGGTCACCACCGCAACACCCAGCAGCACGAAGATCGAGATGACATTTTCGGGATTGCTGACCGTCAGCGTGCCGGTCGGCGGCAGGAAGAAGAAATTATAGGCGAGCGAGGCGGTCAGTCCGGCGAACAGACCGGCACGCAAGCTGAAGCTCGCCGCCGCGAACATCACGGGCACCAGATACAGCAAGGCGATGTTGTTGAGATCGAGAAACTCGACCGCACCGCGCCCGATCAGCGTGCACAATGCGACCGCGGCGAACGTCCACACATAGTCGCGGGGCGCCCCCCAATGATTAACCTGGCTGCGGCGCGGGACCGCGGCGACGGGGGACGGGGTCTGCTCGGCGGGCAGGACATGGACGGCGATATCGCCAACGCCGCGCACCAGTTGATCGACCACCGATCCATGCCGCAGCTCGAACCACCATGGCCGAGCCGATTTGCCGATCACGATCTGGGTCGCGCGCGCCTCAATCGCAAAATCCCTCAGGCCCTTGACGACATGCTCCGCCGGGATGCTGACCGTTTCGGCACCCAGCCGCGATGCCAGCGCCATCGCATCGCTCAGCCGCGCGCGCTCATCGTCGCTCAGCTGTTGCGTGCGCCGGGTTTCGATGTGCACGGCGGTCCATGGCGCGCGCAGGGCATCGGCCAGCCGCTTTGCCGCGCGGACCAGGCCGGGTGCGTTCGCCTGTTCGCTGATCGCCACCACCACCCGCTCGCCCGCCGCGAAACTCCCGGCGAGCGCATGTGCGCGGACATAGTCGAGCATCTGCGCATCGACGGCCTGGGCGGCGCGGCGCAGGGCGAGTTCGCGGAGCGCCGTCAGGTTGGACTTTGAGAAGAAGTGCGCGAGCGCACGGCTGGCTTCGCTGGGGACATAGACCTTGCCGTCCTTGAGCCGCTCGATCAGTTCGTCCGGCGGGATGTCCACTACTTCGATTTCGGCTGCTTCAAGGACCGAGTCGGGCACGGTCTCGCGGACCCGGACGCGCGTGAACGACGCGACGACATCATTGAGGCTTTCGACATGCTGGATGTTGACGGTGGACCAGACGTCGATGCCCGCCGCGAGAAGCTCCTCGATATCCTGATAGCGTTTGGGATGCCGGCTGCCCTCCGCGTTGGTGTGCGCCAGTTCGTCGACCAGCACGAGTTGCGGACGCCGTGCGAGGATCGCGTCGATATCCATCTCACCGGAACCTTGCCGCGCGCCGCCCGGATCCGTTCGGGGAATGATCTCGAGGCCTGCCGTCAACGCCTCGGTCTCGCGCCGACCATGCGTTTCGACCACACCGACGACCACATCCACGCCAGCGGCCAGTCGCTGCCTGCCCTCGGTCAGCATCTCATAGGTCTTGCCGACGCCGGGTGCGGCCCCGAGGAACAGCTTGAGACGCCCACGGCCTTCCTGCGCCGCCGCGCGCAGAAAGGCCTCCGGGCTGGGTCGATCGGGCGTCGTGCTCACCGGGCGGTTGTAGCAGTAATCCGGTCGAGCGCACGGTTGAGTTCGAATACATTGACGCGCGGTTCGCCGATAAACCCGAACAGCGGCTGGTCCGTCGATCGTTCGACCAGCGCCCGGACGGTGGCCACGGGCAGCCCGCGAACGCGTGCGACCCGATCGATCTGATAAAAAGCCGCCTCGGGGCTGATATGGGGATCGAGTCCCGAGGCGGAGGTCGTCACCAGATCGGCGGGAACCGATATTGCTGGTGTCGTTGCCTTGAGTTTCTCGACATCGCCTTTCACGCGATCGCTCAGCGCCTGCGAGGTCGGGCCGAGGTTCGAGCCGGAGGAGGCGAGCCCGTCATAGCCCTTGCCCGCCGCCGAGGGCCGCGACGCGAAATAGCGGTCGCTGGTGAATGCCTGACCCACCACCGACGAGCCGATGACCACGCCCTTATCTTCGATCAGGCTGCCATTGGCCTGAACCGGAAACAGCAACTGGCCGATCGCGGTCAGGGTGAGCGGATAAGCGAGGCCCAGCAAAAGCGCGAAGGCGATCGTCATGGTGAGTGCGGGGCGAAGCGCGCTCTTGATGTCGTTTGTCATCTCAATATTCCTCAAGCGAGACCAAGGCCGCCGACCGCAACGTCGATCAGCTTGATGCCGATGAACGGGGCGATCAGGCCGCCAAGGCCATAGATTGCGAGATTGCGTGCGAGCAGCGGTCCTGCGCCCATCGGCTTGTACGCCACGCCCTTTAGCGCGAGCGGGACGAGCAGCGGGATGATCAGCGCGTTGAAGATGATCGCCGACAGGATGGCGCTTTCGGGCGAGCCGAGGCCCATCACATTGAGCACGCCAAGCCCCGGATAGAGCACCACGAACATCGCCGGAATGATTGCAAAATACTTCGCCACGTCATTGGCGACCGAGAAGGTCGTGAGCGCGCCACGTGTCATCAGCAGCTGCTTGCCGAGTCCGACGACCTCGATCAGCTTGGTCGGGTCGCTGTCGAGATCGACCATGTTGCCGGCCTCGCGCGCAGCCTGCGTCCCGGTGTTCATGGCGACGCCGACGTCCGCTTGGGCAAGTGCAGGCGCATCATTGGTGCCATCGCCGCACATCGCCACCAGGCGCCCACCTTCCTGTTCCTTGCGGATCAGCGCCAGCTTGTCCTCGGGCGTTGCCTGGGCGAGGAAATCGTCCACGCCCGCTTCGGCCGCGATCGAGGCAGCGGTCAGCGGGTTGTCGCCGGTAATCATCACCGTGCGAATGCCCATTTGCCGCAATTCGCCGAAGCGCTCACGGATGCCCGCCTTGACGATATCCTTCAGGAAGATCGCGCCGAGCAACTGGCCACCTTTGGCAACCGCCAGCGGCGTACCACCGGCGCGCGCGATCTCGTCGGTGATGCGGCGCAGTTCGGCTGCCTGCGGGGTGTTGCCCAGGGTCGGATTCGCCTTCAGGATCGAATCGACGGCGCCCTTCTGGATCACGGAGTCGCCGATCTTCACCCCGGAGATACGAGTCTGCGCGGTGAAGGGGATGACTTCCGCACCGGCGGGCAGTGCGTCGGTCGTCTGCCCGAATTTCTCGCGCGCGAGGATCACGATCGAGCGACCTTCGGGCGTTTCGTCGGCAAGGCTGGCAAGTAACGCCGCTTCGGCAAGTTGTGCCGGGGTGACGGTGCCGACAGTGCGAAACTCGCTCGCCTGACGGTCGCCGACCGTGATCGTGCCGGTCTTGTCGAGTAGCAGCACGTCGATATCGCCCGCGGCCTCGACAGCGCGGCCCGACTTGGCGAGCACGTTGAAGCGCACCAGACGGTCCATGCCGGCAATGCCGATCGCGGAGAGCAATGCCGCGATCGTCGTCGGGATCAGCGTTATCAGCAGCGCCGCGAGGACTGCGACCGGAATGCCGCCGCCCGCATAAGTCGCAAAGCTGGGGATGGTGGCGACGGCGATCAGGAAGATGATGGTCAGCCCGACCAGCAGGATCGTCAGCGCAATCTCGTTCGGCGTTTTCTGCCGCTCGGCCCCTTCGACCAGCGCGATCATGCGGTCGAGGAACCCCTGGCCCGGCTCCACCGTCACGCGCACGCGAATCTCGTCGGACAGGACGCGCGTGCCCGCCGTCACCGCCGAACGATCGCCGCCCGCCTCGCGGATTACCGGCGCGCTCTCGCCGGTAATCGCCGCTTCGTTGACCGATGCGACGCCCGCCACGACTTCGCCATCGGACGGGATCAGGTCGCCGGTCTCGACCAGCACGATGTCGCCGACCTTCAACTGGCTGGCGGCGACTTCGTCCCACGCACGACCATCGCCCTTCAGCCGTTTGGCGACGAGGTCGGCCTTTGTCGCGCGCAGCGACGCGGCCTGTGCCTTGCCGCGCCCCTCGGCAAGCGCTTCGGCGAAGGTGCCGAACAACACCGTCAGCCAAAGCCAGACAACGAGCTGGACCTTGAAGCCGAAACTCAGCGCATCGCTGCCGACAAACAGCAGGGCGGTCAGCAGCGTCGCCACGATCGCCGTGGTGAACATCACCGGGTTGCGGATCAGTTCGGCGGGATTGAGCTTGCGGAATGCGTCACCGATCGCGGGTACGATCAGGTCAGCGGTGAACAGGGATTTTTGCTGGGCACGAGCCATGGCTCAGGACCTTTTCAGAAGAGGGTGCCGCGGATCATCGCAAGATGATCGGCGACGGGGCCAAGCGCGAGGCTGGGCAGGAAGGTCAGGCCACCGACGATCAGCACGATGCCGATCAGCAACCCGGTCCATAGCGGCCCGGTTGTCGGGAACGAGCCGGCGGTGGGCGGTGTGTGCTTCTTCGCCGCGAGGCTGCCCGCGATCGCCAGCATCGGCACGATGATGAAGAAGCGGCCGACCCACATCGCGATGCCGAGCAGCGCGTTGTAGAAGGGCGTATTCGCGCTCAGCCCGGCAAAGGCCGACCCGTTATTCCCGGTCGCCGAGGTGAAGGCATAGAGGATCTCCGAAAAGCCGTGCGGTCCCTTGTTCAGCGGACCAGCCAGACCCGCTTCGGTCACCGATGCGATTGCCGTCAGCCCCAGGATCATCAGCGGCAGCACCGCGATTGCCAGCACTGCGAACTTCACCTCGCGCGCCTCCACTTTCTTGCCGACATATTCGGGCGTGCGACCGACCATCAGCCCGGCGACGAACACCGCGAGGATGGCAAACAACAGGAAGCCATAGATGCCGGCACCCACGCCGCCGACCACGACTTCGCCAAGCTGGATGTTGAGCAGCGGGATCATGCCCCCCAATGCGGTGAAGCTGTCATGCATGGCATTGACCGCGCCGCACGAAGCCGCCGTGGTGACGACCGAGAACAACGCGCTGGCGGCAATGCCGAAGCGGACTTCCTTGCCCTCCATATTGCCGCCAGCGACACCCAGATTGTGGAGGATGGGGTTGCCCGCAGCCTCCTGCCAATAGGTGATACCGACGCCGATCAGGAAGATAGCGATCATCGCGGCGAGGATTGCCCAGCCCTGACGCGGGTTCCCAACCGCCTTGCCGAAGGTCCAGGTCAGGCCAAACCCGATTGCAAAGATCGACAGCATCTGAACGAAATTGGTCAGCGCGCTGGGGTTCTCGAACGGATGCGCCGAATTGGCGTTGAAGAAGCCGCCACCATTGGTACCGAGCATCTTGATCGCTTCCTGGCTGGCGACCGGGCCGAGCGCGAGGACTTGCTTCGCGCCCTCGATCGTCGTGACATCGACCGATCCGGCCAGCGTCTGCGGCACGCCGCTGGCGATCAGATAAATCGCGTAAACGATGCACAGGGGCAGCAGCAAATAGAGCGTGACGCGCGTGGCATCCGCCCAGAAATTGCCGATCGTCGATACGCTGCGCCGCGCAAACCCGCGAAACAGGGCAAAGGCGAGCGCGATGCCGGTCGCCGCCGACAGGAAGTTGTGGATCGTCAGCCCCAGCATCTGGCTGAGGTTAGACATCGTCGATTCACCGCCATAGCTCTGCCAGTTGGTGTTGGTGGTGAAGCTGATCGCGGTGTTGAACGCGAGATGCTCGGACACGCCCGAATAGCCCAGCGGATTGAGCGGCAGCACACCCTGCAGCCGCAGAACCGCATAGGTGAAGAACAGCAGCATGACGTTGAACACGATCATGTGCACCGCATAGCGACGCCAGCTTTGTTCGACGGTCGGGTCGATGCCCGCCAACCGGTAAAAGCCGCGCTCTACCGGTGCGAGCACGATATGGAGCGGCGTGCGGCGCCCCTCGTACAGCGCGAACAGCCACAGGCCGAGCGGTTTGGTGAGCGCCAGCAGGATGCCGACGAATGCGAGGATCAATATCCATCCCTGAACGGTCATGACGGGCCTCCGTCAGAATCGTTCGGGGCGCACAAGGGCGACCACGAGATAGAGAAGAAGACCGGTCGCGGTAATCGCCGCGAGCCACAGATCGAGAGTCATCGTTGCCCCCTCAAGCCTGATCGCACAGCCGGACATAGGCGAGCGTCGCGCCCACCAGTCCCAGCGTGGCGAGGATCCACCAAAAATCCTGCATGGCACGAACTCCCACATGGCGCGGGCCGCGATGTGCGGCGCCAATCGTCTGTGGGACGTCAATTAGGGCATGGGGCAATTTGAAAGCGAGACGCGAACCCGGCCCGCCGCATAGTATTTGCGTATGAATCCGGGATGTCGGAACGCGCGGCTGGTGACCCCTACGAGAATCGAACTCGTGTTTTCGCCGTGAGAGGGCGACGTCCTAACCGCTAGACGAAGGGGCCGCGCGAGCGGAAGCGGGCCTTTATCTGGGCGGGGACACAGCGTCAAGCGATGGCGGGAAAAGCGTCGCGCGGGGTGGCCTTTATGGGCTTCGGTGCCTATCTGCACGCCCATGGCGCGCTCGACACGAACGATGGATTGGGGTTTCCCACGCTGGCGCGAATATGGTGCCGACCGTGAAGCGGTGACGGTGCGCCTGTGCGACCGCCACGGGTGCCAGGAAAAGGGCGACCGGCCTGCGCCGAAGTCACCGAACAGCCCGGAACGCTGGTATTTCTGCGAAACGCATGCGGGCGAGTACAACCGCAACTGGAATTACTTCGAGGGGCTGACCGCCGAGGAAGCCGCCGAGCGCGAGGCGCAGGAGCGGCGCGACGCGGGCGATTTTTCGGAAAGCCGCCACAATAAATGGGCCGGACCCGGCGACGGCAGCCGTTCGGGCGACGAGATGCGCGCGCTGGAACTGCTCGATCTGGAGCCCGATGCCGATTTCGAGGCGGTGCGCACGGCATGGCGGCGGATGGCCAAGGAAAACCATCCCGATGTCCGCCCGGGCGATGCAGATGCGGCCAAGCGATTCCAGGCGATTCAGACCGCTTATGAAGTCCTGCGCGCAGCCGAAGAACGGCGCGAGTGGAAGCCGGATTGAAGGCGCGCGTCCGTTCCAACTGGGCGAGCGCCGTCCTCGTATGTGCCAAATGCTCGAAGAAGCTGGGCGGCGGGTTCGGACCAAAGGGCAAGCAGCCGCTGGGCAAGGCACTGCGCAAGCATCTGGACTTGAAGAAGGGGCGTAAGGCCGGGGCAGGCGTGGTCGATGTCAAATGCCTGGGCGTGTGCCCGCGCGGTGCTGTGACGGTGGTGAACGGCGCAGCATCGCGCGAATGGCTGATCGTTCCCGCCGGTGCCGATCTCGATACGCTGGCGCGCGAACTGGGTCTCGACCCGTAACGCGCTCTTGTGCGGTCTGTTTCTGCCTCTACACATCACCCGGTGACCAGCCTGCTTTCCGATCCAGTGACTGCCCGCGACCGGCTGACCGCCGCGTTGATTGCGGCTGGAAATGGCGACCGCGCGGCGCTGGCCGAGGTCTATCGCAACACCTCCCCAAAGCTTTTCGGCATCTGCCTGCGTATCTGTGTGGATCGAGGCGGAGCCGAGGATGTGTTGCAGGACGTGTATGTGAAGGTGTGGCAGCGGGCAGGGCGGTTCGATCCCGAACGCGCCAGCCCGATCACCTGGCTGGCGACGATCGCTCGCAACACCGCGATCGACTGGCGGCGCGCGAAGCGGCCCGGTGCCGACGACGGGATCGACGCCGCCCTGACCGTCGCCGACGATCGCCCGCTGGCCGATGCGGGAATCGAAGCGGGGGAGGAGCGCGCACGCATTTCGATCTGCCTTGAGCAGCTTGAAGCAAGGATCGGCACCGCGATCCGTTCGGCATTCTTCGGCGGTTTCACCTATTCGCAGCTGGCCGAACGGGACAGCGTGCCGCTCGGTACGATGAAAACCTGGATCCGGCGCGGGCTGCTCCAGCTAAAGGCGTGCCTGTCCGATGGATGATCCGGTGCCCGCTCCCGGCGATCGTGAACTGCTGGCGGCCGAGCATGCGCTGGGCGTGCTGGAGGGCGACGCGCTTGCGATGGCGCAGCGGCGGATGCTGGCCGAACCCGGTTTCGCGGCAGAGGTCGAGGCGTGGCGCGAGCGGCTGGCCGGGATTGCGCTTGAGGCGGCGGATCACGAACCCCCCGCCGCAGTCTGGGGCCGGATTTCGGCGGCAATCGATGGACAGGGCGGGGCGGCCGACAATGTCGCAACACTGCGCCAGCTGCGCCGCTGGCGCGCGGGCGCGATCGGTGCGGCGGCGCTGGCGGCGGGCCTTGCCGGCGTGCTGGTCATGCCGCAGCCCGCGATCACACCACCCGCGATCCAGCAACCGGGACCCGCCGTCGTCGCGCAGCTTCGTGGCGAGGGCGACGGGCCGGTCATCGCCGCGCGCTACGATCCGCAGACGGCGGAACTGCGTCTCGTCTCCACCGATATGGGTCAGAACGAACTCGCCCCCGAACTGTGGATCATCCCCGCCGATGGTGTACCGCGTTCGCTTGGCCTGATGCAGCCGACCGGCGATACCCGCATGATCGTGGCGCAGGGGCATCGCACGATGATGGCCGATGGCGCGACGCTGGCGGTGACGATGGAGCCGCGCGACAACGCCCCGCACGCCGCACCCAGCAGCGCACCGGTCGCCAGCGGAAAAATTTTCGGCATCTGAACATCCGCCGAACGGTCGGCCCCGTATCTCCTGCACATCCCCCCGGATGACACAGGAGGAAGCCTTGAAAATCCGTACCCCCCATTTCATGCTCGCACTGGCCGGCGCATCGCTTGCCGTCACCGGCGCCGTCGCCGCGCAGAAGAATCCGATTGTCGGCGGCGCTGCGATGCTCCCCAGCAAGGACATCGTCGACAATGCCGTCAACTCAAAGGATCACACCACGCTGGTGGCTGCGGTGAAGGCCGCCGGACTGGTCCCGACCTTGAAGTCGGCTGGACCATTCACGGTGTTCGCGCCGACCAACGCCGCCTTCGCCAAGCTGCCCGCCGGCACGGTCGAGACGCTGGTGAAGCCAGAGAACAAGGCGACGCTGACCAACATCCTCACCTATCATGTCGTCCCCGGCAAGATGAGTGCGGCGCAGATCGCCGCCGGTGCCAAGGCCAATGGCGGCAAGCTGATGCTCAAGACCGTGCAGGGCGAGCAGATCACGCTGTCGAAGATGGGCAAGCGCTGGATGATTACCGATGCCAAGGGCGGCATGTCGCACATTACCATCGCCGACGTGAACCAGTCGAACGGCGTGATCCACGTCGTCGACACGGTGCTGATGCCGTAATTCAGGTGACGCGGCGGGTTTCCCGGCCCGCTGCGACATGCCTGTCGGCGCGCGTCTCCCTTTCTATGCGCTGACGGGCCAGTACGGCCCGCCCGGTCTGTCTCAGGCCGGGCGGGTTCTATTCAGCCAGATCGCGGCGTGCGGCCATAGTGGCAGCAACAGCCGGTCTATTACGAACAGTGCCAGCAGCGACAGCGCGAGCATCGGCAGCAATATCGCCAGGACCAGCGTGATCGCGGCAACGACGCGCAGCTTCGCATCGGCCGGACGCGGCGGTGCACCCAGTGTGCCACCCGGACGCCGCCACCACCACATCACCACGCCGCTGACAGCGAGAGTCACCAGCGCCAGCGCAGTCAGCAGGCCGATCAACTGGTTGATCCAGCCGAACAACTGCCCCTCATGCCATGCGGTGGTGTAGCCGATGACCCGGTCGATCGGATGCTTGTCGGCGAACCCCGATTGCTCGACGACATCGCCGCTGACGGGATCGTAGCTGACCGAGCGGGCGAGCGGACGGTTTTGGGTACCGGTTGAGACCCGCCAGACATTGCCATTCGGCGGCCCGAACGCCATCGGCGCGCCGGGCGGGGTTATGATAACAGGTTCAGGTAGATTTTCGTCCGCCGCCAGCAGGGCGATGTCGGTCAGCGTCACGTCTGCCGCAGCACGCGGTGCCGCGGCCTGTGCGCGCAGCATTGCCTCATGGTCGTGCTCGGCGTGCAGATCGACGCCGCCCTTCCAGTCCTGCGCGCCTTGCACCCAGCCCAGTTCGGCGCGCACGGTGCGAAAAGCGGTCGCCCAGCCATCGGTCCAC
The DNA here is from genome assembly GCF_036663835.1 of Sphingomonas sp. LT1P40. NCBI lineage: Bacteria > Pseudomonadati > Pseudomonadota > Alphaproteobacteria > Sphingomonadales > Sphingomonadaceae > Alteristakelama > Alteristakelama amylovorans. Next base: position 775,301 of record NZ_JAXOJT010000001.1, read on the forward strand.
GGCAGCCCCGATAGTAAGAGCACCAGCGCGAGGCCGGACACCCAGAAGCCGGTGACGGCATGTAAATCTCGCCAGAACAGTCGCCCGCGCGCGATCCGTGGCCACAGCACCCCGGCCAGCCCGCGCCCGCGCGGCCACCACAGATACAGGCCGGACAGGATCAGCAGGATCGCCCAGCACGCGGCGGTCTCGACCAGCAATCCGCCCCAAAAACCGATCAGCAGCGAGCCATGGATGCGCGAGACGGTCGCTGCGATCCGCGCTTCCGGGTCGGCGATGCCGATGACCTTGCCCTGCGGCGATACCGCGATATCGCGCATCTCACCATCGGGCAGCCCGACATGGATGACGGTGGCGTCGCTTGACCGTTCCGGGAGCCGGTAGTTGTGAAACATCGCACCCGGCACCGCCGTCAGTGCAGCGGCAAGCTGATCGTCGGGTGTGACTGTGAAATCGACCGGCAGGTTGCGCCACGCGCGCTCTTCCCACCGGTCGAGCTGCGGCTTGAACAGATAGATTGCGCCGGTCAGCGACAGCAGCAGGATGAACGGCACCACGAATAGTCCGGCATAGAAATGCCAGCGCCAGATCGCGCGATACAGGCGACCGTCCTCCGCCTTCATGCAGCGTAGCGTTCCGCCGTCGCACGGATCAGCGCGATCATGTTGGGGATGCCCTGCGTCCGGTTGGAGCTGAGCTGATTGCGCAGATCGAACGGGGCGAGCGCGCCCTCGATATCGGCGGCCAATATGTCGGCGGGTGGGCGATCCTGCACGGTCAGCAGAACCAGCGCGATGATCCCCTTCGTGATCGCGGCGTTGCTGTCGGCCAGGAAGTGCAGCACGCCGTCTTCGCCTACGGTCGGATAGACCCACACCGCCGCCGAACAGCCGCGCACGAGTGTCGCATCGGTCTTCAGCGCATCGGGCATCGCCTCCAGCGTCCTGCCCAAATCGATTAGCAGGCGATAGCGGTCGTCGGCGTCGAGGAATTCATATTCGTCGCTCAGGTCGGCGAGGCTGGGGGCGGGGGTCGGCATGCGCGGTGCGATAGCCATATCGTCCGGCGACTTCCACATCTGTATATGTGGGGGCGTTCGTGGTTTTCAGAAGCGCCGTCCCGTCCAACCTTGACGGTGAATAGAAAGGACGGCGCTCCACCCCTGCGAAGTCCCTCCTCGCAGGGGAACGACGCGGGACGAAGCCCCCGCGCTGATTACAAATCCACGCCAGCGGCGATCGCTTCGAGCTTGCGGATGCGTTCCTTCAGGTCCGCGATCTCGATCCGCGCGCCGACATTCGCGGGCGCGGGCTGGGCGGTGTCGCCATGATGGGCAAGGGTCAGTTCCTGCCGCTTGAGCGACAGCCAGCCGCGCCATCCGGCAAGGCCCGCCGCCGTCACCATGCCAAGTCCGGCCAGTGCTGCGGTCGTCATGATAAGGTAGGAATTGGGATCAATCATCACGCCCTCCATCAGACGCGCCAGAGTGAAAAACCGGTCGCAACGGTCAGTTGCGGTCGTCGCGCAGCTTCTCGATCTCGCGATCCAGGTTGCTGCTGCTGTGATTGTCGGTGATGACGCGCTCCAGTACGGAAATACGTTCCTTCAGCGCGCGAACTTCGTCCTGCAGGCGGCGGGCCTCGGCGGTCGGTGCGCCGGTATCGACGCTGGTTTCGTTGCCCCACTTGTCCTTGCGGATGCCCATCTTCGCGCGGACGATGTTGCCGACGGTTACGATCGCCACAATCGCCACCACCATGAAGGCCCAATCCATCGATCTTCTCCTGCTAGTCTTTCGACGCTGTTCAGTTGGCCGCTCCGGCCTGAATGCGCGCCTGCTTCTCCGCGCGGCGCAGTGGGCGGTCGCGCATTTCGCTCAGGGTGACGCCGATCGCGCCGATCACTCCCAGCACCGCGAAAAATCCGATCAACATTTCAATTACTCCTAATTCACCGGGCGATCGTCGCGCAGCCGTTCGATTTCGTCGGCCAAGTCGACACCCTTGTCGGTTACGATCCGCTCCAGCACCCGCACCCGCTGTTCCAGTCGTTCGGTGTGGGCCGCATATTGGGCGGCTTTCTCGGCGGTTTGCGCGTTGAGCGCTTCCCCCATCTTTTCCTTGTGCTTCAGCCAGCGTTTGAACATGTCGCCGCCGATTCCCATGATGACGGGGATGCCGACGACAATCCCGAAGAAGAAGAGCATGCTGGTCGGCATCGTTCGTCCCTTCAGTTCTTGGTCACGCGGAGCGCTTCGATCTCACGATCCAGCGCGTGCGCTTCGTCGGTCACGATCCGCTCGACATTGGCCAGCCGGTCTTTGACCGAACCCAGTTCGGCACGAAGCTGGGCGTTTTCCTGGCTGATGAGCTTGATCCGCTCGATCATCTCCTGATCGGTCTTGGGATAGACCGCCTGGCCCCATGCACCGTCGAGCGGATATCCGTTCTTGATGCGCAGCCAGGTCGTGAACATCCATCCGATCATGCCCGCCACACCGACGATCGCAATCGTGGGAGCGATGATGCCGAGGATCTGAACCTTTTCCATTTTCCCTGTTTCCCTAATTCTTCAGCGCAGCGCGTCGATATCGCGTGCGGTCCGTTCGGCCGGGTCGGTGGCGATGCGTTCGAGCACCGCGATCCGCTCTTCCAGCCGGCTTACCTGTCCCGTCAGCCGCTCATTCTCGCTGCTCAGCAGCTCAATCTTGCGCTCGGCCTTCGGATCGTTCTTCGTCGTCGTGCCGGTCCACTCATTCTCGATCGGATAGCCGTGCTTCGCGCGGATCCAGGTCGATGCGAGCCAGCCGAAGGTGCTGATCGCGATGATCGCGATCACGAAACCCGGTCCACCCCAATGCATGTGTCGTCTCCCGTTGAACGCCGCGCCGTCAGCGCAGGCGTTCGATCTCGTCGGCCAGCTGCGTGTTGCGGCTGGTGTAGAAAGTCTCGATATCGGCCATGCGGCGGTCGATCTCGCGCAGCTTGCTGCGGACTTCCTGGGTCGAGCGGCGCGGGTTGGCCCGCACGCCCTGCCAGAATTTCGCATCCTCATCGTTGCCGTACAGGCCGACCGGCTTTTGCGAGGTGACCATCGCCAAGCCCAGATAGACGAAGAACATCAGCGGGAAGGTGGCGAAGAACAGGACCAGGAAACCCAGTCGGATCCATAGCGGGTCGACCCCGGTATATTCGCCCAGTCCTTCACAAACGCCGAGCCATTTGCCGTTGACCTTGTCGCGGTAGAGTTGCGTGCGGCTGACAGACATTTCAGTTCCTCCGTTCGCGTTCGTAGTCGGTGAGTTCACGCAGGGGCGGCAGTTCCGGGCCACGGATGCGGAAATCGGGATTGTCGGCGGCAATGATGCGTTCGATCGTCTGAAGGCGGTCCTCAAGGCGGCGAGCGGTGTAGTGCAGCTCGTCCAAGAGGTTTTCGTCCTCACCCGTCAGCGTCTTCGCCTGCTTCCACTTGGTGACATAGTGCAGGATCACCCAGGGCATGCCGATGAAGAGCATGCCGACGATGATGATCGGCAGGAAAACGTCTTCCATCGCCTCAGCCCTCCTTATTCAGGCGCGCCTTGAGCGCGGCGAGATCGGCATCGACCTTCTCGGCCGACTGAAGCTCGGCGATTTCCTCTTCGAGCGTCTTTTTCGGTCCGCCCAGCATCATCGCGTCGGCGCGACCCTCGGCGAAGTCGGCGCGGCGCTCGAGCAGGTCGAAGCGGCTGAATGCCTCGCTGACTTTCGACCCGTGGGTCATCTCGCGCAGCTTGACGCGGTTGTTGGCGCTTTCCAGCCGGGTCGTGATCGCGTTCTGGCGGGCACGGGCGTCGCGCAGCTTGGTCTGAAGCTTGGCGATGTCCTCTTCCGAAGCCCGCAATGCGTCATCCAGCACGCCGATCTCGGCCGACAGCTGGCTGCACATATCCGACGCCTTCTGGCGCTCGACGAGTGCGGCCTTGGCCAGATCCTCGCGGTCCTTCGACAGCGCCAGCTCGGCCTTTTCGGTCCAGCTCATCTGGAGATTCTCCAGCTTGGCGATGTGACGGCGCATTTCCTTCTGGTCGGCGATGGTGCGGGCCGCACTTGCGCGCACCTCGACCAAAGTCTCCTCCATTTCGAGGATGATCATGCGGATCATCTTCGCGGGGTCTTCGGCCTTGTCGAGCAGGTCGGTCATGTTGGCGGCGATGATGTCGCGGGTGCGAGAGAAAATGCCCATCTGAAACTTGCTCCTTGGAATTTCGTGCCGCCGGGCGGGTGATAGGGGGCACCCGCCCGGCGGGACCGGTCAGGCGATTGCCTGAACGGAAGCCGTCGCCGTGGTGGCAGGGCCGACCACGCTCGCCAGGCTGGCGGTGCTCACCACCAATGTGCAGACGATTGCTGCGAGGGTGGTGCGAAAGCTCTTGTTGCCCTTGTAAGTCACTGTTCCGTCCCTTGGATCTTGTGTTTGGTGCCGCCCGTTGCGGCTTGCCAGAAACATTGCAGGGGGCGTGCCAAGTTAGAAAACTGGCAGAAATGCGTGGTTTCGCGGCAGTTTCGATGATGGCAAAAACTGCGCACTTGCCAAGGATTGGGAAAATACGCCAAAGGTTCGGCCATGGAGCGCGCGACTCAAGTTATCGGCCAATCGGGGGCCTTTCTCGACGCGCTCGAACTCGCGTCTCGCGCCGCCGCGCTCGACCGTCCGGTCCTGGTGATCGGCGAGCGCGGCACCGGTAAGGAGCTGGTCGCCGAACGTCTCCACCGCCTCTCGCCGCGCTGGGATCAGCCGCTCGTCGTGATGAACTGCGCCGCGCTGCCCGAGACGCTGATCGAGGCTGAATTGTTCGGCCATGAAGCAGGCTCGTTCACTGGCGCCACGAAAGGCCGGGCAGGGCGGTTCGAGGAAGCCGATGGCGGCACACTATTCCTCGACGAGCTCGGCACGCTGTCGATGGCCGCACAGGACCGGCTTCTGCGTGCGGTCGAATATGGAGAGATCACGCGGATCGGTGCGTCCAAGCCGCTGCGCGTCGATGTCCGTATCGTCGCCGCCACCAACGAACATCTGCCCGAACGGGTCGAGAAGGGCACGTTCCGCGCCGATCTGCTCGACCGGCTGAGTTTCGAGGTGGTGACGCTGCCGCCGTTGCGTGCGCGATCGGGCGACATCCTTGTCCTAGCCGACTTTTTCGGACGGCGCATGGCGTCGGAAATCGGGACGGAATGGGAAGGGTTCGGTGCCAACGCACTCGATGCCCTGACCAATCACAGCTGGCCCGGCAATGTCCGCGAACTACGCAACGCGGTTGAGCGCGCGGTCTATCGCTGGGACCGCACCGGGCCGGTCGATGCGATTCAGGTTGATCCCTTCGCTTCCCCCTATCGCCCTGCGCCGATGCCGATGGGGATTCCGGGCAACGCCGCGCCGGTGCAGTTGGTGACGGAAGAGCCGGGGCCGTTACCGCAACAGAACAACGATTTTTCGGGTGACTTCAAGAGCCGCGTTACGCGCTTCGAGCGTGAATTGCTGTCCCGCGCGCTGGCGGAGAACCGCTTCAACCAGCGTTCGACGGCGGAGGCGCTGGGGTTGAGCTATGACCAGCTGCGGCATGCGCTGAAGCGGCACGAGTTGCTGGGGGCAGGAGGCTGAACCGATCCTCCCCCGCCAGGGGGAGGTGGCGCCGAAGGCGACGGAGGGGGAGGACGGCGGCGGACTCAAATCGCTGGTCCACTCCCATCCTCCCCCTCCGTCAGGCTGTGCCTGCCACCTCCCCCTTGCGGGGGAGGATTTAAGTTACCGCGCCGCGACCATGCACAACAGCATTGGCAGCGACAGCATCGTGTTGATCCGCGACGTAATCATCGCCGTCTTTGCCGCCTTTGCCTTGGTCGCGTCGTCGGCGGGGACCAGACCAAGCGCCTTTTGCTGGTTCGGCCAGATGATGAACCACACGTTGAACGCCATGATGAGCGCCAGATACATGCCGATCCCGATCAGGCGGAACGGCTCCTGAAACGTAAATGCCGCGTGCATCGCGCCATAGAGGTATGACAGGATCAGCCCGGTCAGCACCGTGAACGCCGCGGCCCAGCGGAAATAGAACAAGGCGACCGGCGCGATATGCTTCGACACGCCCGGCTTCAGCTCCGCCGGGATCGTCGGCATCGTCGGAATCTGCACGAAGTTGAAATAATAGAGCAGCCCGATCCACACGATCCCGAAGAATACGTGCAGCCACTGGAACAGCCCCAGTGCGACGGTTGGCGGCGCGAAATAGGGCGCGAACATCAGCCCGACCGCGAGCAGCACGCCGACCGCCAGCACCGCATTCAGATTGCCGAAAAACTTATCCATGTCGCGTCCCCTCGCTTGGCGGCACGCCCCCGCGCCGCCCTGTCTCCACCAGCTTAGGACCGCAATTTTCGTTTGTCACACGCAACGATTAATTGGCGGAAATGCGTTGTTTTCGGCACCGCGCCCACCCAAATGACGTGGACCGTTCCGCGCGCCCGTGCGTTACGACCGCAAAATAACAGACCGAGGGTAACCCAATGGCTTTTGAACTCCCCACGCTCCCTTATGCCAAAGACGCGCTGGCCCCGACCATCTCGCCCGAGACGCTCGATTTCCATTACGGCAAGCATCACAAGGCGTATGTCGACAAGACCAACGGATTCGTCGCGGACAAGGGGCTGACGGGGAAGAAACTCTCGGAAGTCATCAAGCACGCCAAGGAAACCGGCGACAAGGCGCTGTTCAACAACAGTGCGCAGATCTGGAACCACAGTTTCTACTGGTTCGGCCTGACGCCGGAGCCGAAAGAGCCGACCGGCGACCTGGCCGACAAGATCGCCGCCACCTTCGGATCAAAGGAAGCTTTGGTCGAGAAGCTGGTCGCGGAATCGACCGCGCATTTCTCGAACGGCTGGGGCTGGCTGGTGCTCGACGGTGACGAGCTCAAGATCACCTCGCTCCACGATGCCGACACGCCGGTCGTCTATGATTACAAGCCATTGCTGACGATCGACGTGTGGGAGCATGCCTATTACATCGACTATCGCAACGCGCGTCCGGCCTATCTCGAGGCGCTGACCAAGATCATCGACTGGGATTTCGTCGCCAAGAACCTCGATGGCGAGGGCGTCAGCCGGGCCGATCAGGACGGTTGATCCGCCAACAAAGCCTCCCAAGCGCGGGCCGGAGGAAACTCCGGCCCGTTTTGGTTCGGGCAACCCATCATCGCGGTTTGCGTTAATCGCGTGAAGGAGTGCCTCGATGCCCGACCTGAAACCCGCCGCCGAACTGGCAGCTTTGCGCAAGCCGCAATTCCCCGGCGAAAGCGCCGACTATGCCGAAGCCCGTGAGAAGCTGCTCGCCGAGGAAATCGAATTTCGCCGCCACCAGACGCACCTGAGCGCCCAGCGTCAAGCGCTGCCGCCCGGCCCGCTGGTCGAGAAGGATTACAGGTTCAAGGACGAACAGGGCTTCGACGCGACCCTGCTCGACCTGTTCGGCGACAAGGATACGCTGGTCACCTATTTCTGGATGTACGGCCCGGAACGCGCGCGGCCATGCCCGATGTGCACCAACACGCTCGGCTCGCTGGAGGGCAATGCGCAGGATATCCGCCAGCGCGTGGCATTCAAGGTCTTTGGCCGCTCACCGGTCGAACGCCAGTATGCCTTTGCGCAGGAACGCGGGTGGCGGCATCTGCAGTTCGTGCAGACCGTCGGTGACGATTATGCCAAGGACCTCGGCCTGATCCGCGACGACGGCAGCGAGGACCCGGCACTGGTCGTTTTCCAGCGCGACGGCGATAAGGTCCGCGTGTTCTACGCCGCCGAAATGCCAATGGAGGCAGCCGATCCCGGCGAAGACCCGCGTACCGCGCCCGATCTTGCCGTATTGTGGAGCGTACTGGACCTCACGCCGGCGGGGCGCGTCGGAGACTGGTATCCAAAGCTGCAATATTGAGCGTCACTGCTCCGGTGGCAGCGCCTTGTCGATGATCTCGTCATCGGTGCTCAGGCCATGGCGCAATAGCATCGGGATATTCCCCGCCGCGAACAGCAATGTCAGCGGCACCACGCCCCACAGCTTGAAGCCGACCCAGAAGTCCCAGCTTTGCGTGCGCCACACGATCTCGTTCAGGATCGCCATCGCCGCGAAAAACACCGCCCAGTTGATCGTCAGCAACCGCCACCCCCTGGCCGTAAGCCCCGGATATGCGCTTTCGAGCAGCATCTGGAGCAGCGGCTTTTTGGCGATCACGCCATAGGCCAGGACGACCGAGAACATCGCGTAAACGATCGTCGGCTTCACCTTGATGAAGGTCTCGTCGCGGAACCACAGGGTCAGGCCGCCGAACACCAGCACCAGCACGCCCGAAATCCACAGCATCGGCGAGATGTGCTTCGTCTTCCACAGCGACAGGCCCATCGCGATGAAAATCGCCACCATGAACGCCGCCGTCGCCATCACCACGCGGGCCAATTGCGGCCCGGGTGCGAAGGTATTGACGAGGAAAAAGATCGCCAGCGGACCGAAATCGATCAGCATGCGCAGGCCGGGTGAAGGGGCGGGGGCGGGGGGCGTCGTTGCAGTCATGCGCTCGCTCTATCCAATTTTTTCACCGTGATCACTTTTGAAACGACTCGACCCCGGCGATGATCCGCGCGACCTCGTTCGGGTCGAACCCGCGCAGATCGTCGATCTTCTCACCGACGCCGATGGCGTGAATGGGCAGGCCGAATTTCTCTGCGGCGGCAACCAGCACGCCACCGCGCGCGGTGCCGTCCAGCTTGGTCATCACCAGCCCGGTGACGCCCGCGACTTCCCTGAACACCTCGATCTGGCTCAGCGCATTCTGCCCGGTGGTGGCGTCGAGCACCAGCACCACATCGTGCGGCGCGGCGGGGTCGAGCCGACCCAGCACGCGGCGGATCTTGGCCAGCTCGTCCATCAGCTCGCGCTTGTTCTGCAGGCGTCCGGCGGTATCGACGATCAACACGTCCGTGCCGCTATCGGTCGCCTGTCGCACCGCCTCGAACACGATGCCCGCCGGATCGCCGCCCTCGGCACCCGAGACGATCGGCACGCCGATGCGCTCGGCCCAGGTCCGCAGCTGCCCGATCGCGGCGGCGCGGAACGTATCGCCGGCCGCGACCATGACCTTCAAGCCCTGATCCTTCAGGATCGAAGCGAGCTTGGCGATGGTCGTGGTCTTGCCCGATCCGTTTACGCCGATCACGAGGATAACCTGTGGCCGGCCTTTGTCGGTCAGCAACGGTTTGGCGACCGGGACCAGCGTCTTCTCGATCTCCTCGGCGACGACCAGCCGGATGCCAAGCTCTTCCATGCCGCGCTCATATTGCCCGTCTGCCAGTCGGCCCCGGATGCGCGCTGCGGTTGCCGGACCAAGGTCGGACGCGATCAGCGCCTCCTCGATATCGTCGAGCGTCCCATCGTCCAGCCGCGCGGCACCCAGACCGGCCAGGTTGCCGACCAGCCGGTCCGACGTCTTCTTGAATCCGCCGAGCAGGCGGTCGCGCCATGAGGTGCCGCTCACGTAGCCGCCCCGACCAGCTTGCCGTCCTGAATTCCCGTAATCTTCACCGTCTCTATCGTCCCGACTTCGCTGTACGGAAGCGTCACCTCCGCGAAATTACCCGCATGCCCGCGCTCACCGGGGCGTTCCACCAATATCTGCTGCGTGCTGCCAACCAGCGATGCCAGCCAGGCCGCGCGTCTTATCGCAGCGCGATCACGCAACGCCGCTGCCCGTGCCTTTGCCACGCCCGGCGCGACCTGCGGCATCCGCGCGGCGGGCGTGCCGTCGCGCGGGCTATAGGGAAAGATATGCGCGTGCACGATGTCGCAATCGTCGATCAGCGCCAGCGTGTTGGCCGCCATCGCGTCATCCTCAGTCGGGAAGCCCGCGATCAGGTCGGCACCGATAGCGATATCGGACCGCGCCGCCTTCAGCCGCTCGACCAGCGCCACCGATTGTGCCCGTGAATGCCGCCGCTTCATCCGTTTCAGCACCATATCGTCGCCCGCCTGCAACGACAGATGCACATGCGGCATCACGCGCCGCTCCTGCGTCAACAGTGCGAACAGGCGGTCGTCGATCTCGATCCCGTCCAGCGACGACAGCCGCAGCCGCTCGACCCCGGTGTGTGCCAACACCCGCTCCACCAACTGCCCCAAGGTTGGCGCGCCGGGCAGGTCAGGGCCATAGCTCGTCAAATCGACGCCCGTCAGCACCACTTCACGATGCCCGGCCGCGACCAGCCCGACAATTCGCTCGAGCACCGCACCGGCGGGCACCGACCGGCTGTTGCCGCGCCCGAACGGGATCGCGCAGAAGGTGCAGCGATGGTCGCACCCGTTCTGCACCTCGACGAACGCGCGCGCATGCGCGGAGAAGCTCGCGGCCAGATGCGGCGATGTTTGCCGCACCGCCATGATATTCTGCACCAGCGCCGGAGCCTCCGACGCCCATGCCGCAGGAAGCAATTTCTCGGCATTGCCGATCACGCGATCGACTTCGGGCATCGCGCTGAAGCTGACCGGGTCGATCTGTGCCGCGCACCCGGTCACCACCAGTTGCGCCGATGGCCGCGCCCGCCGCGCGCGCCGGATTTCCTTGCGCGTCTGGCGGACCGCCTCGTTCGTCACCGCGCAGCTGTTGACCACGACAACATCCTCGGACCCCAGCAGGGCGCGGATCGTTTCGCTTTCGGCAAGGTTGAGCCTACAACCAAGGCTGATAACCTCGGGACCGGCGACGGAGGACGACATGGCAGGCGATCTAGGGTTAGCGGACAGCGAAGTCCATGACGAGGCGCGCGAAGTCCTGACCTTCTGGTTCGATCAACTGACGCCCGAACAGCAATTCGCCAAGGACGACGCGGTGGACGCGACGATCCGTGAGCGGTTCGGCAAGTGCCGCAACGTCCTGCTCGCCATGGGCGCGGCGGGCTGGCGCAACAACCCCGACAATCTCCTCGCCGCCGTAATCCTGCTCGACCAGTTCAGCCGCAATATCCATCGCGGCTCCGCGCAAGCGTTCGCCGCCGATCCACTTGCGCTCGCGTTGACGATGGAAGCGATCGGCCATGGCTGGGACCGCGACATGTCGCCTGAACGTGCCGCCTTTCTATACATGCCGCTGATGCATGCGGAGAATCCGGAGGCGCAGCGGCTGTGCCTCAAGAAGTTTACTGCACTGGGCCGTGCGGAGAACATCCGCTTTGCGATGGAACACGCTGTCGTGATCGAGCAATTCGGCCGCTTCCCCAGCCGCAACGCCGCGCTGGGCCGCGACTCGACGCTGGAAGAGCAGGAATATCTGAAGCGCCCCGACGCGGGCTGGTAAGCTTTAGCCGACCATGCGCTCGTCTACGTCGCCTTCCGGAACTGTCTGAACCACCGGTTGCGGCGTTACATGCTGCACCAGCAGTCGTCTCTCGGCAAGCAGTCGGCGGGCAGCCGATGTCGATAGCGGCTTGCCATAATGCCAGCCCTGCGCCTTGGCACAGCCCAGCGCCTTCAGCCTCGCCTCGATCGCCGCATCCTCGACGCCCTCGGCGGTGATGGGGAGGTTCAGGCTCTCGCCCAGCGACACGATCGCATTGACGATGGCGGCGGAGTCGGCGCTTTCGTTCAATGAGATGACGAAGCTCTTGTCGATCTTGATCCGGTCGAACGGTAGCGCGCGAAGGTGCGCCAGCGACGAATAGCCGGTGCCGAAATCGTCGAGCGCCAGTTGTGCGCCCTGATTCTTCAGGCTGCCGACAATCGATTGCGCCAGCGCCAGATTGTCGAACAACGCGCTTTCGGTGATCTCGATTTCCAGCCGGCTGGCGGGGAAACCGGTCTCGGTCAGCACCTTGATGATCTTCTGCGCCAGCCATGCATCGCGCAGCTGCCACGGCGAGATATTGACCGACAGGCTGAGGCCGGGATCCCAGTCCCGCGCAGCGGTAAACGCCTGACGCATGATCGACAACGACAGGTCGGCGATCATGCCGGTTTCCTCGGCGATCGGGATGAACATGTCGGGGCTTATCAGCCCGCGCGTCGGATGCTCCCAGCGCGCCAGCACCTCGAACCCGTGAAGCTGGCCGGTCTGAAGATTGATCTGCTGCTCGAAATACGGAACGATCTCGCCGCGCGGGATCGCGGTGCGCAGGCCTGATTCCAGCTCGTTGCGGGTCTGAAGTTCGCGCTCCATCGACTGATCGAACCAGGCATAGCGGTTGCGACCGGTTTTCTTTGCGGAATACATTGCGATATCGGCGGAGCGGATCAGCGCGTCGATGCTCTGGCAGTCGAAGTCGGAACGGGCGATGCCGACCGAGCAACTGATATGCAGCCGGAGCCCTTCGACATCGAACGGCTGCGCGATGCGCGCGACCAGCTTTTCCGCGATCCGCTCGATCATCGCGGGCTGATCGGGATCGAACAGGAACCCGCATGCGAATTCGTCTCCGCCGAGTCGGGCGGTGAGGGCGATTGGTGGCATTGCGGCGGCAATCTCGCCGGCCACCGCGCGCAACAGCGCGTCGCCGACGGCATGGCCGTGCATGTCGTTGATCGTCTTGAAATGATCGAGGTCGATAATCATCAGCGCCATCGCCTTGCGTCGGCGCTGGGCGCGCACGAACATCGCGGCACCTTCTTCGGCCAGGCTGCGGCGGTTGAGAAAGCCGGTCAGCGGATCGCGGCTGGCGAGCATATGCGCGCGTTCCTCCGCCGCCGCGCGCACCCGCACCTCATCCGACAGTGCACGATGCCGCCTCCAGCCGAACAGGATCAGCGCGACGTTGAGCAGCAGCGCGACAACCAATGTGCGGTCGGCGGGCTCACCGCCCTCAAAATAATGCTGGAGTGTTTTCGACAGCACCGAACTGCCGGTGCCAACGAACATCAGGATCGCGGCGACGCTGATCGCGCCCGTTATCAGGTCGCCGCCCGCCGCGCCGCGACTTGTTTCATGCTCGTGTTCGACGTCCAGCGCCATGCCCGAAGGCTCCCCGTTCCTGCTCAACGCGACGGTATTTCACGGGGAGGGTATAGATGGAGTTAAATCGGCGAGTGAAATATTGCATCGGTGGCGGCAGATAACTATTATCGGCTCAAGGAGATTTCATATGGCCAGCAGCGTCGAGCTTGGAACTCGTCTGGAAGAAGTTGTGACCGATCTGGTCAAGCGTGGGCGCTATAATTCGCGAAGTGAAGTGCTGCGCGAAGGCGTGCGCATCATCCAGGAGCGTGAGGCGAAGCTGGCGGAACTGGAAGCGTCGATTCGCCGCGGGATCGAGGAAATCGAAGCCGGTGGGGGGCATGATCTGGAAGATGTCACGACGCGCCTCGTCGCGAAATACACTGACATGGCAAAGGGCCAGTCCACAACGTGAAAGTGGTCGTTTCGACGGACGCCGCGCGCGATCTGGAATCAATTGCGGACTACATCGCGGACGACAATCCAGCACGCGCGTGACTTTCGTCATCGAACTGGATCAAAAGGCGCAAGACCTTGTGAATTTTCCGGGTCGATTTCCACTTGTCCCCGAACTGGCCCATCTCGGCATCAGGCGGCGAGCTTATCGCGACTACCTCATCTTTTACAGAGTGACCGATCATGTGGTGATGGTCCTGCGCTATCGGCACGGCGCGCGGGATTATGTCTCACTGTTCTCGTCTGCCGAATAGCTGCCGGTTGCACCGCCGCGAATTTCCCGCTAAGCCCCCACCCGACCGTTCCCTGGAACGCGACGTAATACACCCTATGTGGTGACGCTGGCTGACGAGGTTTCGTCCGCCGGCGTGTTTTGCGTTTTGGGCCAGGGCAACATTTGGAGAAGCGTGTGTTCGATAGTCTGAGCGAACGGCTTGGCGGCGTATTCGACCGTCTGAAGGGCCGTGGCGCGCTGACCGAGGCCGATGTGCGGGCCGCGATGCGCGAAGTGCGGATCGCGCTGCTTGAGGCTGACGTCGCGCTCCCCGTCGCGCGCCAGTTTGTCGAGACCGTTACCGAACAGGCGATCGGTGAGCGGGTGCTCCGCTCGGTCACGCCGGGCCAGCAAGTCGTCAAGATCGTCAACGACGCGCTGATCGAAATGCTCGGCCCGGACACGGCCGAACTCGAACTCGGTGTTACCCCGCCCGCTGTCATCATGCTCGTCGGTCTTCAGGGCTCGGGCAAGACCACGACGACCGCGAAGCTTGCCAAGCTGCTGAAGAAGCAGGGCAAGAAGGTCATCATGGCGTCGCTCGACGTCAATCGCCCCGCTGCGCAGGAACAGCTCGCGATCCTCGGCACGCAGACCGAAGTCGTGACCTTGCCGATCGTCGCCGGACAACAGCCGGTCGATATCGCGCGTCGCTCGCTTCAGGCCGCGAAGCTTCAGGGCTTCGACGTGCTGATGCTCGATACTGCGGGCCGCCTGCACGTCGACCAGCAGCTGATGGACGAGATGAAGGCGGTCGCCGAAATCTCGAAGCCCCAGGAAATCCTGCTCGTCGTCGATGCGCTGACCGGGCAGGACGCGGTCAATGTCGCGCAGAACTTCTCCGATCAGGTGCCGCTGACCGGCGTGATCCTGACTCGCATGGATGGCGATGCACGCGGTGGCGCGGCGCTGTCGATGCGCGCCGTCACCGGCAAGCCGATCAAGTTCGCCGGTGTCGGTGAAAAGCTCGACGCGATCGAGCCGTTCCACCCGCAGCGCGTCGCCGGCCGCATCCTGGGCATGGGCGACGTCGTCTCGCTGGTCGAAAAGGCCGCACAGGCGATCGACGCCGAAGACGCCGAGAAAATGGCGGCGCGGCTGGCCAAGGGTCAGTTCGACATGAACGACCTGCGCGGCCAGTTGGCGCAGATGCGCAAGATGGGCGGCATCGGCGCACTCGCGGGCATGATCCCCGGCATGAAGAAGGCGCAGGCGGCGATGGCCGGCGGCGCGGTCGACGAACGCATCCTGCTGCGCATGGACGCGATGATCACGTCGATGACGCCGAAGGAGCGCGCCAAGCCGGAACTGCTCAACGCCAAGCGCAAGATCCGCATCGCCAAGGGCAGCGGCACCAACGTTCAGGACGTGAACAAGCTGCTGAAAATGCATCAGGAAATGTCCACCGCGATGAAGCGCATCAAGAAGATGGGCGGATTGAAGGGCATGCTGGGGATGCTCGGAAAAGGCGGCATGGGTGGCCTTGGCAATGCGCTGGGCGGTCCCGGAATGGGCGACATGATGGGCAAATTAGGTGGTCCGGGCGGCGGTCTACCCGGCATGCCCGGCGGCGCGGACATTCCGCCCGATCTGGCCAAGCTTTTGAACAACAAGAAATAATTTCAACCGTTTAGAATTAGAAGAAGGAAGAATATCAATGGCACTCAGCATGCGTCTGTCGCGTGGCGGCTCGAAGAAGCGCCCTTATTACCGCATCGTCGTTGCCGATGCGCGTAGCCCGCGCGACGGCAAATTCCTGGAGAAGATCGGCACCTACAACCCGCTGCTCGCCAAGGACGATGAGAACCGCCTGAAGCTCGACACCGATCGCGCAAAGCATTGGCTGAGCGTCGGCGCACAGCCGACCGACCGCGTTGCCCGCTTCCTGGACGTGACCGGCGTCAAGGAGCGCACCGCCAAGAACAACCCGAACAAGGGCAAGCCCGGCGAGAAGGCCGTCGAGCGTCTGGAAGAGCGCGCCGAGAAGCAGAAGGCAGCCGATGAGGCCGCTGCAGCAGCAGCCGCCGCCCCAGCGCCTGAGCCAGAGCCGGAAGTCGTCGAAGAAGCGCCGGTTGTTGAAGAAGCACCGGCCGAGGAAGTCGCTGCAGAAGCACCCGCAGAAGCCGCACCTGAAGCGCCTGCGGAAGAAATCGCGGCCGAAGCACCTGCTGCCGAAGCGCCAGCCGAGGAAGCCGCTGCCGACGCACCGGCTGCCGAAGCCACTGAGGAAAAGGCTGAAGGCTGATGCCAAGCGACACCCCCGTCACGCTTGCCGTCATCAT
Source organism: Sphingomonas sp. LT1P40 (assembly GCF_036663835.1). NCBI lineage: Bacteria > Pseudomonadati > Pseudomonadota > Alphaproteobacteria > Sphingomonadales > Sphingomonadaceae > Alteristakelama > Alteristakelama amylovorans. The sequence goes on from NZ_JAXOJT010000001.1 coordinate 791,313, forward strand.
CGGCGCGCATGGTGTGGCGGGGGAGGTCCGGCTGAAGGTCTTTGCCGAAGATCTGTCCGCGCACCGCAGCTTCAATGCCGGTGCGCTGACGCTGAAGACGCTGCGCGATGGCTCCAACGGGGCCATCGCGCGCTTCGCCGAAATTCCAGACCGCACCGCCGCCGAAAAGATGCGTGGCACCGAACTCACCGTGCCCCGCACCGCGCTGCCGCCGTTGGGGGAGGGGGAGTATTACCATGCCGACCTGATCGGGCTGGCGGTAATTGACGAGGCGGGCGGCGCGCTCGGTACCGTCGCCACAATCGACAATTTCGGTGCAGGCGATGTGCTTGAAATCGCCCGTCCAGACGGCAAGCGCTTCATGATCCCGATGCGCCCCGAGGCGGTGCCGCACTGGGATGACGCAAGTTTGACGGTGGCAGACGGCTGGGCGGAATAACAACGACCCATTTATATAACCGAATAGATATATATCTATTCGGTTATGAACGAGTCGCTCGATCTTGCCTTTGCCGCGCTGGCCGACCCCACCCGCCGCGCGATGCTTGCGCAACTGGCGAAAGGCGAGGCGACCGTTTCCCAACTCGCCGCGCCCTTTGCGCTGAGCCAACCGGCGATTTCCAAACACCTCAAGGTGCTCGAACGCGCTGGCCTGATCGAATCCGCCGCCAGCGGCCAGTCGCGCCCACGCCGCCTGAAGCGCGAGGCGATCGCCGAACCCGCCGAATGGCTGGAGCGGTTGGGTGGCGACTGGGACGCGAAGTTCGACCGGCTCGACGCCTATCTTTCGGCATTGTCAGATGGAGAGAAGCATGACTGACGCCCGCATCGCGCCGGTATTCACCATCCAGCGCCGTTTCGCCGCGCCGATCGCGCGCGTGTTCGATGCCTGGGCCGATCCAGCGCAGATGGCGGTGTGGTCCGGTCCGACCGGCTCACAGGTCACCGTCCTCAGCGGCGACATTGCGCCGGGTTCGACGCTGCACTCGCACTTTCGCGCCGCCGACGGAGCGGAGATGCACACGCTGGTGCGCTATCACGATGTCGCGCGTCCGCACCGGCTAATTTATGACCAGAGCTTCGCCGACGAAGCCGCCAACATCGTGAAAGCGCCGTTCTTCGACGTCTGGCCGCACGTCATGCGCACCGATATCGCGTTTGTGGGGGATGATGGCGGCACCCGCATCACACTGACCTGGACGCCGGTCGATGCCACGCCGGAGGAGGAAGCGATGTTCGCCAGCATGATGGAATCAATGAAGGATGGCTGGAGAGGCAGCTTCGACAAGCTCGACGACTATCTGGCGGGCTAGGGCTGCGCCGGGAGCGAAATCCCTTCCAATGTTGGAAAATCTCTGATTGCCTGTGCGGATGCTGAATCAGTCCATCCGCACAGCTTTACGCCGCCCGTTTGCGAAGGCGACAACGCGCGTGACGACCGTTAAAAACGTCAAGTATGTCAAGTGCGCGGCCTTCGCCGCATGGCTTGCGGTACCGGATTCGGCATATGCGCAGGATAAGGCCGAAACCGGTTATGTCCCGCCCACGGCGCTGGTTGAGATCGGCGATGCCTTCGCCAAATTCCGCGAGCGCACGCCCGTTCCCGGCATGGTCTATGCCGTGGTCAAGGACGGCAAGCTGGCGACGCTGTCGATGGTCGGTGTGCAGACGATCGGTGGCGCGCCGGTTCAGCTCGACACCCGCTTTCGCATCGCGTCGATGAGCAAGGCCTTTACCGCGCTCGCCATCCTGAAGCTACGCGACGACGGCAGGCTGGCGCTCGACGATCTCGCCGAGAAACACATTCCCCAGATGCGCGGCTGGAAATATCCGACCAGCGACGCCCCGCGCATCCGCATCCGCGACCTCCTCGCCCATGTCGGCGGCTTCGTCACCGACGATCCCTGGGGCGACCGGCAACAGGTGCTGAGCGAGGCCGAGTTCACCCCCATGATCGCCGCCGGCGTCCCGTGGAGCCGAGTGGGGCAGGGTGCCCATGAATATTCCAATTTCGGCTATGCCCTGCTCGGCCGCATCGTCACCAACGCCTCGGGCAGGCCTTATCAGGCCTATATCCGCGACACGATCATGCGTCCGCTCGACATGGCCAGCACGACCTATGACATTGCAAAGGTGCCGACGGGGAAGCTCGCCATCGGCTATCGGTGGGAGGGCGAGCAATGGGTGGAGGAGCCGTCGATGCGCGACGGCGCGTTCGGCGCGATGGGCGGCGTCATCACCACCGCACCGGATTATGCCAAGTGGTTGAGTTTCCTGCTGTCCGCATGGCCCGCCCGCGACGGGGCGGATATTGGCCCTGTGCGGCGCTCGACCGTGCGCGAAATGGCGCAGGGACTGAATTTCGTCCGCATCGCCCCGCGCAACGGTGCGGCGGCGGGCGACAAATGCGTTCACGCCATCGCCTATGGCATGGGCATGCGCGTCACGCCGGACTGCGACCTGGGCCTGACGCTCAGCCATGGCGGCGGCTATCCCGGCTATGGCAGCTTCGTCGTGCTCGCACCGGAGCGCGGTGTGGCCGCGTTTGGCTTCACCAACCGCACCTATCAGGCCCCGTCCGTCCCGGTGTGGCAAAGCTTGTGGGCGATCGCCAAGACCGACGCGATCGGCCCACGTCCGATACCGCTCAATCCGTTGCTAGGGCAGATGCAGGACGCAGCACGCGCGGCCTATTTAGCAGGCAATCTCAATCCATTGGACGGCAAGCTTGCTATGAACTTTCCGCTCGATCGTTCGTCCGAAAACTGGACGAAGGAGTTTGCGCGGATCAAGGGGGTGGTCGGCGAATGCTCCACGGCAGAGCCGCTCGCCCCGACTGGTAACCTCTCGACCGCGTTCCGCTGGAACTGCGCGAAGGGCAAGATCGACGGCCAGATCTTGCTCGCCCCCACCAACCCGCCGACAATCCAGGCGCTGCGTTTGTTTCCGCAGCCGGATTAGCGCCGGATCGGCTGCTGCGCGTTCAACATGTTGCGGATCGTGGTGGCGGCAACCCCGGCCTGACCCATCGCGTTGCTGATCTGGTCCAGCCCCTTCACCACGTCGCCCGCCGCGAACAGGCCGGGGATCGAGGTGCGCTGATGGTCGTCCACCTCCAGGCACCCGTCGTCAGTCGCCCGCGCGCCGGCTGCTACTGCCAGTTGCGACCGGATCACCGACCCCAGCGCCGGATAGAGCGTGTCGAAATCCATCCGGCCCCGCGCCGTCTCCACGACGATCCGCTCGCCCTCGATCGCATAGCCGCCACACGGCCCATCGACCCGCGCCACCCCGGCATCGTCCAGCGCCTCAGCGCATTTGGTATCCAGCATATGCTCCGCATCCGGCGCGATCAGCGTTACATCCGCGCTATAGGCGCGCAGAAACAACGCCTCCCGCATCCCGTGATCGCCGGTGCCGACGACCGCGATACACTTGTCGGTGACCTCATACCCGTCACAGATCGGACAGTAGCGCAGCAGCCCTCGCTGCAACGCTTCGTCATGGATGTCGTCGATACCGTCGGGCCGGTTATTGACCACCCCGGTGGCCAGCAACACGCTGCGAGCCGAAAATTCACGGCCCTGCACATGGACAACAAAGCCATCGTCCAGCGTTTCGATCCTGGCCACAGTCGTCTGCTCCCGCATCACCCCGAACCGCGCGGCCTGCGCATGCATCGCCGCCAGCAATTCGGTGCCGCGAATCCCCTCCGGATAGCCCGCATGATTGTGCGTCCGCGGGATCAACGCCGCCCGGCTGCTGCCATTGTCGAACAGCCGGATCGACAGGTGATAGCGCGCCAGATAGATCGCAGCGGTCAACCCCGCCGGTCCCGCGCCGATGATGATGCAATCGTCCATTGGGGGCTCCAAATTACGAGGTACAGATGAGTTCCTTGAACTGCTTCGCAAATGTATATACATCACGTATATACTGGAGATATGACATGGGCGAGGAATATCGCGCAAAGATTTTCAAGTCGGGCAATTCATTGGCCCTGCGGTTGCCAAAGGGCCTTGGCCTGAAGGAAGGCACCGAGATGGTGTTACGCGAGGAACGACAGGGGTTTAGTATGGAGCCTGTCGAGCCGACGCCGAGGAAGATCGATATCAGCAAGTTTGCGGGTAAGGCGCCCTGGCTCAAGCCAATCCCGCCAGAATTGCGAGAGTTCGAAGAGCGTCCAAGCACAATCGCCGCGCGGGAAGCGTTGAGTGGTGGAGGCGGTGGCAAAGCGTGACGCGCTATTTCATCGATGCCAATTGCGTCATCCACGCGCTTTCCGGCGCTTACCCGAAACTCGTGGCCCGGCTTGCCGACTGTGCGCCGGGTGAAGTGGCGCTATCTACGATCACGTTCGCGGAGGTCATTCTGGGTACGGCACACGGCAAGCCACCACCGCCCGAGTTGATCGAGGCATTTGTAGAGGCAGTCCCGCTGGCACCATTCGACGAGGCGGCAGCGCGCGCTTACGCCAAATTGCCATTTAAGCGCGCACGGTTTGACCGGTTGCTGGCCGCCCATGCACTCAGCATCGATGCAACGATCGTCACCAACGATGAAGCCGATTTCGCGGACATCCCGGACCTGAAGATCGAGAACTGGAGCCAATGACCTTCGCCGCTACCGTCTTGACCCTTTACCCGGAGATGTTCCCCGGCCCGCTCGGCACGTCCATCGCCGGGCGCGGGCTTTCCGAGGGGAAATGGTCGTTCGACGCGGTGCAAATCCGCGACTTCGCCGCCGACAGGCATCGTACGGTCGACGACACCCCGGCAGGCGGCGGGGCAGGGATGGTGCTCAAACCCGACATCCTCGCAGCCGCCTGTGACAGCGTCGGCTATGACCGCCCAATGCTCGCCATGACGCCACGCGGCGCACCGCTCACACAAGCGCGCATCCGCGACCTCGCCACTGGCCCCGGCGTGTCGATCCTGTGCGGCCGGTTCGAGGGGTTCGACGAGCGCCTGTTCGACGCCCGCTCCATCGAACAGGTGTCGATCGGCGACTATATCCTGTCCGGCGGCGAGATGGGCGCACTGGTCCTGCTCGACGCTTGCATTCGGCTGCTTCCCGGCGTAATGGGCGCGCCTTCCAGCGGAGATGACGAGAGCTTCGAGACGGGGCTGCTCGAATACCCGCAATATACCCGACCCGTTGAGTGGGAAGGGCGAATGATCCCCGAAGTGTTGCGATCGGGGGATCATGCGCGGATCGCGGCGTGGCGAAAGTCGATGGCCGAGACCGATACACGGCTAAGGAGGCCGGATCTTTGGGAGCGCCACGACGGTGCTCGGGTCCAGTCTCCCTCTGGTGCGCACATGAAGAAGGACGAATGAGATGAATCTCATCCAGACGCTAGAAGCCGAGAACATTGCCAAGTTCGTTGAGAACAAGAAAATCCCGGAATTCCGCCCCGGCGACACGCTGAAGGTCGGCGTGAAGGTCGTCGAAGGCGAGCGCACCCGCGTTCAGAATTATGAAGGCGTGTGCATCGCCCGCTCGAACAAGGGCATGGGCAGCAACTTCACCGTTCGCAAAATTTCGTTCGGTGAGGGCGTCGAGCGCGTCTTCCCGCTCTATTCGCCGAACATCGACAGCATCGAAGTCGTCCGCCGCGGCGTCGTGCGTCGTGCGAAGCTCTATTATCTGCGTGGCCGCACCGGCAAGTCGGCCCGCATCGCCGAGCGCCGCGATCCGCGTCCGGCAAAGACGGTTGCCGCAGCCGAATAAGTCGGTCGTCAACACGAACAGCGCGGGGCGCGAAGGGAAACCTTCGCGCCCCGCTTCGTTTCGGAACCCGCGACACGTCCGAAACGTATTTCCCGGGAAACTCGGGAGAAACCCATGCGAATGCTGCTGAAAACCCTGCCTGTCGCCGCGCTCTTGCCGCTGGTCGCCTGCAGTGTGGCGCCAGAAAGCAATCAGACGACGTCCGCAACCACGGCACCGGTCGAAACCAGTGCATCCGGTGTGACTCGCGCCGAAGTGGTGCCGTCGCCGACACCCACAGTCGCTGCGCAAACCGTCATCCAGACCCAGCCGGCGTCGAGTGGCACACAGGTCGCGCTCAACAAGGTCGCGGTTACCGGCGACGTCCTGACCGTTCAGCTCACCTACACTGGCGGCACCGCGTCGCAGGTGATCGCGGCCGATGAAGTCAGCGTGATCGATGACGCCAATGCCCGCCAACTCGGCGTCCTAAAGGACAATGCCGGAAAATGGCTGGCCGCGCCGCTTACCAGCAGCGGCGACCAGTTGATCTTCTCGTCCGGTCGCGCGCCCGTGATTGTATGGTTCAAATTTCCCGCGCCTGCCGGAGACAGCAAGACGGTGTCGATTAACATTCCCGGCACCGCACCCTTTGATGGCGTGCCGGTGACGCGGTGAGGTTGGCGTTAATCGCGGTGATCGCCCTGGCTGGGTGTTCGGACAATGCGCCGATACCGGCTAATGTCACTGCGCCTAGCACGGCGGCCAGCCCTGCAGCGATCGCAACGCCCGCCGCCGGGGCCAACCTGACCGGTTCGACCAGCGCGCTCAACGGCAACATCAGCGGGCTGAGCGTGCATACTAGCGAGACGCGGATCATGATCGATCTGCCGGCCGATACGCTGTTTGAATTCGATCGCGCGGACCTGACCGATGCGGCGTCGACCAATCTCGCCAAGGTCGCCGAGTTGATCCGCCAATCGCCGGCGGGGGCGGTCGAGGTTATCGGCTATACCGATGCCAAGGGCAACGACGCCTATAACCTGACTCTGTCGCAACAACGCGCGCAGTCGGTAGCGGACTGGATGAGCCAGCAGATCGGCGTGCGTCAACGCCAGTTCACGGTAACGGGGAAGGGTAAAGCCGACCCCGTCGCCGCGAACGAGGCGCCAGACGGCAAGGATAACCCGGCGGGGCGTGCGCAGAACCGGCGCGTGGTGGTGTCGATCCCGCGCTGATTTGCCGCTCACGGGTTGAACCGGGGCCGGATCGTCATAGATTGAAGGGGCATGACATTGACCACCCTCTCGCAACGACAGACCGCACGGCTTCGGCTGCCGGTGTTCGTCGTCGCGCTTTGGCTGGCATTGGCGACGGCGCTGCTGTCGTCGCTGATCCCGGGCGGGTTGCCGCGCACGACCGCGCTGGGCTCCGCGTTCCATCCTTCCACTACCGCCGTCGCGCTCCAGCCCACCCGCGCGCAGCCGCGCGTGACGGACGAGACTATGCGCCGAGACGATGGCCCCGCAAGCGGGCAGGGGGGCGGTATTGCGGTAACGCGCACGCCGCCGTCCGTTACGGTTCCCACGATTCCACAGACCGACAACGCGCTTCTCGCACCCGCCGCACCGATTCTGACGTTCCACGCGGTTGTCGATGGCAGCCCGCGCGCACCCCCGCTGAACTGACCTTCCCCTAAACGCGCCGTCCGGTGCCTGAATTGGGAGAATGTCATGGAGACACCACGCAAGAGGCGACCACCCTGGTGGTTCGCGCCCGCCATTTGGGGCGGGATCGGCGGAAGCGCCGCGCTCGCTGCGGCGGTGATCGGCGCAACGACAGAATGATGCTACGTCCGGACCGCAAGGTCCGGACGATACAGGGACAAATGCATGCACCACACGCCGCTCATCGCCACGATCGTCGCTGGCCTCGTCATGGCCTTCATCATGGGTGCCATCGCGCACAAGCTGAAAGTGTCGCCGATCGCGGGCTATTTGCTCGCCGGGATCATGGTGGGACCGTTTACCCCCGGCTTCGTCGCGGACGGCAACCTTGCCGCTGAACTGGCCGAGATTGGCGTCATCCTGCTGATGTTCGGTGTCGGCCTGCACTTTTCGCTGCGCGACCTGCTCGCGGTGCGCAAGGTCGCGGTGCCGGGGGCGATCGTCCAGATCGCCTCCGCCGTGCTGATGGGCATGGGGCTTGCCTGGGTGCTGGGCTGGGATCCACTCGCGGGATTCGTATTCGGCCTTGCGCTGTCGGTTGCCAGCACCGTGGTGCTGCTGCGCGGCCTTCAGGGATTCGGCATCGTCGATACTGAACGCGGACGGATCGCGGTCGGCTGGCTGATCGTCGAGGATCTGGTGATGGTCCTCGCGCTCGTCCTGCTGCCAGCACTCGCCGAAGTGATGAAGAGTGACGGCCCGATGACCTGGTCTGCATTGCTGGTGCCGCTGGCGCAGACGGCGTTCAAGATTACCGGCTTTCTCGTCGTCATGCTGCTGGTCGCGCGTCGGTTGATCCCGCTGGCGCTGCACTGGGTCGTGCATACCGGCTCACGCGAGCTGTTTCGCCTTGCCGTGCTCGCCATCGCGCTCGGCGTTGCGTTCGGTGCCGCCGTCGTGTTCGATGTGTCGTTCGCTCTGGGTGCGTTCTTCGCCGGCATGATTTTGGGCGAAACCCCGCTCAGCCGTCAGGCGACCGAGGAAACGCTGCCACTGCGCGACGCGTTTGCCGTGCTGTTCTTCGTTTCGGTGGGTATGTTGTTCAATCCGGCGGTGCTGATCGAACAGCCACTGCCGCTGATCGTCACCGTCCTCATCATCGTGTTCGGCAAATCGGTCGCGGCCTATTTCATCGTCCGCGCGCTCAAATACACGCATCGCATCGCGATCACCGCCGCTGCCAGTCTGGCGCAGATCGGTGAGTTTTCGTTCATTCTCGTCGGCCTCGGGGTCGGGCTCCAGATCCTGCCGCCGGAGGGACGCGATCTGATCCTGGCCGGTGCGCTGATCTCGATTTTGGTGAATCCCTTCATCTTCACCTGGCTGGTGCCAAAGCGGCAGGAAAAGACCGACCCGATCGAACCGCCGGTCGATACCGGGGACTTTCAGGATCATGTGATTCTGGTCGGCTACGGCCGCGTCGGCAAGTTGATCGCGCGCGACCTGCTGGCGCGCAAACGCCGCTTCATCCTGATCGAGGATCAGGCCGATATCGCCAAGGAAGCGAAAGAGGCCGGGCTGGACGTGGTGCGCGGCAATGCGGTCGATCCGGAAGCGTTAAAAGCCGCCCGTATCGATCGGGCCAGCCGGTTGCTGATCGCGATTCCCGAAGGGTTCGAGGGCGGTGCGGTGGTCGAGGCGGCGAAAGCGCAAAACTCCGCCATCGCCATCGTCGCCCGCGCGCATTCGGATGCCGAGGTCGCGCATCTCGAGGCCAAGGGGGCGGGTGACGTGGTGATGGGCGAACGCGAGATCGCGAGCCGAATGCTCAGCCTGTGCGCGGTGCCGCTGGCGCGTGCTTGACCCGCCTTCTTCTTAAGCCCCTCCCGCCTTCGCAGGAGGGGTTGGGGAGGCCTTCTACTTCTCTTCGCGGCTCCCGAAGATCAGCAGAAGAAGACCCTCACCCAACCCTCTCCCGTGAAGAACGGGAGAGGGCCAAGACCGCGATCACCCGTAACTTACGATCTCATACTCGATCCCATCGAAATCGAGGAAATAGAAACGGCGGCCGGGTTCGTAGTCGCCATGGCTGAACGGCGTCAGCCCCGCCGCGTAAACCTTTGCCTCCACCCCATCCAGATCGTCCACGACGATGCCGACATGATTGAGCGGCTCGCCCTTGGGATAACGCTGCGGGGCGTCTCCCCGCGGCGCGTAGAGTGCGAGATAGGAATTTGCCTCGCCGACGTGGATGGCGCTGCCGCCGTCGCGCGCCGCCCCCTGCCAGCGGATGTGCCAGCCGAACAGATGCTGCATCAGTTTCGCGGTGCGCGCTGGGCTGGTGACGGTGAGGTTGACGTGTTCGATTGCGGTAACGGGCATGACATTTCCTTTCGGTTTGCGTGTGCGTGCCCAACTCCGCTACAACCTCAACATAAGTTGAGATCAAGCGGAAAATTGCGATGCGCGGGAATGAGCTTCTGACGATCGGCGAACTGGCGGCGCGCACCGGCCTGTCGGTTTCGGCAATCCGCTTTTACGAGAGCCGCGGGCTGGTCGAGCCGATCCGGACCAGCGGTAATCAGCGCCGCTTCCTGCGTTCGGATATCCGTCGCCTGTCGTTCGCGCTGATCGCGCAACGCATGGGGCTGACGGTGCAGGAGATTGCTGCACAACTGGCGCAATTGCCGCTCGGCCGCACCCCGACGTTGCAGGACTGGGAACGGATCAGCCGCCATTTCCGCGCAGAGATCGACCGCCGCATCGCCATTCTGGAGCGCACCCGCGACAAGCTCGATGGCTGCATCGGTTGCGGTTGCCTGTCGCTGAAGAAGTGCGGGCTGTACAACCCCGGCGATCAGGCGGGGACAGAAGGGAAGGGGCCACGCTTCGTTCTCGGCGGCATTGACCGCAGCGCTGTCGAAGGTCGATAGCGAATACCTTGTTGTTTATGAGTAAGCAGAATGTTGAAACAGGTTCTTGGAGCGGTCGCGTTGGTGGTGGGTATCGGTACGATGAGCGCTGAAGCACGCGACCCGACGCCCGGCGACCTGACACTCGAACGCGTTTTCGCGAGCCCCGACCTGGCCGGCACCACGCCGCGAATGCTGAAGCTGTCACCCGACGGCAAATACGTCACCGTGCTGCGTAACCGCGACGATGAGCGCGAGCGGTTCGACCTGTGGACGATGGACACCGCCAGCGGCGCGTGGCGCATGCTGGTCGACAGCAAGAAGATCGGGACCGGCGCTGAGATTTCCGAGGCGGAAAAGATGCAGCGCGAACGCGCGCGTATCGGCGATACGCGCGGCATCGTCGCCTATGACTGGGCACCCGATGGCCGGTCGATCCTCGTGCCCCTAGACGGCGACCTCTATCTCGCCACGCTGGCGGGCGATGTCCGACGCCTGACCGCGACCGAGGGCAGTGAGCTCAATCCCGTCATCAGCCCCAAAGGCGGCTATGCCAGCTTTGTCCGCGACCAGAATCTCGTCGTTCTCGACCTCTCGGCGGGCAAGGAGATAAAGGTTACGAGCGAAGGGACCGGCACCGTCCATTTCGGCGAGGCGGAATTCGTCGCGCAGGAGGAAATGGCTCGTCGCACCGGTTACTGGTGGTCGCCCGACGACAAGCGCATCGCCGTCCAGCGCTTCGACGAAGCGCCGGTCGGTGTCGTCAGCCGCACCGCAATCGGCGCGGAAACCACGCGCGTCTATGACCAGCGCTATCCCGAGGCGGGCACCGCCAATGTGCTGGTCGATCTCTACGTCATGAAGCCCGACGGCACGGGTCGCGTGAAAGTCGATCTCGGCAGCGAGACCGATATTTACCTCGCCCGCGTCGACTGGACGCCGGACGGCAAGACCCTGCTCGTCCAGCGCCAGAACCGCGCGCAGACGGTGCTCGACATGCTCGCGGTCGATCCCACAACGGGTAAATCGCGCATCCTGTTCAGCGAGAAATCCGGCGCGAAGAGCTGGATCAACCTGTCCGACGCCTATCGTGCGCTGGGCGACGGCAGCCTGATCTGGTGGTCCGAGCGCGACGGCCACGGTCATCTGTACCGCTTCAAAGGCGGCAAGTGGACGCCACTGACCAAAGGCGACTGGGAAGTCGCCGATCTGGTCGGCGTCGATGAAGCCACGGGCCGCATCACCTTTACCGGCAACAAGGATGGCGTGCTCGAACGCCACCTCTACGTCGTCGATCTGGCCAAACCGGGTGCTGTCACCCGCATCAGCGAGGCGGGATATTGGAACACCGCCAATGCAAACCGCGATGCCAGTCGCATCATCGTCACGCGTTCCAAGGGCGATCAGCCGCCGCAGGTGCTGCTCACCGATGGCGCGGGCAAGCGGCTTGCCTGGGTCAATGAGAACCGGGTCGCGGGCGACCACCCCTATGCCCCGTTCCTCGCCAGCCACCGCCGCAAGCAGTTTGGGACGATCAAGGCGGCGGACGGCACGACGCTGCACTGGGAAATGATTACCCCGCCGCTGGAGCCGGGGCGCAAATACCCGGTTTTCTTCCACCATTATGGCGGCCCGCACTCGCAACAAGTGAGCCGGGCTTGGGGTGGCGCAACCCAGCAGGCGATCGTCGATCGCGGCTATATCTGGTTCGCGCTCGATAATCGCGGCGCCGCCAATCGCGGCAAGGCGTTCGAGGATCATTTGTTTCAGGCGATGGGCGGGGTCGAGGTGACGGACCAGCTTGCCGGGGCCGCATACCTCAAGACCCTCGATTTCGTCGATCCGGGCAAGGTGACGACCTATGGCTGGTCCTATGGCGGCTATATGACACTGAAGATGCTGCAGGCCGCACCGGGCGTGTTTGCGGCTGGCGTGGCAGGCGCGCCGGTCAGCAAATGGGAGCTGTACGACACCCATTACACCGAGCGTTACATGGGCGATCCGCGCCAAGTTCAGGCCGCTTATGACAAGGCCAACACTGTCGCCGACGCGACGAAGATCGCCGATCCGCTGCTTCTGATCCACGGCATGGCCGACGACAATGTCGTGCTGGAGCATTCGACCGTGATGATGGCGCGGATGCAGGCGGGGGCAGTGCCGTTCGAGACGATGCTGTATCCGGGCCAGACCCACCGCGTCGCAGGGCCGGGGATCAGCGTGCATCTGTGGACGACGATCCTCGACTTCCTCGACCGGAATACCAAGACGCCCGCGAAATGAATTGACGCCCTTGTAACCCGCTCGCACCCTGCGCCCCTTACACGGGGTGCGGGGGCGATTCGTGACGGATGAGACGAAACTGGCGCCGGTGTCCGGCACCGCGCGGATCGACATTCTCGACGTGCTGCGCGGCGTTGCGATCCTGCTGATCTTCTACATGAATATCGGGTTTCAGGCATCACCGGTCGCGCATTTGTTCGGCGATTTTCGCCTGATTGGCTGGACCGATGCCGACCGCTTTGCCTGGATCGCGGTTCAGACGCTGCTGGAGGGGACTCAGCGGTGCATGCTGGAGTTCCTGTTCGGAGCAGGCTTCATGGTGCTGACGGCACGGGCGATGCAGCCTGATGGCCCCGTCGCAGTCGCCGACCTTTATATGCGCCGCAATTTGTGGCTGCTCGGCTTCGGGTTGCTCAACATCTTCATCGTGCTTTGGGTCGGCGACATTCTGACCGTCTATGCCCTCGCGGCGCTGTTCCTGTTTCCATTCCGCACGCTGGGGCCGAAATTGCTGCTAGCGCTGGGTTGCGGGTTCGCGCTGTTCACCGCGATCACCGGCACGATCCAATATGCCGAGCGGGTCGATCTGATCGCAAAGGTCGAGGCGGCACAGGCGCACAAGGCGACGGGCAAGCCGGTGAACGCGGAGCAGAAGAAGACGCTCGACGACTGGCAGAAGCGGCTCGACCGCTTCAAGCCGAACGAGAAAGCGAAGAAAGAACTGGCGGCGGAGCGCAAAGCCCATTCCGGCGGTCTGGTCGCCTATGCCGGTGCCTATTGGAACATGTGGACCAGCTTCATGATCGGCAAGGGTTTGCTGATCCAGATGGTGATCGAGGCATTCTTCGCCATGCTGATCGGCGTCGCGCTGTGGAAATGGGGCGTGATCCAGGGGCAGCGCAGTACGCGTTTCTATGCGGTGCTGACGCTGCTCGCTTATGCATTCGGCATCGCCGCCCGCTATGTCGGGGCGCTGGAGATTTCGTCATTCTCCCCCTTGCCGAAAACGATCTGGATTACCCAGGAATTCGCGCGGCTGGCGATGGGGCTTGGCCATATCGCGCTCATCAACCTGATCTTCAAATCCGGTTTGGGCCGGACGATCCTGAGCCCGTTCAAGGCGGCGGGGCGCACGGCATTCTCGGTCTATTTCCTTGAGCAGATCATCGGGCTGCACATTCTGTTTTCGCCTTACGGGTTCAATCTGTGGGATCGGTTTGGCTGGGCGAACCAGTTCTGGATCGCCACCGCCGTGATCGTCGTCTGCCTGATCGCCGCGAACCTGTGGGCGCGCTGGTTCGTCAACGGGCCGATGGAATGGGCGTGGCGAAGCCTGTCCTATCTCAAATGGCAATCGTTCCGGCGGCGCGAACCGGCAGTATGAAGGAGGTCAGGATGAAGTTCGGATTGACGGCGGCGACCCTGGCGTCGCTCACGGCACCGGCGGCGGCGGAGGTGACGAAGTCCGAACCGACCGGGTTTGTCTCCACGCACCAGCTGGTGATCGCAGCCCCGCCGGAGAAAGTGTGGGATACGATTGCAAGACCCGCATCCTGGTGGAGCAAGGACCACACTTATTCCGGCGACAGCGCGAACATCACGCTGGACCCGCGCCCGGGCGGATGCTGGTGCGAGAAGCTTTCCGGCGGCTCGATCGAACATGCGCGCGTGCTCTACGCCGATCGTGGCAAGGTACTGCGCGTGTCCGGCGCGTTCGGCCCGCTTCAAAGTGGCGCGGTGACAGGCACCATCACTTTCGCGCTGAGGGCGGAGGGGCAGGGAACCGTGCTGACCGTTACCTATGTCGTTGGCGGCTACCATCCCGCCGGCCTCTCGAACTTCGCACAGCCGGTCGATGCGGTAATGGGCGCGCAGATGCCGGGCCTGAAGACCGCAGCGGAAGCGGGTGGTTAGGGCAAGGCCGCACTTGGCGACCGCCATGCGATGATGTATAACCGGCTAATCACGAAAACGGACCGGTCCGGCGCTTGACAGCTTCGGTACGACTCCATATGTCGCGCATCTTCCGAAACACCGGTTCACGGCGGCGCCTTTGAGCGTGCGTCGTGCGCATGCGTTTCGGGTCAACGCGACGAGATGGGGCTGCTGCCATGCATGCCCTGTGGAGCTGGGAGAATATAGTTCATGGCACGTATTGCGGGTGTAAACCTCCCGACCAACAAGCGCGTATTGATCGCGCTTCAGTATATCCACGGCATCGGCGCGACCAAGGCCAAGGCGATCACCGAAAAGCTCGGCATCGCCGAGTCTGCCCGTATTCAGGACCTGACCGATCAGGAAGTCCTGCAGATCCGCGAAACGATCGACGCCGATCACACGGTTGAGGGTGACCTTCGCCGTGAGACTGCGATGAACATCAAGCGTCTGATGGATCTGGCCTGCTATCGCGGCCTTCGTCACCGTAAGGGCCTGCCCGTTCGCGGTCAGCGCACGCACACCAATGCCCGCACCCGCAAGGGCAAGGCAAAGGCGATCGCCGGTAAGAAGAAGTAAGGTCGAGCCGCTGCGAGGCGGCTCCCTTCTGAACAAGGTCAGGATATACCAATGGCACAAGCACCACAGCGTATTCGCCGCCGCGAGCGCAAGAACATCACCTCTGGCGTCGCGCATGTGAACGCCAGCTTCAACAACACCATGATCACGATCACCGATGCCCAGGGCAACGCAATCTCGTGGTCGTCGGCCGGCATGATGGGTTTCAAGGGGTCGCGTAAATCGACCCCCTACGCCGCGCAGGTCGCCGCCGAGGATGCGGGCCGCAAGGCTGCCGAGCACGGCGTCCGCACGCTCGAGGTTGAGGTGAAGGGTCCGGGTTCGGGTCGTGAGAGCGCGCTTCGCGCCCTTCAGGCTGTCGGTTTCCAGATCACGTCGATCCGCGACGTGACCTCGATCCCGCACAACGGCGTTCGCCCTTCAAAGCGTCGCCGCGTCTAGTTTACTTTCCGCCCCCGCCGCGGATCCGGGAAGCCGGGTCTGGGCCGGGGGCGGCTCCAATCCTGGCAGGACCGACCCCCCGTCCTGCCCAACTCAGGGGACGCCTGTGTCTGTCAATGCAAAGAACTGGCAGGAACTTAAGAAGCCGAACGGCCTTGAAAAAAAGGGCGGTGACGGCAAGCGGAAGGCGACCTTTGTCGCCGAGCCGCTGGAGCGTGGTTTCGGCCTGACGCTCGGCAACGCGCTGCGCCGCGTGCTGCTTTCTTCGCTGCAGGGTGCTGCAGTGACGTCGATCAAGATCGAAAACGTGCTTCATGAGTTCTCGTCGCTCGCCGGTGTGCGCGAAGACGTCACCGATCTGGTGCTGAACGTTAAGCAGATCGCGCTGCGCATGCAGGGTGAGGGGCCAAAGCGGCTTCAGCTCAGCGCAACCGGCCCTGCCGAAGTCAAGGCTGGCGACATCGCGGTGTCGGGCGATATCGAGGTGATGAACCCCGAACTCGTCCTGTGCCACCTCGACGATGGCGCGACGCTGAACATGGAACTCGTTGCCGACACCGGTAAGGGCTATGTTCCTGCCGGCTCTAACCGTCCGGCCGATGCGCCGATCGGTCTGATCCCGGTCGATGCGCTCTACTCGCCCGTTCGTCAGGTCAGCTACAAGGTCGAGAACACCCGTGTCGGGCAGGAACTCGATTACGACAAGCTGACGCTCTCGGTCGAGACCGACGGCACCGTGACGCCTGAAGATGCCGTGGCCTATGCCGCACGCATCCTTCAGGACCAGCTTGCGCTGTTCGTTCACTTCGACGATTCGGCGGTCGCGCGTTCGGCTCCGATCGGCGTTGCTGCTCCATCGACGTCTTCGGACGGCGGCAGCGATACGGCGACGATCAACCGTTATCTGCTCAAGAAGGTCGACGAGCTCGAACTGTCGGTTCGTTCGGCCAATTGCCTCAAGAACGACAACATCATCTATATCGGCGATCTGGTTCAGAAAACCGAAGCAGAGATGTTGCGCACCCCGAACTTCGGTCGCAAGTCCTTGAACGAAATCAAGGAAGTGCTGTCGTCGATGGGTCTGCGCCTCGGCATGGAAATCCCGGGCTGGCCGCCTGAGAACATCGAAGAGATGGCCAAGAAGCTCGAACAGGAGATTATGGGCTAACGCTCATAGCTTCCTGGGTTTTGGGCGGTGGCCCGTTTTCTGCACCGCCTGCTACGGGGTACCTGATACGGCCCCCTAACGAACGAAGGAAAATACCATGCGCCATCGCGTAGGCGGCCGTAAGCTTCAGCGGACCTCGGCTCACCGCATTGCCCTGTTCCGCAACATGAGCGCCGCGCTCATCAAGCATGAGCAGATCACGACGACCGTCGCCAAGGCGAAGGAACTGCGTCCTTACATCGAAAAGCTGATCACGCTGGCGAAGAAGGGTGGCCTTTCCAACCGTCGCCTGGCACACAGCCGTCTGCTCGACGATGCGCAGCTGGTGAAGCTGTTTGACGTTCTGGCCGTGCGCTATGCCGAACGCAACGGCGGCTATACCCGCGTCATCAAGGCTGGCCCGCGTGCGTCGGACGCTGCGTGGATGGCGGTCATCGAGTTCGTCGACCGCGACGTCGATGCCAAGGGTCAGGATTCCGGCCCGGTGATGATCGACGAGGATTACGACCAGGCGGCCTGATCGCCGAGCTAAAGCAAGTTAAAGGGCGGTCGCACCGAGTGCGGCCGCCCTTTTGCTATTCGCAGCTGCCGCGTAACCCTTTGCCGGCATGATATTTAACCTCACGCGGCAGATATTCGGGAAAGCGGCACGCGAACCAGTGCACCCGTTTCGCCCCGCGCAGGATCGCGGGCGCCTGCCCGCGCGCGGGCAGATCGTAACTGCCGACCTGTCCGCGTGCGCAATCGAAATATCGCGCCACATCCGCGCGCGGCGGCCCGGTGACACAGGCAAACGCAACGACGCGGAAATCGCATTTGTTGGTGAGGATGCCGACCCCTGATTCGGCGGATGCCACGCACTGGGTGGCATTCGGGTTAGCGGCCTTTGGCTGAACCGGGGCAGGGAGCGCCATGGCCGCGATCAGAGTGGAAACCATCATCGGGCTATGCGCTGCCAGTTCGCTTTCCGTTGATTAGCACGGCCTGCTGCCACGGGCTCGGTGCCTTGTCGGTGCGGTGGATGCACCCCGCCCAGCAACAGGGCCGCTTCTTTCCCTCCAGCAATTCCTCACAGGTTCGCTGAATGCGGCGCCGGCGCGTTGCCGCCTGTTTCGCATCGTCGACCCAGCAGATGAACTCGTTCCGGCCGAGCGGTGTCAGGTTCTTCCAAAGCGTGAGGATTTTGGGATCGGAGCGCAGTGCGACCTCAAGGTCTTCGCTCGCCTCATGCACGGTGCCACCAGGAAAAGTGTTAGCCATGCGGCCTCCTTGCAACGGCGGATTCGCATCCGATCTCGTAAAATACACCGAATCATGGCGCCTGCCACCGTCAGCGTCCGCATGAATCAACACGAATCCGCCATTCCCGCAACTGGCACGCTTCCTGCGAACCGCGCGTCAGGAGGAACGACCGTGAAACAGAAATACGGAACAGGGGCGGGCGGGGTGCTTGCGATCATGCTGGCGGCGGTGCCGCTGCTGGTGATGGGCTGGATCAGCTACGAGACGTCGGTGACCGCGTTTGCATGATGGAGAGCATGACGCGCGCCAAGGGTGCTTGACCCGTGGGCGCGCCGCAATAGGGTGCGCCCTTTCTCGTTTCCGGAGATACCAATGCGCCGCGCATCGCTGATCGCCCTGCCACTCCTCTTTGCCGCCCCATTTGCCAACGCCAATCCGGAGTCGCCGACCACGATGCCCGCACCGATCACCTATCCCGAAACCAAGCGTGGCGACGTCGTCGAGGATCAGTTCGGCACGAAGGTCGCCGATCCCTATCGCTGGCTGGAGGACGATGTCCGCAACAATCCTGAGGTTGCGGCATGGGTCGCGGCGCAGAACAAGGTCACCGACGCCTATCTCGCCACCCTGCCGGGCCGCGACGTGTTTCGCAGCCGGCTGAAGGCATTGTTCGATTACGAACGCTTCGGCGCGCCGTACAAGAAGGGCGGGCGCTATTTCTATTTCCGCAATTCGGGTCTGCAAAATCAGGCGGTTCTCTACGTTCGTGACAGCGTGAATGGCGAAGGCCGCGTGCTTATCGACCCGAACACATGGGCCAAGGACGGTGCGACCGCGTTGGCCGAATGGTCCCCGTCGGAGGACGGCACGCGGCTCGCTTATGGCGTGCAGGATGGCGGCACCGACTGGCGCACCGTTCGTGTGCTCGACGTTAACACCGGCGCGGTGCTGGCCGACGAGATCAAATGGGCGAAGTTCACCGGGATCAGCTGGGCCAAGGACGGCTCCGGCTTTTTCTACGCCCGCTTCCCGGAGCCGAAGGAAGGCACGGCTTTCCAGGCGGGAGCGGACAACCACGCCGTCTATTTTCACAAACTCGGGACGCCGCAGAGCGCCGACCGTTTGCTCTATTCGACGCCGGAGAATCCCAAACTGCTCAACGGTGTCGGCATCACCGACGATGGCCGCTATGCCGTGCTCTATTCGACCCCCGGTTCTTCGACCAGCGACCTGAGCGTTATCGACCTGAAGAGCGCCGACTGGAAGCCGCGCAAGCTGGTCACCGGCTTCGACCATGAGTGGGGCGTCGTCGGCAATGTCGGCACGAAGTTCTTCATCTCGACCAACAAGGATGCGGCGCGCAGCAAGCTGATGACGCTGGACATCGCGGCGGCAACCCCGACGATGACCGACCTGATCCCCGAGGGTGAAGCGGTCCTTAACAGCGCGTCGCTGGTCGGCGGGCGGCTGATCCTGTCCTATCTGGTCGATGCCAAGACCGAGGTGCGGCGGTATACCCTCGACGGCAAGGCGGACGGCACGGTCAAGCTGCCCGGCATCGGCACCGCCGGTGGCTTTGGCGGGGATGCGAAGGACAGCGAGACCTTCTTCACCTTCACCAGTTTCAATGCGCCCAGCACCGTTTATCGCTATGACGTCGCCACCAACACGGCCAGCGTGTGGGCCGCGCCCAAGGTTGCGATCGACCTGAGCAACATCGTCGTCGAGCAGAAATTCTACGCATCGAAGGACGGCACCAAGGTTCCGATGTTCATCGTCCGCCGCAAGGACGTGACCGGCCCGGCGCCGACCTTGCTCTATGCCTATGGCGGGTTCAACGTGACGCAGCTGCCCAGCTTCTCGACCTCGCGGCTGGCATGGGTGGAGCAGGGCGGGGTGTTCGTCCTCGCCAACATCCGTGGCGGTGGCGAGTATGGCAAGGCGTGGCATGACGGCGGACGGCTGCTCAACAAGCAGAATGTGTTCGACGATTTCATCGCGGCGGGCGAATATCTGAAGGCACAGGGGATCACGTCGAAGGATGGCCTCGCCATTCAGGGCGGATCAAACGGTGGCCTGCTGGTCGGCGCGGTCGTCAATCAGCGCCCCGATCTGTTCGCGGCGGGGTTGCCGGCGGTGGGCGTGATGGACATGCTGCGCTTCGACAAGTTCACGGCGGGCCGGTACTGGACGAACGATTACGGCGTTCCGGCGAAGGAGGCGGATTTCAAGAACCTCTACAAATATTCGCCCTATCACAACATTCAGGCTGGCAAGACCTATCCGGCGATCCTGGCGACCACGGCGGATACCGACGACCGCGTGGTTCCAGGCCACACCTTCAAATACACTGCGGCGTTGCAGGCGGCGGATGTCGGGCCGAAACCGCATTTGGTGCGCATCGAGACGCGGGCAGGCCATGGCTCCGGCAAGCCGACCGACAAGATCATCGAGGAAACCGCCGATCTGTGGGCGTTTGCCGCGAAGTGGACCGGGCTGGCCGTGACGCCGGTCAAGTAAAGGGATCTGTCGATGCGTAAGTTTTGCCTGCCGGTCCTCGCCCTTGCCGCTGCATCCTGTTCGATGCCGGAGGCGAAGCAGGGTGAGACGCAGGTGCCGCGTTCGCTCCATGACCGGCTGCTGACGCTCGACACGCATCTCGACACGCCGGTGTGGTTTTCCAACCCACACTGGAAGTTCGGCGACAGGCACCAATGGCAGACCGATCTGGCGCAGGTCGATCTGGGGCGGATGGATGCTGCGCTGGATGGCGGGATGTTCGTCATCTACACGCCGTCCGGGCCGATTACGCCAGAGGGTTTTGCCAAGGCTGGCGCTGCGGCGATGAAGCGGCTGGGTGAGATTGAGCGGACGATTGGGGCCTATCCGGGTCGCATTGCGCTGGTGACGACGGCGGATCAGGCGGTGCGGGCTGACCGGGCGGGTAAGCGGTTTGCCTTTATCAGCATCGAGAACAGCTATCCGCTGGGCGAGGATTTGTCGCTGCTGGGCGAATATTATCGCCGCGGCGTTCGGATGGCGGGGCCGGTGCATTCCAAAGATAACCAGTTCGGGGATTCGGCGACGGGGACGAACACCTGGAAGGGCTTGTCGCCGCTGGGGCGGAAATGGGTCGCTGAGATGAACCGGCTGGGGCTGGTTATCGACGGCAGCCATTCGTCGGATGCGACGTTCGACCAGATGCTGGCGCTGTCCAAGACGCCGATCATCCTGTCGCATTCGGGGCCGAAGGCGAAATGGGACCATCCCCGCAACATCGACGATGACCGCATCCGCAAGCTGGCGGCGAAGGGCGGGGCGGTGTGCATGAACAGCGTGTTCCTGACCAAGCTGGTTTATACCGATGAGCGCAACCGGTTGTCAGCGCTGGCCGACAAGATCGGGACGCTGTCGCCCGCCGAGCAGGCCAAGCTGACGGCGGATATCCGGGCGCTGGATAAGGTCGCGCCGGTTCAGGACACCGATTTCGAAACCTTCATGGCCAACCTGTTATATCTTCTCAAAATTGCCGGGCCGGATCATGTCTGCATGGGGGCGGACTGGGACGGCGGCGGCGGGGTGCGTCAGTTCGAGGATATTACCGCGCTGCCCAAGGTGACCGAACGGCTGGTCGCGGCGGGGTATTCGGAGAGCGATATCGCAAAGATCTGGTCTGGCAATGTCCTGCGGCTGATGCGCGCGGCGGATGCGGCCAAAAACAGATAGTTAGGGCAATCTCCTTACACTGGTGATGCGGATTTTCGGGGCGAGCATCGAGCCCTTCATCACGCCTTGCCCGAGTGTCGGCGATGTCGGGGCGTCGAGGATTTTCCAGATGACGTCCATCCCCTCGACCACCTTGCCGAACGCGGCATAGCCGAGATTGTCGCCGGGCTTGCTCGGGTCGGCATCGAGCGAGGTCTGGTCGCCGACGCTGATCGTGAACTCGCCGCGGCCGGTGCCGGGGGCGAGGCGGGCAGTGGAGATCGCGCCGTTGACGTGCTTCACGCCGGTCTTGGTCGTGGGTTCGTGCGCAATCGGGGGGAGGGCGCGTTTCGGGTTCCCTTCGATCCCGAACTGGACGAAGCCGAATTTGTCGGCGACCTTGACCGCGCGGTAGAAAGCGATGCCGTCGAGGCGCTTTTGATCGGCGTAGCGCAGGAAGTTGCGGGCGGTGATCGGCGCGCGCTCGGTTTCCAGTTCCAGCACGATGCGGCCGGCGGTGGTTTCGATCGCCACCTTCGCGGTTTTGGGCGCGACGGGAGGCGTCGGCGGCACCGTCTGGGCCAGTGCGGCGGTGGGGAACAGCGCGAATACGGCGAGCAGGGTGCGGCGGATCATCATGGCGGCAGTCTTGCGCAATCCCCTTTCGTCCACAACAGAATAGCTTGGCTGGACTGCGCCACGCGGTAACCCATGTTGCGGAGAGCGATGCCCTTCCCCTAGATGCGGCAAGCTCCATAGGAAAAGACCATGACCGCCACCCACTCGACCCGCATGCTCATCCTCGGTTCTGGCCCTGCCGGACTTAGCGCCGCCATCTATGGCGCGCGGGCCGGGATGGCGCCGATCGTGGTGCAGGGCATCCAGCCGGGCGGACAGCTGACGACGACCACCGATGTCGAGAATTACCCCGGCTTCCGCGAGGTGATCCAGGGGCCGTGGCTGATGGAGGAAATGCAGGCGCAGGCCGAGCATGTCGGCGCGCAGATGATGTACGATACGATCGTCGAGATCGACCTGAGCCAGCGCCCGTTCCGCCTGATCGGCGATGGCGGCACGGTCTATGTCGGCGACGTGCTGGTGATCGCGACGGGTGCGCAGGCCAAATGGTTGGGGTTGGACAGCGAGGAAGACATGAAGGGCAAGGGGGTTTCCGCCTGCGCCACCTGTGACGGATTTTTCTATCGCGGCAAGAAAGTCGCGGTGATCGGCGGCGGCAACACCGCGGTCGAGGAAGCGCTGTACCTGACCAACCACAGCCATGACGTCACGTTGATCCACCGCCGCGACACCCTGCGCGCCGAGAAGATTTTGCAGGAGCGGCTGTTCGCCAATCCGAAGATTACGGTGCTGTGGAACAAGGGCGTCGAGCGGTTCGTGGATGGCGGCGGCAATGCGGGCCTGGTCGGGATCGAGCTGAAGGACACGGTGACGGGTGCGGTGTCGACGCTGGACGTCGAGGGCGGGTTCGTGGCGATCGGGCATCATCCGGCGACCGAGCTGTTCCGTGGGCATCTGGAGCTGGACGAGGACAGCTATATCGCGGTCGAGACCGGCAGCACGCGGACCAGCGTGCCGGGCGTGTTCGCTTGCGGCGACGTGATGGACAAGGTCTATCGCCAGGCGGTGACGGCGGCGGGGACCGGGTGCATGGCCGCGCTGGACGCCGAGCGGTTTCTGGCCGAAGCGGATTTCGAGAAGGTCGCCGAAGCGGCGGAGTGACGCTGCGGGGTGCGGAAAGTCACGAAGGTCATGGCTGTTATGGGGTCGTGGCGGTGGTGATGTGACGGTTTCCGCGCGGCCCCGTTGACAGTCTTGACGAAAATGCGGGGTTTTGGGGTTGCCGCGACTGCGACCCGGCGGGTTGGCGACGGGTTTGCGCCATGTACGCGACAGGTTTGCGACTGTGACGCGACACCGGGGCGACAGGGAAGTTGACGCTGCGCGGGTTGACGAAGTTAACGGTTTTGACGGGCTGCCCACGCGGTTGACGCGGGTGGGAGTCGCTGGTTGGCGTGGGGAGGGTCCCGGGTTTGGCATGGGACTGGTTAGATATGCTGGAGTGGGGGTTGTAGGAAAGTTGTTTGTGACGGGCATCGCTGAGCCCGCTGCGGATCATGTGGGTGCGTGGGTCGTTTGCAATCACGCCACGAACCCGGAGCTTTCATGCGGCCCATCCTGTTTCTGCCTTTGCTTCTTGTCGGCTGTAATGCGGCCCCGATGCCGCCAGCCCAGAATGTAACCGAAGCACCCTTAGCCACCAAAGGGCTGGACGCGGCGCGGATGGCGCAGACGCTGGCTGCGGCCGAGCGGTTGCCGCGGTTGCGGTCGTTGCTGGTGCTGCGGGACGGACAGACGTTGGCGGAACACCGGTTCAATGGCGGGCCGCCGCTGGACCGGGCGGTCAACATCAAGTCGGCGTCGAAATCGGTGTTGTCGGCGCTGGTCGGCATCGCGATCGCGCGCGGGGTGCTGACGGGAGCGGATCAGCCGGTGGTGTCGGTGCTGCGAGCCGATGCGCCGGCCAATCCCGATCCGCGGTTGGCCCGGCTGACGCTGGGCAATTTGCTGTCGATGCAGGCGGGGCTGGAGCGGACCTCTGGGCCAAACTACGGGCGCTGGGTATCCAGCCCGAATTGGGTGCGCTTCGCGTTGTCGAGGCCATTTGTGGATGAGCCGGGCGGCGGGATGCTTTATTCGACCGGGAGCAGCCACCTCGTCTCTGCGATGCTGACGCGGGCGAGCGGGCGCAGCACGCTGGCGCTGGCGCAGCAATGGCTGGGCGAACCGCTGGGCATTGCGATCCCGCCCTGGCCGCGCGATCCGCAGGGGGTGTATTTCGGCGGCAACGATATGCTGATGAGTCCGCGCGGTCTGGCGCGGTTCGGCGAGCTGTACCGGCTGGGCGGCGTGGTCGATGGCAAGCGCATCCTGCCCGCCGAGTGGATCAAGGCGAGCTGGACGCCACGCGCGACGTCTCCGTGGAGCGGGGGGCAATATGGTTATGGCTGGTTCGTTGGCGATATGGGCGGGCATGCGGTGCGCTATGGCTGGGGCTATGGCGGGCAGATGCTGTATATCGTGCCGAGCTTGAAGCTGACGGTCGTCATGACGTCGCAATCGGATGCCGCGCGCGAGGGTGGGCATATCGATGCGTTGCACCGATTGTTGGCGGAGGGGGTGATTCCGGCGGCCGAGGCGGGGGCCTGAAATCGGGCGGTGGCCCATTGTGAACTTGGAGCAAGCGAGCCACTTTGGCGGCGATCATATCGATAAGGGCTAAATCGTGACCCAGCCGCAGCTTCGCCCTGTGCTCCTGACCGGTGCGACAGACTTTCGTGCTCGGGCGCGAGCGATTGGCAAGGTGGCGCTGTATCTGTTGATCGCATTCCTGTCGGCCTTGCTTTTATCCGCTGTGCTCAAGGCTGCGACGGGGCAGACGCTTCAGGAGCTGATGCGATCGGGACCGGCAAACGCGCTGCTCGCGCACACGGCCCTATTGTTAGCATTGGTGATTGTTCCGACCGCGATCTCGCTGCGTCTCTGGAGAGAGCCGTTTGCCTGGTCGGGCTGGTCCCCTGCCGGTGTCGGGCGACTGGCGGCAATCGGGCTTGGCAGCGGCGCTACGCTGATGGGATTGATCATCTTCATTCTCTGGGCGGCGGGGGCGTGGTCGGGTGTGATGGGGGACGTGTCATGGGGGCAGCTTTTGGAGATAGCGTTGCTCTCTGCGCTGCTGTGGCTGACCCAGGCGGCGCATGAGGAGGGGTTGCACCGGGGCTATGCGTTCGTGCAGCTGTCGCGCGCGATATCCTTCTGGCCGGCGGCGGCGATATTAAGCTTCTGGTTTATATGGGGGCATTTCGGGAATGAAGGCGCGACGACGGTGTCGCTCGCAGTCGCAGGGCTGTTTGCGCTGGTGCTGGCCTATTCGTTGCTTCGCACTGGGTCGCTGTGGTTCGCGCTAGGTTTTCATGCCAGCTGGAATTTCACTCAGAGTTTCGTGTTCGGACTCTATAATAGTGGCAGTGGCAGCCGCGACGCGCTGATGGTGTCGCAGGTGCAGGGGTCGCCTTTGTTGACGGGCGGGAGCGCGGGGCCGGAGGGGAGCGTGCTAAGCCTGGGTGCGATCATGATGCTGGCAGTGCTGGTGCATTTCGGATTGCCGCAGCGGGATTTGTCCGGCCGTGCGATACGCAGTTAAGCCGCCGCCAGCGCATTTAGCACCCGCTCAACCAGCCATGCCTTGTCCTGTGGCCGTGCGAAGCTGTGGCTATCGGTGTTGCATTCGTGGGGGGTGATGCGGGTGCGCGCCTTGGCGAACGGCTGGGCTTTCCAGTGGTCGGCGAAGGCGATGGCGGTGTTGTCGGACTTGGCGAGCAGGATGGTGACGGGGGTGGTGGTGGCCTCCAGCGCCTTGGCGAGGCGGGCGGGTAGGCTGGCGGGGGCTGAGGCTGGTTTGGCGGAGGCTTTGGCGAGGCCGCTGATGAGTTTGCGCAAGTTTACGCCGCCGGTGACGAGGCGGAGCAGCTCGCGGGGGTTTTTGAGTTTTTCGAGGTAGCGCGAGCGGATCGCGGCGGCGGGGGGGAGGTCGTTGCCGCCTTCCTCATTCGGCTCGATCGTCCAGGGGTTGGTGAGGATCAGGGCGTCGATCGCTGCGGCATCGTGGAACAGGATCAGCGCGCTGGCGGCGTCGCAATTGCCGAAGGCGATGACGCGGGTGAGGTGGGGCGCCGCGCGGCGGAAGGCGGTGGCGGCTTCGGAGATGTCCTCAGCTGTGCCCTCGAACCCGTTGTTTTCGCCGGTGGAATCGCCGATGCCGCGGCGGTCGTAGCGGAAGACGGGGTGGCCCGCCGCTGCGATCTGCGCGGCGAGTTCGGCCATGCCGCGATGCGCGCCGATGCGGATTTCATTGCCGCCGGAGACGATCAGCAGGCCGGTTGTTCCGGGGGCTTCGTCGAGCGTGGCGGCGAGGGTTTCGCCTGCGCATTCGAAGGTGGTCAGGCGGCGCATGTGGCAATCCAGGCGGCGATGTCGTCGGCGATGCGGGCCGCGAAGTCGGGGTCGTTGTCCGGCTCGGCGCGGCGCCAGAGTGGGCTGCCCGGGAGTTTGTGGTCAGCGGGTTTGGCTTCGGTCTCTAAGCGGACGGTGCGGGTGTTGTCTGTGGATGGCATTGCGGTGGTGAGCTCGGTCAGGAAGGCGGGGGCGATGAGGTTGCCGGCGAGTTCGATCGGCGCGGTGGCGGTGTCGATGCTGGCGGGGTCGAACGGGGTGCCGGATTCGCGGGCCGAGGCCTGACGCGCGCGGATGAGTTCGCGGCGGAGGTCTGCGCCGTTGGTGGGGGATAGGTGGTAGCGGGCGGTGACGTCTGCGGTGGTGTCGAGGAGGGTGCCGCTGCGGATGGCCAGGGTGAAGATGTTGGTCGCCCTCACCCTTCCGGCGCTTTGCGGCTCCCTCCCTCTCCCGGTGGGAGAGGGATTCAGTGCCGCTGATGCGGCAGCGAAACCTGCACGCAATTTTTTAAGCGTGGTTTCATGCGTGGGGAGGAGGCTTTCGCCCTGGCCGGGGAGGTCGGGAAGGGCGCTGGCGATGCCGCGGTCGGCGAGGGCGCGCAGGATCGTGACGGTGAAGGCGCGGGTGCGATTGGCTTCCTCGAACAGCGGGAGGGCGGCTATCACGACGGGGCCGGTATCGGGGCCGAAGCGGAGCATGGCTTCGCGGCCCCCGGACCAGTCGTAATGGTCGATCACCTCAGGTCAGCGCCTTTGACGCCGCGAACTGGACGAGCGCGCCGAAGGTTTCAAGCATGTCGCCATCGACTTCGTCATCCTCGATGATGATGCCCAGGCGATCCTCGATCTCGGTCAGTACACCGGCGACGGCCATCGAATCGAGTTCGGGGAGTGCGCCGAACAGCGGGGTCGCCTCATCGAATGCCGCCGCGCGATCCGCGCTGATGCCGAGTATGTCGCGCAACACACCGCGCACGGTTTCCTCGACTTCGCTATATCCGTCCGGCTGCAAACGCTTTCCCCCTGCCATTTGGCAAACCCGTTACTCGCTGGGGCCGCGCTAACGCAAGACTTGGCACTTTATCGTTAACGGATCGGCGGTATGGAATCGCATCATGGTTCCGCTCGACCCCACGCCACGCCCGATCGATTCACTCAGCTTGCGGGGTGCGCCCGGCGATGTTGCGCTGGAGGATCGCGCCGGGACGCTGACTTATGCCGAGCTGGAGGCGGCGGTTGGCGCGCTGGCCGGGTGGCTGCGGCGACAGGGGTTTGCCGAGGGTGCGCGGGTGGCAACGTGGTTGCCGAAGACTCGGATGGCGTGCCTCATGCCGCTGGCGGCGGCGCGGGCGGGATTTGTGCATGTGCCGGTCAATCCGGTGCTGAAGCGGGCGCAGGTGGCGCATATTCTTGCCGATAGCGGGGCTTCGTTGCTGCTGACGCAGAACGCGCGGGCGCTGACGCTGGAGAGCGGGGATGTGCCCGCGGGCTGTCGCATCGCGATGGAGGATGAGCCGGATGCGGCGGATGTTCTGCCGGTGTCGGACGCCGATCCCGGTGCGTTGGCGGCGATCCTGTACACGTCGGGATCCACCGGGCGGCCCAAGGGCGTGATGCTGAGCCATGCCAATATGTGGCTGGGGGCGGTGTCGGTTGCGCATTATCTGAAGGTGACGGCGGCGGATCGCGTGCTGGGCGTGCTGCCGCTGAGTTTCGATTATGGGCAGAATCAGTTGTTTTCGAGCTGGGCAGCGGGCGCGCGGGTGATCCCGCTGGACTATCTGACCGCCAAGGATGTGATCAAGGCGGTGGACCGGCATGACGTCACCACGATCGCCGGGGTGCCGCCGCTGTGGGTGCAGGTGCTGGACGCGGAATGGCCGGAGGCGGTGGCGGCGAAGGTGCGGCGGCTGACCAATTCGGGCGGGGCGCTGACCACGCCGATGGTGCGCGGGTTGCGGGCGAAGTTTCCGAATGCCGACCTGTACCCGATGTACGGGCTGACCGAGGCGTTTCGGTCGACTTATCTGGAGCCGGGGTTGGTCGATGCCAATCCGGATTCGATGGGGCGGGCGATCCCGTTTGCGGAGATCATGGTGGTGCGGGCCGACGGCACGCGCGCGGATGCTGGCGAGCCGGGGGAGCTGGTCCATGCCGGGCCGCTGGTGGCACAGGGTTACTGGCAGGATGCGGAGCGGACGGCGTTGCGGTTCAAGCCTGCGCCCGACTTCTCCGAATATGGCGGCATGGCGGTGTTTTCGGGGGATAACGTCGTCGAGGGCGCGGACGGGCTGTTGCGG
Organism: Sphingomonas sp. LT1P40; assembly: GCF_036663835.1. Lineage (NCBI taxonomy): Bacteria > Pseudomonadati > Pseudomonadota > Alphaproteobacteria > Sphingomonadales > Sphingomonadaceae > Alteristakelama > Alteristakelama amylovorans. Next base: position 820,284 of record NZ_JAXOJT010000001.1, read on the forward strand.
TTCGTGGGGCGCGACGACGAGATGATCAAGACGGCGGGTAACCGGATCAGCCCGACCGAGGTCGAGGAAGCGGTGCTGGCGGGCGGCGAGGCAAGCGAGGCGGCGGCGTTTGGGGTGAAAGATGCGCGGCTGGGGCAGGCGATCGTCGTGGTAGCCGTGGCGCGGGGGGATTCGGCTGAGGCCGAGGCGAAGTTGCGCGAGCGGTTGCGGCGGGACTTGCCGAGCTTCATGCAGCCGGGGCGGTATGAGTGGCGCGATGCGCTGCCGCGCAACGCCAATGGGAAGTTCGACCGGTCGGGACTGAAAGCGGAGTTGACGTCATGAAGCCGATCGGGCCGATCCCGCCCTATTTTGCGGGGCAAAGCGAGCTGGTGATTGCGGGCAAGACCGCGACCGCGTGGGTAGCGGAGGCGGGGTCGCCGTTGTTCGTTTATGACGTGGAGATCGTGACCGAGCGGCTGACGCGGTTGCGGGCGGTGTTGCCGGATGCGGTCGAGATCCACTTTGCGATCAAGGCCAATCCGTTGCCGGAAATGCTGGCGGCGGTCGCGCCGATGGTCGGCGGGCTGGACGTCGCGTCGGGCGGGGAGCTGGTGAAGGCGCTGGCGGTGAAGGACGCGGCGCAGATCAGCTTTGCCGGGCCGGGGAAGCGCGATGTCGAGCTGGAGGCGGCGATCATTGCGGGCGCAACGCTGAATCTGGAGTCCGAGGGCGAGGCGGAGCGGGCGCTGACGATTGGCGGACGGCTTGGCGTCACGCCGCGGCTGGCGGTGCGGGTGAACCCGGACTTCGAGCTGCGCGGGTCGGGCATGAAGATGGGCGGGCGCGCGTCGCCGTTCGGGATCGACGCGGCGCGGGTCCCGGCGCTGGTGCGGCGAATTATCGACGCGGGCGCGGACTGGCGGGGGTTCCATATCTTTGCCGGGTCGCAGTCGCTGGATACGGCGGCAATCATCGAGACTCAGGCGGCGACGGTGGCGCTGGCGGCACGGCTGGCGGATGAGGCGGGGGCGGTGCCGCCGCTGGTGAATCTGGGCGGCGGGTTCGGGATTCCGTATTTTTCGGGTGACGTCGCGGTGGATATTGCGGCGGTCGGCGCGGCGCTGGGCGAGACGCTGGCGGCGCGGCCCGCGCGGCTGGCGGAGTCGCATTTTGCGATCGAGCTGGGGCGGTGGATCGTGGGCGAATCGGGCGTCTATCTGATGAGCGTGATCGACAAGAAGAAGAGCGGCGAGGAGACGTTCCTGGTGTGCGACGGCGGGCTGCATCATCAGCTGGCGGCGTCGGGCAATTTCGGGACGGTGGTGAAGCGCAATTATCCGGTGGCGGTGGCGGCGCGAATGGATGACGAGCCGACCGAAACCGTGTCCATTGTGGGTCCACTTTGCACGCCGCTGGACCGGCTGGCGGATCGCGTGGCGTTGCCGCATGCGGATGTCGGTGACGTTATCGCAATTTTCCTGGCCGGAGCCTATGGCGCGAGTGCCAGCCCGGCGGCGTTTCTGGGGCATGGCCCGGCGGCGGAGATCGTCGCGGGTGGATAATCAGGCGGAAGGACGACGAATCCGCAGAAAGTCGCGGGTTTCGGGATCGGTATAGCCGTCCCACCCGCCATGCAGCGTGGCCCGCGCCCGGGTGAAATCCATGCCGAGTGGCAGGAATACCAGCTGGGCCAGCGCCGTGCAAAGCAAGCCCCACCATGCCAGCACCTCCTGCTCCTGAATCAGCGCCAGCGCGTCGCAGGCGAGCATCGGCATGAACATAACCCAGGCGGCGATACACCATTCGTTGCGCAGATAGCGGCTGCCGATCACGAACGCGGTCAGATGCTGGGCGAGATTGACCCAGTGAAGCGGCGCGCCCAGCCAATAGCCGAACTCGCCCGCCAGCCAGCTGAGCACGATCACGCGCGCCAGCGGACTGAACGGCGCGACGAACAGCGCGGTCAGCAAAATGCCCAGATAGTAAAGATGCCCCGGACCCATGCGCGCCTCTAAACGTCCGGTTCGGTCGGCGATGGCGGTGGCGGCGGTGGCGGCGGCGAGGGGGATGGCGGGGGCGAAGGCGACGGCGGATACCCGCCATGCTGCCCGTCGTCGATCGTCAGAGCTTGATCTTCGATCATTTCCGTCCTCCTGCTTCACCCCGTCTATACATCGTTTCGGGGGCGTTCGCGCTTCATTTCGATGCGCCGCGCGAGGATCGTTCCTAACGCAATCTTTACCTCTCACACCCCATAGCAAGCCCGATCCTGTGCGAATTTTACCGTTGGTTCGCCAATGGGTTCACATGGTGTGGGAGGTTACGGGTGATGCGTTTTTCACAGGCTGGCCGGGTAATCGCGCTCTCGCTGATGGCGATGGCGACGCTGTCCGGTTGCATGAGCGGCGGCGGTGGCCGTCCCGAATTGCCGCCGACGACGTTCGTCGCCAGCCAGGAAGGGCCGGGCGAGGAATATATCATCGGCCCGCTCGACAGCCTGCAGATCTTCGTCTGGCGCAATCCCGAGCTGTCGGCGAAAGTGCAGGTGCGCCCCGACGGCCGTATCACGACACCGCTCATCAGCGACATGCCCGCAGTCGGCAAGACCCCGGCGATGCTGGCGGACGATCTGAAGATCGCGCTGGGCGAGTATATCAAGGACCCGATCGTATCGGTGATCGTCGAGAGCTTTTCCGGCACGTTCAGCCAGCAGATCCGCGTGGTGGGTGCGACCGAGAAGCCGGCGTCACTGCCGTATCGTGCAAACATGACGTTGCTGGACGCGATGATCACGGTCGGCGGGCTGAGCGAGTTCGCGGCGGGCAATCGCGCGCGTCTGATCCGCTTCGACAAGAATAGCGGGCGGCAGCGCGAATATCGCGTGCGGCTGAACGACCTGCTGAAAAACGGCGATGTGAGTGCGAATGTGCGGCTGGAGCCGGGCGACGTCATCATCATCCCCGAGAGCATGTTCTGAGGGGCCGCGACTGATGGGGGGCCTTTGGGAAGAAATCCGTGCCGCGTTGCACGGCGTGTGGCAGCGGCGCTGGATCGCGGTCGCGGTCGCGTGGGCCTTGTGCCTGATCGGCTGGCTGGTCGTGTCGCAGATTCCGAACCAGTATGAGAGCCGTGCGCGCGTTTTCGTCCAGCTGCGGCAGATTTTGCCGGGCGAGGGGCTGGCGACGCAGCAGGAGCAGCAAAAGGATATCGACCGGGTTCGCCAGACGCTGACCAGTGCGGTCAATCTGGAGAAGGTTGTGCGCAGCACCGCGCTGGCCAACACCGTGGCGACCGACCGCGACGTGGCGGATCGGGTTGCGGGTTTGCAGACCAAGATCAAGGTCACGGCGCAGCAGGACAATCTGTTCGAGATCACGACGACGGCGGCCGACGGCAAGCTGGCGCGGTCGATCGTGCAGAAGCTGATCGACATTTTCGTCGAGGACAATCTGACACAGGGCCGGGACGAGGCGAGCCAGTCGCTCACCTTCCTCGATCAGCAATTGCAGGCGCGTCAGAAAGCGTTGCAGGAATCCGAGGCCAAGAAGGCGGAGTTCCAGGCCAAATACCTGGGTTCGCTGCCCGGTACCGGCACGCTGGCCGAGCGGCTGGCGGCGGCGCGCAGCCAGCTGGCGCAGGTCAATGGCGATCTTTCCGCCGCGCAGAGCAGCCTGGCGGCGGTCAATGGACAGATGGCGGGGACTGCCGCCACGGTGGCCGGTGCTGGCGGCGGTGCCGTCGCAGGACCGGCGCGCGCACGCGTGTCCGCAATTCAGGGACAGATTGCCGAAGCGCGTGGGCGCGGCTGGACCGACAGTCATCCCGATATGATCGCATTGCGCAGCCAGTTGTCGGCGGCACAGGGCGCGGCGCGGGGCGAGCGGGTCTATTCCGGCGGCGGGGGTGCTTCGAGCAACCCGCTCTATCTGAGCCTGCAGGCGATGCAGGCGGACAAGTCGGCGCAGGTCGCGGCACTGGTCAATCGCAAGGCGCAGATCGAGGCGGATATCGCCACGTTTGACCAGAAGATCGCGGGCGATCCGGCGGCGGCGCAGGAACAGGCCGAAATAGACCGCAATTATCAGGTGCTGAAGTCGCAGTACGACAAGCTGCTGACCGACCGTGAGAATGTGAAACTGCGCAGTCAGGCGGCGAGCCAGACCGATGCGGTGAAGTTCAGCGTGATCGACCCGCCGACCGCGCCGGTCACGCCGACCGCGCCGAACCGTCCGCTGTTGCTGACCGGCGTATTGATCGTGGGTCTGGGCGGCGGGGCCGCCGTGGCATTCGGCCTGAGCCAGATCGCGGGGACGTTTTCGACGTCCGGGCGGCTGGAAAAGGCGTCGGGCATGCCGGTGATCGGATCGATCGGGCAAGTGCTGACACAGGCACAGATTTCGATGCGCAAGCGCCGGATGCAGATGTTCGCGGCGGCGATGGGCGGACTCGCGTTTGCCTGGATTGCGTTGCTGGGGCTGGAAATGTTCCAGCGCGGCATGAGCGCGTGAGGGGGAAACGATGAACGATCAGACCCCAAAGCGCTTTCGCGGTTCGCTGCTCGAACGGGCGGCGGAACTGTATGATCTGACGCCGCACGCGCGGCCGGTGCAGCAGGCGTCGATGCCACCGATGCCACCGATGCCTGAGCCGGTGGAACCGCTGACGCTGACCGAGGTCGAGCCGAAGGCACCGGTGTTCGAGCGGGTCGAGGAACCGCGTGCGCCGCTGGTGCGGCCTGCGCCGGTTGCCGAAGCGCCACAGCCCGCGCCAGCAAAGGTTACCGACCGTCGCCGTGTGGTGATCGACCGCAAGCGGCTGGCCGATGAGGGCATGCTGGTGCCCGGCGCCGCCGTGACCGCGCTGGCCGAGGAATTCCGGCTGGTGAAGCGCCAGTTGCTGAATACGTCGCGCGCGATCCGTTCGCGCGACGCGGACAAGGCCCGGATGGTGCTGGTGTGTTCGGCCAAGCCCGACGACGGCAAAACCTTCTGTGCGATCAACCTGGCGCTGTCGCTGGCAGCCGAGAAGAATGTCGAGATTTTGCTGGTCGATGCCGATTTCGCCAAGCCGGACATATTGAACCGGTTGGGCGCGCCCGAGGGGCCGGGGTTGCTCGACGTGCTGGCCGGAACCGTTGCGAGTGCCGAGGATTGCATCCTCGATACCGACGTGCCGCAGCTGTCGGTGCTGCCGGCGGGGACCAAATCCAACGCCGATACCGAGATGCTGGCGAGCGAACAGGCGCATGCGATCCTCGACGGGCTGGCAGCTGCCAATCCGCGCCGCATCGTGATCTTCGATTCGCCGCCTGCGCTGGCCGCGTCGCCCGCTTCCGAGCTGGCCGGGCATGTCGGACAGGTGATGCTGGTGGTGCGGGCCGACCGCACGACCGAGAGCGATTTGCGCGAGGCCGTCGCGCTGCTGGACGGGTGCGAGCAGATTCAGCTCGTTCTCAACAGCGTTTCCTTTCAGCCGGGCGGTCGTCGCTTTGGCAATTATGGCGCCTATTACGGGGAACCGTCGTCATGAAGTTGATCGCCGCGGCACTGGCCGCAACCGCATTGATCGCGCTGCCCGCTATGGCGAAGGAGAAGCGCAAGTCGATCGAGCCGTATATCGACGCGGGTCAGGTGCTGGTCGCCGATCTGGGCGGCGGGGGCGAGGTGCTGACCTATTCCACGCTGGGCGTCGGGGTCGATGCGTCGATCCAGACGCGCCGGGTCGAGGTGCAGCTGAGCTATAAATATGAGCGCCGGTTCGATTATCAAAAGGATGTCGCCGACGGCGACACGCATAGCGGCCTCGCGCGCGCAGCCGTTAAGGTTACGCCGGGCTTCACGGTCGAGGGCGGCGCGCTGGCGACGCGGGCGCGTAGCGATATTCGCGGCGATGCGCCGGGCAATCTGGCGGGCAATGTGCGCAACACGTCGCAGGTCTATACCGCCTATGCCGGGCCGACCTTTCACACCGGCGACGGTCCGGCGAGTCTGAGTGCCGCCTATCGGTTTGGCTATACCAAGGTCGAGCAGCCCGACATTCCGGGCGTCGATCCGACGGCCCCGCCGCTGGACGTGTACGATTCGTCGAAAAGCCATCTGGCGCAGGTGCGCGCGGGCGTGAAGGCGGGGACGATCCTGCCGGTCGGCGTCAGTGCCGCTGCGGCATGGAACCGCGAAGAGGCGAGCCAGCTCGACCAGACCTATGACGGCAAGTTCGGACGCGTGGACGCGGTATTGCCGGTCGGGCGTGGCCTCGCCGTCGTCGGTGGCGTCGGTTACGAAAAGATCGAGATTACCCAGAAAGACGCGCTGCGTGATGGCGGCGGCAATATCGTGCGCGATGGGGCGGGGCGGTTCGTAACCGATCCCGCATCGCCGCCGCGCATCGCCTATGAGGTTGAGGGCATTTTCTGGGATGCGGGCGTAATCTATCAGCCCAATTCGCGCTTCATGGTCGAGGCGCGCGCGGGACGTCGCTATGACACGATGAGCTATACCGGCGCGCTGAACTGGCAGATGTCGCGGCGGTCTTCATTGCAGATCGGCGTTTATGACTCGGTTGAGAGCTTTGGTCGCCAGCTGTCGCGCGACCTGGCGTCGTTGCCGACCAATTTCGAGACGCCGGTCGATCCGTTCGGCGATGCATTCAACGGTTGCGTGTTCACCAGCGCCGGTTCGGCGGCGGGTGCGTGCCTCGACAACGCACTGGGGTCGATCGCCAGCGCGAACTATCGCTCACGCGGCGCCAATCTGGTGCTGTCGATGAATGCCGGGCCGACCAGCTTCGGCTTTGGCGCGGGCTATGCCAACCGCCGCTATCTGGTGCCGGCGGGATCGTCGGTGCTGGCGGGGACGAGCGACGAAACGTGGTTCGCGCAATTTTCCGCCGGGCAGCAGCTGGATGCACGATCGGGCATCAACGGCGTGGTCTATGCGAATTACTTCACGACCACCATAGCGGGTGCGCCCAGCGTGATGGGTGCTGGCGCGAACGGCACTTACTATCGTAACTTCGGGCCGCTGAGCGCGACCGCGTCGCTGGGTATCTATACGTTCGATGTCGAGAGCGAGGGGAGCAGCACGTCTGCCCAGGCGCTGCTCGGCCTGCGTTACGGGTTCTAAACGGGTCCAGTCTTAGGGTGTAAGCATGTACGACGACCATTATGGATTGAGCGGTCGACCGTTCCAGCTGACGCCCGACCCGGCGTTCTGGTTCGACACGACCACGCACCGCAAGGCGATGGCCTATCTGGGCTATGGGCTGAGCCAGGGCGAGGGATTCATCGTCATCACCGGCGATCCCGGCGCGGGCAAGACGACTTTGGTCGGGCATTTGATGGAGACGATCGACCGCGAGCGGCTGAACGTCATCAAGATCGTGACGACTCAGATCGAGGCCGAAGACCTGTTGCACATGGTTGCAGCCGGGCTGGGTGTGGATAGCGCCGGTATGGCCAAGGCGCAGATGCTGGCGGGAATTGAAAAGGGGCTGCACGCGACGGCGCGCGACGGCAAGCGCACGCTGCTGATCGTCGACGAGGCGCAGGCATTGCCGATTGCGAGCCTGGAAGAGCTGCGCATGCTCTCCAATTTTCAGGCGGGCGGCTATCCGCTGTTGCAGATATTCCTGTTGGGGCAGCCCGAATTCCGGTCGCGGCTGGCCGATCCGAAGCTGGAGCAATTGCGCCAGCGCGTGATTGCGATGCATCAGCTCGACCCGATGGGCGCGGAAGAGCTGGAGCCGTATCTGATCCATCGCCTGTCGGTGGTGGGCTGGCGTGGGCGTCCGCGTTTCACCAACGATGCGGTCGCGGCGATCCATCGCTGGTCGGGCGGGGTGCCGCGCAAGGTGAACCAGCTGGCCGGGCGCGTGTTGCTGTTCGGGGCGATCGAGCAGATCGACAGCTTCAGCGGCGCGGATGTCGAGGCGGTGATCGCCGATCTGGATAATGATACGATGGTGGCCGGACGTCCGGTGGCGGCGGCTGCGGCGTTCGAGGCTGCGGCAGCTCCGGTGGTGGCCGAGGTGAAGCCGGTGACCGAGGGTGATCTGGGCGCGCGGATCGGGCGGCTGGAGGCGCGGCTGGAGGAACAGGATGCGGCGTTGCGCCGCGTGCTGACGCTGATGGTCGATTTTATCGAGGCCGAAGAGGGCAAGCACGCGATCCGGCGCGGGACCGCCGCCTGAATATGGTATCGAACGCGCTCTCTGTCGATGTCGAGGACTGGTTCCAGGTCGGCGCCTTTGAAAAGGTGATCGCGCGCGACGATTGGGCGGCGCTTGAACACCGGGTCGAGGCGAATACCGATGCGGTGATCGACCTGTTTGCGGAGGGCGGGGTCAAGGCGACGTTCTTTACGTTGGGCTGGGTCGCGGATCGGCACCCGGCGCTGATGCGGCGGATCGCGGATGCGGGGCATGAGGTCGCCAGCCACGGCTGGGACCATCAGCGCGTGTTCAGCATGGGGCCGGAGCAGTTTCGGGCGGATATCGCGCGGGCGCAGGCGGTGCTGGAAGATGCGACGGGACAGGCCGTGAAGGGCTATCGCGCGCCTAGTTTCTCGATCGACAAGCGGACACCGTGGGCGCACGAAGTGCTGGCGGAGGCGGGCTATGCCTATTCGTCGAGCGTCGCGCCAATCGGGCATGACCATTATGGCTGGGCGGATGCGCCGCGCGCGGCTTTTAGACCGGTTGCGGGGGCCGAGCTGATCGAATTGCCAGTGACGACGGCCAGGTTTTTCGGGCGTGAAGTGACAACCGGGGGTGGCTTTTTCAGGCTGTTGCCGGGGCGCGTGGTGTATCGAGCGATCGACGCATTGAACGGGGCGGGGCAGCCAGCGGTGTTCTATTTTCATCCGTGGGAGATCGATCCCGGCCAGCCGCGTGTCGCAGACGCGCCGCTGAAGTCGAAGCTGCGCCATTACAGTCGGTTGGGCGCGATGGCCGGGAAGATGCGGACGTTGATGGCCGGGCATCGCTGGGATCGCACCGATCGGGTGGCAGCGGCGGAAGCGGAGAAGCTGAATTGAACGCGCCGATGCTTCATCGCCCGCTGACGCTGCGCTTTGCCGATTTGAGCGACCCGATCGACCGGGCGCGGATCGGGGCGTATGTGCATGAGCATAAGGACGGCACGCCGTTTCACTTGCCCGCGTGGAGCGCGGCGGTGGCGAAGGGGTGCGGGCAGGTATCGCATTATCTGATCGCCGAGCGCGGCATGCAGGGGATTGTCGGCGTGATGCCGCTGACCGAATTGCATTCGCCGCTGTTCGGGCGGGTGTTGGCGTCGGCCGGGTTCGGGGTTGGCGGGGGTATCCTTGCCGATCGGCCGGACGTGGTGACGGCGCTGGCCGAGGCGTGCTGGGCGCTGGCGCAGCGGGTGAGTTGCCCGAGCGTGGAGGTGCGCGGCGGGCCGTTGCCGGGGCCGGAATGGACCGTGGACGACAGCCATTATCTGGGCTTTGCGCGCGATCTGGCGGCGGATGACGAAGCCGAATTGCTGGCGATCCCGCGCAAGCAGCGTGCCGAGGTGCGCAAGTCGCTGGGCTATGACCTGAGTGTTTCGACCGGTCAGGAAGCGTCCGACGTCGCAGCGCATTATGCCGTTTATGCGGAATCGGTGCGCAATCTGGGCACGCCGGTGTTTCCGCGCGCCATGTTCACGGAAGTGTTGCAGGAGTTTGGCAAGGCTGCCGACGTGCTTGTCGTGCGGAGTGGCGTAGATGCAGTGGCGGCGGTGTTAAGCCTGTATTGGCGCGGAACGGTTTATCCCTATTGGGGCGGCGGCACGGCGGACGCGCGGCGGCTGCGCGCCAATGACCGGATGTATTTCGAGCTGATGCGGCATGCGCGTGAGCGCGGCTGTTCGCGGTTTGATTTCGGGCGGTCGAAGGTCGGCACCGGGGCGGCGGCGTTCAAGAAGAATTGGGGGTTCGACGCCGAACCGCTGACCTATTACGATCGCGTGGCGGACGGCGCGTCGATCCGCGATGCGAACCCGCTGAACCCGAAATATAAGTTGCAGGTGGCGCTGTGGAGCCGTCTGCCGCTGGCGATCGCCAATCGGGTTGGCCCGTTCATCGCGCGGGGTCTGGGCTGATGGGGGATATCCTGTTTCTGGCGCATCGCGTGCCCTATCCGCCCGACCGGGGGGACAAGATCCGCGCGTTCAATATCCTGAATTATCTGTCGCGCAAGAAGCGCGTCCACCTGATCGCGTTCGCCGACGATCCCGCCGATCTGAAGCGCAAGGGTGCGCTGGCGAAGATCACCGGCAACCGCCAGATCGTGTGGCGCGGCAAACCACAGGCGGTGGCGGGGATGCAGGCGTTGCTGTCGCGCCGACCGATATCGCTGACGGCATTCGACAATGCCGAGCTGCACAAGGCGGTTGAGAGCATTTTGCTGCGGCATGCGATTGACACGATCTACGTCTTTTCCAGCCAGATGGCGCAGTATGTGCCACTGCGTCCGCGCCAGAAGGTGGTGATGGATTTCGTCGACATGGATTCGGCGAAATTCGCGTCCTACGGCAAGGCGACCAAGGGCTTTTCCGGCTGGATGCTGCGGCGCGAGGCCAAGTTGCTGGCGCAATATGAGAAGTCGGTGGCGGCGCGGGTGGATGCCAGCATTTTCGTGAGCGAGGAAGAAGCGGCGCTGTTCCGTGAGCGCACCGGGGCCGAGCGGGTGCATGCCGTGGGCAATGGGATCGACACCGGGATTTTCGACCCGACCGCGCATTTCAAGCGGATCGACACGATGGGCGCGCTGATCGTGTTCACCGGGCAGATGGACTATCGCCCGAATGTCGAGGCGGTGACGTGGTTCGTCGAGACGATCCTGCCACATATCCGGTTGAAACACCCGCAGGCGCGCTTTGCCATTGTCGGGCGCAAGCCGACCGATGCCGTGCTGGCGCTGGCGAAGCAGCCGGGGGTTACGGTGACGGGCGAGGTGTCCGATGTGCGCCCGTGGCTGGCGGCGGCATCGGTGGTCGTCGCGCCGCTGAAGCTGGCCCGCGGGGTGCAGAATAAGGTGCTGGAGGCGATGGCGATGGCGCGGCCCGTGGTCGTGTCGGGCGCGGCGGCGACCGGAATCGACCATGGCGGGACGATCCGCGTCGGCGATACGGTCGGCGAAATTGCCGATGCGGTGACGAAATTGCTGGCCGATCCGACGATGGCGTCCGAGCTGGGTGCATCGGCGCGGCAGCGGGTGATCGACCATTATAGCTGGGACGCGAAGCTGGCGGCGCTGGACGGCATCCTCGGGCTGGGCGGGCGCGGCGATCCGCAGGCGCGGCGGACGGCGGCGGCATGACCGCCATGACTGGCGCCTTGCCGACGCAGGGCAAGGCGGGATTCGATGCGCGGTGGCAGCGGCACGCGATGCTGTTGGGCGGGGTATGGGCGGCGCTGCTGATCCTGTTCCACCGCGATGTCGCGGACCTGACGACGATTTACTGGACCAATACCACGTTCGGGCATTGCCTGTTCATCGCGCCGGTGGTCGGCTGGCTCGTGTGGCAGCGGCGCTTTGGACTGACTCAGGTGGTGCCGGCCGCGTGGTGGCCGGGGCTGGCGATCGTTGGCGGGGGCGGGTTCGCGTGGTTGCTGGGCGATGCGGCGGGCGTTGCGCTGTTCCGGCATCTGGGGCTGGTCGTCATGGCGCAGGGCGCGGTCGTGGCAGTGCTGGGGCCGAATGTGTCGCGCGCGGTGCTGTTTCCGCTTTGCTACATGATTTTTCTGGTGCCGTTCGGCGAAGCGCTGGAGGGGCCGTTACAGGATCTGACGGTCGCCATATTGGTGCCGTTGCTCGACCTGTTCGGAGTGCCCGCGCACATTGATGGCGTGCTGATTACGACGCCGAACGGCTATTTCGAGGTGGCTGAGGCCTGTTCGGGCGCGAAGTTCGTGATCGCGATGATCGCTTACGGCGCGCTGGTGGCCAATGTCTGTTATGTCAGCTGGACGCGGCGCGCGGCGTTCATGGCCGTCGCGCTGATCGTGCCGATCGTCGCCAACGGGTTTCGCGCGTTCGGCACGGTCTATGCCGCTTATCTGACGTCGGTCGAACAGGCGACCGGCTATGACCATATCGTCTATGGCTGGTTCTTCTTTGGCGCGGTGATGGCGGGCGTGCTGGCGATCGGGTGGAAATGGTTTGACCGCGATCCCGATGCGCCGTGGTTCGACCCGGCAAAATTGCAGGGGTGTTGGATCGGCACGGCGCAGATGCCGGCGGTGGTCGCGCTGACCGCGTTGTTCGTCGCCAGCCTGTTCATGGCATGGGGCGGGGCGATTGCAGCGCGCGCGGACACGCTGCCCGCGAAGATCGCGTTGCCGAACGTGCCGGGGTGGACGCAAATTCCGCTGAGCAAGCGCGCGATATGGACGCCGAATTACCCGGGCGCGGATCATTTCCTGATGGCGCGTTATGCCGATGGGATGGGGGCGGAGGTCGATCTGGTGCTGGCGGTTTATGGCAGCCAGCGCGAGGGCAAGGAACTGGTCGGGTTCGGTCAGGGCGCGATCCGCGAGAACGACAAATGGGTGCGGATCGAGAATTTGCCTGCGATGGACGGTGCGAGCGTGCTGCGCATGACGGCGCCCGGTGCCGGTGGCGGACCGGTCGAGCGCGAGGTTGCGACCTGGTATCGCGTGGGCGACCGGCTGACCGCCAGTGAATCGCGGGTGAAGCTGGAGACGCTGACGGCGAAGCTCCTGGGCGGGAAACAGCGTGCGGTGGCGGTGATGGTGTCGGCGGAAAAGGGCGAGTTGCCGGCGGGCGCGGCGATGAAGCGGTTTCTGGGCGCGGTCGGGCCGGTGGATGCACTGGCGGATCGGGCGGCGGGGGTGCGGTAGTTTTTATCCTCCCCCGCCAGGGGGAGGTGGCAGGCGTAGCCTGACGGAGGGGGAGGAGCCCCCAACGCTCGTTCTGGAATCCTCCCCCTCCGGCGCTCCGCGCCACCTCCCCCTGGCGGGGGAGGATTGGTAACCGTTGCTGTTCATTCGCGCACTATTTAGGAGGCAAGTCATGTGTGGAATTGCTGGCCTCTATTACCCCGCCATCGCCAAGCCGGTGGAGCCGCAGCGCATTCGCATGATGACCGATGCGCTGGTGCATCGCGGGCCGGACGGGGCTGGGGTGTGGACGGCACCGGGCGTGGGGCTGGGGCATCGGCGGTTGTCGATCATCGATCTGGCCGGCGGCGCGCAGCCGATGGCGACGCCTGAAGGCGATGTGGTCGTCAGCTACAATGGCGAAATCTATAATTTTCAGGAAGTCCGCGCCGAGCTGGAGGCGAAGGGGGCGCGGTTCGTCAGCAACAGCGATACCGAGGTGATCCTGCATGGCTGGCGCGCGTGGGGGCTGGGCGTGCTGGACAAGATCAACGGCATGTTTGCGATCGCGCTGTACGATGTGCGGAAACGGTCGTTGCTGCTGGCACGCGACCGGCTGGGCGTGAAGCCGCTCCATTATGCCGAATTGTCGGACGGGGCGGTGGCGTTTGCGTCGGAGATCAAGGGGTTGCTGGCGCATCCGCTGTTCCGGCGGAAGCCCGATTTGTGCGCAATCGAGGATTTTCTGGGGTTGGGTTATGTGCCCGACGATGCGAGCGTGCTGGCGGGGGTGAAGAAGCTGCCCGCCGGGCATTATCTGTTGCTGGAGCGGGGGAAGCCAATTCCGGCACCGGTCGAGTGGTGGAATGTCGATTTCTCGAAGCGGGCGGCGGGCAAGGAACGCGATCTGGAGGCCGAGCTGGTCGAGCATCTGCGCGTCGCGGTGCGGTCGCGGATGATTGCGGATGTGCCGTTGGGGGCGTTCCTGTCCGGGGGCGTGGATTCGAGTGCGGTGGTTGCGCTGATGGCGGAGGCGAGCCGCAATGCGGTGAAGACCTGCACCATCGGGTTTGACGAGGCGGGGTATGACGAGACATCCTATGCGTCGCTGATCGCCGAGCGGTTTCGCACCGAGCATCGTGTGAAGACGGTGGCGGCGGATGATTTCGCGCTGATCGACACGCTGGTGCATCATTTCGACGAGCCGTTCGCGGATGCGTCGGCGCTGGCGACGTACCGGGTGTGCGAGCTGGCGCGGGAGACGGTGACGGTGGCGCTGTCGGGCGATGGCGCGGACGAGGCGCTGGCGGGGTATCGGCGGTACAAGTTTCATGCCGCTGAGGAGCGGGTGCGCGGATTGCTGCCGGGGGCGGTGCGCGGGCTGTTCGGGGCGCTGGGGCGGGTCTATCCCAAGGCGGACTGGGCACCGCGACCGTTGCGCGCGAAGACGACGCTGCTGGCGCTGGCCGAGGATGGCGGTGCGGCCTATGCCAAGGCGGTGGGGGTGACGACGCCGGGGGTGCGTGCAGGACTGTACACCGATGCGGCGCGGGCGGCGCTGGGCGGGCATGTGGCGGAGGCGCGCTATGTCGAGACGATGCGGACGGCCCCGGCGCGGGACGGGCTGGACCGGGCGCAGTATGCGGATTTCAAGCATTGGCTGCCCGGCGATATCCTGACCAAGATGGACCGCACCAGCATGGCCGTGAGCCTGGAGGCGCGGGAGCCGTTGCTGGATTACCGGTTCGTCGAGTTCGCCGCGACGCTGCCCACGTCGATGCGGATCAGGGGCGGGCAGGGCAAGTGGCTGATGAAGAAGGCGCTGGAGCCGTATCTGCCGAAGGAGGTGTTGTACCGCCGGAAGATGGGGTTCGTGACGCCGGTGTCGGCGTGGTTCCGTAAAGGTTTGGCGGACGAGGCAGCGGGGCTGGCGCGTTCACGCGTGCTGGCGGGGAGCGGGTGGTTTGAGCCGAAAGCGATCGCGCGGCTGGCGGAGGAGCATCGCAGCGGGCGGGCGGAACATGGGCGGACGTTGTGGCAGCTGATGATGCTGGAGCGGAGTTTGGGGCGGTTGTTTGGGTGAGGGTACTGATCAGTGAAAGCCGACGCTTGACTGCCATTTACGGCTTATTCGGCACATGTTCTCTTGCATCGAGCACATTGCGCAGATCGGTGTAAGCCGAACGCCATGCCGGATCAGCCTTAAACAAGATGAGGTTCTTGGCCGAGGCAATCTCCTCGTCCGACAAATCGCTCCAATCGCGGCTTTCTTCGCACCACCGCAGGCGCTTCAAGCGAGCTAGCAGCGCACCCGTCGGCATTGCTTCGAGTTGCTCGCGATCGACCGGCTGCAACGCGCGCTTTAGCCCATGTCCCTTTTTCATAGCGGTAGGATAGTTCCGAGATGACCGTCCGCAAGTGATTGTCGGCGGGCCTCAAATTTACCCGTCATGCTGAACTTGTTTCAGCATCCACCCATCCTCATGCGACGTCGCCGCTTGTGGTGCGGTGGATGCTGAAACAAGTTCAGCATGACGGTAGTGGGAGGGCGGCGGGGGGCAGCATCGCCTCAGTGAAACCCCACGCCCCAATACGCCATTGCCGCATGTACCGTCAGCATCATCAGCGCGATCGTTGCCAGCACGAATGCCGCGAAGCGGACGATGACGCGGTTGGTGGTGACCTGGATCAGGCTGTGGGCGATGCGCAGGACGACATAGGCCCAGGCGATGGTGGCGTTGAGATTGTCGCCCTGCTCCATCAGCGCGAGGACGATGCAGATGGCGTAGAACAGCACCGGTTGTTCGAGCAGATGGTTATAGTTGTCGGCGGGCCATTGCAGGCGTGGCTCGATCTTGGCGCGCAGGTCTGCGCCGACGCCGCCGCGTAAGGACATCGTGTCGATCTTCGCGGCCTTCATGCCGGGGATGCGGGTGGCGTACATCCACACCCACATGACGAGCGTCCAGCCGATGAGGGCGATGACCGGGCCGAAGACGGCGGGTTGCATATGTGGTTTCCTCCCCTGTTTGGGGGAGGGTGGCGGAATTGTTTCGGGGGTGCAACTTAGGCTCGCTTCATTCCTCCCCCGGAGGGGGAGGGGGACCAGCGAAGCTGGTGGAGGGGTAACTCTCCGCAAGCGAACCGGTAGCTTTTGGAGAGCTACCCCTCCGTCATCGCTGCGCGACGCCACCTCCCCCTCCGGGGGAGGAATGGTTACTTCGCGTGCAGCGCCGTCCATGCGGCGAACCAGTCCATCCATTTGGCTCCGGGATTGTCGGCGGGGAGGAACCGCGCGCCGAAGCCGTGGCCGCCGCGTTCCAGCAAATGCGCTTCGACTGGCACCTTGAAGCGGCGGGCGGCCTCGATCGCGGCGATGCTTTGGGTGACGGGGACGGTGTTGTCGTCCATCGCGTGGAGGATGAAGAGCGGCGGCATTCCGGCGCGCATCCGTGACAGCGCGTCGTGGCGGGCGCTGGCGGCGGGGGTGGGGTTTTCGCCGAGGAGGTTGGCGGACGAGCGGCTGTTGAGGCCTGCCGTGCGGAAGCTGACGACGGGGTAGATCAGGCCGGAGAAAGCGGGGCGGGCGGAGAGGCGGTCGGCGGTGCCGATCGGGTCGTACACCATATCGTCATGGCCAACGGTGAGGATCGCGCCGAGATGGCCGCCGGCGGAGAAGCCGCAGATTCCGAGCTTTTCCGGCACGATGCCGAAGCGGCGGGCGTTGGCGCGGATCAGGCGCATGGCACGCTGCGCATCCTGAAGCGGCACATCGGCGCGGTTGGCCCAGCCTTCGCCGGGCAAGCGATAGGCGAGGACGAAGACGGTGATGCCGTGCGGGGTGAGTGAGCGGGCGACGTTGATGCCTTCATTCTCGAGGCTGACGAAACCATAGCCGCCGCCGGGGATCGCCAGCACCGCGCGACCATTGGGGCGGGCGGGGCGATAGACGCCGATATGCGGGCGGGCGATGCCACGCTCCCAGCGTTCGGGGCGACTGGCGGGGCCGTTCATCGACGGCGCGGTGGCGGGCAGGCGCGGCGGTGCGCCGGGGGGCAGGCCGGGCCATAGCATGAAATGTTCGCGCGGGGGCCAGGTGGTGAGCGGTGCGGTTGGTTGAGTCTGGGCGCGGGCGACGCCGGGAAGGGCGAGGGTTGCGCCGGCGGCGATGAGCGTGCGGCGGTCGAGGGTCGTCGTCATGTCATCTGACTAGCGGATAGCATCGGGCTTTGCATCCCGGACACGCCTCCCATATGGGGGCGCATCCGTTATTTTCAGGAAGGATAAGGCGTGAAGGACGTTCTCGTAATCGGCGCAGGCGGCGTTTCATCGGTCGCGGTGCACAAGATGGCGAAGAACCCCGATTTGTTCGGGAAGATCACGCTGGCGAGCCGCCGCCGCTTCAAATGCGATGCGATCGCCGAGTCGGTGAAGGCGCGGTTTGGCGTGACGATCGATGTGGCGGAAGTGGATGCGGACGATGTGCCGGCGACCAGCGCGCTGATCGAGCGGGTGAAGCCGAACCTGCTGGTCAATCTGGCGCTGCCCTATCAGGACCTCAACCTGATGGACGCGTGCCTGAATACCGGCACCGATTATCTGGACACCGCCAATTACGAGCCGCGCGACGAGGCGCGATTCCATTATGGGTGGCAGTGGGATTATCAGGATCGCTTCAAGGACGCCGGGCTGATGGCGCTGCTGGGGTCGGGCTTCGATCCGGGTGTGACGTCGGTGTTTGCGATGTACATCAAGAAGCATCTGCTCGACACGATCCGCACGCTGGACATTCTGGACTGCAACGGCGGCGATCACGGCCAGCATTTCGCGACCAACTTCAACCCCGAGATCAACATCCGCGAGATCACTGCGCCCGCGCGACATTGGGAGAATGGCGACTGGGTCGAGACGCCTGCGCTGTCGTCGCGTCAGGTGTTCGAGTTCGATCAGGTCGGCGCGAAGAACATGTATCTGATGTACCATGAAGAGCTGGAGAGCCTGGTCAAGTTCCTGCCCGAGCTTCAGCGTGCGCGCTTCTGGATGACGTTTGGCGAGCAGTATCTGACGCATCTGCGCGTGTTGCAGAATGTCGGGCTGACCTCGATCGAGCCGATCATGTACGAAGGGCGCGAGATCGTGCCGTTGCAGTTCCTGAAGGCCGTGCTGCCCGAGCCATCGACGCTGGGCACGACGACCAAGGGCAAGACCAACATCGGCGACATCGCGACGGGTGAGAAGGACGGGGAAGAAAAGACCTTCTACGTCTATAACATCTGCGATCACGAGGATGCGTTCGAGGAAACCGGCAATCAGGCCGTGAGCTATACCACGGGCGTGCCAGCGATGATCGGGGCAGCGTTGATGCTGAACGGCCAGTGGCGCGGTGAGGGTGTTTTCAATATCGAGCAGTTCGATCCCGATCCGTTCATGGACATGCTGAACCAGCACGGGTTGCCGTGGCAGGTGCATGAGCTGGATGGGCCGTTGAAGTTTTAACTCGTCGTCACCCCAGCGAAAGCTGGGGTCTCGCGCCACGAGCCGTGCGCCAAGAGTAGGGAGGCCCCAGCTTTCGCTGGGGTGACGGGGTTATGGAAACTCGCGCTGAACCGCCTGTAATGTCCACCAAGGCTGGCGATCCCGGTGCATTCGCCGGGTTCGACCTGTCGCGTGTGCCGTCGCCTTGCTTCGTTGTGGATTCAGCGGCGGTCGAACGGAATCTCCAGACCATCGCTGACGTACGCGACCGGGCGGGGGTGAAGATCCTGCTCGCGCTCAAGGCGTTTTCGATGTGGTCGCTGGGCGATCTGGTCGGGCGATATCTGGACGGGGTGGCGACGTCGGGGCTGTATGAGGCGAAGCTGGCGGCGGACCATTATCATGGCGAGATCGCGACCTATTGCTCGGGGTACAAGGCCGCGGACATGGCGGAGATCTGCCGGATTTCGGATCATGTGATCTTCAACACGCCGTCGCAGCATGCGGCGATGAAGGGCGAGCTGGCGGCGGCGCGGGCGCGGGGTGAGGTGTTCGACGTGGGGCTGCGGCTCAATCCGATGCATTCGGAGGGCGAGGTCCAGAAATACGACCCGGCGCAACCGCATTCGCGGCTGGGGTTCCCGGCGGATCAGTTGCTGCCCGAGCATCTGGAGGGGGTGGACGGCATCCATGTGCATTCGCTGTGTGAGCAGGATTTTCCGCCGCTGCGGCGGACGTGGGAGGCGCTGCGGCCGCGGATCGCGCCATATTTCGGGCAGCTGAAATGGCTGAATTTCGGCGGCGGGCATCATATCACGCGGGCGGATTACCAGCGTGACGATCTGGTGGCGTTTTTGAAGGAATTGCGCGCCGAAACCGGGTTGGAAGTCGCGCTGGAGCCGGGGGAGGCGATTGCGCTGGATACCGGCATTCTGGTGGGGGAGTTCGTCGACCTGTTCGATAACGGCATGCCGATCGGGGTGGTGGATATTTCGGCGACTTGTCACATGCCCGATGTGATCGAGGCACCCTATCGCCCGGCGATGCTGGACGAAGGGGGCGACGTGCTGGTGCGGCTGGGCGGGCCGTCATGCCTGGCGGGCGATATCCTGGGTGATTACCGTTTCGTGACGCCGCCGGTGCCGGGACAGCGCTTCGCGTTTCTGGATCAGGCGCATTATTCGATGGTCAAGACGACCACGTTCAATGGTGTGCCGCTGCCAGCAATTGCATTGTGGGACAGCCGCGACGACAGCCTGCGCGTGGTGAAAAGCTTCGGTTACGAGGATTTCGCGGGACGGCTTTCCTGAACGGGTTCGACCATCGGTTTGGGTTCGACGCCCCATGATTGCAGGAATGCTACCACCCGGGGCATCCTGAGCAGCATCTCCCAGCTTTGCCCCATATTGGCGGGAAGCTGAATCAGGCCCAGTGCCGCGAGGCCGAACAGGATGGCGTTGGTTCGGCGCTCAGCGTAGCTGCTCTTGAGGTTCGACACGTCCTCGATCAGCGATTCCATCCGGTCGACCATGTCATGCGCATTGCGAAACCGTTCGTCGGTGCCGGTCGCCACCCGTACTTCGGTGAGGGCGTTTTTTTCCTTGGGATAGCGAAAAATGTTTCCCGAGCGATGGATCGAGGTCCAGCGAAACAGTTCGAGCCGCCGACGAAGGTTGGATTCGAGAATGCCGACATCGGTGACGAACCAGTGGTTGGCGCGGTCGAGCACGTCGCGCACATCGGCCATCGGCCGCGAGCGGCTGTGCAGGAAGGGCGAGGGCTGATCCCATGCCCGGCGCCACAGGGTGCGAACCCATTGTCCGGCGCCACGAATGCGCCGCCAGACCGTCTTGGGCGGCGATGCGGCGTAGATCATCCGCTCGATCCGGTTTTCGAGTTCGGTGACGACGAGTTCATCATGCACAGCAACCAGGAAGGTGAGCAGGAGGTAAGGGCAGGTGCCGAGCGCGGGGCGACCACGCTGATACGACCGCCACGCCTTTGCCACCTCCATCATGAAGCGGGGGTGGGTGAACAGCGCCGATTCCACCGAGCGCGCGGTCGGGCGAGTCGAATCATGGACTTCGGATTCGTCCTGCGCCGGGAAGTCGGGCACGCCCTGAGCCATGCCGGCAAAGGTGAGCAGCGGGCGCGAGTAGTGCGCCTTGCCCGCGATGTGGAATGGTGGTCGGACCGGCTTGCCGACATAGCGTTTGCGCCATGCTAGATCGAGCCTTTCCACCAGCGGCACGCCAGGCTCGGCGGTCTGCTCGCCGGGTGCGGCGGACGTGGTGCCGATAACGTTTTCAACCGGTTTGAACATGTCGATCGCATGTTCGGCGACCGCGAGCAGTCGATCGTCCTCCACCCCTATGCACAGTCGTTGAAGATGTGCGCCCTCGATTTTGCGGCGCTCAAGGCCGTCGCCGCCAAGGCCGTAAGGCTTGATGATGTGCCGGATACCGTTGCAAAGCATATCGTCCGGATCGGTTTCGAGCGCGCGTAGCCGTTGTTCGGCGAAGGCGGCGAGCGATACGGACTGTTTTTCGATGCCGCTGAATGAAAAGGCCGCGCAGGCGGTGTCGATCGCGCCGGTTTTGGGCGACAAGGCCAGCTGCTGAAGCTGGATCAGCGCATATTCGTCGATCGGCTGGGGCTGCTTCTCCGGCTGGGTCAGCGTGAGGATGTAGAAGAGCCGCCCGCTTTCAAACGCACAGAAACTGTCGCGCAGACGCAACTCGATGATCCGGTTTTGCTCGGGAACGCGCAGCGATGTCGTGACCCCTTCAAATTCATAGTCCCATTTCGGCTGGCGATGAAAATGGACGGTACGGCTGGCATCGTCGGGCGGCTGGGCGGAGGCGAGGAACAGGAAGGGGCGACCGTTGGTGCCCGGCGGGCCGGTGGTGACGTCGTCGAGGAAGGAGCGGACCGGTTCGACCAGATCGCCGAAAACGTCCGGGCCAAGGTCTGTCCCGGTCGCCTTGTCTGGCATTTTCTTCCGTCGTTCGAGTTCGTCGTCGCGCCGTTTCTTGTCCGCGAGCATGCGGGTCATCAGCGTCTTCAGCCGAAACGCCACCCGTTCGCGCGTGCGATCAGCGGGATAGAGTGCGTCGAGAATGGCGGGGCGTTCGCGTGGGAGATAGCGCAGTTCGAAAGCAAAGCTGAACGATGTCCGCTTCAAGGCGGTAAAGATCGGCGCTTCGTGCCGACTGATCCGTATCATCCCCCGTTACCCCCGCGCCTGTCGCTTCGCAGCGCCATAGACTTAGCACCCGCCCTTCGCATGCCAAGCCCCGGGGGCTTTCGTATGCTGCGCTGCGGTGATAGGGGCGCGCGCATGCTGAATCTTTCCGGAATCACCGTCCGCCTGGGCGGGCGCACGATCATCGACCGCGCCAGTGCCGCGCTGCCCCCGCGCGGGCGCATCGGCCTGATCGGGCGGAACGGCGCGGGCAAGTCGACGCTGGTCAAGGTGATTGCGGGGCAGATCGACCCGGACGAGGGCAGCGCGGACATGCCGAGGGGCGCGCGGCTGGGCTATCTGGCGCAGGAAGCGCCGTCGGGACAGGCGACGCCGTTCGAGAAGGTGCTGGAGGCCGATGTCGAGCGCGCCGCGCTGATGGCGGAGGCCGAGGGGCTGGAAGATCCCGACCGGCTGGGCGAGATTCACGAGCGGCTGGGGGCGATCGACGCCTATACCGCGCCATCGCGGGCGGCGCGGATTCTGGTCGGCCTTGGGTTCGACGAGGATGCGCAGCACCGGCCGCTGGACAGTTTTTCGGGCGGGTGGAAGATGCGCGTCGCGCTCGCGGCGTTGCTGTTCAGCCAGCCCGACCTGCTGCTGCTCGATGAGCCTTCGAATCACCTCGATCTGGAAGCGGTGCTGTGGCTTGAGGATTTCCTGAAATCCTATCCGGCGACGATCGTGATCGTCAGCCATGAGCGCGATTTCCTGAACAATGTGGTCGATCACATCCTGCACCTGGATCGTGGCAAACTGACGCTGTATCCGGGCGGCTATGACGCGTTCGAGCGGCAGCGGGCCGAGCGGCAGGCGCAGCAGGCGGCGGCGCGTGAGAAGCAGCAGGCGGAGCGGGCGAAGCTGCAGGACTTTGTGGCGCGCAATTCCGCACGCGCATCGACCGCGAAACAGGCACAGTCGCGCGCCAAGGCACTGGCGCGGATGCAGCCAATCGCGGCGGTGATGGACGACCCGACACTGGCGTTCGGCTTTCCCGATCCCGATCAGTTACGCCCGCCGCTGATCACGCTGGACATGGCGAGCGTCGGCTATGGCGACACGCCGATCCTGTCGCGGCTGAATTTACGTGTCGATCCCGATGACCGGATCGCGTTGCTGGGCCGCAATGGCAACGGCAAGACCACGCTGGCGCGATTGCTGGCGGCGCAGCTGACGCCGATGGAGGGCGAGAAGGCGGCGTCGACGAAGATGCGGGTGGGCTATTTCACCCAGTATCAGGTCGAGGAACTGCACAGCGACGATACGCCGTTCGACCATATGCAGCGGTTGATGGATGGCGAGAAGCCGTCCTTCGTACGTGCGCAGCTCGGACGGTTCGGCTTCGCTGGCGACAAGGCGATGACGAAGGTCGGCAAGCTGTCCGGCGGTGAGCGCGCGCGGCTGGCGCTGGCGCTGATTACGCGTGACGCGCCGCACATGCTGATCCTCGATGAGCCGACCAACCACCTTGATGTGGATTCGCGTGAGGCGTTGATTCAGGCGCTGACGGCGTATCAGGGCTGTGTCGTGATCGTCAGCCACGACCGGCACATGATCGAGATGACGGCGGACCGGCTGGTGCTGGTCGATAGCGGGACGGCCAAGCCGTTCGAGGGCAATCTGGACGATTATATCGCGTTCGTCCTGTCGAAGGAGCCGAAGACGCCGGAGTCCAAGGCGAACCGCAAGGAGGAGCGACGCGCGGCGGCGGAGGCGCGGGAGAAGGGCAATGCCATGCGCAAGGCAGCGAAGGCAGCGGAGTCGGAGATGGCGAAGCTGAACGAGCAACTGAGCGCGATCGAGCGCGCGATGTTCGATCCCGCGACCGCGTCGGCGGACTTGACCAAGCTGACGATGACCGAGCTGATGAAGCGGCGCGGTGAGGTGCAGAAGGCGATCGGCGCGGCTGAGGTCGTGTGGATGGAGGCGAGCGAGGCGCTGGAGGGAATTGCGGCTTGAGCGCCGGAAGCTGCTGAACTTTGGCAATCGCGGTCGTCCACCACCCGCTCTACGTCGCGCCTGCCCCGGCGCGCAGTGGCTATCAGTGGAACAAGAACGGGCTGGTCCGCGACCTGTTGCGCGATCTGGACGATGCGCTGGAATGGCATGAACCGGAAGCGATGCCGCGCGATTGGATCGAGGCGGTGCATGACCCGGACTATGTTGCCGAGGTGATCGAGTGCCGGGTGCCGCGTGAGAAGGAGCGGCGGATCGGCTTTCCGGTTACCGAAGCGGTGGCGGCGCGGGCGCTGGTGGTGCCGGGTGGCACTTATCTGGCCGCGAAGCTAGCGTGTCAGCGCGGGTTTGCGGCGAACACGGGGGGCGGGAGCCATCATGCGCTCTATGCCACGGGCGCGGGCTATTGCATCTTTAACGATCTGGCGATTGCGGCAAACCGGCTGGCGAGTGAGGGGCAGCGCGTGCTGATCGTCGATTGCGACGTGCATCAGGGGGACGGGACGGCGTCGTTGATGGCGGGGCGGACCGAAGTTGCGACTTATTCGATCCATGCCGAGAAGAATTTTCCGGTGCGAAAGGCCAGGTCCACGCTGGACGTCGGGCTGCCCGATGGTGCGGATGATGTGGCGTATATGGAGGCGCTGACGACGACCTTGCCCCGGCTGGTCGAGGATTTTGCGCCGACGCTGATCCTGTGCCAGGCCGGCGTCGATCCGTGGGCGGGGGACCGGCTGGGGCGGCTGGCGGTCAGTCATGAGGGGCTGCTGGTCCGTGACCGGTGGATAGCGACGATGGCGCGGTCGCGCGGACTGCCGCTGGCGAGCGCGCTGGGCGGGGGATATGGGACCGATGCGATGGAAGTTTCGGCGCGGCATGTCGCGTCGATCTTGGCGCTTGGCGGGACAGGGTAACGAACTGGCTGCAAAGAACGGGTTGCAACGTCCTCCCATCATTCTACCTTCCGCAGTTACCGCCCCGGGCGTAGAGGGCGCAGACCATGATTGCAGGAAGAGACTGAATGGCCAGTGCGGTCCACCAGGTGACGCCGGAGGAGGCTTCGGCCAATCCGCCACCGGAAGCGGTTGTCGTAAGATTTGCCGGGGACTCCGGCGACGGAATGCAGCTGACCGGGGGGCAGTTCACGCTGTCCGCCGCGCTGGCGGGTAACGATCTGGCGACATTCCCTGATTTTCCGGCGGAAATCCGTGCGCCGCAGGGGACGCTGTTCGGGGTTTCTGCATTTCAGATCAATTTCGGATCGGTGGCGATCGAGACTGCGGGCGATGCGCCCGACGTGCTGGTCGCGATGAACCCGGCGGCGCTGAAGACCAATGCGCCCGATTTGAAGCCCGGCGGGCTGATCATCGCGGACGAGGGTGAGTTCAACAAGCGCAATTTGGACAAGGCGAAGTACGACAGCAACCCGCTGGAGGACGACAGCCTGGCCAAGTGGCAGTTGCTGAAGCTCAACATCTCGCAGCTGACGCTGGAAGCGGTGAAGCCGTTCGGCCTTGGCAACAAGGAAGCGCTGCGCTGCAAGAACATGTGGACGCTGGGTCTGGCGCTGTGGATGTTCGACCGCGACCGCGCGCCGTTGATCCAGTGGTTGAAGGACAAGTTTGCCAAGGCACCGGAGTTGGCGGAGGCGAACATCGCCGCGCTGAATGCGGGCCATGCTTATGGCGAGACGGCGGAGCTGGGCGCGCAGGGGATTACGCAGCTGCACGTCGCGGCGGCACCGGTGGAGCCGGGGCTGTATCGGACCGTCACGGGTGCGGAGGCGATTTCGATGGGGCTGGTCGCAGGCGCACAGCTGGCGGATTTGCCGATGTTCTTTGGCGGCTACCCGATCACCCCGGCGTCGGCGATCCTGCATTATCTGAGCCGGTTGAAGGAATTCGGCGTCACGACGTTTCAGGCGGAGGACGAGATTGCGGCGATCGCGTCGGCGCTGGGCGCGTCTTACGCGGGGCAGCTGGGGGTTACGTCGTCATCGGGTCCGGGCATCGCGCTGAAGGGCGAGGCGATGGGGCTGGCGATCATGACCGAGCTGCCGCTGATCATCGTCAATTCGCAGCGCGGCGGGCCATCGACCGGGTTGCCGACCAAGACCGAGCAGTCCGACCTGTATCAGGCGGTTTACGGTCGCAACGGCGATGCGCCGATGCCGGTGCTGGCCGCGCGCTCCGCCGCCGACTGCTTCGACGTGGCGATCGAAGCAGTGCGGATCGCGACGCAATACATGACGCCGGTAATGCTGCTGACCGACGGCTATATCGCCAATGCCGCTGAGCCGTGGAAGGTGCCGGATATGGGCGGTTACGAGCCGTTCCCGGTGACGTTCAAGACCGACGTGCCGGGCGAAGGGGAGAAATTCCTGCCCTATGCGCGCGACGAGAAGCTGGCGCGGCCGTGGGTGAAGCCGGGCACGCCGGGGCTGTTGCATCGCATCGGCGGGATCGAGAAGCAGATCGGCACCGGCAACCTCGATTATTCGGCTGACAATCACCAGGCGATGACCAATATCCGCCGCGACAAGGTAGCCGGGATCGACATTCCCGATCAGGTGGTCGAGCAGGGCGAGGCGGGCGGAAAGCTGGTCGTGGTCGGCTGGGGTTCGACCTATGGACCGATCACGCAGGCGGTGCGACGGGCGCGGCGCAAGGGGCTGGATGTGAGCCACGTTCACATTCGCCATATCTGGCCGATGCCGAAGAATTTGGGTGAATTGTTGAGGGGTTACGAGAATATCCTCGTTCCTGAAATGAACACCGGGCAGTTGAAGACGGTGCTGCGCGATCAGTTTCTGGTGGACGCCAAGCCGCTGAATAAGGTGTCGGGACAGCCGTTCCGGATTGTCGAGATCGAGGACGCCATCGCCAGCTTCTTCGACGACAAGCCCGGCCATGCGGGTGGCGACCTGCCCGCCGACGACACCCAGCTACCTTCGGCGGAATCAGGACATGACGACGGTTCGCTGCGCGGCAAGACTTCGCCGCAATCGGCTTGATCGGGAATAGAATTATGAACGAGATGACCACCATCAAACCGTCGACGCCCAAGGACTGGGAAACCGATCAGGAGGTCCGCTGGTGCCCGGGTTGCGGGGACTATGCGATCCTGAAGGCCGTGCAGCGGACGATGCCGGAGATCGGCGGGACGCCGGAGAATACGGTGTTCGTGAGCGGGATCGGATGTTCGTCGCGCTTTCCCTATTATATGGAGACGTACGGCTTTCACACGATCCACGGGCGTGCCCCGGCGGTGGCGACGGGGGTGAAGCTGGCCAATCCCAAGCTGGACGTGTGGATCATCACCGGGGACGGCGACGGGCTGTCGATCGGTGGCAATCACACGATGCACCTGTTGCGGCGGAACCTGAATTGTCAGGTGCTGCTGTTCAACAACGAGATTTATGGGCTGACCAAGGGACAATATTCGCCGACCTCGCGCGAGGGGACGCGGTCACCCTCGACGCCGTTCGGGTCGGTCGATCATCCGGCCAAGCCGTGCGCGTTCGCGCTGGGTTCGGGTGCGCGGTTCATCGGGCGCGGGATCGACGTGAACAAGAATTTGCCGACGGTGCTGAAGGCGGCGCATGCGCATCAGGGCACTGGCTTTGTCGAGATTTTCCAGAACTGCATCGTTTATAATGCCGATGTGTTCGCGCCGTTCGTGGACAAGGCCAATGCCGGGCATCAATTGTGGGTCGAGCATGGCCAGCCATTGGTGTTCGACAAGGGAACCAAGGGGCTGGCGCTGGATGTCGAGCGGCTGGCGTTGAAAGTGATCGACATTGTCGACGGCGACGTGTCCGGCGTGGTCGTGCACGATCAGACCAACCGAGGCCTGGCGCATATGCTGGTCGAGATGCCGTTCGGCCCGTTTCCGATGGCGCTGGGCGTGATTTACGACGACCCTGCACCGACGTTCGAGAGCGCGGTGGTGGCGCAGAACCGGGCTGCCAGCGACGGCAAGGTCGCGGACCTGCAGAAATTGGTGAGCAAGGGACAGACGTGGCAGGTGGAGAAGGAGCCACGGGCAGAGTAAGTCCGGGGCATGGATAACCTGACCCATAGCCTGGTCGGCGCACTGATCGGACAAACCGGGCTGAAGAAGCTGTCCGGGCTGGGCATGCCGACGCTGATCATCGCGGCGAATATCCCGGATATCGACGCCGCCTGTACCGTCTATGGCATCCCCTCGCTGGCGATGCGGCGCGGGCTGACGCATGGGCCGATCGCGATGATCGTGCTGCCGGTGCTGTTGACCGCAATCATGGTCGCGTTCGACCGCTGGCAGACGCGGCGGGGCAAGCGACCGGCGGCGCGGGCACCGGTGCGCGTGTCGCAATTGCTGCTGCTCGCGCTGGTCGGGACGCTGAGCCACCCGGCGTTCGACTGGCTGAACAGCTATGGCATCCGGCTGCTGGAGCCGTTCTCGCACCAATGGTTCTATGGCGACAGCATCTTCATCATCGATCTGTGGATGTGGGCGCTGCTGATCGGGGGGCTGATCTGGTCGATACGGGCGGCGCGACGCGGCGGCGACTGGCAGCGGCGGGGGCAGATCGTCGCGCTGGCGCTGTCGGCATATGTCCTGGGCAACGGGATCGCGACCGGCGTTGCAGAGCGGCGGACGGCGCAGTGGGTGCGGGCGACCTATGGCATCGAGCCGGATATGGTGGTGGCGAACCCCGTGCCGCTTGCAATCTGGCAGCGCGAGATGCTGTGGCGGGGCGGGGGGCGTTATGGTGGGCGTGACCTCAATCTGGCACAGGGTGTGTTGCCGACATTGTTCGCCAGCGGCGTGACTGAGCCGACGACGATTGGCATGGATGATCCGCACATCGGCGAGGCCACGCGCAACGACGCCAATGTCAAAGCGTTCCTGTTCTGGGCGCGGATGCCGATCGCGCAACGTCAGGCGAATGGCGACATCGTGCTGCGCGACCAGCGTTTCGCCAATCCGCTGATGGGCGATCGGTTCAGCGTGCGGATCGCGCCGGATACCGCGCAGTGACGAGCATCCTGTGGTTTCGTCGCGACCTGCGCCTGGCCGATCAGGCCGCCCTGGTTGCAGCGGCGGCCGAGGGTCCGGTCGTGCCGGTCTATATTCTGGACGACGAGACGCCGAAACATCGCGCGATGGGCGGGGCATCGCGCTGGTGGCTGCACCACAGTCTGCACTCGCTCGACGCCAGTCTGCGGGAGAGGGGATCGCGGCTGATCCTGCGGCGGGGTAAATCGGATGAGGTGCTGGCGGCACTTGCCGAGGAGAGCGGCGCGGATCGGGTGCATTGCATCCGGCATTACGAGCCATGGTGGCGCAATGCCGAGCGCGCGGTCGCGAAGCGCGTGGAACTGGTGTGCCATGACGGGAACTATCTGGCGCCGCCGGGGTCGGTGACCACCGGGGCGGGGGGGATGTACAAGATCTACACGCCGTTCTGGCGCGCGTTGAAGGAGCGGATGCCGCCAGCGAAGCCCGTGCGAGCGCCTAGGGATATTCCGGCACCGCCGCACTGGCCAAAATCCGACAAGCTGGCCGAATGGGGGTTGCTGCCGACCAAGCCCGACTGGGCGACCGGCTTTGCGAAGGAATGGACGCCGGGCGAGGCGGGCGCTCGGGCGCGGGTTGCGGCATTCGTGGATCGGGCGGATCGTTATGACCAGCGGCGAAATTTGCCGTCGGTCGAGGGCAGTTCGCGCATGTCGCCGCATTTGCATTTTGGCGAGGTGTCACCCGGCTATGTATGGAGTCGCGTCGCCGATACGGGCGGGTCGGTCGACGTGTTTCTGAGCGAGCTGGGCTGGCGGGATTATGCGCAGAATGTGATCCTGCAATTCCCCGACTATGGCGCGAAGAATGCCCGCGACAAATTCGACGCGCTGCCGTGGCGGTCGAGCAAGGCCGAACTGCGCGCATGGCAGCAGGGGCGGACCGGCTATCCGATCGTCGATGCCGGGATGCGGCAGCTTTGGACGACGGGGTGGATGCATAATCGCGTGCGGATGATCGCGGCGTCGTTCCTGATCAAGCATCTGTTGATCGACTGGCGCGAGGGCGAGAAATGGTTCTGGGACACGCTGGTCGATGCCGATTACGGGTCGAACGCGGTCAACTGG
This sequence comes from Sphingomonas sp. LT1P40, assembly GCF_036663835.1. Lineage (NCBI taxonomy): Bacteria > Pseudomonadati > Pseudomonadota > Alphaproteobacteria > Sphingomonadales > Sphingomonadaceae > Alteristakelama > Alteristakelama amylovorans. Next base: position 849,917 of record NZ_JAXOJT010000001.1, read on the forward strand.
CAGTGGACGTCGGGGACGGGCGTGGACAGCAACATGTTCGTGCGGATCATGGCCCCGTTGAGCCAGTCGGAGAAGTTCGACGCGGCGGGCTATATCCGTGAATGGGTGCCAGAGCTGGCGAAGCTGAGTGATGGCGTTATCCATGACCCGGACGAGCATGGCTGTCGTCCGCGCGATTATCCGGCCAAGATCATCGGGCATCGTGAGGCGCGGGAGCGCGCGTTGGCGGCGGCGCGGCACGTTTGACCCTTGCCTGACTGAAGCCCGCGTGGTTTGTGCGCGCGGGATGCACGGAACGGCACGAAACAGGGGCCGCCGGGACGGTCGGGGCGACGGCGCGGGGGCGTCAGGACAGGGAGTGCTCGCCGCGCTCCTGAGCCCGTTTCTGCACAAATTGCTCGACCGGATCGATAGCGGATTGGCGGAAGGCGCGATCGAGGCGACGTTGCCGGACGGCGCGCGGCGGCGGCTGGGCGGGCGGGAGCCGGGGCCGGTGGCGATCGTCGAGTTACGCAGCTGGCGGGCACTATGGCGGCTGGCGACGGGCGGATCGGTTGGGTGGTACGAGGCGTGGCAGGCGGGAGAATGGGCGAGTCCCGATCCGGTGCCGCTGTTCGACCTGTTCGTGCGCAACCGCGCGACACTGGGCGATGCGGGGCGAGCGCATGGCGTGACGCGGCTGGCGAAGCGCGTGTGGCACTGGCTGAACCGGAACGATCGCGAGCGGGCGCGGCGCAACATTGCCTATCACTATGACCTCGGGAACGATTTCTACGCGCCGTGGCTGGACCCGAGCATGACCTATTCCAGCGCGATCTTTGCCGCGCCGGACATGTCGATGCAGGCGGGGCAGGACGCGAAGCTGGCGGCGGTACTGGCGCGGACGGCGACCGGGCCGGGGGATCGCATCCTGGAGATCGGGTGCGGTTGGGGTTCGTTTGCGGAGCTGGCAGCGCGCGAAGGGCGTGCGTTGCATGGCATAACCTTGTCGGTCGAGCAGCAGGCGCATGTCGAGGCGCGGATGGCGGCGGCGGGGCTGGACGGGGTGACCGTCGGGCTGACCGATTATCGCGACGTGACCGGCGAATATGACGCGGTGGCGAGCATCGAAATGGTCGAAGCGGTGGGGGAGGCGTATTGGCCGGACTATTTGGCGACGATCGCCCGCGTGCTGAAGCCCGGCGGGCGGGCGGCGATCCAGTATATCGCAATCGACGATGCGATCTTTGAATCCTATGCGCGCAATGTCGATTTCATCCAGACCTATGTGTTTCCGGGCGGGATGCTGCTTTCGGAAAGCCGGTTTCGGGCGATTGCGGCGGAGAATGGTCTGCGCTGGACGGACCGGCACGAGTTCGGGCTGGACTATGCCGAGACGTTGAAGCGGTGGCGCGAGACGTTCGATGCGGCGGTTGCCGAGGGGCGGTTGCCAGCGGAATTCGACCCGCATTTCATCGACTTCTGGCGATATTATCTGATGTATTGCGAAGGCGGGTTTCGCGGTGGCGGGATCTGGGTAGCACAGGTTACGCTGATAAAAGATTAGGGAGAGCGGTGATGCGGGCGATCGGGATTGTGCTAGGCGCGCTGGCGCTGTGGGGATGTGCGCCGACACCGAAGATGACCGCACCGGAAGCTCCCGCCGCGCAGGACGAAGCGCGGTTGCGTCAAGTGGGCGCAGCGGTGTTGTTCTGGTCGCAGGAGGAGCGGCTGCGCAATTTCCCGGCGATGGAGAAGATCTTCCCTGGCAATGTGGTGAAGGCCGGGGGCAGGGTGAAGCCGTTGCCCGATGGCGTGCCATTGCCGATAGCGGCGACCGAGGTTGAGGCGTTCATGGCGGCGCAGAATGTCGCGGGCCTGCTGGTGCTTCAGGACGGCAAGGTACGGCTGGAGCGATACGCGCTGGGCTATTCGCGCGAGGGGCGCTGGACGAGCTTTTCGGTGGCGAAGTCGGTGACGTCGACGCTGGTCGGCGCGGCGATCCGGGACGGGTATATCAAGTCGCTGGACGAGCCGGTAACGAAGTATATCCCCGATCTGGCCGGGGCGGGCTATGACGGGGTGACGATCCGGCAGATCCTGACGATGACGTCCGGCGTGCGCTGGAACGAGGATTATACCGACCCCAACAGCGATGTGGCGCGGATGTTTGCGGAGGCGGTGCTGGCGGGGGCGGACCCGACCGTCGCCTATATGCGCAAGCTGCCACGGATGGACGCGCCGGGGACGAAGTTCGTCTACAAGACCGGCGAGACGAACCTGAGCGGCGTGCTGGTGCGGCGGGCGACGGGCAGGAAGCTGGCCGATTATCTGAGCGAGAAGGTTTGGCAGCGCTATGGCATGGAGCGCGATGCGTTCTGGATGACCGATACCAGCGGTGGCGAAGTCAGCGGGTGCTGCCTGTCGGTGTCGCTGCGGGACTATGCGCGGATCGGGCAGATGGCGCTGGAGGGCGGCGCGGGGATCGTGCCGGACGGGTGGTTTGCCGATGCGACACGGACGCATGCGACGTTCCCCGGCGGCGGCTATGGCTATCAATGGTGGACTATGCCGGGTGGGGTCTATGCGGCACAGGGGATTTTCGGGCAGGTGATTATGGTCGATCCGGCAAGCAAGCTAGTGATGGTGGCGAGCAGCGCGTGGCCGAAGGCGACCGATCGGGCGATGGCGCAGGACCGACAAGCGTTTGCGTTGAAGGTGCTGGCGGCGGCGAAGAAATAAATGCCGACCTGTCCTCACCCTTCCGGCGCTCCGCGCCTCCCTCCCTCTCCCAAGGGGAGAGGGATTTAGTTTGTCGCCACCGGAACCCAGATTTCGACCGGGCCGCTGGCCATGACGGGGTCGAAGCTTTCGCCGTAGCGCTCGAACCGGGGGCCGGGGGCGAGGCGGTTGGCGGGGAGCCAGTCGGTCAGGATTTTCGGCCAGAGCGCGCGCATGTCGCGGACATGGCCGTCATGGGCGAATACGGCATAGTGAGTGGCGGGGATGTCGATGGCATCCCTCCCGCTGGGTAGCGGGTCCGGCAGGGCGATCTCGACGCCGGTGAGGTAGTCGAAGCGGTCCTGCCCCGGATGGGCGTGATCGCCGCAGAACACGCCATATGCCACCTGCGACCGCTGGCCGGGGATCGGGCCGAGTCCGATCAGTTCGATCCATTGCTTCCGCGTCGTCTCAGCAAGCTTGGCGGCGATATGCGTGCGGCGAAGGCCAGCAATGCGCAGCGGTCCACCGCGCTGGAACCGTGGCGTCATGCCCGCAGGCGCTCGATCGCTTGAGCCAGAGCGACGTAGAGCTTGCCCATGTCGGAGGACAGCAGGGTGACGCCGAGCGGGGAGCCGTCACGCAGGGCCAGCACCTGGCGCAACATCGCCTCGAAATCATGGATGTAGCGGTTGACCTGTTCGCGAAACTGAGGGTCGCCGTCGTAGAGCGAGGCGACTTCGCGGGCCTCGCCATTGTCGAGCAGGCGGACGGCGCGGCGGGTGAAGACGCCGCGGTCGCCCTTCAGATACGCGGCCCAGGCGCTGTCGGACACTTCGTGAGCGAAGGATTTGGTGATGTCGATCGAGGCGGAGTTCAGCGCCTCGACAAGCAGCGACACGCGGCGCGCGAAATTGTCGCGGTCGGCGGTTTCGCGCTCGGTGCGCGCTTCCTCGATCCGGCGCTCGACGGTGGCGGAGGCTTCGCCGATGGTGAGCATCTGTTGCGTCAGGCGTTCGGAGGCGCGAGTGGCGGCGTTGACGGCGCCCTCCGCGACTTCGCCAAGTTCGACCAGCTGGTGGCGGACGCTCGCGTCGATGGCGCGGCGCATTGCGGCGGTGCTGGCATCCTCCAGCTGGCGGCTGGCTTCGGGGACGAGGGTGGCGAGTGTGTTCCGCGCCTGATCCGCAGCGGCAGATGCGGTTTCGCGGATGCGGAGCAGGGCGTCGACCAATTGCGGCGCGGCGTCCTCGGCAAAGCGCATGGTGTTGGCGATGGTGCGATCGACGATTGCCTCCAGCTCCTCGGTCTTGTCATGGCCCGAGTCGAGCGTTTCGAGCAACGATGCCTGCGTCTTGGCGAGGGTGTCGCGCTGTTTGGCGACGACGTCGGCGATCGCCTCGATCGCGTCGTGCGTGCTTTCGGCGGCGGTGACGAGGGCGAGGAGTTCGGGCTTGGCCCCGGCGATGACGGTGCGGGTGGTGCCGATGCGCTTTTCGAGCCGGACCAGCGCGTCGGGCATGGTCTCGTCGATTTCGCGGGCCGAGGCGTCGAGCGCGGTGAGCAATTCCTCGGCGGTGGCGATGACCTGACGGGCATTGTGCTCGCCGATCTTGAGCGTTTCGGACATCGCGGTTGCCGATCCGTCAAGCGCGCTGATCGAGGCGGCGAGCGCCTGCGTGCGCTCCATCCCGGCGGTGTGGAGCGACGCCAACTGGCCGTCAGCCTGGGCAATGCCGCCGGTGACGCTGGCCAGCATGATGTCGATGCGGGTTTGTTCTTCACCCAGTCGTTCGGCGATGCGGCCGATTGTGTCCTCGACACTGGCGATGCGGGTGCCGACGGTGTCGATACTGTCGCGCCCGGCCTTGTCCAGAGCGGCCTGATTGGCGGCGAGCATGGCCAGCATCGCTTCGCCCTGAGTCGCGATGCCCTTGCGTGCTTCGTCGACGGCGTTGGCGGTGCGGTCGAGCATGGTGTCGACGGTGGTCGACATCTGGTCGGCGACTGCCTCCAGCCGCGTTCCGGCGGTTTCGCTGGTCGCTTCCATCTTGGCGATGTGCGCGGCGAGGCGTTGCGCGGCACCCCCGGCGACTTCGTCGGCGGTGCGACCGCGTTCGGCGAGGGCGGCAAGCTGGGCGTCGAGGGCCGAGGCGTGCTCACCCGCTTTCAGTCCGGCGCTGTCCAGCGTCGCGGCCATGCCGGACATCTGGTCGTGCGCTTTGGGAAGCGAGGCGAGGATGATGCCGACACTTTTTTCGGCGGTGGTCGCGCTTTCGACGAGGGTTTTCGCGCTGGCGTCGATCGAGCGGGCCTCGGCGGCCATGCCATTGGAGACGGCCTGAAGCCGTTCGGCGGCACCGTCGCCCATCGCCATCAATGCGGTGGTCTGCGCGGCGAGGGCGGCGCGGTTTTCCTCGATCTTGCGCGAGAGCGTGGCGACGACGCGTTCGAGGCTGGCGGCTTCATCGCGCATCGAGCGGGCGGTCGAGCCGAAGCGGCGGGCCTCGGCGCGGCTGCTGCGGCGGGCGAGCAGCCATAGGATGCCGATGAGGGCGGGGGGGACGCACAAAGCGGCGATGAGTTGAACGAGTTCGACGGGAGGCAGGGTGGTGGTCGTCAGGACGGGCTGAAGCAGCCAGCCCATGACGCCGAACCAGGCGACGGTCAGGCCGATAGCGAGGAGGGGGACGCCCCATTCGCGCGGGGCAGGGGCGGGCTCGTCGTTCGCGTCCTCCGCCGGATCATAGGCCGGATGCGCGGCCGATGTCGGCACCGGTTCCTCGACGAGCATAAGCCCGTCATCCTCGACGGCGGTCAGGCCAGTCAGTTTCGTTCCCCCGTTCATTGTCCCGGTTTAGCACGGTTCGCGGCACAAGGAATAGCGCCGCGAAACGAGTCGTTAAGCACGCGATTTTACAAGCGGGGCATGGCGTATGATCCCGGTGCAATCGATGCGACTCTGGCGGCGGCGGTGGGCGATGAGCCCGGCCTGATCGCGGAGCTTCGTGAAGCGTTTCTCGACAGTGCGAAGCGTGGCCTGTCCGCGCTGAACGATGCCGACGACCCCGAGGGGTGGCGCGGCGCGGCATTGCGGCTGAAGGGGCTGGCGGCGAGTTTCGGCGCGGTGCGGCTGATGGCGTTGGCACAGGAAGCGGCGGATGCGCAGGCGGGCGATCGCGGCGTGATGCGCAAGCTGGAGCGGGCGGTCGAGCGGCTGTAGTCGCCGGAAAGTCTCAAAGGTCACACCTGCTTTCGCGGGCTGACGACGTTGACAGTCTTGACATTTATGGCGTGTTGTCACGCGATGGTGTCAAGCGGCGTGGATCGACGGTTTCAAAGAGCGGCGGCGAGTTAAGCGGTTGAAATCCAACATTTCAAGGTGTTGGATTGGTGCTGGTTGATGACACCGCCTTGCCCTTCATTTGATGCGAGGAAGAAGAAGCTGGGTCCCGGGTCAAGCCCGGGATGACGAAGGGTGTGGGTGCGCTGAGAACTTATCGGGTTGCATTGGCATCCCCCTTGTCGTCACCCCGGCCTTGAGCCGGGGCCTAGCTGCCTTCACGCCAGTTCGTCATAGAGATCGCGCCAGTCGGGATTCCCCCGCTTGATCAGCTCGAATTTCCATTCTCGACGCCAGCGTTTCACCCGCTTTTCATGCTCGACGCAGGCGACGATGTCGTCGCCGCGTTCGGCCCAGACGAGGCGAGTCAGGCCGTGTTTCGCGCAAAAGTCGGACCCCTCGCCATTGCGGTGTTGGTGAACACGAGCTGCGATGTGTGAGGTCACACCGACATACATCGTGCCGCGATAGCGGTTGGCCATGATGTAAACCCAGCCGCCCTGTGGTTCCCGATCCATCGGTCGATGGAAGTAGAAGCTGGGTCCCGGGTCAAGCCCGGGATGACGATAGGTTGGGTAAGGTTGACTAGGCCTTCCGCCCCAATTCCCGCATCGCGTCGTCCAGTCCGGCCAGCGTCAGTGGGTACATGCGGTCGTTCACCAGTTCCTTCACGATGCGGACGGATTGGGAATAGCCCCATTGTTCTTCCGGAATCGGGTTCAGCCACACCGTGGCGGGATAGGTGTTGGTCAGGCGTTGCATCCAGCTGCTGCCCGCTTCCTCGTTATAATGTTCGACCGAGCCGCCGGGGTGGGTGATTTCGTAGGGGGACATGGAGGCGTCGCCGACGAAGATCACTTTATAGTCGTGGCCGAATTTGTGGAGCACGTCCCAGGTGGGGGTGCGCTCCTGAAAGCGGCGGCGATTGTCCTTCCACACGCCTTCGTAGAGGCAGTTGTGGAAGTAGAAGAATTCGAGGTTTTTGAATTCTGACGTCGCGGCGCTGAACAATTCTTCGCAGAGCTTGACCCACGGGTCCATCGATCCGCCGACGTCGAGGAAGAGGAGGAGCTTGACCGCATTGTGGCGTTCGGGGCGCATGTGGATGTCGAGCCAGCCCTGGCGCGCGGTGCCGTTGATCGTGGCGTCGATGTCGAGTTCGTCGGCCGCCCCATCACGGGCGAAACGGCGCAGGCGGCGCATCGCGACCTTGATATTGCGGGTGCCGAGTTCGCGGGTTGAGTCGAGGTTCTTGAACTCGCGCTGATCCCAGACTTTGAGGGCGCGTTTGTGCTGGCTTTCGCCGCCGATGCGGACGCCCTCCGGGTTATAGCCTGAATTACCGTAGGGGGATGTGCCGCCGGTACCGACCCATTTGTTGCCGCCCTGATGACGGCCCTGTTGTTCTTCGAGCCGCTTTTTGAGCGTCTCCATGATCTCGTCCCAGTCGCCGAGCGATTTGATTGCGGCCATCTCCTCGGGCGTCAGATATTTTTCGGCGACGGCTTTGAGCCAGTCCTCGGGGATTTCGGCGGTTTGCGTGCCGAAAGTGGTGGCGATGCCGCGAAAGACTTTGGCGAAGACCTGATCGAAGCGGTCGAGCAGGCCTTCGTCCTTCACGAAGGTGGTGCGGGCGAGATAGTAGAAGGCCTCCGGCGTGCGGTCGATGACGTCGCGGTCGAGCGCTTCGAGCAGGACGAGGTGCTCCTTCAGGCTGGCCTGGATGCCGGCGGCGCGGAGTTCGTCGATGAAGGAGAAAAACATGGGCGACCCGCCATTCCACTCATGCGGGCCTGCGAAGCGCGAAATTCTGTGCTCCGGTGCTCAAGTGCCTTAAGCACGCTGCGCTCCGGTGCTCGAATTTCACACTTCTCGGCTCCACCTGAGCGAAATGGCGGGCCACCCATTGTGGGGAGTTTGGCGGGGGTTGGGGCTGACGTCCACCCACTTCCTCCGTCACCCCGGGCTCGACCCGGGGTCCCGCTGCCTTGCCCGGTCGAAGAAGCGGGACCCCGGGTCAAGCCCGGGGTGACGGGAATGGAGGTTGGGGTCGGGTTTTACCGCGCGTAGGCGTCGATCAGGGAGCCTACATAATCCGGGCTGCGGCCCGTCAGCTCGGGGGCGGGGCGGGCGCGCGCCAGTTTGGTGCCGCTGGCCGGGCGGCCATAGATGAAGCCATGGACGGGATAGGTGGTGCTGCCGAGGCCGCGGGTGTCGCGATACCAGACCTTCACTTGCGTCCAGTCGCCGCGCGGGGAGACGTCGTGGAGGGTGACGTCCTGTTCGACTTGCCCGCGCTTGCCGTCGAAGCGCGACCAATTGGCGTGGGTGACCATGACCACGCGCGGTTCGATCACGCGGCTGACGACCGAGACGTGGCCGAGGGGGAGCGGGCGGGATTTGGCGAAGGCGACGACGGCGCCGACTTCAGGGGTGTCGCCGCGCTGATATTTGCTGCCGGCTTGGCTCCACCAGGTCCAGGCGTCACCCCAGATCTGGATGCCGGAAACCTGGCGCGCAAAGGGCACGCATTCACCAACATAGTTCAGGATCGACGCCGATGTCGGTGCCGCGAGGAGGAATGCGGCACCGAGCATCGTGAGTCCGATCCGGCGGGGGGTCCGGTTCGACTTCATGTTGCCGGGATAGCGGGTCAGGCGCTGAGGAATGGTTTGCGGGTGGGGTTAAGGGGGTGGTGACCATGAATGGGTGAGTGACCTTTCCTCCCCCGCCAGGGGGAGGTGGCGCGAAGCGACGGAGGGGGAGGAAGCACAACGCTCGTTCTGGCATCCTCCCCCTCCGTCAGGCTGCGCCTGACACCTCCCCCTGGCGGGGGAGGATTGTGACGCTTTACACACCCCGCACAGCTTCCTATCGACCCGCCATGACAGGCCCCAGCGAATCCATCCTCATCGTCGATTTCGGTAGCCAGGTGACTCAGCTGATCGCGCGGCGCGTGCGGGAGGCGGGGGTCTATAGCGAGATCGCGCCGTTCACGACCGCCGCCGAAGCGTTTGAGCGAATGAAGCCGGGTGGAGTGATCCTGTCGGGGTCGCCGGCATCGGTGCTGGACGACGAATCGCCGCGCGTGCCGGACGTGATCCTGGAGAGCGGGCTGCCACTGTTGGGCATTTGCTATGGGCAGCAAGTGCTGATGCAGCAGTTGGGCGGGGCGGTGAGCAGCGGCGATGGTGGCGAGTTTGGCCGGGCGTTCATCGAGATCGGCGATGATTGCGCGCTGTTCAACGGCATGTGGGCCGAGGGCGAAACGCATCAGGTGTGGATGAGCCATGGCGACAAGGTGACGGCGCTGGCCCCCGGCTTCCGCCCGGTCGCGGCGAGCGCGGGCGCGCCGTACGCCGTGATCGCCGACGACGAGCGGCGCTACTACGCGATGCAGTTCCACCCCGAGGTGGTGCACACCCCCGATGGCGGCAAGCTGCTGGCGAATTTCGTGCGGCATGTCTGTGGCCTCAAGGGCGACTGGACGATGGCGGAGTTCCGCCAGGCGAAGATCGACGAAATCCGCAAGCAGGTGGGTTCGGGTCGCGTGATCTGCGGGTTGTCCGGTGGCGTCGATTCGGCGGTGGCGGCAGTGCTGATCCATGAGGCGATTGGCGAGCAGCTGACCTGCGTGTATGTCGATCACGGGCTGATGCGCGCGGGCGAGAGCGAGCAGGTCGTGTCGCTGTTCCGCGGGCATTACAACATCCCGCTGATCCATGTGAACGCGGAGACGCTGTTCCTGAACGGGCTCGCCGGAGTCACCGATCCCGAGGCGAAGCGGAAGTTCATCGGCAAGACGTTTATCGAGGTGTTCGAGGACGAGGCGAAGAAGATCGGCGGGGCGGATTTCCTGGCGCAGGGGACGCTGTACCCGGATGTGATCGAGAGCGTGTCGTTCACCGGTGGCCCTTCGGTAACGATCAAGAGCCACCATAATGTCGGCGGGCTTCCCGAGCGCATGAACATGAAGCTGGTCGAGCCGCTGCGCGAATTGTTCAAGGACGAGGTGCGTGCGCTAGGGCGCGAATTGGGGCTGCCGGAGATTTTCGTGGGGCGGCATCCGTTCCCCGGACCCGGCCTCGCGATCCGCATTCCGGGCGAAGTGACCAAGGAACGCTGTGACATTCTGCGCAAGGCGGATGCGGTGTATCTGGAGGAAATCCGCAACGCCGGATTGTACGACGCGATCTGGCAGGCGTTCGCGGTGCTGTTGCCGGTCAAGACGGTCGGCGTGATGGGCGACGGGCGGACCTATGAGAGCGTGTGCGGGCTGCGTGCGGTGACATCGACCGATGGGATGACGGCGGATGTCTATCCGTTCGACGCGAGCTTCCTGACCCGCGTGGCGACGCGGATCGTCAACGAGGTGAAGGGGGTCAATCGGGTGGTTTACGATTATACCTCGAAGCCGCCTGGGACGATTGAGTGGGAGTGAACAGCTATTCCTGTTTCGACTTTCGGCTGGAGTCCGAGGTCGAGCTGAAGGAATTGGCTGAGGCTGAGGATGACCGGCCGGCGGTGGCGATCCGGTTGGGCGCGGTGCCCGAAGCGATCGACAGGGCCGAGCGTGGGCCGCACGGGATTCAGGTTGCGGGCGACCGGGTGTTGCTGAGCATTCCGCGGACGGCGCGCTATCTCGTGACCGGCGGGCGTGAGATCGTGGTTGAGCCGATCGCGGGCGGGTCGGAACGTAATTTGCGGTTGTTTTTGCTGGGTTCGGCGCTGGGCATCTTGTGTTTTCAACGCGGGTTGCTGTTGCTCCATGCCAATGCCGTGGTCGTGAATGGCGGGGCGGTGGCGTTTGCCGGGGATTCGGGGGCGGGCAAATCGACGCTGGCGGCGTGGTTTGCGCGCGCGGGCTATCCGGTGCTGTGCGACGATGTGTGCGCGGTGCGGGTCGCCGATGGGCGCGCGGTGACCTGGCCGGGGCTGCCGCGGCTGAAGCTGTGGGGCGAGGCGGCGGTGGCGTTCGGGCATGAGCGCGACGCGCTGGACGTGGCGATCGAGGGGCTGGACAAATATCATGTGCCGGTGGTGGCGCAGGGCAGTGCCGATGCGATCCCGCTGCGGGAGGTGAATTTGCTGGCGCGGGCGGAGGGGGATATTCCTCCCGCGCGCGAGGCGATGAGTGGCGCGGCGGCGATGGCGGCGTTGATGGCGCAGACCTATCGCGGCGAATATCTGGCGACGATGGGGCTGACGCGCTGGCATTTCGAGCAATGCGCGGCGCTGGCGCGGGCGGTGAAGCTGTTCGCGACGCCGCGACTTTGGGGCTATGACCGGATCGACGATGAGGGAAAGCGGCTTGAGGCTGCGATCCGGGGATAGGAGAATATCGTGCGGATAGTGGCGATGATGGCGGGACTGGCGGCGGTGGCCGGCTGTGCCGGGGCGGCTCCGGCGGACAATGCGGAAACGGGGAATTTGACGGTGACGCAGGATGCTCCGAAGATTTCGTCCAAGCCCGTACCGGGTGAACTGCCCGCGCGGCCGTTGCTGAATGTCGCGCCGGGCGCGATCGCGCTGGTCGACGCCAAGAGCGGATCGTCGCGCGAACTGGCGTTCGGGGCGGAGAAGGATGTCGTGCTGACTGCGGTTGGCCGCGCGCTGGATGCGCCGGTCGAGAGCGGGGTCAACCGCGAGTGCGGCGAGGGGGCGATGGACTATGCCAAGTTCAAGGGCGGACCGGCCTTGTGGTTTCAGGAGGGCAAGCTCGTCGGCTGGTTTCTGGACGATGCGAAAAGCCGGGTGACGACCGCGTCGGGCACGGGAATCGGGTCAGTGCGCAGCGAAGTGGCGGATGCGCTGGCGATCAGCGACCAGCCTGACAGCACGCTGGGCCGTGAGTTCAGCACGGAGAATGGGACATTGTCGGGGTTGCTTGATGGGGCAGGCGATCAGGCGAAAGTGACCGCGTTGTGGTCCGGGCAGGTGTGCCTGTTCCGATGATCGCGCTGTACGGCATCCCCAATTGCGACACGGTGAAGAAAGCGCGGGTGTGGCTCGACGCCAACCGCATCGCCTATGAGTTTCACGACTATAAGAAGGAAGGCGCGGACCCGGCACGGCTGGCGCGCTGGGCGGAGCAGGCGGGGTGGGAGAAGCTGCTCAACCGCGCGGGGACGACGTTTCGCAAGCTGAACGAGGCGGACAAGGCCGAGATCGACGCGGCCAAGGCGCTTCGGCTGATGGAGGCGCAGCCGTCGCTGATAAAGCGACCCGTGGCCGAATATCGCGGTGGCGTGCTGGTGGGGTTCAGGCCTGAAGCTTATGCCGAAGCGTTCCTGTAACGAAACGATTGGCAAACACTTCGTTTAGGGTAGGTTGCGCGCCATCGAACGACCGAAGGGAGAGGTCCGATGGCCAATGGTTTCACGCAAAAAGTGCCCGTCTGGTTTACCGTCGTCGCGGTAATCCTGTTGCTGTGGGGGCTGATGGGGTGTGCGTCCTTCTATGCGCATATGGTTTATGGCCCTGCGCTCGATCCAAATGCGACCGACTGGGACCGTGAATATTATGCGGCGGAACAGACGTGGCAGCGGGTTGTCTATGCCATCGCGGTGGTGACCGGGCTGCTCGGGTCGATCGCTTTGCTCGCCAAGTCGAAATGGGCGGTAACACTCTATGCCGTGTCGCTGGTCGCGGTGGTCGTGATGTTCGGTTACATCTTTCTCGCCACTGAGTTGATCGCGGTGAAGGGTGTTTGGACGACCTATTTCCCGGCACTGGTGTTCGTCGTCGGGGCGTTCCAACTGTGGTTTGCTGCGATGGCACGCGGACGCGCCTGGATCGGCTGAGCATATTCGGGGCCACGGGCGGCTGCCCGTGACCCCGAACCCACGCGCCGGCGCGGGATGACCGGATTTGTGACGGCAAGTCCGGTCTATTGCTCCTCCCACTGGAAAACTTCTTCCAGCGGCTTGTCGAACACGCGCGCGATGCGGAAAGCGGTTTCCAGCGTGGGGGAGTATTTGCCCTGCTCGATCGCGGCGATGGTCTGGCGCGTGACGCCGACGCGGTCGCCGAGATCGGCCTGCGTCATTTCGCCCGCCATGAAACGCAGCGTGCGGATCTGGTTGCTGATCGGGGGGTTAGCCATGCCAGCCACGCCGGTAGCTGATGACGGCGACCGCCTCCCGCACGATTTCGGCGATCACGATGGCGGCGAGCGCGGAATTGGCGACTGCCCAACCCGTGTCGATCAACGGCATGACCACGCCGACCCACAGCATCAGCGAAAGCAGGACATAATAGCCGACACTGGCACCGCGTCGGGCGATTGCCCGGTCGCGCTCGTCGGGTCTGGCGCGCGCTTCGCTGCCCATCTGGGCTCGCAGGATCAGCCAGCCGGTGCCGAGGATCAGCAGCCGTGCGATGGTAGCGGCGCCGAACAGGGCGACATAGGTCAGTGTTTCCATTCTGCCCGCGACCGGATCGACGAACCCGACCGCGATGAAATAGCCGCCATAGGCGATCAGCATGCCCGTCAGTTCCAGCCAGGCGAGTCGCTCACGATAGGCCATCGGGTTCTCCTGTGCGGTTGCGAGCATCATGCGGCGCTCCGATAACCGATTGCCTGCGCACCGAAGCGCGCCGCTTCGGCCAGCATGAACACACCGATCAGCGCGAAGACGGTGTTGCGGCCGTGCAGACCGAAGTGCAGCCACACGATCACGCCGACCAGCGCCAGGATGATGACGAGATAGGCGATGCCGGTCGCGCGCTGCGCCACCGCGCGGTCGCGTTCGTCGGGTTTGGCGTTGGCCTCGCCCGGCGCGCGGATCGACCAGATGATCGCGGCGGCCGCCATCAGCACCGCCTGTGCCCCGGTGGCGGCGATGAATAGCCAGAACAGATATGCGCTGTGCGAGGTTTGCCCTGACTGGCTGACGACCACCGCGAAATAGCCACCCCATGCGATCACAGTGGTGATGAACGCCGCCCATGCGATTTTTTCCCTGAATGCCATTCCGGCCTCCTGTTATTCAAACTCGACTCAATGTTAGATATATATAACATGAAGTCAATATGATTTGTCACGGCCTTCGCTTATTGCTGGCGCAGGCCGCTGACGGGCGGTATCGCGCGGCCATGTCCACGACCTTCACGATCGATACCGCCACCAGCCGCGCGACGCCGACCCCGGCACCGATGAAGCGGTTGACTGTTCCTGCGATACAGAACCGCAAGGGGAAGGAGCCGGTGGTGATGCTGACGGCGTACACCGCGCGGATGGCGCAATTGCTTGACCCGCATTGCGACATGCTGCTGGTCGGCGACAGTCTGGGGCAGGTGATTTACGGGCTGCCATCGACGCTGGCGGTGACGCTGGAGATGATGTGCGCGCATGGCGCGGCGGTGGTGCGCGGTAGCTATCACGCGGTGGTCATCATCGACATGCCGTTCGGCAGTTACGAGGCGAGTCCGGAACAGGCGTTCACTTCCGCATCGCGGATCATGGCGGAGACGGGGGCTGCTGGCGTGAAGCTGGAGGGCGGGGAGGCGATGGCGGAGACCGTCGCGTTCCTGACCAAGCGTGGCATTCCGGTGATGGGGCATGTCGGGTTGACGCCACAGGCGGTGAACGCGCTGGGCGGCTATGGCGCGCGGGGGCGGGGCAATGCCGAGTTCGCCAAGATCATCGGCGATGCCAAGGCGATTGCCGAGGCGGGCGCGTTCGGGATCGTTGCCGAGGGCGTGGTCGAGACGCTGGCGAACGAGATCGTCGCGGCGGTGTCGTGCCCCGTGATCGGAATCGGGGCGTCCGCGCAGTGCGACGGACAGGTGCTGGTGACCGAGGACATGCTGGGCCTGTTCGAGCGGACGGCGCGCTTTGTGAAGAAGTATGATGATATGGCGGGCCGCATTTCCGCCGCGGTTGCGACCTATGCGGACGAGGTGCGCAGCCGGAGCTTTCCCGGCGACGAACAGGTCTATAAGCCCAAGGATTGATAGTTTTGTTTCTGCGTGAGCGCGGCTAAGAGGTCGCACCGCTACCCTGACTGGAGTTTCCCTTGGCGCTGAGCCCCAACAGCAACGACGCATTTCTGCGTGAAGTCGATGAAGAGCTTCGCAAGGATCAGGCGCTGCACATCTGGCAGAATTACGGACGCTGGATCATCGCGGCGATCGTCGCCGGGCTGATCGCGTTCGGCGGCTGGCTTTACTGGCAGAGCCATAGCGAAGAGCGGCAGGGTGTGCAGGGCGACAAATATCAGGCGGCGTTCAAATCGCTGACCCAGAACAAGGCGGCCGAGGCGGAAGCGCCGCTGAAGGAACTGGCGGCGTCGGGATCGGCCGGGTTCGGCACGGTGGCGCGCTTTACGCAAGCCGATGTGCTGTTGCAGAAGAACGACCTGAAGGGCGGCGCGGCGATTCTGGGCGCGATCGCGGCCGATAGGAAGGTGCCGCAGGAATTCCGCGACCTGGCGCTGGTTCGCCAGACCAGTGTCGAATATGATTCGCTGAAGCCCGAACAGGTGGTCGAACGCCTGAAAGGGCTGGCGGTGAAGGACAATGCGTGGTTCGGCAGCGCGGGCGAAATGGTCGCCGCAGCCTATCTGCGACAGAATAAACGCACGGACGCCGGCAAGATGTACGGCGAACTGGCGAAGGATGAGGGCGTGCCGCGGGCAATCCGGCAACGCGCGGTTCAGATGGCGGGCGTACTAGGCGTCGATGCGATCGTGGACGAGGGTGAGGACAAGAAGGCGAAATGATGAAGTCGGTTCGGGTTTCCGTCGCGGTCGCGGCGCTGGTTGCGCTTAGCGCGTGCGGTATCTTCAAGGGCGGCAAGAAGACGCCGGTGCTGGGTGAGCGCGTGGCGATCCTGGCGGCGGAGACGAATATCGTCGCCGACAAGACGATCGCCGACGTGCAGGTGGTGCTGCCCGCCGCCGACACCAATGCCGCGTGGAGCCAACCGGGCGGCAATGCGTCCAAGGCGATGGGCCATCTGGCGCTGAGCGAGACACCGTCGCGCGTGTGGACCGCGAAGATCGCGGGCACCAGCGGGCGGGTGCGTCTGGCGGCGGCACCGGTGGTGGCCAGCGGCACGCTGTTCGTGATGGATACCGACGGGGTCGTGCATGCGTTCGACGCCGCGACCGGCGCGTCGCGCTGGCGCCTTGCCACCGCGACCGGCGACGAGAATAAGGGCGCGCGTTTCGGCGGCGGTGTGAGCGTCGATGGCGCGCGCGTCTATGCGACCAACGGGCTGGGCGATGTGGTGGCGATCGACGCCGCAGCCGGCACCGAAGTATGGCGCAAAAAGCCCGGCGGTCCGTTGCGCGGTGCGCCGACGGTGGCCGACGGCAACATCTATATCGTGTCGCAGGACAATCAGCTGTTCGCGCTGTCGCAGGCCGACGGGACGGTTGCATGGACCCAGTCGGGTACGCTGGAATCGCAGGGCGTGTTCGGCGCGGCGGCACCGGCGGCGGCACAGGGTACGATCGTCGCGGGCTTCTCCTCCGGCGAACTGAACGCTTATCGCTATGAAAATGGCCGTTCCTTGTGGTCCGACACGCTGTCGAGCTCGACCATCTCGACATCGGTGTCGAGCCTGGCGGATATCGATGCCGAACCGGTGATCGATCAGGGCCGCGTCTATGCGGTCGGACAGGGCGGGCGCATCGCGGCGGTCGAACTGGCCAGCGGCCAGCGGCTGTGGGAACAGAATATCGCGGGCATCTCGACGCCATGGGTGGCGGGCGAGTGGCTGTTCGTGATGAGCGACGATGCGCGGCTGGTGGCGATTGCGCGCGGCAGCGGCAAGATCCGCTGGATCGCACAGCAGCGCGCGTTCAAGGACGTCGAGGACAAGAAGGGGCCGATCACCTGGGTCGGGCCGGTGCTGGCGGGCAACAAATTGTGGCTGGCCAATTCGCGCGGCGAACTGGTGCCGGTGTCGCCGATCGACGGCAGCGCGGGTACGCCGATCGAATTGAAGGACAGCATCAGCCTGAGCCCGCTGGTCGCGGCGGGCATGTTGTATGTGCTGACCGACAAGGGCGAGATCATCGCATTGCGCTAGGGTGTATCGACATTCAGCCCAGACGGGGCTGCAAAGCGCGATTTTCTGCGCTCCGGTGCTCACGTGCCTTAAGCACGCTGCGCGCCGGTGCTCGAAAGATCCCGCTTTTCGCCGCCGTCTGAACTGAATGTCGACACACCCAGTGGTCCTAAGGCCGCGCATGGGATAGAGGGCGCCCATGTCCCGTGCCACCGTTGCCATTATCGGCCGTCCCAATGTCGGTAAATCGACGCTGTTCAACCGCCTCGTCGGCAAGCGCCTGGCGCTGGTCGATGACCAGCCGGGCGTGACCCGCGACCGGCGCGAGGGCGACGGGCATCTGCTCGGCATCGATTTTCGCGTGATCGACACCGCCGGGTTCGAGGACGAGAATGCCGCGACCCTGCCCGGGCGGATGCGCGTACAGACCGAAATGGCGATCAAGGAAGCCGACGTCGCGCTGTTCATGATCGACGCGCGCGCGGGGATCATGCCGCTGGACGAGGAAGTCGCGCGCTGGGCGCGCAGTTCGGGCACGCCGGTGGTGCTGCTGGCGAACAAGGCCGAAGGGCGGCTAGCCAACCCCGGCATCCTGGAATCCATGGCGCTGGGGCTGGGCGATCCGGTGGCGATTTCGTCCGAACATGGCGAGGGCATTGCGGACCTGTTCGAGGCGCTGTTGCCCTATATCGAGCGGGGCGAGGATGAGGCGGACGATGACGCCACGTCGGAGGGCTATGAGGGGCCGCTGAAACTGGCAGTGGTCGGGCGGCCCAATGCGGGCAAATCGACGCTCATCAACCGGCTGTTGGGGCAGGACCGGCTGATTACCGGGCCGGAGGCGGGCATCACCCGCGATTCCATCGCAATCGACTGGGAGTGGGAGGATCTGGAAGGCAATATGCGCCCTGTCCGCCTGATCGACACCGCCGGCATGCGCAAGCGCGCCAAGGTGCAGGAAAAGCTGGAAAGCATGTCGGTTGCCGACGCGCTGCGCGCGGTCGATTTTGCCGAGGTCGTGGTGCTGTTGCTCGATGCCACACGCGGGCTGGAGGTGCAGGACCTGAAGATCGCCGACAAGGTGCTGCAAGAGGGCCGCGCACTGGTGATCGCGCTCAACAAATGGGACGTGGCCGAAGACGCCTCAAGCCTATTCAATGGCGTGAAGGGTGCGCTCGCCGAGGGACTGGCGCAGGTGAAGGGTGTGCCGTTGCTGACGGTGTCGGCGGAGACGGGCAAGGGCCTGGACAAGCTGATGGAGGTCGCCTTCGAGACGCGCGAGGCGTGGTCGCGGCGGATTACCACCGGGCAGCTCAACCGCTGGTTCGAGCGCGCGATCGAGGCCAACCCGCCGCCCGCGCCCGGCGGCAAACGGATCAAGCCGCGTTACGTGACGCAGGCCAAGACGCGTCCACCGAGCTTCATCCTGTTCGGCACGCGGGTCGACCTGTTGCCGACCAGCTATGAGCGCTATCTGGTGAACAGCATGCGCAAGGAGTTCGATTTCGGCGCGGTGCCAGTGCGGCTGACGATGCGGCCGTCGAAGAACCCGTTCGACAAGGATTGATGCATATTTGTCCGGGCGGTTGCAATTTTCGCACTTAGGCGGCGCAGGATGCTGAAGTCACTTCGTTTTTGTCGATGAGGTCGCGCCGTTTCGGATCGATTAAGCACGCTGCGTCAACGCTCTGTTTACCGACATACCCATATTGACACCGATAGACCGCATAGCGCGGGAGGGTGAAATGGCGTTGCTGGAACAGGACAGACTGGTCGACTGGAATGCATTCTCCCAGACGCGGTCGGAGCTGGGTGCCAATTTCGTTCGGATCTTGGGTTATTTCCACGAGGACGGGGTCAAATCGGTCGCCGCGATCGAGGAGGCGATGCGGTCCGGCAATTCCGCAGCTTTGGTGCTTCCGGCGCACACGCTGAAGGGCGAATCGGCGCAGTTCGGGGCCGAGCCGCTGGCCGAATGTGCCGAGATGATCGAGGCGATCGCGCGCAACTGCGTCGAAAACCGCTATGAGCCGAGCGAGGCGCTACCGCATGTCGTGGAACTGCGGCCGCTGTTCGAGGCGACGCTGGCGTTGCTGGAGCGCGAGGCGAATCCGCTGGTCGAGCGGCGTCCGGCTGCATTTGGGCGGCGGGCGGAGTAGGAGCTACAACAGGCTGGATCATGATGACTTCAGCCTCAACCAACCGCCGTCACCCCGGGCTTGACCCGGGGTCCCGCTTCTTCGACCGGTCGCCGTTAGCGGGACCCCGGGTCAAGCCCGGGGTGACGGGGAAATCAGTGTGATGTCATCATGCTAAAAGGTTGGTTGGTTTCTCAGCTAGCCTCTTCTGGTTTTGAATTGAGTTGGATGTAGTTTTGGATCCCCATGCGTTCGATCATCTCGAACTGGGTTTCCAACGTGTCGACATGCTCTTCCTCGCTGTCGAGGATGCGGCGGAACAGGTCGCGGCTGACATAATCGCGGACCTTTTCGCTGTGCTCGATCGCGTCCTTGAGCACGCCGACGGCTTCATATTCGAGTTCGAGGTCGGATTTCAGCACTTCCTCGACCGTTTCGCCGATGCGCAGGCGGCCGAGCAGCTGGAAGTTGGGCAGGCCGTCGAGGAACAGGATGCGTTCCGCCACCCAATCGGCATGCTTCATCTCGTCGATCGATTCGTGACGCTCGAACTCGGCGAGCTTCTTCACGCCCCAATGATCGAGCATGCGGTAATGCAGCCAATATTGGTTGATCGCGGTCAGCTCGTTCTTGAGCACCTCGTTCAGATAGTCGATGACTTTTGCGTCGCCCTTCATGGCCGTCGTGCCTCCATATTTCGGGCACGGGTATAGCGCGGATCGGCGCGTTCAGACAGCGGAAAAATGGCGGATTTCTGCGGGTTTCAGGACTTGCGAACGCTACGCAGCCGCACGCTCCGCATCGATAATGGCTCGCGCAAACGGGACGCACTGGCCGCATTTCGCCTGACGACCCAATGCGCGATAGGCCTGACATGCGCTGATCGCGCCGTCACGCGCGGCGGCCCGCACATCCTTCTCCCGAATTGCATTGCAGACGCAGACGACCATCGGAACCCTCTCGCTCTTCGCAACAGTTAAGGCGAGTGCGAGTGATTCGCAATGGTTATTGCGTTGCGTTCGCAATTGACCGTGGAAGGGCACCGGCGGACATCGGTTGCAAACTTCCGCGCGACAGGCTGCGCCACAGCCATTCGAGCGGGCCGTAGGCGAAACGGTCGAGCCAGGGTTTCGACCACAGCAGGATCAGCGCCCAGACGGCGAACACGACCCAATAGACTTCGGCGCGCGACATCTCGCCATACCAGCCCAGACCATAGCCGTAGAAGAGGGTGGTGCAGATCAGGCTGGTGGCGAGATAATTGGTGAAGGCCATGCGCCCCGCCGCGGCGATGCGCGTGGTGAGCATGCCGCCGGGGCGCATGAGCAGGACGATCAGGCTGGCCCACGCCATAATCATCAAGGGACGGATCGGAACGGTCAGAACGAGTACGCCCAGGACGATCGAACGCATCGAGAAGTCCGACGCGATCATGAAGGCAGCGAGTGCGGCATAGGCAGGAATGCCGATGCCGAAACCGATCGCGGCCCAGCGGATATAGCGGCGGCGATCCCATGCGCCGGTGAGCATGCCCGAGCGGAACGCGGCCATGCCGAACAGCATATAGGCGAGCGTCTCGGCGCCAAACATGAATAGGCCCGTCAACGGTCCCCATGCGGCGGTCTTGAACCGGTCGCGTGCGATTTCGAGCCAGCTGCCGCGATGGGTGCCGATCGCTTCGGTCAGTGCCGCGTCGCCGGGGATGCCGAAGCCGAGTTTGAAGGCATCCATCATCTCGCGCGACTGGCGCACCACCTCGGCATTGGTGCCAGACAGGCCGGCGCGGGAGAATTCCAGCCCCAGCAACGTGAACAGGCTGAGCAGCAGATGGAGGACGAGCAATGCGATGCCGATGCCGATTAGCCGCTTCACCGGCGCGTTGCGGAAGGCGAAGGCGATCATGCCGATAATGGCATAGTGATTGAGGATATCGCCCCACCAGATTAGCCAGAGGTGGAGCAGGCCGAACACCAGCAGCCAGATCATGCGCGAATAATGGACGCGCGCAGCACTCTCACCCTTGGCCATCGCGCCGTCGATCACCAGCAGGGTCGAGGCACCGAACAGGAACGAGAACAGGCCGCGCATCTTGCCATCGAAAAACACGAAGTTGCTCGCCCAGACCGCGAGGTCGATCCCGTCCGATCCGCCATAGGCGCGGGGGTTCATATAAGCCGCCTGCGGCATGGCGAAGGCGATGATATTGAGCAGCAATATGCCCATCACGGCGACGCCGCGCACGGTGTCGAGCGTCAGAATGCGGTCTGTAGCTGGCGTCATCGGTTAGTCCCCCGTGTTGGGAGCGCAATACAGCAGTCGCGTTCGTCCTGCTAGCGCCGTGCGATCAGGGCGATGGGGATGCCGACCAGCACGATGTGGAAGGCAAGCTGGGTGCCGATGCCGAGCGCCGTGGACGGGAAGATGCCGAAGCGCAGCGGTACGACGATCAGGTTCATCTCGATATAGGTGACGAGGCCGTAGATCGTGCCCCAGGGTATCGGGTGCGCCTTCAGCCGGGGCATGCGGTTGGCGGCAAGGACGAACGCGGCGGCCATCACCGCCATCAGCGCGAAATGGACCGCGAGGCCGAGAATTGCGCCGGACGCGCCCCAACCGGTTGCGCCGGGAAACGGCCCGGACGCGACGTAGCGCAGCATGGCATCGACCGGTCGCCCGTAGAAGAGCGTAAGCCCCATCGCGGCGAGGATATCGAGCGTCCCCGCGACCAGCGTGGCGACGCCAATGCGTCTGGCGGTGGTCCAATTCTGCATATTGCCCCCTTGTCTATTCGCCCCGGCCACGCAGCTCCTTGCGGATCATCAGCTTAAGGCCCGACCAGATCTCGTCCACCGCGCAGACCTTCACATCGACGAGGCCGAGTGGCAGCGCCACCGCGCGGATCACATCCTCGGTGATGTCGGTCGGGACTTTCGACGCCTTTTTGGGCCAGGAAGCCCAGATGAAACCGCTCGGCGAGATCAGCTGGCGCAGCGCCCCTAGCTCGCGGTCGAGCGTGGCCCGATCGGTGACGAATATATGTGCGGCGTCGATCCCGGCGCAGGGGGCGGCAAGCAACTCCAGCCCCAGCGCGTCGAGACCGATCCCGGCCCGCACGTCGGGTGGCATATCGAGGACGAACATACGCATGCCGGGTTTGAGGCCGAGTTTGTCGGCGAGCGGGGTGGTCGAATAGCCGACGGTCACTGGGGTGGTCCTCTCCGACGAGCAGGACCGCAAGGTGGCACAAATCGATGCCACAGGAAATGAAGTGTTGTGGCCGTGACGCGACCAGGCTGTCCGCACAGCCCCGGGGTGCGATAGCGTGCGGCTCCGGACCCGGCTGAGGTTCTTCCCGAAGCCGATATATCCCAAGCCTGACTAGGCGAGGGCGGCGTCGGGACCCATTAGCGCGGGGAAGAAGCCTTCATGCGCTTCCCGCAGATCGGCGATGGTGACGCTCCAGTCGCCTTCGTCGAGTTCGAAGATCAGGCGGTCCTTGATCGTGCGGCCGAGCGGGTCGGCGGGCACGTCGGCGGCGGACGAGGCGGTGAGGAATTCGGTCAATGCTTCGTCGGGGACGGTGACGAGGTAAAGGCCCTGATCCTCACCGAAGAACGACCCGGCAACACCGAAAGGCTGAGCCTGATCGATCGTCACACCTATGCCGGACGCCAGCGCCATTTCGGCGAGGGTCACGGCCATGCCGCCGTCGGATACGTCATGGACGGCGTTGACCAGCCCCTTGTCGATGCAGGCACGGATGAAATCGCCGGTGCGCTTTTCGGCGCGCAGGTCGACGGGTGGTGGTGGACCTTCTTCGCGGCCGTGGATTTCACGGAGCCAGATCGACTGGCCGAGATGGCCGCCGCGCTCACCGACCGCGAAAACGGCGTCGCCGGTGTTCTTGAAGGCGATGGTCATCGACTTCGACCAGTCGGCGAGGATGCCGACGCCGCCGATAGCGGGGGTGGGAAGGATCGCGGAGCCGCCGCCGGTCGCCTTGGATTCATTGTAGAGCGAGACGTTGCCGGAGACGATCGGGTAATTCAGCGCGCGGCAGGCGTCGCCCATGCCCTCAAGGCAGCCGACGATCTGGCCCATGATTTCCGGGCGCTGCGGATTGGCGAAGTTGAGGCAGTTGGTGATCGCGAGCGGGGTCGCGCCGACGGCGGTGAGGTTGCGCCACGTTTCGGCGACCGCCTGCTTGCCGCCCTCGACCGGGTCGGCGAAGCAATAGCGCGGGGTGCAATCGGTGGTGATCGCGAGACCCTTTTGCGTTCCGTGGACGCGGACGACGGCGGCGTCGCCACCGGGGCGCTGGACGGTGTCGGCACCGACCATGTGGTCATACTGCTCCCAGATCCAGCGACGGCTGGCGATATCGGGGGAGGCCATCAGCTTGAGCAGATCGGCGGCGATGTCGGTTGATTCCGGCTCATCGGTCAGGTCGGCGGGCTTGGGTGTAGGCACGTGCGGGCGGTCGTAAAGCGGGGCTTCGTCGGCAAGCGGGGCGAGCGGGATGTCGGCGACCACATCGCCTTTCCATTTGAGCACCATGCGGCCCGTCTCGGTGACGGTGCCGATGACGGCGAAGTCGAGTTCCCATTTGCGGAAGATCGCTTCGGCGAAATCCTCACGTCCGGGTTTCAGGACCATGAGCATGCGTTCCTGACTCTCGGACAGCATCATTTCGTACGGCGTCATGCCGGTTTCGCGTTGCGGCACGTCGTCCATGATCAGTTCGATGCCGACGCCGCCCTTCGACGCCATTTCGACACTGGAGGAGGTCAGGCCCGCCGCGCCCATGTCCTGAATCGCGACGATCGCGTCGGACGCCATCAGCTCAAGGCACGCCTCGATCAGCAGTTTTTCGGTGAAGGGATCGCCGACCTGAACGGTGGGGCGCTTGGCATCGGCGTCCTCGCCGAAATCGGCGCTGGCCATGGTCGCGCCGTGGATGCCGTCGCGACCGGTCTTCGAGCCGACATAGACGATCGAGTTGCCGACGCCGGAGGCGGCGCTGTAGAAAATCTTGTCCTGTTGCGCGACGCCGACCGTCATCGCGTTGACCAGGATGTTGCCGTCATAGGCCTTGTGGAAATTGACTTCGCCGCCGACCGTGGGGACGCCAACGCAATTGCCGTATCCGCCGATGCCGTGGACGACCCCCGCGATCAGGTGCTTCATCTTGGGGTGGTCGGGGCGGCCGAAGCGCAGTGCGTTCATATTGGCGATCGGGCGTGCGCCCATCGTGAACACGTCGCGCAGGATCCCACCGACGCCGGTCGCCGCGCCCTGATAGGGTTCGATGTAGCTCGGGTGGTTGTGGCTCTCCATCTTGAAGATCGCCGCCTGGCCGTCGCCGATGTCGATGACGCCGGCATTCTCGCCGGGACCGCAGATCACCCAGGGGGCTTCGGTGGGCAATTTCTTCAAGTGGATGCGGCTGGATTTATAGCTGCAATGTTCCGACCACATGACCGAGAAGATGCCGAGTTCGGTGATGTTCGGCTCACGCCCCATCGCGTGCAGGACGCGCTCGTATTCCTCTGGGGACAGGCCGTGTTCGGCGACGATCTCTGGCGTGATCTGAGTCATGGCGCGCGCATAGCGGGACGGTGCGGCAACATCAAACGCGCAAGCAGCGGTTCAGCAGGTTTGTGCGTTTAGGCATGCATGACGGCGATGATCCTATCCAACCGGCGGCAACGCATCGGCGGCGCGGCGGCGGCGCTGGCAGTGACGGGCGTGATGGGCGTGGCGCTGGTGCTGGGTCTGGCGGTGCGGTCTGGCGTGCTCGACGATGACGCGGAGATGGCATTGTTCTCGGTCGCGCCGGAGCGGGTGAAGCCGAAGGTGCGGACCGAGCGGATGAAGCAGCGGAACACGCGGCCATCGGGGGCGGCGGCTCCGCCCAATTTGCGATCGCGCGCGACCGAGTTGGAGATCCCGAAACCACTGGTGCCGATCGTGCTGCCATCGCTGATGACGCTGGCGGAGAAGGCGGCGGACGGGGCGCAGGCGACGAGCGGGGCGGCGCTGGTGGCGGGACCGGGGACCGGGGCAGGCGGCGTTGGGGATGGCTTTGGTGGCGGCGGGGACGGCGATGGCGACGGGGCGGGCGATCCCGATGCGGTCGGGCCGCGCCAGACCGGCGGGCGGATTCGCGATTCGGATTATCCCGAGGATCTGTCGGAGGCCGGGATCGGCGGCTTGGTCACTGTCCTGTACGTGGTCGAGGTTAATGGCCGTGTGCCGGAATGCGAGGTGCTGAAATCGAGCGGGACGCCGCGGCTGGATGCGCTGACCTGCCGATTGATCCGCGAGCGGTTCAAGTTCAGGCCCTCCAAAGATGGGCGGGGGCGGGCGGTGCCGTCACGCATTCAGGAAAATCATGAATGGGTGCCGCCAGTGCTGGAGCCCTAGCTGCGACGGAATCGCCGCAACAAGCCGCCCTTGGTCATCGCTTCCACCACGTCCTCGTCGCCCGAATCGAGCACCTGATTTTCCGCCAGCCATTTCTCGACCGCGTCGAGATCGGGCACGGGATAGTCACGCAATGTGCGGCCGCTGGTGCGCAGCGATTCGATCGCGGCGATCAGCGATCCGGTTTCGGCAATGCGGTTGGCGACGGTGAGCGTGTCGGTGCCGAGATGCTCGGCGATCAGGCTGTTGCGGATCGCGGCAATGCGCGCGGCGCTGGCATCGTCAGTCGCGGCGAGTGCGACGTCGCATTCGGTGTCGAGGCCGAGCGAGCGATTGTTGAAATTGGACGATCCGACGCGCAGGAAGCGGTCGTCCACTGCCATGACCTTGGCATGGACATAGATGTCGTCCCCGGCAGCGGTGACCGGGTGGTAGATGCGCAGTCGTTCGTGCGGATCACGGTGCTTGAGCGCCTGAAACAGGCGTGCGCGCGCCGTGTCCATAGCCTGTTGTTCCAGCCAGCCATCGGCATGCGCGGGATTGACGATGACGAATTCGGGGCCCTCGGGCTCAGACAGGCGCTTTTCGATCGCTTCGGCGATGCGGCGCGAGGCGAAATACTGGCTTTCGGCGTAAATGAAGTGGCGGGCGCTGGCGATCAGGTCGAGATACAGCGCCTCGATCTCCTTGACCGGTGCGGAGTCGTCCATCTCCGGCTGGGTTCGGGCGATGGCGACGCGGATGTCGGTGAAATCGGCGGTCAGGCGTTTGGGCCAGCAGTCATGGTCGGCTTGCGGCGCCGCGACCGGCTTGCCGCCCGCGCGGTGCCAGCGTTCGCGGCAGAGTTCACCGAGCGCCCGTGCAGCCGGACCCTGAATCGCGGTGGTGGCGTCGTGCCACGGCATATAGGGTTCGCCATCGGGATCGATGCGCATGTCCGCGCCATCGCCATGCGCGCGCGTGTCCCAGCGTGACAGCGTCATGTCGATGCCGCCGCAAAAGGCGACGCAATCGTCGATTACGACGATCTTCTGGTGATGCGATGCGCCGGGCGGATGCGTGGAATCGAGCTTCAGGTGAACCTGCTTGCCGAAGCGCCATTTGAGCAGGGTGCGGAAGGTTTTACCGCGAAACACGGCCTTCAGCGCGCCGAGATCCCAACGCAGGATATAGACGTTGAGGTCGGGGTTCTGCCTGACCAGCCAGCTGATGAAATCGCCGACTTCGGCGGGTGCGTGGGGATCGTCGGACGGATCGTCGCGGGTGAGCAGGATGCGCGCGTCGAAATCCCAGCCGATCAGCAAAATCTGCTTCTTCGCGCCCAGCATCGCCTGCCTGGCGGCGCGGAAATAATCGTCGGCATCGACCACGACGGAAAGTTTCGTGGCATTCTCGACGCGCCAGCAATTGCGGCCGGGATCGAAGATCAGCGAGTCAGGATGGGGAGAGGCCATGCGCCAGCGATAACGCGCGAAAAGCGCAGCGTCACGCGGCGGTTACTGGACATTGACGAATGCCGGGTTATCCAAGGCGCATGCAGGACCGAAGTGACGGACATTCCGGGATAATGCCGCTCCACGCTTCGTGGCAATGCGACCTGACCGACAATTCGCTGACATGGAGCGAAGGGGTTTACGACCTGTTCGGGCTGCCACGCGATGCGCCGCCCGATCGCGCGCTGACGGTCGGCATGTACCTGCCCGAATCGCGCGCTGAACTGGAACGGCTGCGCAGCGCCGCCATCGCCGAACTGGGCAGCTTCACGTTCGAGGCGCAAATCCAGCGCGCGGATGGCGAGATTCGCTGGATGCGGATTACCGCCGATGTGGTGTGTGAGAATGGCGTGGCGCGGTATCTGTACGGCACAAAGATCGACGTGACCGAAGAGATGGCGGCGCGGACCGAAGCGCCGTCGCAGGCGGCCTAGAGAATTTCGTTGAGTCCGCGAGGAAGCGATAAACGGTCAGGTTAGCCAGGAAGCCACGAGGATATTTTGTCGATCGGCATTTGCATCCAGGCGATCATTCCCGTCGGGTGATCCTTGCAACGCAATTTTTCGGAGCTAGCCGGGTTTGGTTCGCTAGGATACCAGCCATAGGCAACAAGTCTGAAATCCGCCTTAAGTTCAGCGGATGTTGCATAGCTGCTTCCATGTACGGCGACCGAGCGTCCGGCCGGGACGATGAAACTTTCCGTGTATCCGCGACGGTTACCTTTTGAGTACATGACTGTACCATTGCTTCGATATTCCGCGAGGCTTCGAACGCGCATGCACATATCACTTGTACCATGGTTGGTAATGACCGCATTTACCCCGGTATGATACTCTCTGTTATCCTCAACTAGCTCGTTGACGCTATGAGCAATCTCAATCGCGCCATATCGTTGGCTTTCGTCATTATAGTCAAAGGCAGGCGTGGGGGTTCCGTTGTTGAGGCTGGCCCACGCGAGTACGGCTATATGAAATTGTCGCGGCGTAAATTTGGCGGGGAGGCTGTCCGTAACCTTCTGGACTGCCGCCATGAAGGACCACCAAATCATCTTAGTTCCTCACCGTAGAGCGCACGGCTATTCATAAACCCTTCAAAACGGCAATTGCTACTGGATAATGTGGTGCTCGGCGTATGTTCAACCGGTGGACACGAACGTTATTACAAGGCGTAAGGGCTATGCCTCGTGCTGCTTCGCCAGCCACTCTTCCAGCCACTTGATCGTATAATCGCCTTTCTGGAACTCCGGATCGTCGAGCAGCGCCTGATGCAGCGGGATCGTCGTGGTGATGCCGTCGATTACGAACTCCTCCAGCGCGCGGCGCAGGCGGCGCAGGGCGCCCTGGCGGGTTGTGCCATAGACGATCAGCTTGGCGATCATGCTGTCGTAATAGGGTGGCACTTTGTAGCCAGCATACAGCCCGCTATCGACGCGGACGTTCATGCCGCCGGGGGCGTGATAGCCCTTTACCAGGCCCGGTGACGGCGCGAAGGTGCGGGGGTTTTCGGCGTTGATGCGGCATTCGATGGCGTGGCCGCGGAATTGGACGTCCTGCTGGCGTAGCGTCAGCGGATGCCCCTCGGCAATGCGGATCTGTTCGCGGACGAGGTCGAGACCGGTGATCGCCTCGGTCACCGGATGTTCGACCTGAAGCCGGGTGTTCATTTCGATGAAATAGAACTCGCCGTCCTCCCACAGAAATTCGATCGTGCCCGCGCCGCGATAGCCCATGTCGGCCATCGCCTTGGCGCAGATGCCGCCGATGCGCTCGCGGTCTTCCTGACCGAGCACGGGGGAGGGGGCTTCCTCAAGCACCTTTTGATGGCGGCGCTGGAGCGAGCAGTCGCGTTCGCCCAGATGGATGGCGTTGCCATTGCCGTCGCCGAACACCTGAATTTCGATGTGGCGCGGGTTGCCGAGATATTTTTCGAGATAGACGGTGGCGTCGCCGAACGCGGCCTTCGCCTCGCTGCCTGCCTGTTGCATTAGCGTTTCGAGCTCGTCCTCGGACGTGCAGACCTTCATGCCGCGACCGCCGCCACCGGATGCGGCCTTGATGATGACGGGGTAGCCGGCCTTTTTCGCGATTTCCTTGGCTTCGGCCAGATCGCTGATCGCGCCGTCGGACCCGGGGACGAGCGGCAGGCCGAGGGCGCCGGCGGTGCGCTTTGCCTCGATCTTGTCGCCCATCGTGCGGATATGCTCGGGCTTCGGCCCGACGAAGATCAGGTTATGCAGCTCGACGATTTCGGCGAATTTGGCGTTTTCGCTAAGGAAGCCATAGCCGGGATGGATTGCATCCGCGCCGCTGATTTCGGCGGCAGAGATGATGTTGGGGATGTTGAGATAGCTCTCGGCCGCGCTCGGCGGGCCGATGCAGATGGCCTGATCCGCGAGCCGGACATGCATCGCATCGGTATCGGCGGTCGAGTGGACCGCGACCGTCTGAATGCCCATTTCATGGCACGCGCGGTGGATGCGCAGCGCGATCTCACCGCGATTGGCGATGAGGAGCTTTTTTATCGGTTTCATCTCTTGTTCCTAGACCGCACCAGCCCGCTCCCCCACCCGGCCACCCATAGCATATCCTGACTGGGTGGCCGGGTGGGGGAGCGGGCTGGTGCGGTTAGCCATAAAGGGCCGTTTACTCGACGACGACGAGGGGCTGGTCGAATTCGACCGGCTGGCCGCTTTCGATCAGGATCGTCTTGACCGTGCCGGCGTGCGGAGCGGCGATCGGGTTCATCACCTTCATCGCCTCGATAATCAGCAGGGTGTCGCCAGCCTTGACCTGAGCGCCGACCGTCACGAATGGCTTGGCACCGGGTTCAGGGGCGAGATAGGCGGTGCCAACCATCGGGGATTTGACCGCGTCGTCATAGCTGGCGGTGATCGATGCCGGGTCTGACGGCATTGCCAAAGCGGCAGCCGGGGCGGCCGGTGCCGCAGCCGCAACGGGCGCCGGCGCGGCATAGGTGACCGGCGCGACGTTGATCTTTCGCGCGACGCGAACCTTGCGGTCGGCATCCTCGACCTCGATCTCGGTCAGGTTGGTTTCGTCAAGCACTGCGGCTAGCTGGCGAACCAGCTCGATATCCACATGCATGTTCTTTTTGTTATCTTCGCTCATGCGACCTCGAAATTCATAAACGCAGCCTGCCTGTTCGTGCTGGCCCGTCTGGAAACGGGCCGTTTGTCAGAGACGGGCCGCCGCTTCAAGCGCCAGCAGATAGGAAAGCGCGCCAAACCCGGCGATGGTTCCCTTTGCCGCCTGTCCGACATAGCTGAAATGACGGAAATCCTCACGCAGATGCGGGTTCGACAGATGTACCTCGATCACCGGGGTGCGGATCGATTTGATGCAATCGTGCAGCGCGATGGAGGTGTGGGTGAAGGCACCGGCGTTGAGCAGCACCGCCTTTGCCCCGTGCGCCTGCGCCTCGTGCATCCAGTCGACCAGATGCCCTTCGTGATTCGACTGGCGCATGTCGATGGTCAGGTCGAGCGCGCGGGCGCGGTCTTCCAGCATGCCCGCAATGTCGTCGAGCGTGTCCGAGCCATAGATTTCGGGCTCGCGCGTGCCGAGCAAATTCAGGTTCGGGCCGTTGAGAACGTAGATCGTGTCGGTCATTCGGCCCCCCGGCATGTCAGCGCGTGATTGAGCGTTGCGTCGAAGTCCCTATATCGCGCCCAAGCGAAAGGACCAGCATGCAGACTCACAGCGATGGCACGATCACGATCACGGTCAATGGCGAGCATCGCCGGGTGATGGGCGGGATTTCGCTGGCCGGGCTTGCCAACGAGCTGGGGCTGGTGCCGGAGAAGGTCGCGGTCGAGCGCAACCTGGAGGTCGTGCCGCGTTCGACGCTTGGGCAGGTGCTGGTCGAGGACGGTGATGAGATCGAGATCGTGCATTTTGTCGGCGGTGGCGATCATGCGGCGGCGGTGACCGACGACAGCTGGAGCGTGGCGGGCAAGACGTTCCGATCGCGGCTGATCGTCGGGACCGGCAAATACAAGGATTTCGCGCAGAACGCGGCGGCGGTGGAGGCTGCGGGCGCGGAGATCGTGACCGTCGCGGTGCGGCGGGTGAATGTATCCGATCGCAATGCGCCGATGCTGACCGATTTCATCGATCCGAAGAAGATTACGTATCTGCCGAACACCGCCGGGTGTTTCGACGCGGACTCGGCGATCCGCACGTTGCGGCTGGCGCGTGAGGCGGGCGGCTGGGAGCTGGTGAAGCTGGAAGTGCTGGGGGAGGCGAAAACGCTGTATCCGGACATGCGCGAGACGCTGAAGGCGACCGAGATCCTGGCGAACGAGGGGTTCAAGCCGATGGTTTACTGCGTCGACGATCCGATCGGCGCGAAGCAGCTGGAGGATGCGGGCGCGGTCGCGATCATGCCGCTGGGCGCGCCGATCGGGTCGGGGCTGGGTATCCAGAACCGCGTGACGATCCGGCTGATCGTCGAGGGTGCCGGGGTGCCGGTGCTGGTCGATGCCGGGGTCGGTACCGCGAGCGACGCGGCGGTGGCGATGGAGCTGGGTTGCGATGGCGTGCTGATGAACACCGCCATCGCCGAGGCGAAAGACCCGATCCTGATGGCGCGCGCGATGAAGCTGGCGGTGGAGAGCGGGCGGCTGGCTTATCTGTCCGGGCGGATGGGGTTGCGGCGGTACGCGGACCCGTCGAGTCCGCTGGCGGGGCTGATCTAAGGCACGGACTTCGGCGCGGTGACCAGCTTTGCAATTCCGCGACGCGCCGCCGCCCCGTCGAGGAACGTGCAGAGAATACCAGCGTCCTGCTCGCGGGCGAACGCCTGACTTTCAGCGATCTGTTTCGCCTCCGCCGCATCTGCCGCAATTGTCATGCGATCAACTTTGCCCCGGCAAAGCGGCGCGAACGGTGAGTTGAGACATTCCGTCAGCGCCGCCATCGTGGCGACGGAATGATGCTCGGCAAAATGGGATGCGCGAGACTCGCGCGTGATGGCTTTGAAGTCGCGTGCCTCGCGTCGCCGCAGCACCTCGTATCCCCAGTCGGCGGACAACAGGAACGGCACCTTCTCGCTCTGAAGCAAGATAGCTGGATCATAGCCACATGCCCGGATCGGCGCGTAATCAGTCATGATCGTTATTTTGAACCGAAAGCCGTCCTCCCCAGACCGTTGGTGCGTTTCGACCAGCGCACCGGCGACTGCGTAGCGTGCGACATTTGCATTGGCTGAAGTCGCCACCCGATAGCTCGTCATCGCAACCGGACCGCCGATCCAGCCGAGCAAAACCAGAAGCAATGCGCCGAGAAGGCCAAGCAAAAACTTCATCAGACCTTCCCCACCAGCCACACGGTCATACCGCCGCAGGTCGGGTCTTCGATGCGGTGGGCGATCTCGGCCAAGCCGCTCTTGGCGAACAGCGCGCGATATTCGCCGGGAGACAGGCTGGCGTGGAACAGCTCCTCGCCCTCCAACTCGCCGATTGCGATGCCCTTGTCTGGACCGGTATTGAAGAGCGCGACGCCGCCGCGTTTCAGCCAGATGGCCATGCGCTGGATCAGTTTGGCCTGTGCCTCTTCGTCGAGGTGGAACAGGCTGCTCCACGCGACGATGCCGTCATAGGCGGCGGACTCTGCGCCGAACCTGCGCATATCGGCCTCAATCCAGCGCTGGCGGAAGAAGCGCGTACGAGCGAGTTTAATCATGCTCGGCGCGATATCGACGCCGGTCAGGCGGTAACCGCGATCGACCAGATAGCGATCAATCGGTTCGCCGCCGCCACAGCCCAGGTCGAGGATTTCGCCGCCCTTGGGGATGCTGCGCACGAAGCGTTCGAGCCAGGCGCGTTCGGGAAAGCTGCGGCGACGTGCCGCATCGAACGCCAGCGCGTGGCGCTGATAAAGTTCGGCTATCCGGTCGGGCATCGCGCCAAGCTGCGGATTTTCGCGCGAATTTTCGGAACCCCCTCATGCCCCGTCGGTTGGATATCCGAACCGACAATCCAAGGAGGCCATCATGGGCGAACTCGTCGACAAGATCAAAGGCAACGTCAACGAAGCGGTTGGCAAGGCGAAGCAGCAGAGCAACGATCCCGACACGCGTGCCGATGGCGCTGCGCAGGAAGCCAAAGGCAAGGGCCAGCAGCTCGCCGGTAAGGTGAAGGGTGCGTTGGGCGACGATATCTGACGCTGTCGCTCGCGTTAACCAGTGATTAGGGCCGTTTCCTGCGGGAAACGGCCCTTTTTCGTGGGCAGGCAGAGTCGACTCTTCGATTGTCGAGGTGCATTACGTTCTCGCGCGGGATGATCCCGTGTTTGTCAGCCGGGGGGCCGACGTCGATGATCGCCATTGCAGAGCAATCCATCCTTCCCTTCGCGCTGGGCGACTGGCGCATCGAGCCGCGCGGCAGCGTGGGATCGGCATTGTGCGCGGCGCGACTGCGCTGCGCGATGACGATCGAGGATGTCGCCGCGCAAACGCGGGTGCCGATCCGTTATCTGGCCGCGATCGAGGCGGAGCGGTTCGATCTCATCCCCGGTCGGGTGTATATCAAGGGCTTTGTCAGGGCGTTCGCGCGCACGGTGGGGCTGTGCGAGCGCTGGGCAGCGGATGCGATTGGGACAGCGCTGGCCGACAAGCGGGTGTTGGTCGCGGCCTAATTTCCGCGGATCGCGCTGATCGTGGTGCCGGGACTGATAATTTCCACATCGGTTTTGAGATGCAGGACGCGAACGCCGGTCTGCGCGAGCGCGCGGTCGAGCGCGGGGGCGAATTCATCGGTGCGCTCGACGGTTTCGGACCAGCCGCCATAGGCACGGGCGAGCGCGGCGAAATCGGGGTTATGCAGCGTGGTGCCGGACAGGCGCGCGGGGAATTCGCGTTCCTGATGCATGCGGATCGTGCCGTAAGCGCCGTTGTCGATGATGAGCACCAGCATGTTGACGCCGTGCTGGATCGCCGTGGCGAGTTCCTGTCCGTTCATCATGAAATCGCCGTCGCCAGCGAGGGCGATGGCGAGTTTTTCGGGATGGCGCAGGGCTGCCGCAACGGCGGCGGGGGTGCCATAACCCATCGCGCCCGCAGTCGGGGCAAGCTGCGAGGGTTGCGCGCCGTAGTGCCAGTAGCGGTGCCACCAGGCGGAGAAATTGCCCGCGCCGTTGCAGATGATGGCTTCGTCGGGCGCAATCCGCTCGCGCATCGCGGCGACGCATTGGCCGAGGTCCAGGGCGACGCCGTCGCGGGGTTTGGGGGTGGACCAGTCTAGCCACTCGGCATGGGCTTCGGCGCACGCTGGAGGCAGCGTTTCGGGGTGCCCGGCGATGTCTGCGGCCATCGCAAAGGAGACAGTGTCCGAACAGATAGCAAGATCTGCGCGGTAGACGCGGTTTAGCTCATCAGGGTCAGGATAGACGTGGATGAGCTTCTGACCGGGATGATCGGGCGTGATAAGGGTATAGCCATCGGTGGTTGCTTCGCCGAGCCGAGCGCCGACAACCAGCAATAGATCCGCCGCTTTTATTCGCTCCACCAACTTCGGGTTGGGGCCGTAGCCGAGATTCCCAGCCCATTGGCTGGATCCGTTCCGGACAGAATCCTGACGGCGAAACGCGCCTGCGACAGGAATGCCCCAACTCCGCGCGAAACCACCAAACGCGGCTCCAGTCGCTAGATCCCAGCCGGCTCCGCCGACAATAGCTACGGGTCGTTCTGCCGCTCTCACCATCTCCATCATGGCATTGATTTCATGCTGTCCCACCGATTGCCAAAGACGCTCGACCTTTGGCCGATCCACTGCCTCGACCACATCCATCAGCATGTCTTCGGGCAGCGCGATCACCACCGGTCCCGGTCGCCCGCTGATCGCGACATTCCACGCTCGCGCGATGTATTCCGGGATGCGTGCCGCATCCTCGATCCGCGTCGCCCATTTGGCCAGCGGCGCGAACATCGCGGGAAAATCGACTTCCTGGAATCCTTCGCGGTCGCGCATGCCGCGATCGACATCGCCGATGAACAGGATCATCGGCTGCGAATCCTGCATCGCAACGTGAACGCCGATGCTGGCGTTGGTGGCCCCGGGGCCGCGGGTGACGAAGCAGATGCCGGGGCGTCCGGTCATCGTGCCGTCGGCGCAGGCCATGAATGCAGCGCCGCCTTCCTGCCGGCAAGTTACCAGATCGATCGAAGGCGTGTCGTGCAGCGCGTCGAGGACCGCGAGGAAACTCTCGCCGGGGACGTGGAAGATGCGGTCGCAGCCCTGTGCGACGAGGTTGTCGACCAATATGCGGCCGCCGGTGCGGAGTGTCGTCATTCCGGACTTGTGGCGGGGGATGCAGGTAAAGTCGAGGCGGTTACTTGGTGCCGTAGCGCGCCTTCAGCATCGCCCAGCTCGCGCGCAGGGCCATGGCGTCGCCGCCCTTCGGACGGCCGGGCTTGGCGACGGGACGCCACGCGAACAGGTCGAGATGCGCCCAGGCGATGTCTTTCGGCACGAAGCGGCGCAGGAACAAGGCAGCGGTGATCGGCCCGGCGAAGGGGCCGTCGGCGGCGTTGACCATGTCGGCGATGTCGGATTTCAGCATGTCGTCATAGGCATCCCATAACGGCAGTCGCCACAGCGGGTCGTACTCCGCCGTTCCGGCATCGAGATAGGCGGCGGACAGGGCGTCGTCATTGGCAAACAGCGCAGGCAGATCGGGGCCGAGCGCGACACGGGCGGCACCGGTCAGCGTGGCGAAATCAAGGATCAGATCGGGCTTGCCCTCGACCGCCTTTGTTAGCGCGTCGCCGAGAATCAGGCGGCCTTCGGCGTCGGTATTGGTGTTTTCGACGGTCAGACCGAGCCGTGTCCGCAACACGTCGCCTGGGCGGAAGGCGTCGCCCGAAACGGCATTCTCGACCGCGGGGATCAGCAAATGAAGGCGAACCGGCAGCCGCAGCGCGATGATGACCCCGGCCAGCGCCAGTGCGTGCGCCGCGCCGCCCATGTCCTTTTTCATCAGGCGCATGCCGGCGGACGGCTTGATATCGAGCCCGCCGGTGTCGAAGCATACGCCCTTGCCGACCAGCGCGAGGCGGGGATGCGCGGGGTCGCCCCATTCGAGCTCGATCAGGCGCGGCTCGCGCCCGCGTGCGGCGGCCCGGCCGACCGCGTGGATCATCGGATAGCCCTGCTCGAGCGCGTCGCCGCGCGTGACGGTGAGCGTTGCGCCGACGGCATTCGCCAGCGCGGCCGTTTCAGCCTCCAGTTCCGCCGGTCCCATGTCAGACGCGGGCGTGTTGACCAGATTACGGACGCTGAATGTCGCGGCGGCGAGTGCAAACATCTCGCCGATCCGTCCGGGTTCTCCGGTCAGCAGCGTGCGCGGACCGCGCGCATTCTCATCCTTGCGGTAGCGGTCGAAGCGATATTGCGCGAGCATCCAGCCGAGCATCGCAGCGCCCGGTTCGCCGGTGGCGAGACGGTAGGTCCCCTCGGGCAATTGCTCGGCAAGCGAGGCGATGCGGAAGGGCGAGGTTTCCGCTTCGTCGCACACCAGCAGGATCGACCATTCGTCGGCGGAGTCGCCGGGGAAGATCGCGCGGTTTCCGGCCTTGCCGGTCACTTTGTTGGCGGCGATGGCGGTGCGCGTGCGCGGCGGTTGCGCGTTGAGCCAGCTTTCCCAGTCGCGCGGATGGACGACGTGAATCTGGCGGGCGGGCTGGCCGCGATCGGGCTGTAGCAACTGTGAAAGGTCGATCATCGAGGCTCCAGCCGGGTGATGGGCGCAGTGCAGACGGTCATCGCGCGGTCGATCATCGCGATCAAGCGATTGCGCGATTGTGCGAGGGCGGCGGGGTCGAGGCCGCGTTCCTGCGTTTCGAAATTGACGTAGTTCAGGCCGCGCAGCAGGGCGTGGTTGGAGAGCGAACCGTCGCTGACCGTGACCTTCTCGAACACGACGTTGAAATCGGCGAGGGCGAGCGCCTTGCCGCAATAGGCGGAGAAGGGGGAGGTGCCGCTGCGGTGGGCGACATAGGCGAGGCTGTCGTCATCGTCGAATGGCCAGGCGCGCGCCTGTGAGGCGTGGGGTTGCATCACGTCGTCGCAGAAGCGGATCGAGACTTCGCCGCGCCCTTTCGGGTCTGACTGGTTGCAGCGCGAGTAGCCGGGGTCGAAGCCGGGCGAATTGGTGTGCAGCGCGACGATCGGGCGGGCACCGCGCGCATAATCGGCAAGGATGGTGGTTGAATAGAGCGGATAACCGTCGCGGAAATTGCGATTGGGGTCGATCGGGCGACCACGCTCGACCGCTTCGTTGCGGCGCTTGCCGTCGCGATCCTCGGCGACGCCCGAATCCACCACAATGACCACGCCGCCATAAGCGCGGACCCCGGCGAGTGCGGCCTCGAACCCGGCATTTTCGTTATCGTGCGGCACGAACCATAACGGGCCGCGCGGCTTGGCGGTGTTGGCGATGCGGAACAGGCGCCACTGGCCGCGTTCCTCACGGAACTCGATGCGCGAGACGGTCAGACCGCGCCATGTGGCGGGATCGCGGTGGCGGGCGAAGTCGTCGTCCTGCACCGCCAGCGGATCGACCGGCGTGGTGTTGACGCCGTCGGGTGACTGCACGCCGAGCAGGGCGACCAGCGGCAATGTCGCCAGCGCCCGAAGCATTCAGGCAGGCACGCCGTAGAGGTCGTGGTCGTCGGCATCCTCGATCTCGACCGCGACGATATCACCCTGTTTCAGGTGGCCGGCGTCGCGCAGGAAGACGGTGCCGTCGATTTCGGGCGCGTCCGACTGGCTGCGGGCGTTGGCACCGTCGCCTTCGACCTCGTCGATGATGACGTCGAGCGTGCGGCCGATTTTCGCCTGAAGCTTCGCGGCGCTGATCGCGGCGGTCTTTTCCATGATGCGGGCGTAGCGCTCTTCCTTGACCTCTTCCGGCACGGCACCAGGCAGGTCGTTGGCGGCTGCACCGTCGACCGGCTCGAAGCGGAATGCGCCGACGCGGTCGAGCTGGGCTTCGTCGAGCCAGTCGAGAAGGTACTGGAAGTCGGCCTCGGTTTCACCGGGGAAACCGACGACGAAGGTCGAGCGGATGGTGATGTCGGGGGCGATGCTGCGCCAGGTTTTCAGCCGCTCCAGCACCTTTGCTTCGTTCGCCGGGCGCTTCATCGTGCGAAGGACGGCGGGGCTGGCATGCTGAAACGGGATGTCGAGATAGGGGAGGACGAGGCCCTCCGCCATCAGCGGGATGACCTGATCGACATGGGGGTAGGGGTAGACGTAGTGGAGGCGGACCCAGGGGGCGATCTTGCCAAGTTCGCGGGCGAGGTCGGTCATGTGGGGAATGACGGGTTCGCCCTTCCACATCCGCGGTTCCTTGCGGATGTCGACGCCGTAAGCCGAGGTATCCTGGCTGATGACCAGCAGCTCCTTCGTGCCCGCCGCGACCAGCTTTTCGGCTTCGCGCAGGATCGCGTCCGGGCGGCGTGACACGAGGTCGCCGCGGATCGACGGGATGATGCAGAAGGAGCAACGATGGTTGCAGCCCTCTGAAATCTTCAGATAGCTGTAGTGGCGCGGGGTGAGTTTCAGGCCGCTTTCGGGCACGAGGTTCAGGAACGCATTCGGCGGCATCGGGGCCGCTTCGTGGACCGCGCCGACGACTTCCTCATATTGATGCGCACCGGTGACGGCGAGGACGTTCGGGAAACGGGCGCGGATGACCTCGGCTTCCTTTCCCATGCAGCCAGTGACGATAACGCGGCCATTCTCGGCCATCGCTTCGCCGATGGCTTCGAGGCTCTCTTCTTTGGCGGAATCGAGGAAGCCGCAGGTGTTGACCAGCACGATGTCGGCACCGGCATAGTCGGCGGACAAGGCATAGCCGTCGCTGCGGAGTTTGGTCAGGATACGCTCGGAGTCGACCAGATTCTTGGGACAGCCGAGCGACACCATGCCCACCTTGGGGGCTTCGGGAAGTCGCGTTGCCATGATTGGTCGGGCAGATAGGGAATTTTGCAGAAAAAGATAGGGCCGCTAGATGGGACAGCAAGCGCGCGCGCCGCCGGGCCTTTCATAATTTGTCAGTTGTCGGCGATGTTGGGACCGGTCAGATATTCGCGCGATACAGATAAATTCTTGTTGCACCGGGTGCCAGGCTGGGGAGGGCGGAAGCGATGATCGGCAAAGCGTGTCGGGTGGCGGTTCTACGCTGTAGCGGTGCCATTCTGATTGCGGCTGCCGCCGGGTTCGCGCTGCCCGCCGCCGCACAGGAGGCGGCACGCGTTCCGGTGCCGCCGGAGGGGATCGCCGCGTTCGACCGCGGCGACTATGGCAAGGCGGCGGACGCGATCATTCCCGCGTTCGAGAATTGCCGGACGCAGCAGCCACAGGGTACCGTTTGCGCCGATCTGGCGATGGCCAGCGCCATGCTGGTCGCGACGGCCGGCAACATCAAGGTTGAGGACGTCATCCTGCGCGCGCAGGACTATATCGATACGCGCGTCGGGCGGGAGAGTCAGGAGGCGCTGGGCATGCTTGGCGGGTTGACCAGCTATTACGACCGGCTGGTCGCGATGGACAAGTTCGTGCCGGTTGCGGAGCGGCGGCTGGCGCTCGCGCGCAAGTTGCAGGGGCCGACGGGCCGCACGGCGGTGATCGCCGCAGTATCGCTGTGCATCGCGCAGTGGAATTTGGGCAAGGGGCAGGCGGCGGTGGAGCTGTTGTCGCCGCTGGCGGGCAAATTGCCCGAGAAGACTTCGGACGAGATGATGCTGGCCGGGATGGTGCATGAATGCACCGGTACCGCCTATTACTCGATGGATCGCGATCGTGAGGCGGAGCAATCCTTCCGTCAGGCTGTGGCGTTGTTCGAGCGGGCCGAGGGGGAAAAGGGCGTTCGTTCGCTCGACGCCATGGCGGGCCTTGCCAACGCGTTGCGTCGCCAGGGTCGTGACGCCGATGCGCGGGCGATGGCGGTGCGGATCGACCGCCTTGCCAAGCCCGACGCACAGGTCCGCTCGCGGATTGCATGGTGGGCGACCGGGCCCGCCGCCAACCCGATCGAGGCGGCGCGCGCCGAGCTGGCGAAGGCCGAGAAGCAGTTTGGCGCGCAATCGGCGATGGCCGATGTGGCGGCGGCGGGACTGGGCATCGCGCTGATCGATGCAGGACAGACCGGCGAGGCCGAACCCTATCTGGCGCGGCTGGCGGCGGCGACGCGGAACGAGGCCAATCCGGCATCGGTGCGGATCAAGTTGCTGACCGGCCAGATCTTGGCGATCGCCAAACAGGACGGGGGCCGGTTCGACCGCGCGCTGCCGGTGATCGAACAGCTGGTGGCGATCGCCAAGCGCACCGACGCGGGCAGCGACAAGTTGTTGATCAATTTCCAGATGTATGCGGGCGCGATGCTGACCGCCAGCGGGCGGCCGGGTCGCGCCTATCCCTATCTGACCGATGCCGGGAGGCTGTTGCTCGCGCGCCTTGCCAGCTATCGCGATTTCGATGCCGCAGCGCAGAGCGAGACGCGGGAATATTCGCCGATTTTTCGGTTCAAGGTCGCCACGGCCTGGCGGCTGGCACAGGCACGTTGAGAACCTACAGCGCCGCCTTCCCAGGCTGCGACACGATTTCCACGATCACATCGCCCTCACGCAACAGCTTTGCCTCCGGCTGGAAGAACCCGAATGGCGTGCCGTCGCGATACACGCGCACGCCCAAGCCGGTGGCGATGGCGGCGAGGGGCGTGCCGACTTCGCTTGTGCGGACCGCACGCTCGCTCAGCACCACGGGACCGTCGATGCTGGCAAGGTCCATCATGTAGTCCGCGATGTGCTGGCTCTTGCACGAGCTGGCGAGGAGCAGCCCGGCGAAACTGACCGGGTTGATGACGGTGGTCGCCCCGGCGGCGCGGGCGGGAAGTTCATTGTCTTCGGCCTTGACCACCGTGCTGATCTTCAGATCCGGGGCCAGATGACGGGCAGTCAGGGTGATGAGCACTGATGTGTCGTCACGACCGGCGCTGACGATCATCGATGCGGCGCGGGTGATCTTGACGTCTTCCAGCGTCTGATCGCGGGTCGCGTCCGCCTGAAGCACGATGCAGCCGCAATTGCGGGCGCGTTCGAGCGCGTCGGTATTGCCGTCGATCACGACGATGCAGCCGGGATCGGTGCCGCGTGCGATCAGTTCATCGACCGCTTCGGAACCGGTGGTCCCGAACCCCGCGACGATGATGTGGCCTTTGAGATTTTTCTGGATGAGGGCCATGCGCCATTTATCCCAGGTGCGTTGGAGGACGAAATTATAGGCGGTGCCGACGAACAGCAGCACCACGAAGATGCGGATCGGAGTCACGATCAGGCCGTCGAACAGCCGCGCCTGATCGCTGACCGGGGCGATATCGCCATAGCCGGTCGTGGTGATCGAGATCATCGTGAAATAGATGATGTCGAGAAAGCTGATATGGCCGTCATAATTGTCGCGCAGCCCTTCGCGGTCGAACCAGTGGACCGCCACCGCCAGCGCGATCAGCGCGAGCACCGCAAGCACGCGCCAGCCGATCGAGACCCAGACCGGCAGCGTCGATTTTCGTTTCAGCGTTGAGTGAGGGATCAGGCGCATTCAGTCTTTCAGGGGCGTGCCGGGAGCCTTGGAAGCGGATCGACCGGGGTGCGTCCCTGTCGCATTTCGAAATGCAGCTGGGGCCGGGTGGTTCCCGAATCGCCGGACAGCGCGATCATCTGGCCGCGCTTTACCGACTGGCCGCGCTGGACGATCAGCTGACCGGCATGGCCGTAAACCGTGGTCCAGCCGCTGCCGTGCTGGAGGATGACGAGACCGCCGAGCGAGGGAATATCGCTGCCGACATAGGCCACGGTGCCGTCCGCGGCGGCGAGGATCGGGGTGTCGAGCGGGACGGCGATTTTCAGCCCGTCGCTGCGCTCGCCACTGGCGACGGGGCCGAAGCGGCGGATGAGCTGGCCGCGCACGGGCCATTGGAACTGGCCTTTGAGCGAAGCCGGCGGCGCGACGGCGGTGCCGGGGGAGAGGACGCGCGCGGAGGAAGCGGTCGGGCGGGCAGGGCGCTCGCGTTCGCGGATCGCGGGCTGGCTGCCGGTGACGATGTCGTCGATGTCGAGGCGGAAGGCG
Source organism: Sphingomonas sp. LT1P40 (assembly GCF_036663835.1). Lineage (NCBI taxonomy): Bacteria > Pseudomonadati > Pseudomonadota > Alphaproteobacteria > Sphingomonadales > Sphingomonadaceae > Alteristakelama > Alteristakelama amylovorans. The sequence goes on from NZ_JAXOJT010000001.1 coordinate 892,182, forward strand.
GCGGCGCGTTCTTCGCGCGTGCGCGGGCGATCTTCGCCGGGGATCAGCACGCGTTGCCCGACGCGCAGGATGTACGGTTCGGCGAGGTCGTTGGTGGTGACGATGCGGCCCCAATCGACGCCGTAAGCGCGGGCGATGGCGATGCCGGTCTCGCCTGCGCGGACAAGGTGGTAACGGCCGCCGGGAATGCTCAGCCGCTGGCCGGCGCGGATGGTGAAGGGCGGTTGCAGGCCGTTGGCGCGGGCGATGGCTTCCGAACCTGCACCCGTCCTGTCGGCAATGCCACGCAAGGTGTCGCCGGACTGGACGACATAGGTCGAATCGGAGACGGCGCGGGCATCGGCGGTGACGGTGCGCGCCTCCCAGGACGGCGGCGGGGCGGGCAAAGCGGGGACGTCCTCGCGGCGCGGCGCGCGGGTCGGGTCCTCGTCGCGGTAGGGCGGACGCGGGCGCGCATCGTCACGACCCTGCGGAATGCACGCGGCAGTCAGCGAGAACATTGCCAGCGTGGCAAGTGAACGAAGGCGGCGTCGTGCGATCATGCCCTCCCCGACATTAACCAAAAGTGCGGGTCAGCATATCAAGCGATTCACGGTGCGTCATGTCGAGATGGAGCGGGGTCACGGTGATATAGCCCAGCTCAATCGCCTCCAGATCGGTATCGACCACCGGCGTGTGCGGGACCTTGCCAAGGCCGAACCAGTAATAGTCGAAACCGCGCGGGTCGGTGCGCTTGTCGAGTTTGAGGCGGCCATAGTCGCGCAGGCCCTGACCGACTGCCTTGATCCCCGCGACATCGGCGGCGGGGACGGGCGGGAAGTTGACGTTCATCAGTGTGCGGGGTGTCCATTCGGCGGCGAGGAGCGGGCGCAGGACGCGCTCGCCCCATGCCTCCGCCGCCTCGAAGCTGACGCGTTCGCCGGGGGCGGACAGGGCATAACGCTGGCTGAGCGCGATTGAGCGGATGCCGGCCAGCGCGCCCTCCATCGCAGCGGCGACGGTGCCGGAATAGCTGACATCCTCACCCAGATTGGCGCCCCGATTGACGCCGGACAGGATCAGGTCGGGTTTGGCGTCCTTCATCACCTCGGCCAGCGCCATCATCACCGCGTCGGTCGGCGTGCCGGTGACGGCAAAGCGACGCTCACCGAACTGGCGCAGACGAACCGGGTCGGTAAGGGTGAGCGAGCGGCCCTTGCCCGACTGTTCCTCGATCGGCGCGACGATGGTGATGTCGTCGGAGAGGGTGCGGGCGACGGCTTCGAGGACGGTCAGGCCATGCGCGTGAACGCCGTCGTCGTTGGTGAGGAGGATTTTCATTTGGGTTCGAGGCGATTGAGGCCGCGCAGATAGGGTTGCAGCACGTCCGGCACCGCGACCGAGCCGTCCGCCTGCTGGTAGTTTTCGAGGACGGCGACGAGCGTCCGCCCAACCGCGAGGCCGGAGCCGTTGAGGGTGTGGACGAACCGCGTCGCCTTTTCCCCCTCGGGGCGGAAGCGGGCGTTCATGCGGCGGGCCTGGAAATCGGTGCAGGTCGAGACGCTGCTGATCTCGCGATAGCGCGCCTGGCCGGGCAGCCACACTTCGAGGTCGTAGGTGCGCGCGGCGCTGAACCCCATGTCGCCCGCGCACAGCTTCATGCGGCGGAAGGCGAGGCCGAGTTTGCTCAGGATATCCTCGGCGCACGCGGTCATGCGCTCATGCTCGGCTTCGGATGCTTCGGGGGTGACGATGGAGACCATCTCGACCTTGTCGAACTGATGCTGCCGGATATAGCCGCGCGTGTCGCGGCCCGCCGCGCCGGCTTCCGAGCGGAAACAGGGGGTCAGGGCGGTAAAGCGCAGCGGCAGTTCGTCGTGCGACAGGATTTTTTCGCGGACGATGTTGGTCAGGCTGACTTCGGCGGTCGGGATCAGCCAGCGGCCGTCGGTGGTGCGGAACAGGTCCTCGGCAAATTTGGGGAGCTGGCCGGTGCCGTAAACGGCTTCGTCGCGGACGAGCAGGGGCGGATTCACTTCCTCGAACCCGTGGTCGACCGTCAGCGTGTCGAGCATGAACTGGCCGAGTGCGCGGGCGAGTTTGGCCGCGTGGCCCCGGACGAGCGTGAAGCGGGCACCGGCGAGGAGTGCGCCGGTCTCGAAATCGAGGCCGAGGGCGGGGCCGAATGCATCGTGCTCCCGTGGCTCGAAGTCGAAGGATGGCAGTGTGCCGTGTTCGTGGACGAGCTGGTTGTCGTCCTCGTCCGCGCCCTCCGGCACATCGGCGGCGGGGAGGTTGGGGAGGGCGGAGAGCGCGGCTTTCAGAGCTTCGTCAGCAGGTCCCTGCTCGGCGGTAAGTCGTTCGAGGTCGTCCTTGAGCGTTGCGACTTCAGCCATCAGCGCCTGCGCCCTGGCTTCGTCCTTCGCGGCCTTGGCTTGGCCAACCTGCTTCGAGAGGTCGTTGCGGCGGGCCTGAACCTCTTGCTGCGCGGTCGTGACCGCGCGGCGCGCTTCGTCGAGGCTGGCAAGGTGGGTGGCTTGGGGAGCCATTCCCCGACGCGCCAAACCAGCGTCGAAGGCTTCGGGGTTTTCGCGGATGAAACGGATGTCGTGCATGGCCGTGGCTATGGCTTTGCGCGTTGCCGCGCGCAAGCCGCCGCGCGCGGCGGCGGTGGGGCTTTGCGCGACGAACCGCGCAACCCGCCGTGCGCGGCGGGCGTTGGGGGTGCATCAGACCAAGGAGAAAAACTGATGCAAGTTCCGCATAACGCCGTTGTCGTCGTTGCCGATGGCCGCAAGATGCTGTTGCTCAGGAACGAAGGCGATGCCGAGTATCCGAACCTTCAGCTTGAGAAGAAGCGCGAGCAGGAGAATCCTTCGACCAGCGAACAGGCGACCGACGTATCGGGGCGTGCGCAATCGACGCGGATGGCGGGCGGGGCGTTCGCGTCAGGCGGCGGCACGATGGACAATGCCGATTTCCACCAGATCGAGGAGGACAAGTTCGCGGTGGAAACGGCGGAATTGCTGAAGAAGCGCGCGTTGAACAATGATTTCGAGACGCTCATCATCATCGCGCCGCCGCGCACGCTGGGCGAATTGCGCAAAAACTATCACAAGGAAGTCGAACAGCGTCTGGCCGGCGAGATCGACAAGGATCTCACCGGCCATACGATTCCCGATATCGAGAAGGCGCTGTTAGCCGCCGATTAAATTACTCGGCGGGCTCGGCCGTCTTGGCCTTGCGGTTCTGGAAGCGTTTGCGCGCGACCAGGGCCGCAGCAGCCGCACCGAACAGCAGGACCATCGGCGGTGCCGGCACCGGCTCCGGACCGCCCGACGAGCTGCTGGTGCCGCTCGACGTGCCGCTGGAGGTGGAGGTGCTGGACGAAGTCGACGTGCTCCACCCGCTCGACGTGCTCCATCCGCTCGACGTGGACGACGAAACGTCGCCGGAAGAGCTGGCAGATGTCGAAGCCGAGGTTGAGCTCGACGTGGATGACGAGACGTCACCCGACGACGATGCCGAGGTCGATGACGAGACATCGCCCGAAGACGAGGCCGACGACGACACGTCGCCCGACGAGGCCGAGGAGACGTTGCCGCTCGATCCGCCCGATGCCGACGAGACGTTACCGCTGGACGACGACGAGACATCGCCTGACGAACCGCCCGAGGCCGAACTGGTCGAAGAGCCGCCGGTTGACGAGGTGCTGGTGCTCGACATGCCGCCGGTGGACGACGACGAGCCGCCGGTCGAGGACGACACGTCGCCGCTCGATCCGCCGCTGGACGAGGTCGAACTGACGCTGCCGCTGGAAGTGGAGGAGCCGCCGGTCGAGGTGGACCCCCCCGATGTGCTGGTCGAGCCGCCGCTGGTGCTGGACGTCGACGAGATCACGATCCCGCCGCTGCCCGATCCGCTGCCGCCACCCGAACCGCCGAAAAAGCCGCCCGCGAAGAAGCCGCCGGAAAATCCGCCGCCACCACCGCCGACCATGCCACCGGCTGCTGCGGAAGCCGCACCGCCGCCACCGCCACCGCCCATGATCGGCATTTCGCCGCTGGAACCATAGCCGGTGGGGGGCAGCGGGATCGCCGCGCCCTGAGTCGTGACGGTCAATACCTGGGGCTGGCACTGTGCCGTGGTCGTCACCGTGCGGCGCACGACGCGCTTGCGCATCGGGCGCTTGACCACCCGCTTGGTGATGACGCGCTTTTTCGCCACGCCCTGTTGCTGGGCATAGCCGCGCTCGGCGCGGGTTTCGGCGACATGCACCGCGCCGCCGCCGATAACGGCACCGCCGCACGCACATGCGCAAAGTTTAGCCAAGGCCATCTTAACCGACATGCTTTGTACTCTCTTGTCCCCAGAGACTGCCCCGATGCTGCGCGATACAGCGTCTTTGCAGGCTCAATGGCCAGAAAGTGCAGAAGAAAGTATTAAGTTCAATCGCGTTAACCATGGTTTGAAGATGGTTGGGACGATTTCACCAATCGATCGTGGACGTTACATGGTTAACGTTCCGTTGAGGGACAGTCGTGGCGTTATTCTTAACCTTTATTTACCATAATCGCCGAATCTGAATGGATCGGTTACGGGCGATTCAGCTTCGTGCAATTTCCCGCATGGCAAGAACGGCTTGGCGCAGGAATCGGCGGATTCGGACGCTTGTGGAGTGCGGCGCGCGCTCGTATAGCGCCCGCGGGCAAAAAGCGGGTTCCGACTGGCAATCGTAACCCGGTGTGGAGAGTGGCATGGCGACCGTTTACGACCATCGTGACGAACCCGAAGGAGTGCCAGTGGCTGCGAATGACCTTCCCGACGGTTATCGCCCCGGCGCCGACGAACCATTTATGAACCCGCGACAATTGCAGTATTTCCGTGAGAAACTGCTGGCGTGGAAAGACGCGATTCATCGTGAGGCGGCGGGGACGCTGTCGCAGTTGCAAGTCGATTCGCTGCGCGAAGCCGATTTGACGGATCGCGCATCGAGCGAGACCGACTGGTCGATCGAACTGCGCACCCGTGACCGTCAACGCAAGCTGATCGCCAAGATCGACGCGGCGATGCGCCGGATCGACGACGGCGAATATGGCTTTTGCGAGGTTTCGGGGGAGCCGATCAGCCTAGGCCGGCTGGAGGCACGTCCGATCGCCACGATGACGGTCGAGGCGCAGGAGCGGCACGAGCGCAACGAGAAGGTTTCGCGCGACGAATAGCGCCAAATCGGACGCGAAACGATTTAGCCCGGTTAACGCTTTAGATAGTCATTGCTGTTCTAATCGCGCGCAGAAGTGAATTGCACGAGCGCCGGATGGACCAGTTTTCGACCGATCCCCTGCACGCCAGTCTCAGCGATGACGCCGCGTTTCAGCGGTCGGGGTCGCGTGACAGTTTGCTGCTGTCCGCAATGCTGCGGATGGCGGGCAGCCCCGATGTGACGGTGCGAGTTCGCAATCTTTCCTCAGGCGGCCTGATGGCCGAATATGCGCAGCCTGTCGTACAGGGTGCGCCGGTCGAGGTCGATGTGCGCGGCGTGGGCTGGATCAACGGCCGCATCGCTTGGGCCGCGGAAGGCCGAATCGGGATCGCGTTCGAACGCGAGATCGATCCGATGGCCGCACGAAAGCCCGTGGGTGCGACGCGACCGACATCATATAAACCGGTCAAACGCGCCCTTTAAGGGCCGTCGTTTACGCGCCGTCTGGTCACTATGATTTCAGAAAGCGATGCGCGCGATCCGTGCCGGTCGCGCGGGTGGCGCCACCCCGGCCGAGAGCCAGGGCGACACCAGGTACACGCGCTTTACTATTGAAGCGCGATTTCCTCCTTTACGCGGAGCTTCCGACGCTTCAGGTCGCCGATGACGACCGGATCGGGTAGAGGCCGTTGCGACTCGGCACTGATCTTCTGATCCAGTGTCGCGTGCTTGGCCACAAGTGCCGACAGATGCGCATTCTGCATGGAAGCAATCCTCCTTCGTGGGTTGGGGGATGCGAAGTAAATCACGATTCGCGGGGCTTGTCGCCCCTTGCGAATCGGCCATTCGACAAGGCAACATCGTTCTGCGACGGGCCGATTCCGGGGGTAATGAGGGGGTGATGGACGAAACCGAGATTCTACGCCGGCTGGAATTGTTGCGCGTGGATCATCGTGACCTGGATGCCGCGATCGATGCGTTGGCGATGGCGGGCGCGCCGGACCAGCTGCAGATCGCCCGACTGAAAAAACGCAAGCTGCGGCTGCGCGACGAGATCGCCATGCTGGAGGATCAGCTGATCCCCGATATCATCGCGTAGCTGGGGTCGGTCCGCTTTGGGACAAATGGCGTGTGCGATTGGCTATTTCGTTAACGGAATGTTTCTGACACCTTCATCGTCATGACAGGGGATGTGGGGACATCGCGGATCCATCGCAGGTTGATCGACTCGCTTTATACCGAGTCGATGCTGCTGGCGGATGAGGCGCGCGGCTATTTCGATGAGATGGGGCGCGACGAGCGCAATTCGCTCGATGCGATGACGCGAGTCGTCTTCTCGTGCGAGTCGCTGAAGGTGACGACCCGGTTGATGCACGTCATCGCGTGGCTGCTGACGCAACGCGCGGTCGATGCGGGAGAGATCGCGGCGCGCGACGCGCTCGATCCGTCGCGGCGGCTGGGCACAGCACCCGCGACCGATGACGCGGCATTCGATTCGATGCCGATGGCGGCACAGGGCCTGATCGCGGCGAGCCAGGATCTGTATCGCCGGGTCGCGCGGATCGATTCGGCGCAGGACGACGAGGTGCTCGTGCAAATGAGCCCGGTCAGGTCGATGCAGGATCGTCTGGCACTCGCCTTTTAGGACGCGCTCCAGCCACCCTGCGACAGCGCACCGATCCGCTCTCGCGCTTCACGATATTCACGGTCGAGCCGATCGACGAATTCGGCGACCGGCATCACGGACTTGATTGCGCCGATGCCTTGACCCGAACCCCAGATATCGCGCCAGGCTTTGACCTTCGTATTGCCGCCCGAGCCGAAATTCATCGTGCTGGGGTCGCTGACCGGCAGATTGTCGGGGTCGAGCCCTGCTGCCACGATCGAGCCGCGCAAATAATTGCCGTGAACCCCGGTGAAGAGGTTGGTATAAACGATATCGGCCGCACTGCTGCCGACGATCCCGTCCTTGTAGTTTTGCTCGGCATTGGCCTCTGTCGTGGCGATGAAGGGTGAGCCGATATAGCCGAGATCGGCGCCCATCGCCTGTGCCGCGAGCACCGCGCCGCCGGTGGCGATCGATCCGGACAGGATGATCGGCCCGTCGAACCAGGCGCGCGTTTCCTGCACGAAGGCGAATGGGCTGAGTACGCCGGCATGGCCGCCCGCGCCGGTGCAGACGAGGATCAGGCCGTCCGCGCTCTTCTCCACTGCCTTGTGTGCGAAGCGGTCGTTGATGACGTCGTGGAGCGCGATGCCGCCCCATGAATGCACCGCCTGATTGACCGCCTCCTGCGCGCCCAGCGAGGTGATGACGATCGGCACCTGCCATTTGGCGCAGGTCGCGAGGTCCGCCTCAAGCCGGTCATTCGAGCGGTGGACGATCTGGTTGACGGCGTAGGGCGCGGCGGGGCGGTCGGGATTGTCGCGGTTCCACGCCGCCAGCTCCTCGGTAATGCGGTGCAGCCATTCGTCGAGCTGGCTCTGCGGTCGTGCGTTCAGCGCCGGGAAGGAGCCGACGATCCCCGCCTTGCACTGGGCGATGACCAGCTCGACGCCGGAGACGATGAAAAGCGGCGATCCGATGACCGGAAGGCGAAGGCGATTGAAGAGTGCGGGTAGGGCCATACCCGTTTCATAACCGAACTGAATTGCCTGTCCAGCAGTGCCGGTCGTTGCCGTACCTGAAATTCGAATCAATCGATGCGGATCAGGCCGGTGCGAAATCGGCGCTGGCGATCGGCGTAATTCTGTGCGGACAGCAGCAATGCGGCGCGCGTCGTGTCGTCAAGCGTGCGGATCGCGCGCGCGGGGCTGCCGACGATCAGGCTGCCGGGCGGAAAGACCTTGCCCTCCGTCACCAATGCCCCCGCGCCGATCAGGCAATCGTCGCCAATTTCGGCGCGGTTGAGGACGATCGCGCCCATGCCGACGAGCACGCGATTGCCGATCGTACAGCCATGCAGGATGGCATGATGGCCGATCGTGCAATCCTGTCCGATCGTCAGCGGCGCGCCGGGGTCGGAGTGGAGCATTGCCCCCTCCTGAACATTGCTGCGTTCGCCGACGACGATCGGGGTGTTGTCGGCGCGGATGACGGCGCCGAACCAGATGCTCGCTCCGGCGGCGAGATGAACGTCGCCGATCACGTCGGCGCTGGGCGCGATCCAGGCGTCGGGATCGATGGCCGGGGCAACGCCCTCGAACGAATAGACCGCCATGTTTCCCCCATGATTTTCGTTACGGGGCGGAACGTCCCGCCTTCTCAACCGTATATCCGACAGACTCGGCAGTGCCGAGGCGTTTTCGGGAGACGGCACGTGATCAACCTTATCATTCTTCTCATCGTCGGTGGTGTACTCGGCTGGCTCGCCAGCATCGTCATGCGCACCGATGCCCAGCAGGGCATTTTCCTCAATATCGTGGTCGGCATTGTCGGCGCGTTGCTTGCAGGCCTGCTGATTGCCCCGCTGATCGGCGGCGGCACGATTACCCAAGGTTCGTTCAGCGCGATGTCGCTGCTGGTTTCGTTCCTGGGTGCAGTCGTTCTGCTTGCGATCGTCAATCTGGTGCGCCGCGGTTCGGTGCGCTGAACGATCTATAACCATCCCAAGCAAACTAAGGGCGGCTTCGGCCGCCCTTTTTTTGTCAGGGCGCGACGAGGTGTGGAATGCCCGGCACATGGATACCGAGTGCGATCGCAAGGGCCACTGCCCCGAACAGGATCGCCAGTATCGACGACATCGAAAACAGTCCCCAGCCGACAGCGACCACCATCGTGGGATTGGGCCGCGACTGACGACGGTTCTGTTCGGCTGACAGCAAGACGAAACCGGCAAGCAGGCCGTACATGAATACTGAAAATTCGATCATTCTATATCCCCGCCCCCAGGAACTGACGATCACGCTAAGGCCGAATGGTTAACGCTTCAATGCACACGCCGGGATTTTTGCCGCAGTGCAGCGTGAATTTTGCTCGGCTTGTCGATCTGCCCGAGAAGCCGCGCGTTGCTTGACCCGCTGGCACCGCCGCGCCTATCGCCACGGCGACAAGCGGAGGAGAGAATCGCGGCGATGAAAAAGCTCTATCCCAATGCCGAGGCCGCCCTCGAAGGTCTGCTGCACGACGGCATGACGATCTGCGCCGGGGGGTTCGGCCTGTGTGGCATTCCCGAGCGACTGATCGATGCGATCCAGGCGGCGGGCACCACCGGCCTGACCATCGCCAGCAATAATGCCGGGATCGATGGCGAGGGGCTGGGCAAGTTGCTGCGCAGCCGTCAGGTCAAGAAGATGATCTCGTCCTATGTCGGCGAGAACAAGGAGTTCGAGCGGCAATATCTGAGCGGCGAGCTGGAGGTCGAGTTCTGCCCGCAAGGCACGCTGGCCGAGCGCTGCCGCGCGGGCGGGGCGGGGATTCCGGGCTTTTACACCCGCACCGGCGTCGGCACGAAAGTGGCCGAGGGCAAGGAAAGCAAGATTTTCGACGGCGAGGAGTTCATCCTGGAGCGCGGCATCCGCGCCGATCTGGCGATCATCAAGGGGTGGAAGGCCGATGAGAGCGGCAATTTGATCTTTCGTAAAACCGCGCGCAATTTCAACCAGCCGATGGCGACCGCCGCGAACATCTGCGTCGCCGAGGTCGAGGAAGTGGTACCGGTCGGCAGCCTCGACCCCGATACGATCCATTTGCCCGGCATCTATGTGAAGCGGATGATTATCGGCGCGCCATACGACAAGAAGATCGAGTTCCGTACCGTCCGGATCCGCGAGGGTGCTTGAGGAGCGTTCGATGAGCCTGCCGCATGAAATCAAGCTCGACCCCAAATTATTGCAGGGCGATGCGCGCGAAATCGCGCGACTGTGGGTAACGCATCGCGGTCCGGCGACGGTGTTCCTCGCCCCGGGTCATTTGGCGGACCCGGCGATGTTCGGCATGTTGCTGGTCGATACCGCGCGCCACGCGGCACGCGCCTATGCCCAGGCGCTTGGGCTGAGCGAGGAAGAGGCGTTGCAACGATTGTTGCTGGGGTTCGATGCGGAACGGGGCACGCCCACCAGCGCGCTGTCCACGCCCGACGATCGCAAGGATCGGCACTGATGGCGCCGGCGCGCTTTCGCACGCTGATTGCGCTGGCGTCGATCCCGGCGCTGGCGGGCGGCTGCGTCGCCGCCGCTATTCCGGCGGGGGCCGCGCTGTTGATCGGCCGTCAGCAATTACGCTCTGAGCGCCCGCCGGGGCTGATCCCCGATCGCAAGGCTGCGGCGCGCGCGATGCAACAGGCCGACAAGCAGGTCGAGGATGCGGGCAAGGCAGCCCCTGTCGGAACGCGGATCGCTTCGCCGGACGAGGCCGCAGCATTCACCAGTCCGCGCGCACCGCAACGCACGGCGTCGCTGCCCGCACCATTTGACGGGCGCACGCCTGCTACGATGCAGTATCTCTATGGATCGGGGGAGGCAGCGGCGCTGTCGATCCAGGCCTATCAGGGGCTGTGGACCTATTTCGCCAAGCCGATCGCCGAACGCCGCGCCGGACGCGCGGTGGATAGCGTGGTTTTGTCGAAGGGGGCGACGCTGGCCTCCCCGGCATTCGACAAATGCGGATACCGTCCGTTGGCGGTGCTGCTCGACATCGACGAGACCGTCATTCTCAACATGGGATATCAGGCGGACGAAGTGCGGCGCGGCGCGCGTTTCGACGAAGAACGCTGGGCGCGCTGGGAGCAGACCGGGGCAGGGCAGGTGGTTGCCGTGCCGGGTGCGGCCGAGACGATCGCGGCGTTGCGGCAGGAGGGGGTGACGGTGATCTTCAACTCCAACCGCGATGCCCGCTTTGCTGCGCAGACGATCGCCGCGCTCAACGGCGCGGGACTGGGGCCGGCCGAGCATGGCAAGACATTGTGGCTGAAGGGTGATTTCGGGGGCGACAGCGGCAAGGACGCGCGGCGCTGGGCAATTTCTGAGAAGTACTGCGTGGTGGCGATGGTCGGCGACCAGCTGGGCGATTTCACCGATCTGTTCAACGCGGGCTATATCGCGCCGGTGCGCCGCAATCTGGCGATGGCGTCGCTGGTCAGCGCAAAATGGGGCAGCGGCTGGTTCCTGCTGCCCAATCCGATTTACGGCACTGCGCTGAAGGGCGAACTCGGCGAAATCGTGCCGAGCGACAAGCAATGGACGGATCCCGGCCCGGGAGCCGTGCCAGCACCCGCGCCCACCCCAGCCCCGGCCCCAGTGCCCGCCGCCACGCCCACACCACAGAATTGAACAGACGGAGCTTTTAATGCCCTGGACCCGTGACGAAATGGCCGCCCGCGCCGCAAAGGAATTGCAGGACGGCTTCTATGTGAATCTGGGCATTGGCATTCCGACGTTGGTCGCCAACCACATCCCGGCGGGGGTCGAGGTCACCTTGCAGTCGGAGAACGGGATGCTGGGCATCGGGCCGTTCCCCTATGAAGGCGAGGAAGACCCCGACCTTATCAACGCGGGCAAGCAGACGATCAGCGAACTGCCGCAATCGGTATATTTCAGTAGCGCCGACAGCTTTGCGATGATCCGTGGCGGCCATATCGACCTGACCGTGCTGGGCGCGATGGAGATCAGTGAGGGCGGCGACATCGCCAACTGGATGATCCCCGGCAAGATGATAAAGGGCATGGGCGGCGCGATGGATCTGGTCGCCGGGGTCAAGAAGATCATCGTGGTGATGGAGCATAATTCCAAGGACGGCGGCGCGAAGTTCATCCCGGAATGCACGCTGCCGCTGACCGGCAAGAATGTCGTCGACATGATCGTCACCGATCTCGCGGTGTTTCAGCGCGTCGATCATGACTCGCCGTTCCGCCTGATCGAACTGGCCCCCGGCGTGACCGAGGACGAGGTCGCGGCGAAGACGACGGCGGCCTATGAGGTGGCGCTGATCGCCGCGTGATGTGGCGCTGGGCGGCGATCGTCGGCCTGATACTGGTGAGCGTGGTGGGAGCGATGGCCTTGTTCGTGTCGCCGCCGCGTCTGCTCTCGATTGCCGATGCCGCGATGGGCGGCGGGGTCGGGGTCGAGCGCGTTGCGACGGGGGTCAGCTTTGGCGCGCATGGTCAGACACTGGATGTGTGGCGGCCAACTGGTGCGGTGACGTCGCGCCCCGTGCTGATCTTCTGGTATGGCGGCGGCTGGGTAAAGGGTGACCGGGGTGCCTATGCGTTCGCCGCGCGCGCCTTTGCCCGTGCCGGCTATGTCGTGGTGGTGCCGAATTACCGGAAGGTCCCGGACGTGCGCTTTCCCGCGTTTTTGCAGGATGGCGCGGCGGCGGTGAAATGGACGCGCGATCATGTGCGCGAGTTCGGCGGCGATCCTGAGCGGATCGCGCTCGCGGGGCATTCGGCCGGAGCGTACACGGTGGCGATGCTGGCGCTCGACAAAAGATGGCTGGAAGCGGAGGGCGTCGATCCAGCGATTGTTCGCGCAGGCGTGGGTCTGAGCGGGCCGTATGATTTCTATCCGTTCGACACGAAGCGTTCGATCGATGCGATGGCGGGCGTGGCCGATCCGATGGCGACGCAGCCGATCCGCTTTGCGCGCGGCGATGCGCCGCCGCTGCTGCTGGTGACATCGACTGACGACACCGTGGTGCGTCCTAAGAATGCGATCAATCTGGAGCGGCTCCTGCGCCAGGCAGGCGCGCCGGTCGAGTTGAAAAACTATGATGGCCTCAGCCATGAAGAGGTCGTGATGGCGCTGTCCAAACCGTTTCGCGGCAAGGCACCGGTGCTGGCCGACAGCCTGTCGTTCCTTGAAAAGGCGCTCGCACCGGACGGGGTTTAGGCGTAGCCTTGGCCCATGTTTGCCGCCCTTCGCCATCGTTATCTGGACCTGCTGGGCTCGATCTACATCTATAACGAGCATCGCGGTTACACGAGCATCGACCGGGTGCTGGAGGCGGTACGAGCGCGCGCGCCGGACGATCACGCGCTGATCGCCGCGGTCGAGCAGCATCGCGCCGACGAGCGCAAACATTATGTGATGTTCAAACGCTGGTTCGAGTTGCGCGGGCAGATGCCGCTGAACGTGAACCGCACCTGCGGCCATATCGACCGCTTTGTCGAGATCATGTTCGGGCGCATGATCGACAATCTGGACACCGACGCGATCATCGCCGAGGATTCGCAGTTCGAGAAATTGTGCCGCGTCATCTCGTTGACCGAGCAGCGCGGGTTCAAGCAGGTCGAAATTCTGCTCAACCACCCGCTGGTCCGCCACGACCGCGCGCTGATCCGCATATTCCAGGTGATCCACCGCGACGAACCGAGTCACTGGGCACCCTATGACGGCTGGCTGAAGGCGAACGGCAAGCGCGACCCCAAATGGTGGGAGCGTGCGGTGGACACCTTCATCCATTCCGAATTGCTGTTCGTGAAACTGCCGTTGTTGTTCCTGAACCCGTGGGTGAAACGCAGGACTGACTGGGCGGATGTCGGCGAACCCGTGCTTGCGAAGCCTGCGCCCGCCATCGCATAAGACGGCAATGCGGATTCTTCTGACAGGTTCGTCCGGCTGGCTCGGCCGCTTTCTTGCGCCGATGCTGCGGGGTGCGGGGCATGATGTGACCGGGCTGGACGTCGCGCCGGGTGCCGATACGGATGTGATCGGCAGCGTCGCAGATCGCGCGCTGATCGAACGGGTGTTCGGTGAGCGCGGGATCGAAGCGGTCATTCATGGCGGCGCGTTGCACAAGCCGGACATTGCGCGATATCCGAAGCAGGCGTTCGTCGATGTCAATGTCACCGGTACGCTCAATCTGCTCGAGACGGCGGTTGCGGCCGGGCATGACCGGTTTGTCTTTACCTCCACCACGTCGCTGATGATCAGCCAGGCGATCCGCGACGAGGCGGGTGAGGCGGCGGTGTGGCTTGATGAGGATAGCGGCCCGATCGAGCCGCGCAACATCTATGGCGTGACGAAGTTCGCCGCGGAGCAACTGTGCCGCCTGTTCCATCTGGAGCACGGACTAAACTGCGTCGTGTTGCGCACGGCGCGATTCTTTCCGGAGGATGACGACACACATGCGTTTCCGCCGAGCGTGAATTTGAAGGCAAACGAGTTTCTCAACCGGCGGCTGACGGTGGAGGACGCGGCGCGCGCGCATCTGGCGGCGCTGGAGCGGGCGGGGGATGTCGGGTTCGGGACCTATATCGTGTCCGCACCAACGCCGTTCGTGCGGGCGGACGCGGCCGAGTTGAAGCGCGACGCGGCGGCGGTGATTGCTCGGTATTTCCCGGATGTGGCGGAGCTTTACGCCGCGCAGGGGTGGGTGCTGCCCGAGCGTATCGGGCGGGTTTACGATAGCGGGCGGATCCAACGTGAGCTGGGCTTTCGGTTCAATACCGGTTTTGCCGAGGTGCTGGCGGCGTTGCGCGAAGACGAACAGCTGCCTTTTGCGCACGACGCCGACTATGTCTCACCCAAGGAGACGGTTTAGTCCAGCTTCGCCTCCGAAAATGTCGCCTGTGTTTGCCCCTGCGCAACAAAGGCGTAAGGGCAGGGCCATTATGGCCAGCAAACCGCTCACCCTTTACGAGAAAATCTGGGCCGCGCATGTCGTGGAGCGCCGCGATGACGGCACGTGCCTGATCTATATCGACCGGCATCTGGTCCATGAAGTGACCAGCCCGCAGGCGTTCGAGGGGCTGCGCGTTGCAGGACGCAGAGTTCGGCGGCCTGACCTGACGCTGGCGGTGCCGGACCATAATCTGCCGACCACGGCGCGGGTGGATGCGGCGGGTAATCGCCTGCCGATCGCCGATATCGAGAGTGCGGCACAGCTTGCCGCGCTGGAGCGCAATGTCGCTGAGTTCGGGATCGATTATTTCGGAGCGACTGCGCCGGAGCAGGGCATCGTGCATGTTGTGGGGCCGGAGCAGGGCTTTACGCTGCCGGGCACGACATTGGTGTGTGGTGACAGCCATACATCGGCGCATGGTGCGCTCGGCGCGCTGGCGTTTGGGATCGGGACGAGCGAGGTCGAGCATGTGCTGGCGACGCAGACGTTGCTGCTGAACCAGTCGAAAACGATGGAAATCCGGGTCGATGGCTCGCTGGGCTATGGCGTCAGCGCGAAGGACGTGGTGCTCGCGATCATCGGCAAGACGGGGGCAGCGGGGGGCACCGGTTATGTCGTCGAATATACAGGCGACGTGATCCGTGGCCTGTCGATCGAGGGGCGGCTGACGATCAGCAACATGTCGATCGAGGGCGGCGCGCGGTCCGGCCTGATTGCGCCGGATGAGACGACCTATACCTATCTGAAGGGGCGTCCGATGGTCCCCGCTGGCGAGGCTTGGGAACAGGCGCTGGCGTGGTGGAAGACGCTGCCGACCGATCCCGGCGCGGTGTATGACAAGGTCGTCCAGTTACATGCGACCGACATTTCGCCATCGCTGACCTGGGGGACGAGCCCCGAGGACGTAGTGCCGATCACTGGCTTCGTGCCCGACCCCGAGAGTTTCGCCGACCCGGCCAAGCGCATCGCGGCGCAGAAGTCGCTGGATTATATGGGGCTGACGGCGGGCACGCGGATGCAGGATATTTCGGTCGAGAATATCTTCATCGGCAGCTGCACCAACAGCCGGATCGAGGATCTGCGCGCCGCTGCTTCGGTGGTGAAGGGGCGGCATGTCGCGGACGGCATTCGGCAGGCGCTGATCGTGCCCGGCTCGGGACTGGTCAAGCGCCAGGCCGAGGCCGAAGGGCTGGACCGTATCTTTATCGAGGCCGGGTTCGACTGGCGCGAGCCGGGCTGTTCCATGTGTCTCGCCATGAACCCGGATAAAGTGCCGCCGGGCGAACGCTGTGCTTCCACTTCCAATCGAAACTTTGTAGGAAGGCAGGGTCCGGGCGCGCGTACCCACCTCGTCTCACCCGCAATGGCGGCGGCGGCGGCGGTGACTGGAAAGCTCACGGACGTTCGGGACCTGATGGGTGCCCAATGAGGGGGATGACCTGTGAAGCGCGTATTGGTGTTATTGGTCGCGGGAACGATCTTGAGCGGTGCGGCGGCAGTTTTCGCCACGGCGAACGCGCGTGCGGTGGCGGCGGACGCAAAGCCGGTTCCGGCAGCGGACCCCGCAGCGCGTTAAGCGCGGGCAACTTCGTTCGACAATTGCGGGTTTTCACGGGCGCTGGTCCGGCGGAGGCGTTTGCCCGTCGGCGACCGACGCCCGTTTTCACATCGGGAGCAGATCGATGGACGCGGTGAAGAAGGTCGAAGGCGGTGCCTATCCCTGGGGCGCCAAGAATATCGACACCGACATTATCATCCCGGCGCACTGGCTGAAGACGATCACCCGTGAGGGGTTGGGCAGGGGCGCGTTCGAGACGGTGCGTGCGCAGCCGGGCAATATCTTCGACGATCCTGCCTATGCCGGATCGCCGATCCTGATCGCGGGCGATAATTTCGGGTGCGGGTCGAGCCGTGAGCATGCCGCCTGGGCGCTGGCCGATATGGGCATCAAGGCGGTGATCGCGCCGAGTTATTCCGACATTTTTTCGGGCAATGCGTTCAAGAACGGCATCGTCGCCGTCGTGTTGCCACAGGAAGCGATCGACCGGTTGATCGAGGTGGCGAAGACCGAGCCAGTGACGATCGACCTGGAGACGATGACCGTCACGACGCCGTTTCAGGACCGGTTCGAGTTCGAGATGGACGCGTTCCGCCGCGACTGTTTGATGCAGGGGCTGGACGAGATCGGCCTGACACTGGCAAGAGATACCGCGATTTCGAATTTCGAATCGACGGTCGGCAACGCACGCCCGTGGATCTATGGGGAGAGCGGACATGCGGGCATTGCTGTCGAAGGCACCGGGCGGACCTGAAACTCTAAGTCTGGACGAACTGCCCGATCCGGTCGCCAAGCCGGGCGAAGTGCTGGTGGCCGTCAAGGCGTGTGCGCTCAACTATCCCGACGTGCTCATCATCGAGGACCGGTATCAGTTCAAACCGCCGCGCCCGTTCGCACCGGGCGGTGAGATTGCCGGTGTGGTCGAGGCAGTCGGGGAGGGTGTCACCGACCTGAAACCCGGCGACCGCGTGCTGGGATCAACCGGCTGGAACGGGCTGGCCGAGAAAGCTGCGGTCGAACGGTGGCGACTGTATAAATTACCCGAGGGGAAGAGCTTCGAGCAGGGTGCGTCGCTGCTGATGACCTATGGCACCAGCATCCATGCGTTGCTGGATCGCGGGCATTTAAAGGCTGGCGATACGCTGCTGGTGCTGGGGGCTGCGGGTGGCATCGGGCTGTCGGTGATCGAGCTGGGCAAGGCGTTCGGCGCGCGTGTCGTGGCGGCGGTGTCGAGCGAGGAAAAGGCGGCGGCGGCGCGGGCGGCGGGCGCGGACGACGTGGTGATCTATGGCCGCGCCCCGTTCGACAAGGACCAGTCCAAGGCGCTGGCCGAACAGTTCAAGGCGGCGGTTGGGCCTAACGGCGCGCAGGTGATTTACGATCCGGTCGGGGGCGATTATGCCGAACCGGCGCTGCGTTCGATCGGCTGGGAAGGGCGGTATCTGGTCGTCGGATTTCCGGCGGGCATCCCGAAGCTGCCGCTCAACCTGACCCTGCTGAAAAGCTGCGATGTCTGCGGCGTATTCTGGGGTGCCTTCGCGGCGCGCGATCCGAAAGCGAATGCGGCGCATGTCGAGCACCTCTTCCGGCTGTGGGAGGAGGGCAAGATCAACCCGCATGTCAGCGAAGTCTTCGCGTTCGAGGATGGCGGCAAGGCAATCGCCAAGCTGGGCGCACGCGGCGCGATTGGCAAGCTGGTGGTGAAAATCGCGGACTAGCGGGTCGGGCGTTCGCGGTGGACGAGCGAGACCAGCACAAACGAGATAATCATCAGCAGGTACCACGCACCCAGCTTTTGCGGGTGGACCATGCTCCACGCGCTTTCCTGCCCCGGATAAAGCCAGGCGCGGGAAAAGGTACCGATATTCTCCGCGAACCAGATGAACAGCGCGACCAGCAGCCAGCCGAACAGCAATGGCATCCAGCGTTCGGTACGAAACGGCGTGAACCACACCTTGGTGCGCCAGAACAGCAGGGCGGTCGCTGCGAACAGGATCAGGCGGATATCGGGCAGCCAATGGTGGGCGAAGAAGTTGACGTAGATCGCCGCCGCCAGCGCATAGCTAGTCCAGCGCGGCGGATAATGATCGAAGCGGAAATGGAAGATGCGCCAGACGCGGGCGATATAGCTGCCGACCGCCGCATACATGAAGCCTGAGAAGAGCGGTACATCGCCGATCCGCAGCACGCTGGGCTCGGGGTAAAGCCATGAACCGTGGGCCGTCTTGAACAACTCCATCACCGTGCCGACGATGTGGAAGGCGAGGATGACTCTGGCCTCGCTCCAGCTTTCGAGGCGGAAGGCGAGCATGGCGAGCTGGATCGCCACCGCGCCGAGGGTGAGGAAATCATAACGCGCGAGGGGAGCGTCGGCCGGGTAGAACAGGTGCGTGGCGAACAGCAGCGCCAGCATCAACGCGCCGAACAGGCAGGCCCAACCCTGTTTGAACCCGAACAGGGCGAATTCGTAAAGCGCACCCTGCCAGCCGGAGGTCGGCTGCGCCGCCTCCAGCCGCGCACGGATGCGGGCAAAGCGGGTCGCGCCCGCTCCGGCCATTGCTACTTCCCTGCTTGCCGCCGCGCCATGAACGCCAGTCGCTCGAACAGCATCACGTCCTGCTCGTTCTTGAGCAGTGCGCCGTGCAGCGGCGGAATCGCCTTGGTCGGATCGCGGTTCTGGAGGACCTCCAGCGGCATGTCCTCGTGCAGCAGCAGTTTCAGCCAGTCGAGCAACTCGCTGGTGCTGGGCTTCTTCTTTAGGCCGGGAACTTCGCGGATGTCGTAGAAGATATCCATCGCCTTGCTCACCAGGATCTTCTGGATGCCGGGGAAGTGGACGTCGATGATCGCCTGCATCGTGCCGCGATCGGGGAATTTGATGTAATGGAAGAAGCAGCGGCGCAGGAACGCGTCGGGCAGTTCCTTCTCGTTGTTGCTGGTGATGACGACGATCGGGCGTTCGACGGCCGTAACGGTTTCGTTGGTCTCATAGACGTGGAATGCCATGCGATCGAGTTCGTGGAGCAGGTCATTCGGAAACTCGATATCGGCCTTGTCGATCTCGTCGATCAATAGGACGGGGAGCTGGGGCGAGGTGAACGCATCCCAGAGCTTGCCCTTGCGAATGTAGTTGGAAATGTCGTGGACACGTTCATCGCCCAGCTGACCGTCGCGCAGTCGGGCGACCGCGTCATATTCGTAAAGGCCCTGATGTGCCTTGGTCGTCGATTTGACGTTCCACTCGATCAGCGGCGCGCCGATCGCCTTGGCGATTTCATAGGCTAGCACGGTCTTGCCGGTGCCGGGTTCGCCCTTGACCAGCAACGGGCGGCGGAGCGTCACGGCGGCGTTGACCGCGACCTTCAGATCGTCGGTGGCGACATAATCCTGCGTGCCTTCAAAGCGCATCCCAGCCCCTCATCATAGTGGCGATCATATTGGAAGATCGGGTATGCGGTAGCGGGATTGCGCGGGCAAGCGCAAGCGGTCAGTCGCCTTGGCGGGCCGATGCGCGGGCTTCGAGCAGATCCCACAGGCCGCGATGCTGCGCCAGCATCTGTTGCGCGCCGAACAGCATTGCGCGCTCGACCGACAGCCGCGCGGTGAGCGCGTCGATGACGGTCGCGGTCTCATAGATCGGGGGGAGGGTCGAATGCGGCGGGTCGATGCCGAGGCGCGTTGCCGCGACGTCCAGCACCTGGCGGATCGCCGGCCAGTCCATCACCAGCGCCAGCGCGGTGCCATCGGCACAGCCGCTGCGGCCGGATTGGGCGAGCATGTCGAGCGCGTGGCGTTGCGCGGCGACGGCGGATTCGGATGCGGCCTGGCCGGGTGTGCTGGGCAGTGGTCCGGCGGCGGCCACGAGGCGAACGACGAATGCGCGCTCTGCGGCAAAGCCGGTCATCGCCTCTGATATCCACGCGGCGGTCGACGATTCGTGCGAATGCGATGCGGCCTGTTCGATGATGTCGGGATGCCGCGCGTGCAGCAGGCAAATCTGGTGGATGGCATCGGTCAGGTCGCGCATCGGCGCGATTCCCGTCGTCAGCCGCGCGACATAACGGTGGCTGGCAGACCCGTCCGCCGCCACGAGCGCCACCAGCGTGCCCGAAGCGCCGCCAAGTCCCGCAGTCTGGACCGAATCGAAAGCCATAGTCCCCCACGATCGAACCGGCGCCGAACTTCCGGCACCGTGCGCACCCCTGTGCACCACAGGGTTATACCGAACCGCGTAAAGACGTGGTGTATGTGGGGTTTACTGTTCGGGAAGGTGTGGACGTGGCGTTCCGGCAAACGGAACGCGCGGCAATGGGCCGAATGCGCAACAAAGCCCGCCGAAGCGGGCTTTGTGCATATTATTGATCCAGAAACGACCGCATCTTCCGCGACCGGCTCGGGTGCTTCAGCTTGCGCAGCGCCTTTGCCTCGATCTGGCGGATGCGTTCGCGGGTGACGCTGAACTGCTGGCCGACTTCTTCCAGCGTGTGATCGGTGTTCATGCCGATGCCGAAACGCATGCGCAGCACGCGCTCCTCGCGCGGGGTGAGCGACGCCAGCACGCGGGTGACGGTTTCCTTGAGGTTCGCCTGGATTGCGGCATCCACCGGGATAATCGCATTCTTGTCCTCGATGAAGTCGCCCAGATGGCTGTCCTCCTCATCGCCAATCGGCGTTTCGAGGGAGATCGGCTCCTTGGCGATCTTCATCACCTTGCGCACCTTCTCCAGCGGCATGGAGAGGCGTTCGGCCATCTCCTCCGGTGTCGGTTCGCGGCCCTGCTCGTGCAGGAACTGGCGGCTGGTGCGGACGAGCTTGTTGATCGTCTCGATCATATGGACCGGGATGCGGATCGTGCGCGCCTGATCCGCGATCGAACGCGTGATAGCCTGGCGAATCCACCACGTCGCATAGGTGCTGAACTTGTAGCCGCGGCGATACTCGAACTTATCGACCGCCTTCATCAGGCCGATATTACCCTCCTGAATCAAATCCAGGAATTGCAGGCCGCGATTGGTGTATTTCTTGGCGATCGAGATGACGAGGCGCAGGTTCGCCTCGACCATTTCCTTTTTCGCAATGCGGGCTTCGCGCTCGCCCTTTTGCACCATGTTGACGATGCGGCGGAATTCGGTGAGCGCCATGCCGGTCTGCTGGCTGATCTCGGCGATCTCGACGCGAATGCGATCGACGGCCGCGCCCTCGTTCGTGGCGAAAGCGGCCCACTTCTTGTCGAGCTTTTCGACCGAGGGGATGAAATTCTCGTCCAGCTCGTGATTGACGTAGCGGTCGAGGAAATCCTTGCGGTTGACCTTGTGACGCTCGGCGAGACGCAGCATCTGGCCGCCCAGCGCGGTCAGGCGGCGGTTGTAGCTGTACAGCTGATCGACCAGATATTCGATCTTCGCATTGTGGAACTGGACGCTCTCGACTTCGGCGGTCAGCTCCTCGCGCAGCTTGTGGTATTTCTTTTCGTCAGCCGCGGTCAGTTCGCCGCCCGCCGCCATCGCGTCGAGCCGGTTCTGCTGAATCTTGCCGAACTTTTTGTAGATCGAGGTGATGTTGGCGAACTTCTCCAGCGCCTGCGGCTTGAGCGTCTCCTCCATCTGCGCGAGGCTGAGGGTGTTGTCCTCCTCCTCGTCATCCGACGGGCGCGGGGTACGACGCTCGGTCAGTTCGTCGTCTTCGTCGTCGGCGGGCGCCTCTTCGGGCTCTTCCTCTTCCTTGAACGAGGCACCGGCGGTTTTTTCGCTGATTTCGCCCGAATCGTCCGCTTCGGCATTCTCGACCTGCTCGGCCGACGGACCCTTGGACAGCATGGCATCGAGATCGAGAATCTCGCGCAGCTGCATCGTGCCTTCATTGAGAGCATTCGACCAGCCGATGATCGCGTTGAAGGTGATCGGCGATTCGCACAGGCCCAGGATCATCGTGTCGCGGCCAGCCTCGATCCGCTTGGCGATGGCGATTTCGCCTTCGCGGCTGAGCAGCTCGACCGCGCCCATTTCGCGCAGGTACATGCGAACGGGATCGTCGGTACGGTCGACGACCTCCTTCTTCTTCGCCATTTCAAAGGCGGGTTCGTCTTCCTTCTCGGCATCGACCTCGTCCGGGGTATCGTCCTCGGGCTGATCGTCGTCACCGACTTCCTCATTCTCGACGACGTTGATGCCCATGTCGCTGAGCGACGACATCACGTCTTCGATCTGATCGGTGGTGAACTGATCCTGCGGCAGCATCTCGTTTAGCTGATCCACGGTGATGTAGCCGCGCTTCTTGGCGCGCGCGACCAGCCGCTTGATCGAACCTTCGTTCATGTCGATCAGGGGCGCGTCGCCCGTTTCCGTGGTATCGCCGCCGTCTGCCATAACTGCCTTTGCCATCGAATGCCTTTGTATCGGATGGCGGCATTATACGCCGCCCTATTCAACGAATTAGTCCTCGTCCGCAAGCATCAGATTCGCGAGCCGCAATTCAAGCTCGGCCTTGCGACGAACCAGCGCCACCTGACGCTCGAACGCTTCGTCGCTGAAACGCGCCTGAACCGCCGCCGTTGCCTCCGCCAGCGCGGCATCGACCTGTGGCTTGGCTGCGAGCACCGCGATCGCCTCACCCAGATCGAGTTCGGCGCGCCCTGCCTCCCATTCCTTCTGCGTGAAGGTGAAGGGCATGGCATCGGCACGAAGCAACTCGGTCGCCACTGAATCAAAGCCGGACGACGCCAATATGGTGCGCAGGCGGTCGCTATCAAGCGCCTGATCTTCCAGCGCAACATCGACCACAGCTTCGAACAGCCGCCCAAGCGCGCCATCAGCCATGCGCAGCGAGGAGAGCGTCTCCATATGGCGGGCGATTTCGGCGGGGTGGCGGATCAGGCCGGCAAGGACGGCCTTGGCCAGCACCGGATCGATGCCGGTGGTGCGGACGCCCTGTGCGGTGGCGCTGGGCGGGCCTTCGGGTGGCTGCCAGCGCTGGCCGGGACGATCCGGGCGGAAGGGGGTGCCGGGCGCGCGGGGAGTGAAGGCGCGGGGGGCGGGGGCGAAGTGATCGTCGAAGCGTCGGCGGAACTCGGCGACATATTCGTGGCGGACATTGCCGTCCTGAATGGTCGCGGCGAGATCGGCGAGGCGACGCTTGAGGCCGGCGCGGGCTTCGGGGGTTTCGAGCGGCTCGGCGGCGAGTTCGTGAGTCCAGATGCGGTCGGCCAAGCCCTGCGCGGACGACAGGAGGGCTTCGAATGCTTGCGGTCCGGCGCTGCGGACGAGGTCGTCGGGGTCCTGCCCCTGCGGGAGCCTGACGAAGGCGAGGCTGCGGCCCGGCTGAATATGCGGTAGCGCGCGGTGGGCGGCGCGGATCGCGGCCTTTTGCCCAGCGCTGTCGCCATCGAACGCGAGATAGGGAACATCGGCCATGCGCCACAGCCGCTCGATCTGCTGCTCGGTCAGCGCGGTGCCGAGCGGGGCGACAGCCTCGCCGAACCCGGCCTGGGCCAGCGCGATGACGTCCATATAGCCCTCGACCGCGATCACGCGCCCGGCTTTCCGCGCGGCGGCCTGGGCGCGATCGAGATTGTAGAGCGTGCGGCCCTTGTCGAAGAGCGGGGTTTCGGGGGAGTTTAGATATTTCGGCTCGCCATCGCCGATGATGCGGCCACCAAAGGCGATGGTGCGGCCACGCGCGTCGTTGATCGGGATCATCAGGCGGCCGCGGAAACGGTCGTACGGTTCCTTGTTCTCGACCTGAATCAACATGCCGGATTCGACCAGCATTGGGTCGCCATAGGTTTTGAGGGCTTCGCGCAGCCGCCCGCGCGAGTCTGGCGCGAAACCCAAGCCGAAGGCGCGGGCGGTGTCGGCGTTGATGCCGCGCTTTTCGAGGATGGCGCGGGCTTCCGCACCGGCGAGGCCGTGGAGCTGATCGGCGAAGAATTTCGCCGCGTCGGCCATCGCCTCGTGCAGGCCCTTGGCGCGTTCCGCCTTCTCCGCCGCGCGCGGGTCGGCTTGCGGGACGTCGAGATTGGCGGCGGCGGCGAGTTCCTTGACCGCATCCATGAACGGCAGCCCGCGCTGATCGGTCAGCCAGCGGATCGCATCACCATGCGCGCCGCAGCCGAAGCAATGGTAGAAACCCTTGTCGTCGTTGATCGTGAACGACGGCGTCTTTTCATTGTGGAACGGGCAGCACGCCTTCCATTCGCGACCGGCGCGGGTGATCTTCACGGTGCGCCCGATCAGGGACGACAGCGTGGTGCGGGCGCGCAGTTCGTCGAGGAAGGCGGGCGTCAGGCTCACTTCAGGAAAGCGCCGCCTTCACCAGTCCGCTGGCCTTGCTCATGTCCAGGCTGCTCGCATGCCGCGCTTTCAGTTCCGCCATCACGCGGCCCATGTCCTTCATGCCGGTCGCGCCGAGTTCGGCCTTGATCGCCTCGATCGCGGCGCTGGTTTCCTCGGCACTCATCTGCGCGGGCAAAAACCGTTCGATGACCGCGACTTCGGCCTTTTCCTTGTCGGCGAGTTCTTGACGGCCGCCTTTCTCGAACATCTCGATCGATTCGCGGCGCTGCTTCACCATTTTCTGGAGGACTTCGACGACCAGCGCGTCATCCTCGACCACGGCGGTTTGCGTGCGCGCCTCGATGTCGCGGTTCTTTACCGCGCTCTGGATCAGGCGGATGGCGCCGGTGGTGGCCTTGTCGCCGCTTTTCATCGCGGTGATGACGGCGGCCTGGATGTCGTCGCGGATCATGTCGTTTTTACCCACAGGTGAAATGAATTTACCGCCCTTAGACCCGCCCGCCGTCCGATGCGAGGGTTGACGGGAGGGGGGGAGGTGCTTAGCGGGCAGCGCTTAGCGACATCGCCGGAAAAACTTAAAGGAGCGCCCTTCTCTGATGGCCGAAGCCACGCCCGTATCTGTGCCTGAAGGGGCGACCGGAGTCCTTGTGCTGTCGACCGGCGAAGTGGTGTGGGGCCGTGGTTTTGGCGCAGAGGGCGCGGCGGTGGGCGAGGTTTGCTTTCACACTGCGATGACCGGTTATCAGGAGATCATGACGGACCCGTCCTTCGCGGGCCAGATGATCTGCTTCACCTTTCCCCATATCGGCAATGTCGGCGCGAACCCGGACGATGTCGAGGCGGACAACCCCCATGCGCTGGGCATGATCGTGCGCGAGGATGTGACCGCGCCGTCGAGCTTCCGCAGTGTCGAGCGGCTGGATGATTGGATGCGCAAGCATGACCGGATCGGGTTGGCGGGCGTGGATACGCGGGCGCTGACGCGGCGGATTCGTGGGAATGGCGCGCCGAACGCGGTGATCGCGCATTCGGCGAGCGGCGAGTTCGATGTTCCGGCGTTGCTGGCGCAGGCGAAGGCGTGGCCGGGACTGGAGGGCATGGACCTGGCGATCACCGTGACGGCGGAGACGCATTTCGGGTGGGAAGGCGGAGTCTGGCGGCTGGGGTTTGGGTATGAGAGTGACAAGTCCCCCTCCCGCTTGCGGGAGGGGCTAGGGGAGGGCGTGTCCTCTGGCGACGTCCTCGACGCAACAGTCCCTCCCCCGACCCCTCCCGCAAGCGGGAGGGGGGAAGAAGACCGTCCTCACGTCGTTGCGATCGACTATGGCTCGAAGCACAACATCTTCCGCAATCTGGTGCAGGCCGGGGCCAAGATCACCGTCCTCCCCGCCACCGCGACCGCCGAACAGGTGCTGAGCTTTGCCCCCGACGGCATTTTCCTGTCCAACGGCCCCGGTGATCCTGCCGCGACCGGCGAATATGCCGTGCCGGTGATCCGCGAGTTGCTGGCAACGAAAATCCCGCTGTTCGGTATCTGCCTGGGCCACCAGTTGCTAGCGCTGGCGGCGGGGGCGCAGACGACCAAGATGTTTCAGGGCCATCGCGGCGCCAACCACCCGGTCAAGCGGCTGAGCGACGGGACGGTTGAGATCACGTCGATGAACCACGGCTTTGCGGTGGACCGCGATACGCTGCCCGCCGGGGTGACCGAGACGCATGTGTCGCTGTTCGACGGCAGCAATTGCGGGATCGAGCTGGACGGCGGGCGGGCGTTTTCGGTGCAGTACCACCCCGAGGCGTCGCCGGGGCCGCAGGATAGTTTCTATCTGTTCGAGCGGTTTGTGGGGATGTTGGATGGTGATCAGGCATGATGTACTCCCAATTTGAGGACATGATGCTTTTGGCGCTATATCAAGAGCATATGTCGTTTGGTGAGAACGACGTTCTTTCCTTTGCCAAAGTTACTGCGAAATACGGTATCGAAGCACGCGAAGGTTGGCTCATTGAAGCTCAGAAAAACCTTCTTCGCAGCGGGATGATTACCGGTCCGAGTAACGCCAGCAATGATTACATGGCGATCGGGAAAATTTCTGCCCGCGGTATGAGGAAGGTGGAGGACCGGTGGGGGACGGACGATGGGGTGGGTACGCCCCTGGCACCTGTGTCCGAAGACGCCGAAATAACTATCGACAACATCGCTGTTCCCGCCGCTGACCGGATCGTCCGCCTCGACCACAATCAAAGTTCGGTCGCTGAAGCATCCGTTGCTGAGATAATCGACGCACTCGATAGCGACAATGGCAATCCCGATGAACCGGGGCTTCGGGAGCGGTTGAGCGGGCAAATCAAAGCGGCTCGAGAACTTATCCGTGCTGGAGAGTACCGCGCCTATTTGATGTACGAGTTGCTCGTCCGCGCTTTGGGCGAGTTGATCAAAAAATACGGTAACCCCACCATCGTCGCATTGGCGAACGCACTTCTAGGTGCGGTGGTATCTCAACTTCTTCAGGCGAACTAATGCCCAAACGCACCGACATCTCCTCCATCCTCGTCATTGGCGCTGGTCCCATCGTGATCGGGCAGGCGTGCGAGTTCGATTATTCGGGCACGCAGGCGATCAAGGCGTTGAAGGAGGAGGGCTATCGCATTGTCCTCGTCAATTCGAACCCCGCGACGATCATGACCGATCCCGAGCTGGCCGACGCGACCTATGTCGAACCGATCACGCCTGCGGTGGTGGCCAAGATCATCGAGAAAGAGCGGCCCGATGCTGTCCTGCCGACGATGGGCGGACAGACCGCGCTCAACACCGCGCTGGCGCTGGCGAATGACGGTACGCTGGAGAAATTCGGCTGCATCATGATCGGCGCGGATGCCGAGGCGATCGACAAGGCCGAGGATAGGCTGAAGTTCAAGGACGCGATGACGAAGATCGGGCTGGAATCGGCTCGTTCGGCGATTGCGCATTCGGAAGCCGACGCGCTGGCGGCGCTGGAGAAGGTGGGGCTGCCCGCGATCATCCGGCCCAGTTTTACGATGGGCGGATCGGGCGGCGGCATCGCGTATAATCGCGAGGAATTTCTGGGGATCGTGCGCAGCGGCCTCGATTTGTCGCCGACGACCGAAGTGCTGATCGAGGAATCGCTCCTCGGCTGGAAAGAATATGAGATGGAGGTCGTTCGGGACAAGAACGACAATTGCATCATCATCTGTTCGATCGAGAATGTCGATGCGATGGGGACGCACACCGGGGATTCGATCACCGTCGCGCCCGCGCTGACGCTGACCGACAAGGAATATCAGATCATGCGCAACGCCAGCATCGCGGTGCTGCGCGAGATCGGCGTGGAGACCGGCGGGTCGAACGTGCAGTTCGCGGTCAATCCGAAGGACGGTCGCTTGATCGTGATCGAGATGAACCCGCGCGTGTCGCGCTCGTCTGCGCTGGCGTCCAAGGCCACGGGCTTTCCGATCGCGAAGGTCGCGGCAAAGCTGGCGGTGGGCTATACGCTGGACGAGATCACCAACGACATCACCGGCGCGACGCCTGCGTCGTTCGAGCCGACGATCGACTATGTCGTGACCAAGATACCCCGGTTTGCGTTCGAGAAGTTCAAGGGCGCGGAAGCGACGCTGGGCACGGCAATGAAGTCGGTCGGCGAAGTGATGGCGATCGGGCGCAACATCCATGAATCGATGCAGAAGGCGCTGCGCGGCCTTGAGACCGGGCTGAGCGGCTTCAACAATGTCGATGCACTGGCAGGGGCGCCGCGCGACGAGATCGAGGCGGCGCTGGCGATCCGTTCGCCCGACCGACTGCTGATCGCGGCGCAGGCGTTGCGCGAGGGCTTTACGGTGGCCGAGGTGTTCGCGCTGACCGCTTATGACCCGTGGTTCCTGGAGCGGATCGCGGAGATCATCGCAGCGGAGACCGAGGTCTGCAAGAACGGGCTCCCGCAGGACACGGCTGGGATGCGCAAGCTGAAGTCGATGGGGTTCAGCGACAAAAGGCTCGCCTGGCTGGCGCTGCAATCGGCGAATCTGCGTGAGGGCGCGGGGCCGATGGCGCGCTCGTCCGGGCTGATCGGCGAAGTCGTCAAGGCGATGACCGGCGGCGTGACCGAGACGGATGTGCGCGCGCTGCGCCACAAATTGGGCGTGCGGCCGGTGTTCAAGCGGATCGACACCTGTGCGGCGGAATTCAACGCCAAGACGCCGTATATGTATTCGACCTATGAAGCGCCGTCCTTCGGTGAGCCGGAGTGCGAGAGCCAGCCGACCGGTCGCAGGAAGATCGTCATCCTGGGCGGTGGGCCGAACCGGATCGGGCAGGGGATCGAGTTCGATTATTGCTGTTGCCATGCGTGTTTTGCGCTGTCGGACGCGGGCTATGAGACGATCATGGTCAACTGCAATCCGGAGACCGTGAGCACCGATTACGACACGTCGGACCGGCTGTATTTCGAGCCGCTGACCGCCGAGGACGTGCTGGAAATCCTGCACACCGAGCAGCAGAATGGCGAGCTGGTCGGGGTGATCGTGCAATTCGGGGGGCAGACGCCGCTCAATCTGGCGCGCGCGCTGGAAGAAGCGGGCATCCCGATTTTGGGGACGTCGCCGGACGCGATCGACCTGGCGGAGGACCGCGAGCAGTTCGCGGCACTGGTCAACAAGCTGGGGCTGAAACAGCCGGCCAATGGCATGGCGCGCAGCCGCGACGAGGCTTTGGCGGTGGCGGAGCGCATCGGTTACCCGGTGCTGACGCGTCCGTCCTTCGTGCTGGGCGGACGGGCGATGGAGATCGTCGATACGCCCGAGCAGCTCGACCATTATATCGCCACCGCCGTACAGGTGTCGGGCGATGCGCCCGTGCTGATCGACCAATATCTGCGCGACGCGGTCGAGGTGGATGTCGACGCGATCTGTGACGGCGACGAGGTCGTGGTCGCAGGCGTATTGCAGCATATCGAGGAAGCGGGCGTCCATTCGGGCGACAGCGCGTGTTCGATCCCGCCTTACTCGCTCTCGAACGACATCATTGCGGAGATCGAGCGGCAGACCGAGGCGCTGGCGCGTGGCCTGAGCGTCAAGGGGCTGATGAACATCCAGTTTGCGGTCAAGGATGGCGAAGTCTATCTGATTGAGGTCAATCCGCGTGCGTCGCGGACGGTGCCATTCGTGGCCAAGGCAATCGGTGCGCCGATCGCCAAAATCGCGGCGCGGGTGATGGCGGGCGAGAAGCTGAAGGACTTGCCGCAGATCGACCGCAACATCGACTATGTCGCGGTGAAGGAAGCGGTGTTCCCGTTCAACAAATTCCCCGGCGTCGATCCGGTGCTGTCGCCGGAAATGAAGTCCACCGGCGAAGTGATGGGGATCGACAATGATTTCGCCATCGCCTTTGCCAAGGCGCAGTTGGGCGCGGGGATGGTGTTGCCGGAGGGCGGCGCGGTGTTCGTAAGCGTCAAGGATGGCGACAAGCCGGTGGTGCTGCCGGGGGTGCAGACGCTGGTGGAGCTGGGCTTCACCATCGTCGCGACGGGCGGCACGGCGGATTATCTGGCGGCGGCGGGCGTGCCGGTCGAGCGCGTGAACAAGGTGGCGCAGGGGCGGCCACATATCGTCGACCGGATCGTCGACGGCGGCATCGCGCTGATTATCAACACGACCGAGGGCTGGCAGTCGCTGAAGGACTCCGAATCGATCCGCGGATCGGCATTGTCGCTGAAGATTCCGTATTTCACCACGGCTCCGGCCAGCGTGGCGGCATCGCGCGCGATCGAGGCGCTTTCACGCCAGTCACTTGAAGTCCGGCCCCTGCAAGCCTATTATTCGCACTCGCACAATTAATCCCCCGGATAATTTGTAAGTGTGCGGGCGGGCCGAATACGGTCCGCTTGGGGAAGGGGTTTTGACGAAGGACGAATGCGATGGCGACGGTCGAAAAGATGCCGATGCTCCAGGAGGGTTATGAAACGCTCACCTCGGAACTGAAGCGCCTGAAAGCCGAACGGCCCCTGATCGTGGATGCGATCGAGGAAGCGCGCGCGCATGGCGACCTGTCGGAAAACGCCGAATATCACGCTGCCAAGGAGCAGCAGGGCCAGAACGAAGCGACGATCAGCGACATCGAGGACAAATTGTCCCGTGCGCAGATCATCGATCCGAAAGAATTGTCGGGCGACAAGGTCGTGTTCGGCGCGACTGTCACGATGCTGGACGAGGACGGCAAGGCCGTGAAGTACCAGATCGTCGGGCAGACCGAGGCGAATGCCAAGACCGGTCGGATCAGCTATAACTCGCCGCTGGGTCGCGCGATGATCGGGCGGGTCGTGGGCGAAGAGGTCGAAGTGACCGTTCCGGCGGGGGACCGCTGGTTCGAGGTCAGCAAGATCGAGTTTATCTGATCTGAAGCCGTCACCCCAGCGTTCGCTGGGGCGACGGCAAACGCGATCAAACCGTCAAATCCGGCTCCAGCAGACGGTGCAAATGCACCACCACATATTTCATCTCGGCATCGTCGACAGTACGCTGCGCAGCGCCGCGCCATGCCTTTTCGGCGCTGGCATAGTCCGGAAACACGCCGACCACGTCAAGATTGGCGGGGTCCTTGAAGTCGAGCGTCATCGGATCGCTTACGCGACCGCCAAAGACGAGGTGCAGCTTGCTCATGAAAACTCCCGGGGATTGGTTATCCCGGATGCCTTAGCGCGCATGCTGCACCGCACTCAAGGCCGGATCAGGCGTCCGCCTTGCTCTTTGTCGCGTCTTTAGCCGCAGTAAAGGCGTTACCGATGATCCGGCCAATCTGCTCCTTGGCGGCTGCGCGCGGCGGGATAAGCGCGTCGATCTCGGCCTTGCCCACGTCGCGGGCAGCGGTCGCAGCGGCGGTCGCGGTTTCGGCGATGCGTTTGCCGACCGGGGCCAGCAACTCCTTTTCCTTTTGCAGACGCGGAATCAGCGCGCCGAGCACCACGCCGAGGGCAACGCCGCCGGCGACAATCGCCAGCGGGTTGGTTTCAATTTGGTTGGCCGCACTTTTACGGCGGCTGGCGGGCGCTTCACGGGGTTCGGTCATTTTCCGGATCCTTTTTTTGGATTTTTTGCGCGAGCCTTCAAACTCGCGGGGACAGTGGTGGTTGCATGTTTCGCACCCTTCCACAGCAGCTTTGCCAGCGGCTTTCGGGCCATGAACAGAATGGCCAGCCCGGCGGCGGCGGTCATTGCCTTGGGTCGGGTGCGCACAGTGTCGATGCCGTCGCGGATCAGGCCGTTTGCTACGGTTCCGACCGCATCCTGGGCCAGCGTGAGCGGGTTCAGTTTCACCTGCACCTCGTCCAGCGTGCCAAACAAGCGCTCACGTGCGCTGCGGCTTCTCGCTTCGGCTTCGATCAGCGCGGGCGGTAGGGTTTCGTTGGTCATGGCGTGTTCCGGGGGCGCGTGGCACGGCGGAAACGGCGGAGCGCAGCGAACGCGAATACCGCCGCCGCCGATCCTGCCACCAGCACGACGATCAATGTGGCCATGCCGGGTCCGACATAGGGGGTGAAGATCATGACCAAACCGACGATGAGCGCGATCGCAGCCGCCTGCGCCAGTAAAAACACGACCATGCCGAAGATCGCGGCAGCGCGGGCGTCGGCCAGCCGACCGAGGGCGAGCGCGCGCCAATAACCGAGTTCCGCCTCGGCATAGGCGCGTCCGTCCGCGAAGGTGCGTGCGATGAGGCTGCCAACGCCGTCGTCACTGTCTTCTTGCCGTTCGTCCACGCTGGTCCCCCGCAGCCTCGATTATGCCTTTGGCGCGTCGCTGCCCGGCGAACCCTTGTCAGCGAGGTCGCCAGCGGCGTCGAGCCCCGATTTGAGCAACCGTGCCAGCACAAAGCCGATACCGGCGGCGATGCCGACCGCGACGGCGGGGCTTTTCTTCACGAAATCGCGCGCGTCATCGACCAGATCGTCGACCTGCTTGCCGCGCAGCGATTCGGCAAAGCCAGACAGCTGATCGGCGGCGGAGCGGGCGTATTGGCCATATTGCTCGCCAAGCTTTTCATCGACCGAACCAGCGGCGTCGCGCATCATGTTCGAGAATTCGTCCAGTGCGCCGGTCGCCTTGTCCTTACCGGTGTCGGCAAAGGCGCGGGCCTTATCGCCGGCCTGACCCATGAATTTGCCGGCCTCCTCGCGCACCGTCTCCGTGGCGCCGCGCTTTCCACCAATGCTCGCGCCGCCGTCGCCGGTCGTCTTGATTGGCTCTGCGGCAACCAGCGTGCCGCCTTCGTTCAGTGCGTTTGTCTCTTCTGCCATTGCTCCAAGCCCTTCCATGCCGTTTCCGGTTCAACCAAGCCGCCGCAGGACGGTTCCCGCCGTATCACGATTTGCCCGATGGCGACGAACGGGATAGAGGCCCGCGCGACGCCTTCAGCTCCAAAATAGGGAGACCATTTCGTGACCGCAATCATCGACATTCATGCACGCCAGATTCTCGACAGCCGCGGCAACCCGACCGTCGAGGTCGATGTGCTGCTGGACGATGGCAGTTTCGGGCGCGCGGCGGTGCCATCCGGTGCCTCGACCGGCGCGCATGAGGCGGTCGAAAAGCGCGACGGCGACAAGTCGGTCTATCAGGGCAAGGGCGTGCTTGAGGCCATCGAGGCGGTGAATGGCGAGATTTCCGAGGCGATTCTGGGGCTGGATGCCGAGGATCAGGCCGACGTCGATTATGCGATGATCGAGCTGGATGGGACCGAAAACAAGGGTCGCATTGGCGCGAACGCGATCCTGGGCGTGTCGTTGGCCGTGGCGAAGGCTGCGGGCGATGCGCGCGGGCTGCCGCTGTATCGCTATGTCGGTGGCGTCGCGGCGCATGTGCTGCCGGTGCCGATGATGAACATCATCAACGGTGGCGAGCATGCCGACAATCCGATCGATTTCCAGGAATTCATGGTGATGCCGGTCGGTGCCGAGAGCCTGGCCGAAGCGGTGCGGTGCGGTGCCGAGATTTTCCACACGTTGAAAAAGGGCCTGCACGACAAGGGCCTGTCGACGTCGGTGGGTGACGAGGGCGGCTTTGCCCCGAACATCGCCAGCACGACTGAAGCACTCGATTTCATCATGCAGAGCGTCGAGAAGGCGGGGTATCGTCCCGGCGAGGACGTGATGCTGGCGCTGGATTGCGCGGCGACCGAGTTCTTCAAGAACGGCAAATACGAGATTTCGGGTGAGGGCCTGTCGCTGTCGCCGGTCGAGATGGCGGATTATCTGGCCGATCTCGCCGCGCGCTACCCGATCCTGTCGATCGAGGATGGCATGAGCGAGGATGATTTCGAGGGCTGGAAGGCGCTGACCGACAAGATCGGCAAGACGGTTCAGCTGGTCGGCGACGATCTGTTCGTGACCAATCCGAAGCGGTTGAAGATGGGCATCGACATGGGGCTGGCCAACTCGTTGCTGGTGAAGGTCAATCAAATCGGTACGTTGACCGAGACGCTGGAGGCGGTGAGCCTGGCGCAGCGTTCGGCCTATACCGCGGTCATGTCGCACCGTTCGGGCGAGACCGAGGATACGACGATCGCCGACCTGGCGGTCGCCACCAATTGCGGGCAGATCAAGACGGGCTCGCTCGCGCGGTCTGACCGGTTGGCCAAGTATAACCAGTTGATCCGGATCGAAGAGGAACTGGGCGACGCCGCAGTTTATGCGGGCCGCTCCATTCTGCGGGCTTGATCGTGGATTCGGTTTGAGCGACAAGCGGTTATGGCGAGTTCCACTTCAGTCAAGGCGATCCTGAGCCGCGCCGGCCTTCCGGCCGTGGCGATCATCTTCATGGGCTTTTTCGCCTATTCGGCCGTGCTCGGGCCGAACGGCGTGCTGGTCTATGGCGATTACAAGCGCCAGCTTGCCCTCAAGGAAGCGGAGCTGGCCAAGCTGGAAAAGGCGCGGTCGGAACTTCGCAACCGCGTTGCGTTGCTCGACCAGAAGGGGGCGGACCCCGACATGGTCGACGAGCTGACCCGCAAGAAGCTCAACGTCGTCCACCCCGATGAAGTGATCGTCCCGCTTAATTGAAGCAGGCAAGGTTTTCGCGCGTGTCGATAGCTATCGACACGCGCGCTCTCATTTTTGAGTAGGCTCGCCGCGTTATTAGTCCGATCGGACTAGTCGAGCCGCATCGACTCTGACTGCCCTCCACCGGATGTTGTTTGCGCCAGAGACTGCCGCAACCGGAAAGAGGGATTATCCTGATGAAGATCGCATATCCAAAAGCGGGCGTCATCGCCGCCGCGCTGGCAATGGTCATGACGACGGCCAGCGCACCGCCGACCGCCCCCGTCCAGGCTGCGGGCAATGCCGGCAGCGTGCGCGCGATATGTTGCAAATGTATCGACGGCAGCCAGCAAAAGGCGTCGCTCAACAGCCGTACTGCACCCTGGCGTGTCGCCACCGGGAACGGCGCACCCGCACCCGTGGTCAATGCAAATCCGGATCCGGGCTGGAGCCCGCTAGCACCCGCCGGGTGGGTCAAGGGCGCGTCGAGCGCTCCCGGAACGTATAACTATACGCTGACTATCGTCGTGCCGCGTTGCGTCATCGGCGGGCGCGTATCGATCAAGGGTCAGTTCGGCGCGGACAACTCCGCCAAGCTGTTCCTAGGCACCACGCAGATCAGCCAGACCAGCGGGGGCATCAACGGGTTCAAGGCACCGAATTTCGGGTCATTCTCGAACGCCGTCCCGGCGGGCACGCACACGCTTCGCCTGGAAGTGAAGAACGAGGGTGGACCCACCGGCATGATTCTGGTGGGCGCGCTGATTACCGAATGCCCGAAATCGACCGAGCTCGGCGCAACTGGGTCCGATCCCAAGGTCGCGGTCGCGTGCAAATGCGACCCCGACGTCGCCAGCACCTGAAATAACGCCCGTAACGAAGAAGGACGGTGCCGCGCTTGCGGTGCCGTCCTTCCTTTTTTGGCGCCGGATATGATGGCTGACGCAGGGGGCGTTGCGCATTGGGCATCAACCGGCCTATAGCGCCGCTTCCGACCTTCCCCAGGATGAGGATAATTGTGGCAAAATCGCCTGCAAAAAGCCGTAAGATCGAACCACCTGTGGTGAACCGCGAGCGTCCAAACGAACCGGAGCGGTTCGCCGCGTCGAAGGAGCAATTGCTGGAATTCTACCGGCAGATGCTGCTTATCCGTCGGTTCGAGGAGAAAGCGGGCCAGCTTTACGGTCTCGGCTTTATCGGTGGTTTCTGTCACCTTTACATCGGGCAAGAAGCGGTCGCGGTCGGGCTGCAATCGGCGCTGGACGGCGACAAGGATTCGGTGATTACCGGGTATCGCGACCACGGGCACATGCTGGCCTATGGCATCGATCCCAAGGAAATCATGGCTGAGCTGACCGGTCGCGCGGCGGGCATTTCGCGCGGCAAGGGCGGGTCGATGCACATGTTCTCGACCGAGAAGAAGTTTTACGGCGGCCATGGCATCGTCGGCGCGCAGGTGTCGCTGGGCACTGGCCTCGCCTTCGCGCACAAATATAATGAGGATGGCGGCGTCGCCATGGCCTATTTCGGCGACGGCGCGTCGAACCAGGGCCAAGTGTATGAAAGCTTCAACATGGCCGAGCTGTGGAAGCTGCCGATCATCTATGTGATCGAAAACAACCAATATGCCATGGGCACCAGCGTCAATCGCTCGTCGGCGGAGGATCAGCTGTATCGCCGCGGCGAGAGTTTCCGCATTCCGGGCATTCAGGTCGACGGCATGGATGTGCTGGCGTGCCGTGGTGCCGCCGAGGAAGCGCTGGCATGGGTGCGCAGCGGCAAGGGGCCGATCATCCTGGAGATGAAAACCTATCGCTATCGCGGCCACTCGATGTCCGATCCGGCGAAATATCGCAGCCGCGACGAAGTTCAGTCGATGCGCGACAACAGCGATCCGATCGAGGGCGTAAAGAAGGAACTCGAGACGGTTGGCGTCACCGAAGCCGAGCTGAAGGCGATCGAGGCGGAAATCCGCAAGGCCGTGAACGACTCGGCGGACTTTGCCGAGCAGACGCCGGAGCCCGATCCGAGCGAACTTTATACCGACGTGCTGGTGGAGACGTACTGAGATGGCGATCGAGCTGAAGATGCCCGCGCTCTCGCCCACGATGGAAGAGGGAACCCTCGCCAAGTGGCTGGTGAAGGAAGGCGATACGGTCAAATCGGGCGACATCATCGCCGAGATCGAGACCGACAAGGCGACGATGGAGTTCGAGGCCGTCGATGAAGGCACGATTGCGTCGATCCTGGTCGCCGAAGGCACCGATGGCGTGAAGGTCGGCACCGTGATCGCAACGATCGCAGGCGAGGGGGAAGATGCTGCGGCTCCTGCGCCAGCCGCTGTGCCTGTCGTCGATGCGCTCAAGGCTGAACCCGAAGCTGCTCCGAAAAAGGCCGATAGCGGCACGAAACAGCTCGTCAGCGACAAGGCTGCGAGCGTTGCCGATCCGGAAGTTCCCGCCGGCACCGAGATGGTCAAAACGACCGTGCGCGAAGCGCTGCGCGATGCGATGGCCGAGGAAATGCGTGCCGATCAGCGCATCTTCGTAATGGGCGAGGAAGTCGCCGAATATCAGGGCGCGTACAAGGTAACGCAGGGCCTGCTCGACGAATTCGGTGCCAAGCGCGTGATCGACACGCCGATCACCGAATATGGCTTTGCCGGCGTCGGCACCGGTGCCGCGATGGGCGGGCTGAAGCCGATCATCGAGTTCATGACGTTCAATTTCGCCATGCAGGCAATCGACCACATCATTAATTCGGCGGCCAAGACGAACTATATGTCCGGCGGCCAGATGCGCTGCCCGATCGTGTTCCGTGGGCCGAACGGTGCCGCAAGCCGCGTCGGCGCGCAGCACAGCCAGAATTATGCGCCATGGTATGCCAGTGTGCCCGGGCTGATCGTGATCGCGCCGTATGACGCGGCGGATGCCAAGGGGCTGTTGAAGGCCGCGATCCGTAGCCAGGACCCGGTCGTGTTTCTTGAAAACGAGCTGCTCTACGGACGCAGCTTCGACGTGCCAAAGCTGGATGACTGGGTGCTGCCGATCGGCAAGGCGCGGATCGTGCGCGAGGGTGCGGACGTGACCATCGTCACCTATTCGATCGGCGTCGGCGTCGCGCTGGAAGCTGCTGAAAAGCTGGCGGGCGAGGGCGTCGATTGCGAAGTCATCGACTTGCGCACGTTGCGTCCGCTCGACACGGCGACGGTGTTGGCGAGCCTAAAAAAGACCAACCGTATGGTGGTGGTCGAGGAAGGCTGGCCGGTCTGTTCGATCGCGTCGGAAATCATCGCGGTGGCAATGGACGAGGGCTTTGACGATCTCGATGCGCCGGTCGTGCGGGTTACCAACGAGGATGTGCCGTTGCCCTATGCGGCGAACCTCGAAAAGCTGGCGCTGATTACGGCGGACAAGGTAGTCGCCGGGGTTAAGCGGGTAACCTATCGGTAGTCTTTGTCCTCCCCGCGCCGGGGAGGGTATTCAGCAGGTGGATGCGGTGACGCCGGTGACGGGATAGACCCCGTTGCTGCCGCCCACCGTATCGCGGCGATCGCGGACCATCATCGACGCTTCCTCACGGAAGCTGGTGTTGGGGGCGAGCGAGCGGCTGAAGATCGGCTGATATTCGTAATAGACTTCGACATACATCGTCACGCCGGCCTCCGGCGCGACGGCGAGCCGCCCGGTCCTGCCCATGCCGTTGAGGTTGGTCGTTCCCGCCGCGCCATAGCTGGAGGTCTGGGTGGTTTTGGCCCCGCGGCACCGTTGCCAGCGGATGCGGTACTTGTTCGTCGTGTTGGGCGTGGCCACCGGTTCCAGGCTCGACACGATCACACGGCCGCGCGTGAACAAATCGAGTTCGCCACCCTGCAGACCCGAGCCGGTGAGCAGATCATTGATATCGGCCTCGTTGATCGTCTTTGCCTGGAGCTGGCTGCCGGAACCGATGCGCGCGGCATTGTCGGCGAGGTGCAGCGAAATCTGGCTGACCCGCATGCGGGTGATGATGTAATTGGTCATCTCCGCCCCGGTCAGGCTGAGGATTAGCAGGATCGGAAGCGACAAGGCGAATTCGATCAGCGCAAGACCGCTGGTCGCATCGCGCAGGGCGGATAACGGATGGCGCCTCATAACAGGCACAGCCCGAACAGCGGGACCGTACAGGGACTTCCACCTGCGCCGGTCGCCGTTGCCGAGGGCGTCGGCGAGGGGGTTGGCGACGCGCTTGCAGACGAGGTCGGCGTGGGTGTCGGCAACGGCGTGGCAGTGACCGCCGCCGGGCAGTTGCGCACCTGAGTCGATGCCGCCGCATTGGCCTGATCGCTATAAGGCTGGTTGCGCAGCACGGTCGCCGCCGTGATCTTCGTCGTGCGCGATCCGCCGATCAGATTGTAGAGCGGGAACATCCGCGGATAACTCATCGTGACGGTGTAGAGCGTCGCGTCTTTCGCGCCGCCCTGACCCTCACGCGCGCCGTCGCGATCCCAACTGCTGTTGTTGTTCGCATCGACATAAGGCTCGCTGCCGTCGCAGGTGCCATTGACGTTGGTGTCGGTCCAGGTTTCGGAGCGCGCCGCCGCCGCTTCTGAAAAGGTGCGGTAATAGCGGCGGGTGACATTGATCGTGGCATTGTTGGCGAGCGCGCGGACTTGCGATTTCACCTTGTTGTCCAGCGCGGTCTGCGCACCGGATTCAAAGCCGCTCTCCAGCGTCGAATCACGCGCGGTCTTTTGCACGATGCCTTGCAATGCGGCGCGTGCGTAAAGCGTGTGGGCGATGTCGAACGCGCCGAGCAGGATCAGGCCGAGTACGGGCGCCACCATCGCAAATTCGATGACGGTGGCGCCCGACTCGTCGCGCAGAAGCGCGCCGGGTGTGACACGGCGGAGGGAGAATCGCCGGTTCACCTGGTCAGCCTGAGCTGGGAAATTTGATCCGCGATCGACTTGAACGTATTTTGCAGGTCGGTCGAATTGCGTGCGGCAAAGAAGCGACCGGAGGTGGCACAAGACGTCATCATCGTCTCGATCGTGCTGTTCGATGCACCGAACCAGATCACCCACAAGGTGATGTTTTTGTTCTTGACTGCCGTGCAGATCGCCGCCGTTCGCGCGTTGACTTGCTGGGTCAGCGTGCCCGTGGTCAGGCAGCCGCCGGTCGGCGCGCTGGATGGATCGGTCGTACGCCGATCAAGCCACGGGAAGCCGTAAGGACCGTAATCGGTGTCGCCGGTACACGCTTCACCGTCGGTCATGAAGATCAGGTGGCGCTCTATTTCCGCGCCCTGTGGCGTGAATTCATTCTCCGAGCGGAAGATGCCGGTCGGCGAGATGAAGCGAGCGCCCCATAGCAGGCCGATGTCGTGGTACGTATTGCCGTTGGGCGTCAGGCCGTCGACGTAGGTTTCAAAGGCAGACGCCGTCGGCCACGCCTGTAGCTTGCGCGCCTCTTCCGGGCAATAATAGGGTACGTTATTGTAGTAATCGGTGGTCGTTAGCGCTTCGCTGCGGTCGAGCTGGTTCCAGTCCGTGGTGACGTCGCGTGCGAAGATGACCTCTCGAAGTGCCGGCCCCCATTGTGTCGTCGAGTCTGCTGTGCTCGGGACCAGATCGATGTCGAGATCCTTCGCTCCTGCCGGGATCGGGCTGTAGCTGGACTGAGAAACCGTCGCCCGCTCCTCGATGCAGCCGTCCCACGTGATGGTGCGAGCGGCTCCGCTTGCTCCAATTGGAAGCGTGATCGTGTTGTTCCAGCTCGTACCGTTTTTTAACCCCGAAACATTGTGCGAAATCAGGGCATAGCGCCAGCGGTTGAATGTCTGGCTGGTGCTGGATACTGGCGTTTGGGTATGAACGACGACGGTATAATTGCCGGTTCCCCGCCGCCGCGTGATGACCACGCAACCCCACCAGCCGCTATAGTCTTCATAGTCAATATTGACCTTGCTATAGGTCCGCGTCGTAGAGGTGCGAACGCCCGCACCATCGGTGCTGACCGCTGAATCAATCGTAAAGCTGCCGTTGACGTTGTTCTGATCGGCCGGTGTGCTGGAGCAGGAATGACCGTTGGAAACGGCCCATTCGGTCCAGCCGCTATCACCCGCCCCCGGGGAGCCGACAGTATCGACGGCCGGGTTGGGATAGGTGTAGGTCGTCGCACCTGTCGTCCATTGCGGTTCGCGTGACTGATACGACCAGTTGTTGGCGATAAAATCGACGGGAAGCAGCTTCCCGACATTCACGTTTGAGGCGTAGGGGACGAAACCGAAGCGGACTTGAACCGAGCCACCCGTGCCGCCTGACGGTGCGCCACCGACGCATGTTTCGGCGGTGTCGAGCCGCGCGACCGTTTCGTAGAAGCATTTTACCGCCGAATGCAGCGCTTCCATCTTGGTCTGCGTATCGGTCGATACCGCCTTGCTCGCCATCGATCCGGTGGTGTCGAGCACGAACATCACATCTGTGTTGGGTAGCCGCATTTCGGCATCGCACGTGACCGTGAGGGTTTCAGTGGTCTTACCGAACACGCGCATGACCGTCATCGGCAGCACCGCCGACGCTGTGCCGGAGACCTTGCCCGCGCTTTCGGTGAATGCTTTGGTGACCGACGACGCGCCATAGGGGCTGGCCTGGATATTCGCGTCGAAGAAGCGGTTCGCCGCGCCTTGCGCCGCATTGTTGTCGAATGCCCAGGTGCCGCCACCCATCTGCTTGCGCCCTGCAAGCGCACCGGCGTCACAGGCATGTTGCAGGCGTGTCTTGACGATGTACATGCGGCTGATGTCGACACCGCCGCCCACCATGCCCGCCAGTGGAATCAGCGATGCCGCGACGATCGCAAGCGTATTGCCGCGCGTGTCGCGTGCTAGTGACGTCAGCCAATTACGGGCGCTGTTCGCTGCCCCTGCACGCGTTATCATCGGTGGATCGTCCCCGGTTCGATCACGCGCTATGCGGGCACTGCGGCTAACGCGCGCTGAAGGCGCATGGTTAACAACGCGTTTGCAATTGCTCCGGAATGGAGACGGCCGATGATTTCTCAACCGGAACGGAGGATGATCCTGTCCTATTCGCCAACAGCGACGGCGGGGCGGGGGCTGGCGGCGCTGCTGACGCTGGACGACCGGCTGGCGGAGACACTGCGGACGACGAGCGAGCCGATGCTGGGGCAGATCCGGCTGCAATGGTGGCATGACGCGCTGATCGCACTCGACACCGCACCGCCGCCGGGGGAGCCGGTGTTGCAGGCGATTGCGCAGGACGTGCTGCGGATGGGGGTCGGCGGGTCGATGATCGCCGGAATTGCCCAAGGCTGGCAGGCGCTGTTGCAGGAGGAGTTGGATGATCTGGCACTGCGGACTTACGGGGCGCGGGGGCGGCGGTTGTTCGAGCTGGCAGGGATATTGGCGGGGGCGTCTCCCGCCGATCCGTTGACGCTGGCTGGGGAAGGCTGGGCGCTGGCCGGTTTGTCGGGGAAGCTGACCGATCCGGGTGAGGCGGCGGCGGCGCGGGCGATTGC
Source organism: Sphingomonas sp. LT1P40 (assembly GCF_036663835.1). NCBI lineage: Bacteria > Pseudomonadati > Pseudomonadota > Alphaproteobacteria > Sphingomonadales > Sphingomonadaceae > Alteristakelama > Alteristakelama amylovorans. The sequence goes on from NZ_JAXOJT010000001.1 coordinate 934,341, forward strand.
GGTGGAATCGCTGAGAGCGGCGACGTCGGCGCGGTGGAGCCGGAATGGGCGGGCTTTAGGGGCGATGGCGCATCTGGCGCGGATGGAACTGGAGGGGGTTTCGGAAGGGTCGCCGCGACGGACGTGGCGGGCATTGCGGCACCGATTTACCGGTCTGTGACGTCTTGCCGTCGGCGGTGCGGGCGTTAGCCTGTGGCGCGAGGGAGACTCGGCATGTGGCGATATTTCGTGGGGGGTCTGGCGGCGTTGCTGATGGCGGGGGCGGGCGTGTTCCTGTTTCAGGGGCGTGCGACGCCCGAGCCGGTGCCGCCGGCACCACCAGCGCCGGTGCAGAGCGAAACGGTCGAGGCGGAGGAAGCGGTTGGCGAAGTGCCCCGGGCAACGCCGAAAACGCGGGAGGAAAAGCGCTTCAACCGCAACGACAAGGACCGCAACGAGATCGTCACGCTGGCGGAACTGTCCATGCCGCGTCGCAAAGCGTTCGCCAAACTCGACAAGAATGGGGACGGCAGACTGTCGTTCGAGGAGTGGGCGGTACGGACGACAACGCGCTTTGCCACGGCGGACAAGGACCGGTCGGGCGGGCTGACCCGCGCGGAGTTTGCGACGACCGCGCCAAAGCGCAGGGCCGCCACCGCGCCAAAATGCGACTGCCGGGAGGCGGTGGCAAAGGCGCTGGCGGACGCGGGCTAGGTCACGCTGCCTTCACCCATTCGGCAAAGGCGGCGCGGGCGCGGGCGGTGTACATCAATTTGCGGTCGGCCTTTTTCGTGCGGCCCTCGATTGGCGGCATAAGGCCGAAATTGACGTTCATCGGTTGATAGGTCTCGACCTCCGCGCCGCCGGTGATGTGGTGCAACAGCGCGCCGAGAGCGGTTTCGACCGGGGGCGGGGTGAGCGTGTGGCCGAGCAGTTCGGCGGCGGCAAAGCGACCAGCCATTAGGCCGATCGCGCTGCTTTCGACATAGCCTTCGCAGCCCGTGATCTGTCCGGCGAAGCGGATATTGGGGCGCGATTTAAGGCGCAGCGTGGGATCCAGCAGTTCGGGCGAGCGGATGAAGGTGTTGCGGTGCAGACCGCCGAGACGGGCGAACTCTGCGTTTTCAAGACCAGGAATCGTCCTGAATAGAGCGACTTGTGCGCCATGCTTCAGTTTGGTCTGGAAGCCGACCATGTTCCACAGCGTGCCGGTGGCGTTGTCCTGTCGCAGTTGCACGACGGCATAGGGCCAACGGCCGTCGGGAAATTCTTCGCAAACGGTTTTGGGATCGTCGAGGCCGACGCCCTTCATCGGGCCGTAGCGCGGGGTGTCGATGCCGCGTTCCGCCATGACCTCAATCGGCATGCAGCCTTCGAAATAGGGGACGTTTTCCCATTCCTTGAACTCGGCCTTTTCGCCGTCGAGCATGCCCTGATGAAAGGCGAGATACTCGTTCTTCGTCATCGGGCAATTGATGTAATCCTTGCCGGAGCCACCGGGACCAACTTTGTTCCAGCGGCTCTGGAACCACGCCTTTTCCATGTCGATGCTCTCGAAATGGACGATTGGCGCAATGGCGTCGAAGAAAGCGAGTGCGTCTTTGCCCGTCTCAGCACCGATGCTGTCGGCTAGGTCGGGGGCGGTGAGCGGGCCGGTGGCGACGATGGCGAGACCTTCGTCGGGGAGGGCGTCGACGCGTTCGCGGACGATGGTGATGTTGGGGTGCGCGGCGAGTGCCGCCGTGACGCCATCGGAGAAGCCGTCGCGATCGACCGCGAGCGCGGAACCGGCGGGGACTTTGTGAATGTCGCCCTGTGCCATGATGAGCGAACCGAGGTCGCGCATCTCCTGATGCAACAGCCCGACCGCGTTGCGTTCGGCATCGTCGCTGCGGAAGCTGTTCGAGCAGACCAGTTCGGCGAGGCCGTCGGTCTGGTGCGCTGGCGTCATGTCGCCGGACCCGCGCATCTCGGAAAGCTTTACGCGGATGCCGGCGTTGGCGAGTTGCCAGGCGGCTTCGGAACCGGCGAGACCGCCGCCGATGATGTGGACTTGATGGTTATTCATGATTGTCGAAGTTGACACACCTTGGAGGGGAGAGGTTGACACTCTTACAGGGTTTCATGCGTGAGGTTGACACCTGCCCGGTGGTGCCGGACGCTTGGGCTCCCTTAGTCGAACCGGGGGGCTGTAGGAAAAGGGAAAGTGATGCGGGGGCTGAATCACGGGCTGTTCTGGATCGCGGTGCTGGCGGGGGCGAGCTATTCGTTGACGGTTTGGGACGTCGTCGAAGCCGGAGCGTGGGCGGCGGCGTGGAAGACCAGCGGTGTGGCGTTGCTGGCGGTGTGGGCGGCGACGCAGGCGCGGGACGCCGAAGGGTGGCTGATCGCGGGAGTGCTGGCGTTGGGCGCTGCGGGTGACTTACTGCTGGAAACGCACGGGTTCACGATCGGTGGCGCAGCGTTCGCGGCGGGGCATATGGCGGCGATCGCGCTGTACTGGCGTAACCGGCGGGTGGCATTGACGCCGAGCCAGAAGGCGCTGGGCTGGGTGATCGCGCCCGCAACCGTGGCGATCTCGGCGATGTTGGCGGCACCGGTGGGGCAGGCGTTGCCGGTGGGAGTCTATGCCGCGTTTCTGGGCGTGATGGCGGCGACGGCGTGGACCAGCCGGTTTCCGCGTTATCGCGTGGGCGTCGGCGCGATGCTGTTCGTGGTGTCGGACCTGCTGATCTTTGCGCGGATGGGGCCGCTGGCAGGGTCGGCGGTGCCGGGGATGTTGATCTGGCCGACCTATTTTGCGGGGCAGGCGCTGATTGCATGGGGCGTGGTTCAGGTGAGCCGATCGACCGAGATAAAGTCCGATCGCTAATCCGCGTCGTTGGTCCAGTCTTCGCGGGCATGGCGGATGCGCAGGATGAAAACCGTGTCTTCGACATCTATTTCATATACAATGAGATGTGCCTTGTACCGGTGTGCGCGGACTGGCGGCGTGATTTCCTCCCGCAACCTCGCGGCACGTGGATATTGAGCCAGAAACTCGAAAGTCGATTCCAGTCCGCCGTGATAATGGTCGGCCTGCGAAAGACCGAAGCGGCCCAGCCCATTTAGATAAATATCGACAAGATCGTCCGCGGCTGTCCGCGCCAGCCGCCATTTCGCCATGTCAGCCTTGCTTGGCTTTCGTCAGCGCCCGGTCGCGGATCGCCGCCATATTCTCGCCGCTCACGCCGCTCTCGCGCGCCTCGTTGACATATTGCTGCATGGCAGCAATCCGATCGGTCCGCTCCTGTTCCCGCTGAATCAGGCTGCGGATGAGATCGCTGCCATCGGCAAATCGGCCACTGCGGGTCTGAGAGTCGATCCAGCGCTCCATTGCTTCGGGAAGCGAGATATTGAGCATCACCATGCGAGGAATATGCAGGGCGGCAACCCATGGCGCAAGATGCGGAGCGCCGTTTCCAGCGCTCCGAAAGGTTCAGGCCGTAACCGGACGTTGCCCGTCGCTGAGCCACTGGTTCACCTTGCGGCCGAACTGGGCGATGGCGCCCATGTTGAAGAAGTGCATCGCGCCCAGCACGATGACCGCAAGGCCGACCTTGCTGCTGAGGAAGCGGATCGCTTCGGGGATCGTTGTCGGTTCGCGGCCCAGGCTGAGCGTCAGCGTGATGAAGCCGATGTTGATGAGGTAGAAGCCGACGACCAGCAGGTGATTGGTCGAGTTCGCCAGCGTGGCGTTCTGTCCGAAACATTGGGTGAGAAAGACGATGCCATTGCGGCTGAGCGTGCGAGCGACCCAGATCGTCAGCGCGATCGTGATCACGAGATACAGGGCATAGACGGTCTCAATCATCTTACTTCTCCTTGCTGATTCAGTTTGCGTGGAAGGGCGACCACCATCCGCATCCGCGAGGCCAACCGGGGTGCCGCCGCGTCGATGCGGGTGGCGAGGGTGGGGAGGCGGCTGACGGGGACGGCGGGGAACAGGTGATGTTCGAGGTGGAAGAACATGTTGTAGCTGACGGCATTGAGCAGCCAGCCGCGTTGCGTGCGAGCGACGATGCCGTCCTCGCAATCGTGATGGGTGATCCAGACGGCGAAGAAGGCGGTCAGGCTTTGCGCCACCAGCATTGCGGCGAGGTGGTAGAGCAGGGGTGGCCATAGCGTTGTAAGCGCGAGGACGGTCATGGCGGCGTTGAGCGCGAGCTCGATGCGCATGCGGCGCCGGAGCTGCGGGCCGCCGTTGCGCCAGCCATAAATATGGGTTTCCAGCGGAAAGCGCGGGCCGAAGCGGAGAACTTGCCATAGCGTCATATGGCCGCAGCGCCCCTCGATATCGTCGTCGGTGCCGACCTTGCTGTGATGGTGGAGGTGGTTGAACGCGACCGAGCTGTTGGAGCCGAGCATCAGCGCGCTCAAGCCGTGAAGGACGAGGCGGTGACCGCGCGGGGTGAAGCCGAGATTATGGTGGATTGCCTCGTGATTCAGGCGCAGCGCGGCGAGGAAGAACAGGAAGGAGGCGAAGGCGGCGAGCGGCCAGATGCCGAATGCGGCGGCGGTGAGGGAAGCGGCGAGCCAGGGGAGCGGGTGGAGGCATTCGATCATGCCGTCACGCGGGCGCATCGCGACCAGATCGCGCCAGGCGACGTGCGCGAGCGCCGGATCGGCGGCGTGGGCGTGATGTCTGGCCATGTCACTGCTCCCTTACTGTTATTTCTGTAAATTCAGAAGGTAATGGGTATGCGGAATCGCGTCTTTGGTCTGGTTCAGTCCTTTGAGGCGCGGGCGCCGGGGATGAAGCGGGCGACCTTGCCGCCAAGCTTCATCAGAGTGACGAGCGTGGGCTTGGGCAGGACGCGCACCTGATCGTACCAGGTGCCGAGCGTGCCAATAAATTCGTGCATGCAGGTGACGCGTTCGCGGACATGCGGCGGGGCATTCTTGTCGGCGGCGAGGCGGGTGGCGAGTTCGCCGAGAAGCTGGACCGTCGGGTCGATCTCGCGCCGTTTGCGTTCGGCGGAAATGCGCATGAGCATTTCCCACAAATCGGTTTCCGCGACGAAATGGTCGCGGCGGTCGCCCTCGACATGGACGCGGCGGACGATGCTGTAGCCTTGCAGTTCTTTCAGGCCGGTGGAGACGTTGGAGCGGGCGAGGCCGAGCGTATCGACGATCTCCTCCGCATGGAGCGGTTTGTCGGACAGATAGAGCAAGGCGTGGACCTGCGCGACGGAGCGGTTGACGCCCCAATGCGTTCCCATCTCGCCCCAGTGGAGGATGAACGCCTTTGCGTCGGGATGGTCTGCGAAGCGGGTCATGTTGTTTATTTCTGTAATTACAGAAATTGAAGGAGTCAATGCCATGATCGATCATATGGGTGTCGCGGTGAGCGACGCGGAACGCTCGAAGGTATTTTATGAGGCGGCGCTGAAGCCGCTGGGCATGAAATGCCTGACATCGGTGCCTGCTGACGAAAATGGGTCGGGCGGTGCGGCCCATGGCTTTGGCGTCGAGGGCGGCGGCGAGTTCTGGGTCGGCGACAATGAGCGGGTGGGCGCGGGGACGCATGTCGCCTTTCGCGCCGAGACGCGCGCGCAGGTCGATGCGTTTTACGAGGCGGCGATTGCGGCGGGCGGGGTCGACCATGGCGCGCCAGGGCTGCGACCGAATTACGGGCCGAACTATTATGCCGCGTTCGTGTTCGATCCGGACGGGATCAATCTCGAAGCGGTATGTTATGCGGCGGAGTGACGGACATGGCGGTGTTCACGATCGGTTATGAAGGCACGACCATGGACGCGTTTCTGGCGGCGCTGACGCGGGCCGGAGTCGAGCAGGTCATCGATGTGCGGCAATTGCCATTGTCGCGGCGACCGGGCTTTTCGAAGTCGTCGCTGGCGGCGGCGCTGGCCGAGCGCGGGATCGACTATGTCCATCTGAAGGCGCTGGGGACGCCAAAGCCGGGGCGGGACGCCGCGAAGAAGGGCGACCGGGCGACGCTGGAGGCGGTGTATTCGGGCCAGTTGGGGCTGCCAGAGGCCCAGGTTGCAGCGGCGCGAATGCGGGCGCTGATCGCTGAGAAGCCGAGCGCGTTGCTGTGTTTCGAGCGCGATCCGTGCATGTGCCACCGGACGCTGTTGCTGGCGGCGGAGGGAGAGGGCGTCGAGATCGTGGATCTGTTTGCCGAGGGCGTGTGAGCTGGAGCTTATAGCATGATGATATCGCCATGAAATATCCGTCGCCCCGGCCTTGAGCCGGCGTCCCGCTTCTTCTAGCGGTCGAAGAAGCGGGACCCCGGCTCAAGGCCGGGGCGACGATATGCAACGCTTAATCCAAACCGTTCTGCTTGGGACGAACGGGTCAGATACGAAGCGCGGTCCTTTTATCCCGTGACTGGCAATTTGACGCTTCCAGCCGCCCCGCGCTCCAGCGGCGAATAGGCGATCACGGCCGAAAGTGGCAGCACGGCGTAGATGTGTGGGAATTCTGCGCCGCCGCGTGAGACTTCCCATTTGATCGCGTCGCCCAGCGCTTCGAGATCGACTGCGGCGACCCAGAGATTATCCTGTCCGGCAAAGTGCTTGTCGACGGTTTCGGTGAGCTGATCCGCCGTTGACATATGTATGTAGCCGTCCGCCAGATCGACCTGAGCTCCGGCGAAGTTGCCGGTTTCCAGCGCGGTCATCTGGTCGGTGGTGAGGACTTTATAAGCGGTGGTGGGACGGCTCACTGGCCGTCCTCTGGTCCTGCTGCGGAATTGTCGTCGGTATCCGCGTCCGGCGTCGGCGCGATTTCGACTTCGCCATCGGCGAGATTGATCTCGGCCTCTTCCTCGCTCTCCTCGATCCGGGCGGCGCTGACGACATGTTCGTCGGCGGCGACGCGAAAGAGGATCACGCCCTGGGTATTGCGACCGGTGACGCGGACCGAGCCAACGGTGGTGCGGATCAGCTTCGCCTGATCGGTGACGAGCATCAGTTGCTCGCCATTATGCGCCGGGAAGCTGGCGACGACCGGGCCATTGCGGTCCGAACTGACGATGTTGGTGATGCCCTGACCGCCCCGATTGGTGCGGCGATATTCATAGGCCGAGGTGCGTTTGCCGTATCCGTTCGCGGTGACGGTGAGGATGAATTCCTCCGCCGCCTCGAACTCGGCCATGCGTTCCGGGCTGAGCGTGATCTCACGGTCGCCTTCCTTCCACGGCGCGGCCTTGAGGTAATCTTCGCGCTCCTGTGGCGTGGCGGCGAAACCGCGCAGGACAGAGAGCGAGATGACCTCGTCACCTTCCGCCAAGCGCGCGCCACGCACGCCGGTCGAATCGCGGCTCTGAAACTCGCGCACATCGGTCGAGGCGAAGCGGATCGCCTTGCCCTGTTTGGTGGCGAGCAGGACGTCGTCGGTTTCGGTGAGCAGCGAGACGCCGATCAGGCGGTCCGCTGACTCATCCTCAAACTTCATCGCAATCTTGCCGTTGGTGCGGATGTTGGCGAAAGCGTCCATCGAGTTGCGGCGCACCGAACCTTTGGCGGTCGCGAACATGACGTGGAGGTTGGCCCATTCGGCTTCGTCCTCCGGCAGCGGCAAGACGGTCGAGATGACTTCACCCGTCGCCAGCGGCAACAGGTTGATCATCGGACGGCCCTTGGTCGCCGGGCCACCCTCGGGCAGGCGCCAGACCTTCATCCGGTAGACCTTGCCGTGGCTGGAGAAGAACAGCACCGGCGTGTGCGTCGAGGTCACGAACAGGTTCGTGATCGCGTCCGCGTCCTTGGTCGCCATGCCGGCGCGGCCCTTGCCGCCCTTGGCCTGGGCGCGGAAGGTTTCAAGCGGCGTGCGCTTGATATAGCCTTCCATCGTCACGGTGACGACCATGTCCTCGCGCTCGATCAGGTCTTCGTCGTCGATGCCATCGGCGGCGGCGGCGATTTCGGTGCGGCGCGGGGTGGCGTATTGATCGCGGATGACGGTGAATTCTTCGCGCATCACTTCATATAGCTTCGCGCGGTCGGCGAGGATGGCGAGCAGCTCGGCGATCGCCTCGGCCAGCTTGGCGAGTTCGTCGCCGATCTCGTCGCGGCCCAGGCCGGTGAGGCGGTGCAGGCGCAGGTCCAGGATCGCGCGGACCTGAAGATCGGACAGGCGATAGACGTCGCCGGTGACTTCGACCTCGGTCGCCTCGACCAGGCGGATATAGGACGCGATTTCGGCGATCGGCCATTCGCGGACGAGCAGGCGTTCGCGCGCGACCACCGGGCTGGGCGAACCGCGGATGATCTTGACGACCTCATCGAGGTTGGTGACCGCGATAACCAGACCGAGCAAGATGTGCGCACGGTCGCGCGCCTTGGCCAGCTCGAACTTCGAGCGGCGGGTGATAACCTCTTCGCGGAAATGCACAAAGGCTTCGACGATGTCGCGCAGGTTGAGGAGTTCGGGGCGGCCACCGCGAATCGCGAGCATGTTGGCGGGGAAGCTTTGCTGCGCCGGGGTGTTGCGCCAGATCTGGTTGAGGACGACTTCGGGCGTGGCGTCGCGCTTCAGGTCGATGACGATGCGCACGCCTTCGCGGTTGGAGAGGTCGCGGATGTCGCTGACCCCCTCGACCCGCGGCGGATTGCTGCCGTCCTTCTTGCACGCCTCCGCGATCAGCTCGACCAGGCGGTTCTTGCCCTGCTGATACGGGATTTCGGTGAGGACGATCGAGCGCTTGTCGCCGCGCTGTTCAGTGACATAGCGGCTGCGCACGATGATCGATCCGCGCCCGGTCTGATAGGCGCTGCGGCAACCGGCGCGGCCCAGGATGATGCCGCCGGTCGGGAAATCGGGGCCGGGGACGATTTCCATCAGCTCCTCGATCGTCACCGCGCCATTGTCCATGTACGCGAGACAGGCGTCGATTACTTCGCCGAGGTTATGTGGCGGAATATTGGTCGCCATGCCGACCGCGATGCCGCCCGCGCCGTTGACCAGCAGGTTCGGATAGCGCGCGGGCAGCACCGTCGGCTCACTTTCGGAGCCGTCGTAATTGTCCTGAAAGTCGACGGTATCCTTGTCGATATCGTCGAGCAGCGCCATCGCCACCTTGGCCAGCCGCGCCTCGGTATAGCGCATGGCCGCTGGCGGATCGGGGTCCATCGACCCGAAATTGCCCTGACCATCGATCAGCGGCACCCGCATCGCCCAGTCCTGCGCCATGCGCGCCATGGCGTCATAAATCGAGCTGTCGCCGTGCGGATGGTATTTACCCATCACGTCACCGACCAGTCGGGCGGACTTGCGATAGGCGCGGCCGGGCAGATAGCCGCCCTCCTGCGCCGCATAGAGGATACGGCGGTGAACGGGTTTCAGGCCGTCGCGGACATCGGGCAGCGCGCGCGCCACGATCACGCTCATCGCGTAATCGAGGTAGCTGGTCTTCATCTCGTCGACGATCGAGATCGGCGTGATATCGGAAGGGTCCGCGAGGACGGTCTCGTCGGTCAAGTCTCAAAGCTTTCGAAGGGTTGTTTCAGTATCGTGACCGCTCTAGCGAACCCCCATGCACCTGCCAACCCCGCGCGCGTGCGCGCACGCGAGGGATATATGGGCGAAATGCGGGAGCCATTGCGTTCAAAATGCGTTCAGCGTGGGAATGCGAGGGGTGGAATGCAGCACGCCGCCTTGACCCCGCGCGGCGGATTACTAGAGCGGTTGTGACCCTGTTTGCTACGCGCGACCGCGTAAGGAGAGACCTGGATGAAATCAGTTTCAAAGGCTGCGATTGCCGCCGCGGTTATATTCGGCGCGCCGATGCTCGCAGGCATCGCTCCTGTCGCTGCGCAGGACAAGAAGGCCGAGGCCGCGCCGTTGAAGGTCAGCGCCAATTTCCGCAAGGCGATCACCGAAGCGGAAGCGGCGGCCAAAGGTACGGATCGTGCCGCTGAGGAGGCGAAGGTCGCGGCGCTCGAAGCGCTGGTTACCAACGCCGATGAGAAGTTTTTCGCCGCCAAGATGCGCTATGATCTTGAAACGAAGAAGCAGAACAATGTCGGTCGCGGCACCGCGCTTGACACGCTGATCGCCAGCGGGCGGATCACCGGCCCCGATCTAGGCAATCTACATTTCGTGCGCGGCCAGTTGCTGGCGCAGGACAAGAAGTACCCGCAGGCGCTGGAGCAATACGCCAAGGCGAAGGCGGCGGGCGGCAATCAGCCCGATCTGCCGTTGCAGCGTGCCGTTGCCCAGCTCCAGACCAAGGACGTGACCGGTGGCGTCGCCTCGCTCGACGAAGCGATCAAGGCGCGCGAAGCGGCTGGGCAGAAGGCACCCGAGACCTGGTACAAGATCGCCGTTTCGGAACTCTACAAGTCGGGCAACAAGGCGGGTGCCGCCGAGTGGCTGAGCCGCCAGCTTGCCGCTTACCCCAGCGCCGATACGTGGCGCTCATCGCTGTTGGTGTTCATCGAACAGGCGAATGCCAAGGGCGTGGCGCTCGACGCGGACCAGCGTCTCGACCTGTTGCGCCTGATGCGCGCGTCGAAGGCGATGGGCGGCGAGAACGACTATTTCGAATATGCCGATGCGGCGCAGCGACGCGGCCTGCCATGGGAGGCCAAGTCGGTGATCGAGGAAGGTCGCGCCAACGGCAAGGTCCCGGCGGGCAGCGCGCGGATGAACCAGCTCTACACCACCGCCGTCGCGCGCGAAAAGGCCGAGGGGCCGCTTGCGCCCGAGGAAAAGCGCGCCGCCGCAGCGCCAAAGGGCGACATCGCCATGCAGACCGGCGACGCGTATCTGGGCACGCGCAATCATGCCAAGGCGGTCGAACTCTATCGACTGGCGCTGCAAAAGGGTGGGGTGGATACCAATCTGGTGAACACCCGTCTGGGCATCGCGCTGGCCATGGCCGGCCAGAAGGCTGAAGCGAAAACGGCGTTTGCCGCCGTGACCGGTTCGCCGCGCGGCGACATCGCGCGCTTCTGGTCCGCATGGCTGGATCAGCCAGCTGCTGCCTGATCGGCCGTGTGACGAAATGAAAAGGGGCGGTCGTAAGGCCGCCCCTTTTTTTGTGGGTGCTTTTCGAACTGGCCCGCGTGCGACCGGGCGCGGACATTCACTTCTAGCCCCTCCCGCCTTCGCGGTAGGGGTTGGGGAGGGTCTTCTTCTTTCGTGAGGTCGCGAGCTGGCCTGACCTGACTGACAAGGTCGGGCAAAAGAAGAAGACCCTCACCCAACCCTCTCCCGTGACGAACGGGAGAGGGCCAAGAAGGCACGCTATGCCTCCACCGGCACACCGGGCAGCGATTTGGACGAGCGGATCGTCAGCGACGTGCGGACATGCGCGACATTGGGGGCGGTGGTGAGGCGGGTGGTGAGGAATTGCTGAAAACTGCTGAGGTCGCGGGCAACGATCTTCAGGATGAAATCGATATCGCCGTTGAGCATATAGCATTCGCGGATCTCGGGAATCTCCGCGACATGCGCCTCGAATGCCTCCAGATCGGTCTCGGCCTGACTTTTCAGGCTGACCATGGCGAATACGGTGATGGTATAGCCAAGCCAGGCAGGGTCCAGGTCGGCATGATAGCCGCGAATCGCGCCTTTTTCCTCCAGCGTGCGCACACGGCGCAGGCAGGGCGGGGCGGTCAGGCCGACGCGATCGGCCAGATCGACATTGGTCATCCGGCCGTCATTCTGCAGATGCGCAATAATCTGCCGGTCGATCTCGTCAAAGGCCATATGGCGCTCCCCTTTTTGCGACAGGATCGAGTCGCATTATGTCGGTTAAGCATAAGATAATTACTCGCCAACGCAATTGTCCCACAATGCGACGTGCCGAAATGCCGGGGTTACGGAACCGGCTGAAGCGGTTAAGGAATCCTTACCGCGCGACTTCCCGCCGGATGGAATGCATGATCGGTGCGGTTCGACGATACTCTCGAAACGGTGCTTGCGGCGGACATCTCGACCGCGTTCGGGAAGGCGTCGGCATGGCGCCAGATCGTCGATCTGATCGGTCGCCGCCGGGTTCCGGCGGATGTGCGCGCGCTGTCTTTGCTCGAATCGATTCGCGCCAATGTACCGGTCGCCGTTCGTGCGGCGAGTGCCCGCGCGCTTGAGCTGGCACAGCCACCGGTAGCGCTGGTGGCGTTGTGCGCGGCGGACGAGATCGCGGTGGCCGCACCGGTCTTGCATTCGGCACGGCTGAATTCGGGCGAGTGGATCGAACTGCTGCCGCGCTTGTCATCGGCGGGGCGAGCGGTGCTGCGCGCGCGGCGTGATTTGCCGCCGGGAATCGAGCGCGCGCTGGAGAGTTTCGGGGCGGTCGACTTTGTGATCGCGGACGGTGTCGTTGCTGCCGTTGCGGACGAACCGGTCGCGCTTGCCACGGTCGAAGAAGCGGCTCCGATAAACGAAACTGTGGACAAGTCGGACGCAATGGTTGCGCCCGAGCCGGTTTGGATCGACTGGGGCGATGTGATCGCGGACAGCCCCGAAATCCCGGTTCCGGCAACGGCACCGGTGGCTATCGCCGAGCCAGTCGAACCGCCGGTGACAGGCATCGATTGGACCGACGTCGTCGCGGCGCGCTCGACTGGCGACATCGAACTGCCCGCCGAAGCCTCGGTGCCCGAGCCGCGCAGGCACATCCGTATCCGGCCGGTGATGGAAGCCGTCGTCGATGTCGTCCCGACGCCGGTCGATGTACCGCCTGTCGTCGATTTCTTGCCGGACGCGGTCGAACCGGCGGAAATCGACACGCCTGTGCTTGCCCCGCCGGTATCGACCTTTGTCTCGATTGGCACCGCCGCGCTGGGGATCCCTGTTGTCGCCGCCGCGCTGCAACAGGCGGCGCACGCCCCGTCCGACCAGGACGATTCCGCGTTGCCCCAAAGCGAGACAGGGGCCGAACCGCTCGCCGCAACGACGCTTGCTGCCGAGTCCGAACTCGCGCACGATTCGGGCATGTCAGGGGAAGAAACCATCCTCGCCGACCGCGAAGACGTGGCGGCGGACGCTGCCGCGCGACCTGCGGAGACGGCGATCGCGGCGGCACCGGAAGGGCCGTTCGAGATCGCCGAAGTGGTTGCGCGCATCGACGCATTCTACACGCTGCGACAGGATCGTCCGGTCGCGCTGCCGATGGAAGCACGCGCCGACGGGTTCCGTTTCGAGACCGACGAACAGGGCGTGATCCGCTGGATCGACGGCGTTTCGCGCGCGCCACTGATCGGCCTGTCGCTTGACATGACCGCGTTGCCCGACGGATCGCGGGTCGATGGCGTTGCTGCCGGCGCGTTCCGGCGTCGTGCGGGGTTTGTCGATGCGCGGTTGTTCGTGGCGGGCGAAAGCGATGCGGCGGGTGACTGGCGCATCTCCGCGAACGCCGCGTTCGACCCGGCCACCGGCCGTTTCAGTGGCTATCGCGGCAGTGCGCGTCGCCCGCGTGTCGAGGAAAGCGCTGCGACGCCGGTCGTGCCGTCCAGCGGGGCGGGGGATTCGCTGCGCCAGTTGATGCATGAGTTGCGCACGCCGACCAACGCCATTGCCGGGTTCGCCGAACTGATAGAGCGCGAGATGCTGGGCGAGGTCGAGCCCGTGTATCGTGAGCGGGCGGCGGCGATCCGCGATCATGCCCGCAATTTGCTGGCGGCGATCGACGATCTCGACATCGCTGCGCGGATCGAGGCTTCGGCGCTGCGGCTCTATCCCGGCGATGTCGCGCTGCGCCCGATGCTGGCGCGGATTGCCGAGGATCTGGGCGTGCTGGCGACGATGCGCGGGGCGTGGATCGCCCTGCCGATCGACAATCTGACCGTCACCGGCGATGTCCGCGCGGTCGAGCGGCTGTTGTCGCGGATGCTCGCCACGCTGATTTCGGCGGCGGGCGAGGGCGAGCGGGTCGCCATCCGGCTGGCGGCTGAAAGCGACGATTCCATCGCCATCGCGTTCGATCGCCCGACGGCGCTGGCGGCGTATAGCGGCGACGCGGTGTATGGGATCGACGATGAGGGCGAGGACAATGCGCTGCTCGGCACCGGTTTCGCGCTGCGGCTGATCCGCAACCTGGCGCGCGAGCTGTCCGGATCGTTCGTGATCGAGGCGGACAGCTTTACGATCCGCCTGCCTGCCGCGGTAACCAAGTCTTTGGAGCAAGTGCGCTAAAGGCTGTTCCGTGAATACGGATCATCAGCCCGCCCCCGGCCGGGGGTATCGCGTCCCTGCGCCCGCGCGGGCCTCGCAAATCGTCTGGCCGGACGCGTTCGGCACGCGCTTTTCGGTGTTTGTGGACACCGAGGAGGAGTTCGACTGGTCGAAGCCGCTTGCCCGCGAGAATCGCTCGACCGAGGCGATGCGGGCGCTGCCCGAGATGCACCGGCTGTTCGTCGATCATGGCGTACCGGCGAGCTATATGATCGATCATCCGATCGTCGATTGCTCGATGTCGGTGGATATTCTGAACGCGTTGCTGACCGACGGCCGCTCGGCGATCGGGTCGCAGCTGCATCCTTGGGTCAATCCGCCGTTCGTGGAGGACGTGACGCCGATCAACAGTTTTGTCGGCAATTTGCCGCGCGAGCTGGAGGCGGCGAAGCTGCATGCGTTGACCGACGCGATCGAGACGACGTTCGGGCGGCGACCGGTGATGATGCGGACCGGGCGCTATGGCATCGGTCCCAACTCGCTCGAACTGCTGGCGGCGGCGGGGTATCGTGTCGATACATCGATGCGGTCGGGCTATGGCTATGCGCACGAGGGCGGGCCGGATTTCGCCGCGATTTCCAACCACGCATTTCGCACCGGGCGTGGCGAGCTGATCGAGCTGCCGCTGACGACGATCTACACCGGCGCATTGGGCGCGGGCGGGGTGCGGCTGTATCGCACGCTGGGCAAGCTGCCAAAGGCGCGCGGGATCGCGTCGCGGCTGAAGCTGATGACCAAGGTTGCGCTGACGCCGGAGGACATGCCGATCGGCCCTGCACTGGAGGCGATCCGCGTGGCGGCGGATTCGGATGTGCGGTTGTTGATGTTCTCCTACCACTCGCCGTCCGCCGCGATCGGCTACACCCCCTATGTCCGCGATGGGGGTGAGTTGCGGGCGTTCCACAACTGGTGGGAACAGGCGTTCGGGTTGCTGGCGAAGCTGGGCATCGCGTCGGCATCGCATGACGAGATATTGGCGGCGCTGGACCGGGCAGGTTGACGCTTGCCGTGATCGCGGTTCGCCCGTAATCGCGGACCCGCTGGAGGGGCCTGTAGCTCAATTGGTTAGAGCTGACCGCTCATAACGGTTAGGTTGCGGGTTCAAGTCCTGCCGGGCCCACCAGCGTTCAAGCGACCTTCCGACGTTCGCTCATCTCGTCATTCAGCATTTCGGCCAGCAGAAATGCCAGTTCCAGCGATTGCCCGGCGTTGAGGCGCGGGTCGCAATGCGTGTGGTAGCGGTCGGCCAGGTCATGCTCGCTGACGTCGATCATGCCGCCGGTGCATTCGGTGACGTTCTGCCCGGTCATTTCGGCGTGTATGCCGCCGGCGATCGTTCCCTCGGCGCGGTGGACGGCGAAGAAGCCGCGCACTTCCTCCAATATGCGCTCGAACGGGCGGGTCTTGTAGCCGTTCGCGGCCTTGACGACGTTGCCGTGCATCGGGTCGCAGCTCCACACGACGCTATGCCCTTCGCGTTTTACGGCGCGAACGAGTTTCGGCAGGCCGGCCTCGATCTGGTCATGGCCATAGCGGGTGATGAGCGTCATGCGGCCCGGCGTGCGCGTGGGGTTCAGCGTGTCGAGTAGCCGCAGCAGTGCATCCGGCTCCAGGCTGGGACCGCATTTCATGCCGATCGGGTTGCCGATGCCGCGCAGGAACTCGACATGCGCGCTGCCGTCGAAGCGGGTGCGGTCACCGATCCACAGCATGTGCGCGCTGGTGTCGTACCAGTCGCCGGTCAGCGAATCCTGTCGCGTCAGCGCTTGCTCATAGGGGAGCAGCAACGCTTCGTGGCTGGTGTAGAAATCGGTCGCCTTGAGCTGTGGCACGCTGTCGGCGTCGATGCCGCACGCCTGCATGAAGTCGAGCGCCTCGCCGATGCGGTCGGCGACATCCGCGAACTTCTTGCTCCACGGTGAGGAGCCGAGGAAGTCGAGCGTCCATTTGTGGACCTGATGCAGGTTCGCATAGCCGCCGCTGGCAAAGGCGCGCAGCAGGTTGAGCGTGGCGGCGGACTGGCTGTAGCCCTGAACCATCCGTTGCGGATCGGGGATGCGCGATTCGGGGGTGAAGGCGATGTCGTTGATATTGTCGCCGCGATAGCTGGGCAAGGTGACGCCATCGATCGTCTCGGTATCGGCGGAGCGCGGCTTGGCGAACTGACCGGCCATGCGCCCGACCTTCACCGTCGGCAGTTTCGACGCAAAGGTCAGGACGACCGCCATCTGAAGGATGACGCGGAAGGTATCGCGGATGTTGTTGGGGTGGAATTCGGCAAAGGATTCGGCGCAGTCGCCCCCCTGCAACAGAAATGCTTCGCCGCGCGACACCTTGGCCAACTCCTGCGTCAGCGCGCGAGCTTCACCGGCGAAGACGAGCGGGGGGTAATTGGCGAGTTGCGACGTTGCGGCGTCGAGCGCGGCCGCATCGGGGTAAGTGGGCAGCTGGCGCGCCTCGGCCTGTTTCCAGCTGTCGGGGGTCCAGCCCATATCCTGCTCCAGATTGCGGACATGGACGTACCAGTCCTGATGATGCGCGATGCCGTTGGCGGCGATCTGATTGAGGACGGCGGCGGAGGCGCGCTTGCCTTCCTCCTCCCAGCCCTGAACCGTCGAACCGGGCGTGTCGAACCACGCGCCGAATGCGGCGCGGGAGAGGGAGCGCTCCTCACGGAAGCGGCGAATTTTGGAACCGGCTAATGTGCTCATGATGCGACGCCCTTACCCGTATGGGGTAAATCAACGCAAGCGATTAATTCACCCCGTGTGGGTAAACCAGGTTGGGCATACCGGTTCAGCGGGCCTTAATGCTGCCGCGTGCGTTAGCTACGCATCGGTCTGATTGTGTTTGGAGTGTCCTATGATCCGGATGTTGTTGCTGACGGCGCTGCTGGCGACACCCGCAATGGCCCAGGAGGCCGCGTCCGGCGAGCCGCCACAGCGCGTCCGCAGCGTCGTGCTGTTTGGCGAGGACAAATGCCCAAAGGCCGAGAGTGCGGACGAGGTGGTGATCTGCTCACGGCCCGGTGATTCGCCGTTTCGTATCCCCAAGGCGTTGCGCAAGACCGAGCCGGGGCCGGGTGGGACCAGCTGGGTCCGGCGCGCCGAACTGGTCGATGAAGTGAACCGCGCGGTGCTACCGGGGAGCTGCAACCCGATCGGCAGCTTCGGCCAGAGCGGCTGCACGATGCAGATGCTGCGTCAGTGGAAGGCCGAGCAGCGCGAGAAGAAGGCGGCCGAAGCGGAAATTCCGGGCGGCGAGGACTAGGCCTTATTGCCCGAAGCCGGACTCGGATGCGCGCGCGACGGCTTCGCGCGCTGCCGCAAATAGTGCGCCCGCCTTGGCCTCGCATTCGCGCTGTTCATAAACCGGATCGCTGTCGGCGACGATGCCTGCGCCTGCGGTCACGTACATGGTCCCGTCCTTGACGATGCCGGTGCGCAGCACGATGCAGCTGTCCATCGATCCGTCGGGCGAGAAATAGCCGACGCCGCCCGCGTAAGGCCCGCGCTGATCGACCTCCAGCTCGGCGATGATCTCGCACGCCCGCACCTTGGGCGCGCCGCTGACCGTTCCTGCCGGGAAACCGGCGAACAGCGCGTCGATCGCGTCGGCATCGGGGCGCAGGCGGCCGACGACGTTCGAGACGATGTGCATGACGTGGCTGTAGAATTCGACGGTGTAGCTGTCGGTGACTTTCACCGTGCCCGCCTCGGCGACGCGGCCGGTATCGTTGCGACCCAGATCGAGCAGCATCAGATGTTCGGCGCGTTCCTTGGCATCGGCGAGCAGGCTGGCCTTGTTCGCCTGATCCTCGGCATCGGATGCGCCGCGCGGGCGGGTCCCGGCGATCGGGCGGATGGTGACTTCGCCGTCGCGCACGCGGACCAGGATTTCCGGGCTGGATCCGGTAAGGGCGAAGCCGGGCAGGTCAAGGAAGTAGAGAAAGGGCGACGGGTTGATGCGCCGGAGCGCGCGGTACAGTTCGATCGGCGGCAGCGGGAAGGGCGTGCTGAAACGTTGCGCGAGGACGACCTGAAACACGTCGCCGGCCGCGATATAATCTTTCGCTCGCGCGACCATCGCGCCGTAATCGGCGGCGGAAATGGCAGGTTCGGCGGCAACCGGGATGGCATCGGCGGTAACGCGCGCGGGAAGCGGCGCGGCGGCGAGACGCGCGGCGGTGGCGTCGAGACGCTCGGTTGCGGTTGCGATCAGCCCATCGGTATCTCGTGTGGCGTCGGGCCACACGGGCGCGACGAGGAACAGCGAATCGGCGAGGCGATCGAAGATCAGGATCACCGTCGGCCGCACGAAGATCATGTCGGGCAGGCCCAGCACATCGTTGGCGGCGCGCGGCAGTTTCTCGACCAGCCCGATCGTCTCGTAACCGAAATAGCCAACGAGGCAGGCAAGCGCGCGGGGCAGTTCGGGCGGCACGTCCATCCGGCAATCGCGGACAAGGTCGCGGAGCGCGTCGAGTGTCGGCTTTGCGGCGGGCACGAAGGCGTTGCGGTCGGTGAGCCAGGCGGCATTGACCTCCGCCGCATGGCCATTTGCCCGGAACACCAGATCGGGGGCGAGGCCGATCAGGCTGTGGCGCCCGCGCACCGCGCCACCCTCGACCGATTCGAGCAGGAAATCGCCGCGCCCCGGCTCGATCAGTTTCAGCGCGGCGGCGACCGGCGTGTCGGTGTCCGCCAGTTGTTTGCGCCACAGCAGGGCAGGGCGACCGTCGGCAAGCGCCGCGCGGGCCGCTTCGACGCCCTCTACCCCCGCCACATCCATCGCGGTCAGTTGCCGCCCGTGCTCTGGCCGCCGAGCTGCGCCTTGAGCCGTGCGATGGCCTGCTCGTTGCGCTTGATGCCGACCGTCTTGCGCACTGCCTTGACGAACTGCTCGACATATTCGCTGCCGATCATCTGGCCGAGCTGGCTGCGCGTCTGGGTCACCAATGGCTGGTTACCACGCGCATTGCCCGCCTGAATTGCGTCGAGCCAGACCACCCAGTACCCGCCGCCATTGGGCGCCTCGGTCAGCTTCGCCTTTTTCGCGGCCATGCTGAACATCAGGCGGACCGGCGGTGGCACCTGTTGCCCCATCTGTCCGATTTCGCCGCGCGATGCGTCGAGCGGCTGGAGCGCGGGCAAAGTGAGACCGGTCTTTTTCATGGCATCCGCGATCGGCGTGCCCTTGTTCACGTCCGCGAGGACCGCGGCCGCGACTTTGCGTGCGCCCTGAAGCTGGCGATCGCGCAGGAAGTCGGCGGTGACGCCTGCACGGATCTGCGCGAGCGGGAGCGGGGCTGCGGCGATGACGCGTTCGGTCTTGATGAGTGCGAAGCCGCCATCCTGACCGATCTGGATCAGCTGGGGATCGTCGCCGGTTTCCATCGCAAAGCCGCCCTGTGCGATCTGTCCGAGCACCGGGTCGGGCTGCGCTTGGGGATCCTGCGTCGCACGACCGTCGGCGAAAACGGGCGGCGTGGCTTCGGCTTTCAATTTTGCGTCGGCAACCGCTTCGTCGAAGGTGGCGTTATTGGCGAGGCCGTTGTCGAGGCGCGCGCGCATATTGGCGAGCGCTTCCGCCTCCTTGCGCGCGGTGATCGCGGTGGCGATTTCGGCGCTCACCTGCGTCAGCGGTTTGGCGGCGATCTGGTCGATCTTTTCGACGCGGACGATGCTCCAGCCGAATTGCGAACGTAGCGGCCCGACGACATCGCCGGCCTTTGCGGCGAAGGCGGCGTCGGCGATAGCCTGGCTGCTCGAGCGCGCAAAGGCGGGCTTTTCGGCGTTTTCGATGGTGGCGGGCTTCAGGCCGATCGCCTGTGCGGCGGCCGCCATCGACATGCCGCCCTTGATCTTCGCGGCGAGTGCATTGGCTGCGGCCTGATCGGCGACGTTCACTTGCGCAAAGGTGCGGCGCGTGCTCGCGGCGTATTTTGCGGCATCCTTGCGATAGGTTTCCGCGATCTCGGCGTCGGTCGCCTTCGCGCTTTCGGCGAACTGGTCGGGCCGGACGATGGCGTAACGGATCACGCGGCGCTCGGGCAGCGTGTAGCGCGCACGGCCGCGATTGTAGAAAGCGGTCAGTTCGGCATCGGTGGGTGCCGCTCCGGGGGCGATTGCGGCGCTGGGAATATAGCCGACCGACCCCTTGCGCCGCTCCAGCAGCAGCGAGGCGTAGGGCGTGGCGAGTTCGACGGGCACGTAGTTGGCGGCGACCGAGGTACCCGCGACCCATTGCGCGAGAATACCCTGACGGATGTCGGCGCGAATCTGTTCGGTGGTGATAGCTTCGCGCGCCAGCACCTGTTCAAAGGCGCGCTGGCTGAACTGGCCGGTGATTGGGTCGGCAAAGGCGGGGCTCGACGCGATCTCGCCGTCGATCGCGGCCTTGGACACCGACATGCCGTTCTTGCGGGCATATTCCTCAAGCGTCAGGCGGTTGACGATATCGTCGAGCACCTGCTCATACCCGCCCGAATTCACGAACTGGGTCATGTCGAGCATCGGCTGCTGCTGACGCACGCGTTCCAGCGCGTTCTTCATCCGCGCCTGAACCTCCGCCTCGTCCACCTTGCGATCGCCAATCTCGATCAGCGCACCGCTGCGGGGTCCCGAACTGCCGGTCAGGTTGGTGATATCGCCCAGCGCGAACGCCACGGCGATGAGGACGAGCAACAGAAGCGCGACAATCTTGCCGACAGTCGAAAAGATGGTGCGCCGAAGGAAGGTGAGCATGGAGACCCGATCAATGGGAAGTGTTGGTGGGTGCTTTAGGGGGGCAATGCCCCGCCATCAAGCTTGTGTGCGTGCTTGGGGGTGCGTATCGGCATGTCCGAAATCAGACAATTGTCAGGGAGAGCGGGATGCGGCGCAAGCGGGTGGCGGGAAACTGGAAGATGTTCGGGCTCAAGGCCGATCTGGTCGAGGTTCGGGGCATCGCGGAGATTGCGGCGGCAAATCCCGGCGTGGATGTTGCGCTGGGCCTGCCTGCGACACTGATCGAGGCGGCGGCCGCGGTTGCGGGGACCGTGGCGATAGGCGGGCAGGATTGCCACGCTGCCGAACAGGGCGCGCATACCGGCAACATCTCCGCCGCGATGCTGGCGGAGGCCGGAGCCAGCTTCGTCATCGTCGGGCATAGCGAACGCCGCGCGCACCAGGGCGAGACCGATGCCGACGTCAAGGGCAAGGCCGAGGCGGCGCACCGCCACGGGCTGAACGCGATCCTGTGCGTCGGCGAAACGCTGGAGCAACGTGACGCGGGCCGGGCCGAGGCTGTGGTGACGGCGCAGGTCGCGGCATCGATGCCCGACGGCGCGGATGCGGCATGGCTGGACATCGCCTATGAGCCGGTCTGGGCGATCGGCACCGGACGCACGCCGACCGAGGGCGACGTGGCGGCGATGCACGGTGCGATCCGGACGAAGCTGGCCGAATTGCTCGGCGCAGATGCGGCGGCGCGGATGCGGATTCTGTATGGCGGATCGGTCAATGGCGCGAATGCGGCGGCGCTGCTGGGCTGTGCCGATGTCGATGGCGCGCTGGTTGGCGGTGCCAGCCTGACCGCCGCGAAGTTTGGGCCGATCATCGAAGCGGCGGCGTCGCTGTAACGGGATTATCGTGGATTATTCGGGTAGATTCTCCCTAGCTTTCCGCGCGGACCCCGCCTAAAGGCCACGCTCCGTTGTGTCGGGGAGTGGCGCAGTCCGGTAGCGCGCCTGCTTTGGGAGCAGGATGTCGCAGGTTCGAATCCTGTCTCCCCGACCATCCCTTTCGACCAATCGCCAATCCCGTTCGACCGGCTGCATGGAATTGCATCGCCTGTTCAACTGTGGTTGCGTTAGGGTCGGAAATGCAACTTCCCAACGGCCCGCAATCCTCGCCCTATCTGGTGCCGCATCGTATCGCGGTGCTGTCGATCGTCGTGTTCTGGCTGTTCTACTATGTCACCGTGTCGCTGCGGTCATGGATCATGGGCTATCCCGGTTTTGCGTGGATGCTCGACAACCGGGCGTGGGTGTCGCTGTTCGGGATCGGGTTCACCTATCTGCTCTATTGGGCGTTACGACTGCTGAACGATCGTGCGTTGGGCGTACGGGTGGGAGCGGCTTTCATATTGTCCGGGGTCGTTGCGACGGCTTACTCGGCGGTGAATTACGCTTCCTTCTATGTTTATGACCCTGCACCGCCCGAGGTGCAGCGCGCCAAGGACGCGGTAGCGGGGACGGCGAAGGCCGTTGCCGAGCCGGAGAAAAAGGATGCGGCGCATCTGATCTCCGAGAATGCGCTGCACTGGTATTTCTTCATCACGTCATGGGCGGTATTCTATCTGGCGATGTCCTATGCCGGCGCGGTGCGCGCGTCCGAGCGGGAGGCGGCGCGGTTGCGCGCGGCGGCGCAGACGGCGGAACTGCGCGCGCTGCGCTACCAGGTGAATCCGCATTTCCTGTTCAACACGCTCAATTCGATTTCGGCGCTGGTGATGTCGGGGAAACGCGGGGATGCAGAGACGATGATCCTGAATCTGGCGACGTTTTTCCGCACCAGCCTGGCCGCGGAGCCGACCGAGGATGTGCCGTTGAGCGATGAGATAGCGGTGCAGCAGCTCTATCTGGAGATTGAGGCGGTGCGCTTTCCCGAGCGGCTGCGTCCGATGTTCGAGATCGACGCCGACGTGCAGGATGCGTGTGTGCCGGGCCTGATCCTGCAGCCCTTGATCGAGAATGCGGTGAAATACGGGGTCGCGCCTGCGCATCGACCGGTACAAATCTGCGTGACCGCAAAGCGTGCAGGCGACAGGCTGGAGGTGACGGTGGCCGATGATGGGGACGGCGTTACGACAGCCAATGGAACCGGGGTCGGTCTGCGCAACGTGCGCGACCGGCTGAGCGCGCGATTCGGCGATGCCGCCACGCTGGTCGCGGGCAAAAGCGACACTGGCGGGTTTGCCGCGACGCTGACGATGCCGCTGGTGCGCGATGGCTGTTGAACGGCTCCGCACGCTGATCGTCGACGACGAACCGCTGGCGGTCGAGCGGATGCAGATATTGTGTGCAGGCATTCCCGCGATCGACCTGATCGGCACGGCGAGCGACGGGGACGCCGCGCTTCGGCTGATCGAGGCCTTGAGACCCGATCTGGTGCTGCTCGACATTGCCATGCCGCAACGCGACGGGATCGGCGTGGCGAGCGCACTGTCGGCAGCGGGGCATCGCCCCGCAGTGATCTTCTGCACCGCGTTCGAGCAGCATGCGGTGGCGGCGTTCGACGTCGCGGCGGTGGATTATGTGTTGAAGCCGGTCAGCGCCGAGCGACTGGCGCGCGCGGTGCAGCGCGCGGTGGAAATGGCGGGGCGGGGGCAGGGGACGTCGGCATCCTTGGCCAGCTCGCGCTGGATCGAGGAATTCTGGGTCCCGCACCGTTCGGAAATGGTGCGCGTGGCCGCCGCCGATATCGAGCGAATCGATGCCGAGCGCGACTATATGCGGCTGAGCCTGGGCGCGCGCAGCTATCTGATCCATCAGACGATCAGCGATCTGGAGCGACGGCTGGACCCGGAGCGCTTTATCCGGCTGCACCGATCGACGATCGTGCGGCGCGACCGGATCGTGAAGCTGCGGCACGACGGACTGGGCGTGTGGCATGCCGAGCTGGCGGACGGTGAGGCGGTGCGGATCGGGCGCACCTATCAGGCCGCGGCGAAGGCGATCATGGCGGGATAAGGTTGTTCGGCTTTGCCGAAGCGGCACCGGCCCGCTCCCCCGCCCGGCCAGCCATCCAGCATGACCCTGTGGGTGGCCGGGTGGGGGAGCGGGTGCCGCAACCGTCCGGCATGCCGTACCAAAAATGACCCCGCCGCCGGTCCCTCCGGCAGGCGGGGCCAGTGGAATGAGCGTCAGGGTGCTACAATGACACTCATGTCGCGCGCCGCAAGCTGGCGGTTGCCGGCGTTGCGGAGCGCGAGGTCGATGGCCGGGGCGGTCGTGGCGAGCACGGCGGCAACGCAGCGATTGTCGGCGGCCTGCATCGCCAGGTCGCGCTGGGGCGCAGCATCGCAGATGCGGCGCGCGGCGGTCGTGATGCGTCGGTCAAAGGCCTGCTTGCCCTTCGCGCTGACCAGATTGAGGTCGGCATAGGACACGGCGATCTTCTTCTCACCACCGGCGAAAGCGGGAACCGCTGCGAGGAGCGCGGCGGCGACGGCGGCCGCGCGGGCGAGATGGCTGTACATGGGGTCTACTCCGGGGTTCGTTGACGCGTTCACACCGAACGCTGACCCCGGCTACGCTTCGGCGGTCGGTACCGCGAACGGTGCTCGACCAGCGCCATTGCCCGCTCCACGGGACGTTTTCGTCTGACCAACGACCGATCGTCGACGACGAACGAAACGGCCCCACAACGAAAAAGGGCGCCCCCGGAGGGACGCCCTTTCGTTCGGCCGGACCCGTGAGGGTCGGGCTAAAGCGCGATTACTCTGCGATGTTCGCCGCAGCGTTGTCGAGCGTGTCGGCAGCGTTCTCGAGAGCTGCTTCAGCAACTTCGTTGGTCGCGTTGTCAGCGGCCAGTTCGAGGTTGTCTGCGCTGTCTTCGAGTGCTTCTGCAACGTTCTCGGCAGTGTTGTTCGCAGCAGGCGTGGTGTTGCAAGCAGCGAGCGACATCAGGCCGGTCGCGGCAGCGACGATGAGAATCTTCTTCATTCGTTTGCTCCCAAGCAAATTTATTCGGTTCGCCCCGGCCCGATTGCCGTGCGAGTTAGTCGGAATAACGCGCCGCGCGCCGCCGTCAATGGTAATTCATCTGGCAGCAATGTTGGCCCGCCCGAAAATGGTGCGCCGCATCATGGCACGGAGCCGATTTCTTCGGGCGCGTTGGCAACCACCGCGAGCATCGCAGTCCATGCCGCGACATTTTGGCGCAACTGTGACCGATCGATCTTGTCGAGCGTGTCGTCGGGTGTGTGGTGCAAGTCGAAATAGCGCGTGCCGTCCTGTTGCAGGTCGATCGCCGCGACACCCGATTTTACGAGGTCGGAGATATCAGCGCCACCGCCCGCGCGTTGCGTGCTGCGACCGACGCCCAGCGGTGCCAGCGCGGCGGTGACGCGGTCGCCCACACCCTTAGCGCTGTCCGGCAGTTTGAAATCGACACGCCAGATACGGTCGGCTCCGAAATCCGATTCGGATGCCAGCGCGTGACGCTCGGCCTTATGCGCCTCGAAATAGGCCTTTCCGCCGAACACGCCGACTTCCTCGGCCCCCGCCCACAGGATACGGATCGTACGGCGCGGCTGGCCTGCATCGAGGATTCGCTTCGCGGCCGCGGCGACAATCCCGCAACCCGCGGCATCGTCGAACGCGCCGGTGCCCAGATCCCAGCTGTCGAGATGACAGGCGATAATGACCATTCCCGCCGCCGGATCGCTGCCCGGCACATCGGCGATGACATTGCCCGATTCGCGGGTGCCGGCCTGGCGCGGGGTGAGGGTGAGCTTTACCTTTACCGGCTGACCGCGCTTGACGATTCGCTCCAGCTGCTCGGCATCGGGCAGGGCGAGTGCGGCGGACGGGATCGGCGTGACGCCGGACTCGAAGCTGGTGCCGCCGGTGTGCGGATTGCGGTGATAATCGGTGCCGATCGACCGGATCAGGACCGCCACCGCGCCTTTCTTTGCGGCGATGTTCGGCCCCTGCCAGCGGGCGGCACCGTAAGCGCTATATTGCGAGCCGTCCTGTGTGCGGGTCATGCCGTGGCTGATAAAGGCGATCTTGCCCCTCAAACTGCCGTCGGGTGCGGCGCGCAGATCGGCGACGGTGGGGAAATAGACGATCTCGGCCTCCAGACCCTTTGCCGGGGTCGCGCCGCTGTTGCCAAGTGCGGTGAGCGTCAGCGGTTGCGGGAAGGGGGCGGTGACCTCCGCCTTTTCCTCGCCGCGCACCCAAACCGGCATCTGGTATGGTTCGCTGCGCACATTGCTGAAACCGAGCGCGGTGAGTTTCTTCACCGCCCAAGCGCGGGCGCGCGCTTCGGCCTCGGTACCCGCCAGGCGCGGGCCGATCTCGGTCGTTAGACCTTCGGTGATGTCCCAGGCGACATCGTCCTTCAGCGCGGCGTCGCGCAGAGCGGCGGGATCCATCTGGGCCAGCGCGGGGAGGGGCAGGGCGAGAGCGGCAACGGCCGCGAGCAGTAATGTACGCATTGACCGGTGCTAACCACCGCCGCCCGGTTTGCCAACCGCCGGGGGCATCGCTACATGCGCGACCAACCTTTCTGCCATCCCAGATATCCAGACGGAGACCACCCGTGGCCGCCCAATATGCGTTCGTCATGAAGGACATGACCAAGACCTTCCCCGGTGCGCCCAAGCCGGTGCTGAGCAACATCAATTTGCAATTCTATCAGGGTGCCAAGATCGGCATCGTCGGCCCCAACGGCGCGGGCAAGTCCACGCTGATGAAGATCATGGCGGGCGTCGACAAGGATTTCACGGGCGAGGCCTGGCCGGGTGAGAACATCACGGTCGGCTATCTGGAACAGGAGCCGGAGCTCGACCCGACCAAGACCGTGCTGGAAAACGTCAAGGACGGCGCGCGCGAGACCGCCGATCTGGTCGAGCGCTTCAACGCGATCTCGGCGGAAATGGGCGAGCCGACCGACGAGACCGATTTCGACGCGCTGATGGAGGAAATGGGGAACCTTCAGACGAAGATCGACGCGGTCGATGGATGGTCGCTCGACAGCCAGCTCGAACTGGCGATGGAGGCGTTGCGCTGCCCGCCGTCCGATTCGCCGGTCACCAGCCTGTCGGGCGGTGAAAAGCGCCGCGTCGCGCTGACGCGATTGCTGATCCAGAAGCCGTCGATCCTGCTGCTCGACGAGCCGACCAACCATCTGGATGCCGAAAGCGTCAAATGGCTGGAAAATCACCTGAAAGAATATGCCGGCGCGGTGCTGATGATTACCCATGACCGCTATTTCCTCGACAACGTCGTCGAGTGGATTCTGGAAATCGATCGCGGCAAATACTTCCCTTACGAAGGCAATTACTCGACCTATCTGGAGAAGAAGTCGAAGCGTCTGGAGCAGGAAGACCGCGAGGAATCGGGCCGCAAGACCGCGATCCGCAACGAGCTGGAATGGATCCGGCAGGGTGCCAAGGCACGCCAGACCAAATCCAAGGCGCGTATCGCCAAGTTCGAGGAACTGGTCGAGCAGCAGAAGAACCGCACGCCGGGCAAGGCACAGATCGTAATCCAGGTGCCGGAACGTCTGGGCGGCAAGGTGATCGAGATGGAGAATATCTCGAAAGCGTATGGCGACAAATTGCTGTTCGAGAATCTGTCCTTCACGCTGCCGGCCGGCGGGATCGTCGGCGTGATCGGACCGAACGGCGCAGGTAAGTCCACGCTGTTCAAGCTGATTATCGGTTCGGAAGAGCCCGACACGGGGACGATCGACAAGGGCAGCACGGTCCGTCTGGGCTATGTCGACCAGAGCCGCGATCACCTCGACCCGACCAAGAATGTCTGGGAGGAAATCTCCGACGGCCTGGATTACATGAAGGTCAACGGCCACGACCAGTCGACCCGCGCCTATGTCGGCGCGTTCAACTTCAAGGGGCAGGACCAGCAGAAGAATGTCGGCAAGCTGTCCGGTGGTGAACGCAACCGCGTGAATATCGCGAAGATGCTGAAAAAGGGCGGCAACGTCCTGCTGCTCGACGAACCGACCAACGATCTCGACGTCGAAACGCTGGGCGCGCTGGAGGAAGCGATCGAGAATTTCGCGGGCTGCGCGGTGGTCATCAGCCATGACCGCTTCTTCCTCGATCGGCTGGCGACGCACATCCTGGCGTTCGAGGGCAATAGCCACGTCGAATGGTTCGAGGGGAATTTCGAGGCTTATGAAGAGGACAAGCGCCGCCGTCTGGGCGATGCGGCGGATCGGCCTACGGCGCTGGCGTATAAGAAGCTGACGCGGTGAAATGGTTCAGCGCGGTCCGGATTCCTCGTCCGGGTCGCGCTGATATTCTTTCGACAGCAACTTGCGTGTGACGAGATTGTAGGTCTTGTCACCTTTTCTGGCCGTGTAGAGCAGCCACTGTCCGAAGCAGAACGCCAGGATCATGCCACTGGCAATAAAGGCAATTGCGCAGCCAATATACCATGCAGTGCTCCCGTGATCCACGATCATGCCCCACACCCATAAGGGGACCAACGGTATCATTGCCAACAGTATAAACTTATTGTCGAAACCAACTGGGTCTCGTCGGATGGTCTTGCGAACTCGTCGACGGATTCGGCAATAAAGCGCTGCTAGCCGATCTCGGTGGATCACAATGTTTTCGTATCGACTGTCAGGTTCGATATTGCCGCAGCCGTTAAAAGGTCGCCAAAAGCTACAATTCGCTGCTCACTGTAGGAAGCACTTACGGGACGCCACATCTGGTAGATCACCGATGCGTTAACGTCGATAACCCAATATTCCGGAACACCTTCGCGCGCATAAATCTTGGCCTTGCGCCCCAGATCGTTCCGCAGCGTTGTGTCTGAAACTTCAATCACCAGCGCCAGCGACGAGAGCGGAATGAGGCCGCTCCCTTCCGGTTCTGACGTGACCGATATGTCCGGTGCCGGTACGTTATAGGGCGGCATGGAAACCGACCCTTCGATCAGCGGCTCCAATCCATCCGAGCGTTTCGCAAGTTCAGCAGCAAGCAGGATAAGAAATCGGGTCTGGATACGCGCATGGGGCCGGTGCAGCGCATTCATATAGACGACTTCTCCCTCGATCAGTTCTGTTCGACCATAGGAATCAAATGCTCCGGCGTCGTCGAGCATGAGATAATCCTCGACACGGAGCTTTACTGGCTTCCATTCGGTCGTGAGGGGAACGGCGTCCGTCATGCGCTCATCCTATCACAGCCACCGCCACCCTCAATCCCCCGTCACTCGCAGGAACCCGAGATCGCTCAGCCCTTGCCCATCGCCCGGTCGGCGCTCCATGCGCCGCCGCCGGCCGCGGCGAGGTAGAGGAAGATGAAGCAGAAGAGCAGGATCGCCTCACCGCCATTGGCTGCGGGGAAGAACCCTTTCGAGGCGTGCGCCATGAAATAGCCGATCGCGCACATGCCCGATGCGATGAACGCAACCGGCCGGGTAAACAGGCCGATGACCAGCAGCGCACCGCCGATGAGTTCGATTGCGCCTGCTGCATAGAGCAACGGATTGAGCGGCATCGGGAAGGGCGGTAGGCCCAGAAGCTTCGAGGTGCCGTGCTGCAGGAACGCCAGTCCTGCGACGATTCGCAGGACGCTGAGCAGCTTGTCGGACCAGCTTGCGGGAATGGGCATGCGGTTTCTCCTTGGGCGCGTCAGGGCGACGTCGCCGTTGCGCAGGTGAAACATTTCATACCGCTTGGGTGAGATCAATCCCGCGAGCTGAAAACGATCGTTTCAGGGAAGGGTTTTAGTCCCCCGTCACCTTCAACGGCCCCAGATCGCCCAGCCCGACTGTCCCGCTGGCCAGCGCCAGCATCCGGTCCAGCGACACTTTCGCCTTCAACCGGATATCGTCCGCAATCTCGATGCGCGGCTCCAGATCACGCAGCGCGACGTAGAGCTTCTCCATCGTGTTCAGCGCCATGTACGGGCAGATGTTGCAGTTGCAGTTCCCGTCCGCTCCCGGCGCACCGATGAAGGTCTTTTCCGGGACCGCCTTCTCCATCTGATGGATGATGTGTGGTTCGGTGGCGACGATCATCGTGTCGCCGTCGAAATCCTTGGCATAGGCCAGGATGCCGCTGGTCGATCCGATATAGTCGGCATGGTCCAGCACATGCGGCGGGCATTCGGGATGCGCGGCGACCGGCGCACCGGGGTGCTGGGCTTTCAGCTTCAGCAGTTCGGTTTCGCTAAATGCCTCGTGCACGATGCACACACCCGGCCATAACAGCATGTCGCGGCCCATCTTCCGGTTGATATAGCCGCCGAGGTGCTTGTCGGGGCCGAAGATGATCTTCTGATCCTTCGGCAACTGGCTCAGGATTTTTTCGGCGGAGGAACTGGTGACGATGATGTCGGACAGCGCCTTCACCTCGACCGAGCAGTTGATATAAGTGAGCGCAATATGATCGGGATGCTGCGCGCGAAACGCCGCGAACTGATCGGGCGGGCATGAGTCCTCAAGGCTGCAACCGGCGTTCATGTCGGGGAGGATCACGATCTTCTGCGGCGACAGGATCTTCGCCGTCTCCGCCATGAAACGCACGCCGCAGAATGCGATGACCTCCGCATTCGTCTCCGCCGCCTTGCGGCTCAGTTCCAGACTGTCACCAACAAAGTCGGCAATGTCCTGAATCTCGGGCTTCTGGTAATAATGCGCCAGGATCACCGCGTTGCGCTCCTTGCGCAGACGATCGATCTCGGTGCGGATGTCGATGCCGGACAGGTTCGTTGGCGCGTTCATTATGGGACCCTTTATCTTTGGTCCCACATGGCCTTGTCCGGCGCGGGGTTCAACCGCCGAAGGGCGGGAATTCATAGGGGGCGAGTGCGCCACCCGGCTGGCCGGTGGTTATCAGCTCAAACAGGGTGAGGCCGAATGCGCTGTTCGCGATCCACTGGCTCACCAGCCGCATCGTCAGGATCGCACCGACACCCCAAAACCACGCGGCATGGATCCGCCCTCGCGTGCGCAAATCCCACAACATACCCGCAAGCGGAAAGAGCAGCAGCAGACAAAGCTCGATTGTGGCCGCATGCGGCATGACGAGTGGCGCGGGGACGAGCCGACCGATACCGGGGCCGGTTAGGATTGCCATGCCACTGAAATGCAGCCTTTTGTGCCAGTCGCTCTGGCGGCGCAACAGGATCGCCGCCGTGGACAGGCCGACGAACACCCATACCCCAAGCGGCGCGTAAATGAGGAAGAAGGCAGGCTCATAAATTGGCGCAGCGCGGCCCAGCCGGATTGCCTCGATCGCCACCAGCGGGCCGACCACCGCCATCACGACCAGCCAGCCCGCGCCAATCCAGCCAAGGCGGCGGTGCAGCGCGATGCTGCCGCGCGTGGCGAGCAGCGTCTGTGCGACATAGATGACGACCCAGCCGAAAAACACCAGTGCATGGGCATGGACGACCGGGGGTGCGTTGAAGCTGGAGATGCCCATGAGGACGAAGAAGACGAACCCGGCGGTGATTACCGCCGCCATCGTCAGCCCGCCCCACAGGAAGAAACCGTCATCGCGCCGCGTGTCGCTGCCCGTATCTGCAATGGTTGCCATAAGACCGCCCCCGATCGATTATGGGCAGTGGCGATATCATGTTTCGAAAACGAATCGAACTACTTCTTCTCGCGCGCCGCGCGTTCTTTCATCACCTGATCGACCGGCTTCGACATGTCCCAGCGTTCGCCGTCGCGCACCGCGCGTTCGGGTGGAAAGGTCACGACGACGCGGACATCGCCCAGGCCCGCCGCCGTTAGCGGTTGCGCGAGCAGGCGGGCGAGCGCGCGGCGACCGTTTTCGCGCGCCTGCGCCATGCGCTCGGGGCTTTTCGCCTCGCGCTCGGCGACGGCGGTGGCGCGGGCGGAGGTGCGCTGGCTGAGCGCTTCGGCGGCATCGCGGGTGACGAACAGGCCGCTGGTTTCGACCAGGGTGCGGCGGCCCTCATCGGTGTTGGCGGGGGCGGCTGTGACATCGGGCGCATCGACGATCAGCGTCCGGGTCTGTGCATTCCATTGCAGATCGCCCGAATCGAGGCCGGCGAGATCGACGAAATAGCCGACCGAATAGGGCATCTTCACGACCTGATCGCTGCGCAACATGCCCAGGCCGCGTGTGTCGGATGCGGTCGCCTGAACCGTGCCGGTCAGTTCGGCGACCTTCAGCGTGCCGGTGCCGGTCAGGCGTGCGGTGATGAGTTGCGTGACCGGCGACCCGCCCTCCTCGGGCAGGGTTTGCATTCGAGTTTCGTTGTAGCGGTCCCACGAAATCCATGCTGCGGCCCCGATCACGGCGAGC
The DNA here is from genome assembly GCF_036663835.1 of Sphingomonas sp. LT1P40. Taxonomy (NCBI): domain Bacteria; kingdom Pseudomonadati; phylum Pseudomonadota; class Alphaproteobacteria; order Sphingomonadales; family Sphingomonadaceae; genus Alteristakelama; species Alteristakelama amylovorans. Next base: position 966,536 of record NZ_JAXOJT010000001.1, read on the forward strand.
GCAGCGGTGATAAGCAGGCCGCGCACCAGACCGTCGCGCTTCATAACGTCCGCCATGCGCCACCTTCCTCACCGATGACCACGCCACGATTTCGCAAGTCGAATAGATGCGCGAGGACCGAACGCCCCGCCGCGCCGGTCAGGCGCGGGTCGAGTCCGATATACATCTTCTCGACCATCGCCGGGATTTCGCCGATCTGCTCACCCAGTAATCGCAATATCTGTCGCTCCCGCTGTTTGCGGTGACCCATCATCCCGCGCACCAGCTGGCGCGGGTTGGTCACCGGATCGCCATGCGCCGGGTAGTAAACGCGGTCCTCGCGCCCCTGCAGTTTGTCGAGGCTCGCCATATAGTCACCCATGTCGCCATCGGGCGGCGCGACCACGCTGGTCGACCAGCCCATGATATGGTCGCCGGTGAACAGCGCCCCGCTTTCCTCCAGCGCGTAGCAAAGGTGATTGGAGGTGTGGCCGGGGGTGGCGACGGCGGTGAGTGTCCAGCCTTTGCCGGAGACCTGCTCGCCATTCGCCAATACGCGATCCGGCGCATAATCGCGGTCGAACGCGGCGTCGGCGCGCGGGCCGTCATCGTCGAGCGCGAGCGGGGCACAACCGATGATCGGCGCGCCGGTCGCGGCCTGCAACTTGCGGCTCGCAGGACTGTGATCGCGGTGGGTATGAGTGCAGAGGATTGCCGTGACCGGGCGCCCGGCAATCGCGCGGACGATGGCATCGACATGCTCGGGCAGATCGGGACCGGGATCGATCACCGCGATATCGGCGATGCCGACGAGATAGGTCTCGGTGCCGGTATAAGTGAAAGGCGAGGGGTTCGCCGCGAGAATGCGCGCAACCAGCGGTTCGAGATGGATTGCTTCACCGGGTGGAAGTTCACTCATCGGGCCGAAATGGCGGTTCGCCGCGCGCGCTACAAGTCCAAACGCAACTTGGGGCCGGCCGCCTGACGGGTGCGGCCGGCCCCGGTTGGAGCATCCCCTCAACGATGGGCAGGCTGGGGGGACCCTTCCGCCCTCCCTCAATCCTTGTCGGCGTCCTCCAGCTCGCGCACCGCGTCGTCGATGCCCCGCAGTGCGGCGGCTTTCTGATCGGGGCTGAGATCGTCCTGCATCTCGATCGACTTGCGCGCCATGCGCAGGCCCATCATCGCATGGCGCTTGCCCATGTCGGCGCTGGCGACGGCGAACACGCGTGCCTGCCGTGCCATACCCTCAGCAGCCTTGGCCTTGCCTGCCGCCCATTCGGCCCGTGCTTCGATCCGGTCGGTGCAGATCACGATCCTGCGCTTGCCGCCGTCCTTGCTCTCGATCTTCAGGTCGCCGTCCTTGGGCGGGCCGCAATTGGACGAGGTGACCGTGTCGATGTCATCGCCGGACACGACGAAAGATTTGCTGTCGGACCAGACGAACTTCTGCCCGTCCTTTGGCGCGCGGATCATGCGTACTTCGCGCTTTTCGCCGTCCTTGCCCTTTCCGACGATAACGATTCGGCGCTCGACCTTGGCCTTTGGTGCATCGGGAGCCTCCGGCGCATCCGGCGCATCCGGTGCTTCGGGGGGCGGCGGCGCGTCGTAAGGCTCGGGCGGCGTCGGCAATTCGGCTGGCGTGGGTGGCGCGGTCTGCAGATCGACGCCGATCGCCTCACCGACATCGGCGCGCAGATTGGCTGCGGCCTGGGTGCCCGATGCGGTGAGCGCCAGCGCGCCCAGTGTCAGCGCGACTGCGCCGGTAACACCCGCAGCGATGCGGCTACGCGATTTGCGGTCATGCTTTGAAAGCATTTTCAACCTCCCTTTGAGTTCATTGATGGTGTGCAGGTGACAAGCTGCCGAGACCGCACCCCCATGCGCGGACTTGACGATGGCGCGGCCATAAGCATGGCGCAGCGCCGGGGCGCGGCCGGCGAGCACCAAGGCATCGCAGGCCATCTCCTGATCGGCACGGAAGGCGCGAAACGCCCGCCATGCGACCGGGTTGAACCAATGGAGCGCGAGCACGATCAGCGCGATCCAGTTGGCGATCAGGTCACCACGAAGATGGTGCCCGAGTTCGTGCGCGAGCGCGAGGTTGCGCTCAAGCGGGTCGTAACGCTCGTTGAAGTCGCGCGGAAAGGCGACGTATTTGCGGAAAATGCCGAAGGCGAGCGGGCCGGTCGCGGCGTCGGTCTCGATCACCCGCACCCGCCCCTCCGCCACCGTGCGGTCGACCCGCGCGCGCTTGAGCAGTTTCGAGCAGAAGCGGCTGTGCGCGATCAGATGCCAGCCGAGGAACGCGGCGGCGCCGATTGCCCAGAGTCCGGCGGCAATGGGAAACCAGTCGATCGGTGCGACGTCCGCAGCGGCCAGCGCGGCTGTCGCATCCGGCCCGGATAGCGGGACAACGATATAGTAGCTGATGACATCGCTTGCCGCCGCGACTGGCATCTCGGCGCTGGCCCGCCAGCTTTCGGGAAGCGGGGGCAGGGCAAGCCGCAGCACCGGGAGTGCCCACAGCGCGTAGGCGATGTTGGGGCCGAAATGGCGGCTGACCGGTTTGCGGATCGCCAGCACCAGCAGCATCAGCAATGTGGTGGCGACGAAGGTTTCCAAGACCCAGCCAGCTGAAAAGGGGCCGATCATGACTTGATCTCCTTCAACAGTGCCTCGATCTCGGCGATATCCTGTTCGGTGAGCGCGTCACGCTCGGCGAGGTGAGCGACCAGCGGCGTCAGCTTGCCGCCGAACAGCCGATCCATCAGGCGGCGCGATTCGCCCTCGACGTAATCACCGCGCTCGACCAGCGGGCGGTATTGATAGCGGCGGCCATCTTCCTCCGCCGCGATGACGTTCTTGGCGAGCAGGCGACCGAGCAACGTCTTGACCGTGTTCGAGCTCCAGCCGCGTTCAGGGTCGACGCGCTCAACGACTTCCTGCGCCGCGAGCGGCGATTCGTCCCACAGCACTTCCATGACGGCGTGCTCGGCATCGCTGATTCGTTCGCTCATCGGCCTCCCTTTCGATTACGCGTGTAATCGTTACGACCACATCTGTAGTCAATAGGCTGAACGCGAAATGAATGAATTGACAGGTGGGTTCCGCTGCTTCTGTCGGAAAGTTTTACATCCGATCCGGCGTCAGGATTTTGCTAACCATTGAAAGCCCGGATTTCCGAGGGTTGCCGATGTTGGCACGCGCTCTGCAACCGATCAAGCACACACCGTTCACAAGGCGTGTAACGCTTCAGAGGCGGGCAGCTTGCATACCGGCGAGCGCCCGCCTCGCCCGTTTTAGGGCCGGGGCATCCGATAGTTCACAGGCTTGCCATCGCGCCGACGTCGTTTGCGGAACAGCTTTGCGCCATCCTCCTCGAGTCGCTCGGCGGCGCGGTCCAGTGCCTTTGGATAGATTTCGCCGAACAGACGCTCGAAGGTGTGGGTCCAGCCGAACTGCTCGACGACCATCGCGCGGGCGCGGGCACCGATCAACGGTGCGCCATCGTGCCAGAGTTTGACGACATTGGCGGCCATTGCAGCGGTGTCGTCCACCGGCCCGAGCAGGCCAAGCCCTGCCGGCACGCGATCGGGCATCGCGCCGCTGGCGACACCGACGACCGGCAGGCCGCACGACTGCGCCTCGAGCACCGAAATACCGAAGGTCTCGTCCGCCATCGCGGAGACATAGATGTCGGACGACGCCAGCGCCCGCGCCAGTTCGGTGCGATCCTTCTCGAACCCCGGAAAGGCGATCGGCAGGTCGGCGGCTTCGGCGGCGAGGCGTTCACGCAGCTTGCCGTCGCCGACCATCACCATCGCCGCGCCCAGACCGGCGGGCAGCTTGCGGAACATATCGACCAGCCGGTCGGCGCGCTTTTCATTGTCGATGCGCCCGGCATAGATCAGCAGCGGGCCGTCCCCCGGCAGACCCAGCGACGCGCGGTAGCCGGGGTCGCGCTTGGACGGTGCGAACATCGTTGTGTCGACGCCAAGCGGCATGACGTCGGTGCGCGTGATCGTCTTGCGCGCCAGCGTCGCCCGCGCATCCTCGCTCAGCGTATAGACGCGGTCGAACTCGCGATAGGTGATCTCGGCATAGCCATAGGACAGCATGCGCATGAACCGTGCCGCAAGCCGCCCCGCCGCCGGTTCGACCACGCGATAGATATGCGCATTGGGGAAATCGGTGCGGTAACCCGCAACCAGCGCGGTCTGCGGATAGTCGCGGCGGTGGCGGATCGCGGTCCATGGCAGCAGCCACGGGCACAGCGATTCGATGATGTCGGGGCGATATTCGGCGAGCAGATCGCGCACCGCCGATGTCCGCGTGATAAAGCGGTAATTGGGGCTGCCGCGCACGGGCTCCGCGCCCATTTCGACGAAGATATGGCGGCCGTTGGTCGTGATGCGATCCTGTGGGCCGGGCACGATCTGGAGCAGCCGGTGCGGGGTGTAGCGCAGCACATAGTCGCGCTTCTCGCGCAGATAGGTGCTGATCCCGCCGCCGCCTGCGGGCGAATAGCTCTGCGTCAGATCGCAGATCAGCAGAGACGCATCGTCCCCGACCGCTGCACCGGGTGCTGCAGTTATCGGTTGAACGAACATGGGACAGGCCAGCCTTTACACCGCGAAAATTACGCGGCGGCGACGCCCTTCTCTTCCAGAAGTTGCGCCAGCTCACCGCTCTCGTACATCTCCATCATGATGTCCGAACCGCCGATGAACTCGCCCTTCACATATAGTTGTGGAATCGTCGGCCAGTCCGAAAATTCCTTGATTCCCTGACGGATGCCCTGATCCTGCAACACGTCGACGCTCTCGAATTCGACGCCGAGATGGCCGAGGATCGAGATCGCGCGATTGGAAAAGCCGCATTGCGGAAACAGCGGCGTCCCCTTCATGAACAGCAGCACGTCATTGCCATCGACCAGGGTCTGAAGGCGGGCCTGGGTATCGTCGGTCATTTCATTCGCTCCGGTCATTCGGTAATTACAGGCGCAGCCGTGGTCAGCTGCAACGCATGGAGCACGCCACCCATCCGCCCGCCGAGTGCGGCATAAACCGCCTGATGCTGCCTGATCCGGGGCATTCCCCGGAAACTCTCACTCACGACACGAGCGGCATAGTGATCGCCGTCGCCGGCCAGGTCGGTGATCTCGACCCGGGCATCGGGAATGCCGGATCGGATCAGCGCCTCGATCTCGTCCGCCGCCATCGCCATGCTATTTGGCTTCCATCAACTGGCGGCGCGCTTCGATCATCTGGGTTTCCAGCGCCTGACGCACCTTCGACTCGTCGGTCTCGACGCCCGCCGCGGTCAGATCGCCGACGACCTTGCGGATCACATCGTCGTCCCCGGCTTCCTCGAAATCGGCCTGCACCACTGCCTTGGCATAAGCGTCGGTCTCTTCCGGCGTCAGGCGCATCAATCCGGCGGCCCACACGCCGAGCAGCTTGTTGCGGCGCGCGGTGACGCGGAACGCCATATCCTCGTCCATCGCATATTTGGTCTCGAATGCGCGTTCACGATCGTCGAAAGTGGTCATCCGGATGTCCCTTAATTGTTCGCCAGCTGCTTGGGTCGAGATAGGAGGGGCGGGGCGGCATGACAACGGGGATCGCAAAACTGTCGCCATGGGCTTCGCGCATGGCCGCCATGCGCTATAGCGCCGCTCCACCACCCCGTGCAGGACATGGCCCATGACCGATTTCCAGCTCGACGGCTTCGACCTTGCCGCCTTTGTCGTCGCCACGCTGGCCGAAGATGTCGGCGCGGGGGACATTACCTCGAACGCGGTGATTCCCGCCGATGCCGTCTTTACCGGCGTGATGGACAGCCGTGACGCGATCGTGGTGGCAGGGCTGCCGATCGCCGCCGCATTCTTCCGCGCGCTCGATCCCGACGTCGAAATCGAGTTGCTGACGGGGGAGGGGGGCCGAGTTCCGGCGGGCAGCGACCTGATGCGCCTGCGTGGGAAGGCACGCGCGCTGCTTACGGCGGAACGCGCCGCGCTGAACACCGTGCAGCATCTGTCGGGCATCGCCACGCTGACGCGCAGCTATGTCGACAAGATCGCGGGGACGGGGGCGACATTGCTGGACACGCGCAAGACGATTCCGGGGCTCAGGCACCTGGAGAAATACGCGACGCGGATGGGCGGCGCGCAGAATCATCGCATGGGCCTGTGGGATGCGGCGATGATCAAGGACAATCATGTCGCGGTCGCCGGATCGGTCGAGGCGGCGGTCGCGCGCGCGGTGGCGGCCGGTATCGAACGGATCATCGTCGAGGTCGACCGGGTCGAGCAGATCGAACCTGCGCTGGCGGCGGGCGCGACGCATCTGTTGCTCGACAACATGACCCCGCCGACGTTGCGCGGCGCAGTGACGCTGATCGGCGGACGCGTGCCGAGCGAGGCATCCGGCGGCGTGCGGCTGGACACGATTCGCGCGATCGCCGAAACCGGTGTGACCTTTGTCAGCGTCGGCCGCCTGACCCAATCTGCACCCGCCGCCGATATCGGGCTGGACTTCACCCCGGCTTGAGTCCTAGCTGGCTGCAACAGGAGGGGAATTACATGCGTCCGGTGTCGATCGTTCGGTTCGAGCAGGCCTATCTGGCCTCGATTATTATATGGGTGGCCAATCTCGCGCTGGGCGGCTGGGCGTTGATGATCGGCCAGTCACAGCGTCAGTTTGAAAAGCACCCGGCCTTTGCCGGCAATCCCCAGATGTTCGATGTCATTGCACCGTCCCTCATGGCACTGCTCGGCGTGCTGGTGTTATTCTGGCTGTTGCTGTGGTTCTTCACGGCACGCCGGGCGAGCGATGTTGCGAAGTGGGTGATCGTCGTGATGACCGGGATCGCGGTCTTGCGACTGCCGCTATTGCTGTTGAGCTATCCGATGACCGGCCTGCTTGGCACCGCGTTGAACGTGGCGGCCACATTGGTGGGCGCCTATGCCGCGTGGCAGTTGTTTCGCCCGGATGCGCGCGCGTGGTTCAAGGGCATCGAAAGCGACGCGACGGTGGTCTCGTCTGAATGAAGCAGATGCGGCGCGTTGTGGCGTCGTTCGCTGGCGCGGTCGCGCTGATTCCTGCGGTCGCGTCGGCACAGTCCGATCGTTGCGCGGTTCCCGAACGCCTGCCCGAAAGCGGTGAGCGTGTCGGCTCGCCCGGCCCGCGTCGCATTGTCCCGGTCGGCGGCTACACGCTCGCGCTGACGTGGAATCCCGGTTTTTGCCGTCAAACCGCCAATCGCTCACGCTTTCAGTGCGATCGGCGCAATCGCTTCGGCTTCGTCCTGCACGGCCTGTGGCCCGACGGGCGCGGCGCAAGCTGGCCGCAATATTGCGCAGCCCCCGCGCGTATTCCGGAGGCGGCGGTGCGGCGCAATTTATGCGCCATGCCGTCACCCGCGCTCCAGCGTTATCAATATGCCAAGCACGGCACCTGTTCGGGCCTTGGTCCTGCCGCCTATCTCGATCGTGCGGCGGCGCTCTATGCCGGGGTGCGCTATCCCGACATGGATATGCTGTCGCGCCGTCCGGGCTTGACCGCCGGTCAGTTCGCCAGCGCCTTTGCCCGCGCCAATCCGGGAATGACGCCAGCGATGCTGCGCGTCGGCGCAGGGCGCGATCGCTGGCTCGATGAAGTCATGCTGTGCCTCGACACGCGGTTTCGCCCGCGTGCCTGTTCCACACATCAGCGCGGCTTGCCTGGGCACATCCCGTTGAAAATCTGGCGCGGAAGCTAACCGTCTATCGTCGCGGTCGACGGGTGGTGTCGGTCGAGATGCTTCTTGATGATCTTCAGATTGCGCGAATTCGAGCGGTAGAAGAAATCGGCGACATCGCCGACGCCGGGGATCAGCCCGAGCAGCCAGTCGAACCCGACATGGCCCGCCATCTTGGCCATCGCACCCTTTGACATACCCAGATTGCGCGCTTCCCAGATCATGTAGAACCCCATGATCGCCGCGACCACGTCACCGCCGACCGGGACCAGCCCGATCAGGGCGTCGAGACCGACGGTCTGGCGCGTGCCGGGAATGGTGAAGGAGCGTTCGAGCAGTTTCTCCATCCCCTCCACCCGGCGGCGCACCGATGCGGGGTCGCGCCCGGTCGGGAATTGTCCGGCGATGCCGCTGGCGGTGTCCCGCATCCGTGTCGCCTTGACCATCCTGCTACCCTCTCACTGTTCCGGCCGGCGCAAATGCGTCAGCGGGTGCCAGGCGCGAACATTGGGCTGCCACGCCCGCAAACGCAGCGCGACCAGCGACCAGCGCAGCGGCTGTGCAATCGGAATATAGGCGGCGTCGTTGGTCAGCGCCATATCGGCATCAGCGATGCGCTGGGCGCGCTGTACCAGCGTCGGGGCATCGCGTGCCGCCTCGATCGTCGCCATTACGTCATCAGGGCACTGGCGGCATGCCGTCACCAGATACCAGCGCCCGCTGTCATAGGGCGCAACCGCGTCGATCAGGCGAAGGTCGGCATCCTCGTCCTCCGCCACCCATGACGGTTGCAGCCCGATTTCGATCAGGTCGCGGGCGATGCGGCTCCACAACAGGGTCGCACCGGGACTGCGCGGCATCGCCAGGCGGATCGTCAGCGGCACATCGGCATTGTTCGCGTGCCACGCCGCGACGCGATTACGCGCGGTAATCAGGCGACCCTCCGGCGGCAGTACCTGCCATTCCGGCACCGCCGGATCGCCTGCGGAATCGAGCCGTGCGGGCAACAGGGTCTCGACCGGTAGCCAGTCTGGGCGGAACAAGGCAGTCAGCGCCGCCCGGTCGATCGCCATCGCAATCGCTGCGCGATTTTCCGCGGTGGCCAGAAACCCCTCGCGCGATACCACCGCCAGCCCGAACAGTCCGGCAGCGGGATCGCTGCGGATATTGGTCGGCGCGACGTCCGCGCGGGTGACCAGCGGCCAGTCACGATAGCTGCCGCCGAGCACCAGATCGGATTCACGGCGGGCAAAGCGCGTGATCGCGCTGGCCGCACGTTCGCCGCGCAACCGGACATTGTCGGCGGGGTCGGGCTCCTCGTCATCCTCGACCACGCGTGCCGGGTCGAGCGTCGGTCGCAACAGCCAGCCGATGCGCTCGCCCGCATCCTCGAACGGGCCGGTTCCAGCCAACCGGGGGCGGCGCAGCACCGCAAACTCGGGTTGCGCGAACAGCTTCAGCATGTCCGGGCGCGGGCGTTTCAGGCGGATTTCAATGATCTGCGGCGTCATCTCGACGATCTCGTCGATCACCGCGACAAAAGGGGCGAGCGAGCTGCGGCTGCGCGGTTCGATCACGCGCTTCAAGCTGGCGACGACCTGAGCGGCGGTGACGGGCGAGCCGTCCGACCATTCGGCGGCGCGCAGGCGGAAAATATAGCTTTGCCCGCCGTCGATGACGATCCAGCGCTCGGCCAGGCCCGGCTCGATCCCGCCGCCGGCGTCGAAGCGGACCAGTCCCTGTGCGGTCGTACCCAGCATGACACGCGCGGGGAAACCGAGTTCAGCCTGTGCAGGATCGCTGAGTTCGACGGGGTCGCCGATCGCGCTGACGACGACCGCGACATCGTCTGGCCGGCGCTCACACCCGCCCGCGATCAGCGCAAGCGCGGCGGCGAGGGGCAGGGCGGGCCGGAACATGCCCCCGTTTATGGAGCCGGGGCGGGGAAGCCAACCCCGCCCCGGTGTTACCTTAGTTCTTTTCCTTGTCGACCAGCTTGTTCGCGCTGATCCACGGCATCATCGCGCGCAATTCGGCCCCGACCTTTTCGATCGGATGTGCCGCGGCAGCCTTGCGCGACGCCTTAAGCTCCGGCTGACCGGCGCGGTTGTCGAGAACGAAATCCTTGACGAAGCGGCCCGACTGGATGTCGGCGAGCACGCGCTTCATTTCGGCCTTGGTCTCGGCGGTGATGATGCGCGGGCCGGTCTTGATGTCGCCGTACTCGGCGGTGTTCGAGATCGAATAGCGCATGTTGGCGATGCCGCCCTCATAGAGCAGGTCGACGATCAGCTTGGTTTCGTGCAGGCACTCGAAATAGGCCATTTCAGGCGCGTAGCCCGCCTCAACCAGCGTCTCGAAGCCCGCCTGAATGAGGTGGGTGACGCCGCCGCACAGCACGGCTTGCTCGCCGAACAGGTCGGTTTCGCATTCCTCGCGGAAGTTGGTCTCGATGATGCCCGAACGGCCACCGCCGACGCCGCTGGCATAGGCCAGTGCGACGTCATGCGCGTTGCCGGTCGCATCCTGATGGATCGCGATCAGGCAGGGGACACCGCCGCCGCGCGCATATTCGCTGCGCACGGTGTGACCCGGACCCTTGGGCGCGATCATGATGACGTCGATGTCCGCCGGCGGCTCGATCAGGCCGAAATGGACGTTGAGGCCGTGCGCGAACGCCAGCGCCGCGCCGGGCTTCATATTGCCCTTCACATCGTTCTCCCAGATCGCGGCCTGATGCTCGTCGGGGGCGAGGATCATCAGGATGTCGGCCCACTGTGCCGCTTCCTTGTTCGACTTGACCGCGAAACCGGCGTCGATCGCCTTCTTGGCGGTGGCGGAGCCTTCGCGCAGCGCGATCGCCACGTCCTTGACGCCGCTGTCGCGCAAATTCTGCGCATGGGCATGGCCCTGCGAGCCATAGCCGATGATCGCGATCTTCTTGTCGCTGATCAGGTTCAGGTCGGCATCACGATCGTAATAGACACGCATTTCTTAGGTTTCCCCTTCGTCGTTCCCGCGCGAACGGCGTCATTCCGCCGCGCCATAGTCGATCCGCCCCGCTATGGGGCGACAGTTAATCTGTAGGCCATTCAATCTCCGGGCAGATCAGGCCGCCTCCCGGCCCCGTCCGATGGCGACGATGCCGGTGCGGGCGACCTCGATCAGCCCGACTTCGCCCATCAGTTCGACAAACTTGTCGATCTTCTCGGTCCCGCCGGTTACCTCGAATACGAAGCTCGACGTTGTCGCATCGACCACGCGGGCGCGGTAGACGTCGGCCAGCCGCAGCGCCTCGATCCGGTGATCGCCGGTCCCGGCGACTTTCACCAGCGCCAGCTCGCGCTCGACATGTTCGCCCTCGGCGGTCAGGTCGCGCACCTTGTGGACCGGCACCAGCCGGTCGAGCTGCGCCACGATCTGCTCCAGCGTCGCCGGGCTGGCCGACGTCACGATGGTAATCCGGCTGACCCCCTTGTCATGGGTGATCTCGCTGACCGTCAGGCTCTCGATATTGTATCCACGCGCGGTGAACAGACCGGCGATCCGGGCGAGGATGCCCGGCTCGTTATCGACGATCACGGCAAGCGTATGCCGCTCGGCTTTTTCTTCCTTGATATGCATGGGTCAGACCAGCGCCTTGGCTTCGTCGTCCATTTCGCCGGAGACTTCGGCGGCCTGGAGCATCATTTCGGTATGGGCGGCACCCGACGGGATCATCGGGAAGCAGTTGGCGAGCTTCGCCACGCGGCAATCGACGATCACCGGCCCGTCATGGGCGAGCATCTCTGCGATGCCATCGTCCAGCGCGGCATTACCCTCGATCCGGATGCCCTTCCAGCCATAGGCTTCGCCCAGCTTCACAAAGTCTGGCAGGGCGTCGCTGTAACTCTCTGAATAACGGCTGCTATAGGTCAGTTCCTGCCACTGGCGGACCATGCCCATATATTCGTTGTTCAGGATGAAGATCTTGACCGGCAGGCGATATTGCGTCGCCGTCGCCAGCTCCTGAATGTTCATCTGGATCGACGCTTCACCGGCAATGTCGATCACCAGCGCGTTGGGATTGCCGAGCTGCGCCCCGATCGCGGCGGGCAGGCCATAACCCATCGTGCCGAGACCCCCGCTCGTCAGCCACTTGTTCGGCGACTCAAAGTGGAAATGCTGTGCCGCCCACATCTGGTGCTGGCCAACCTCGGTCGTGATGATCGGATTCCGGTCGCGCGTTGCCTCCCACAGTGAGCGGATCGCGCGCTGCGGCATGATGTCGCCGCCGACCTCGGGAAAATCGAGGCACTTGACCGCGCGCCAGCCCTCGATCCGCCGCCACCAGTCGGACAGATCGGGCTTGGGAAACTGCCGCCCTTTCCAGATGCGGACCATATCCTCCAGCGCGTGGCCGACATCGGCGACGATCGGCAGGTCCACGCGCACCGTCTTGTTCATCGACGATCGGTCGATATCGATATGGATCTTCCGCGCATGCGGCGCGAATGCGTCCAGCCGCCCGGTCACGCGATCGTCGAACCGCGCGCCCAGCGCGATGATCAGATCGGCCTGATTCATCGCGAAATTGGCTTCATAGGTGCCATGCATGCCCAGCATGCCCAGCCACTGGTCGGATGAGGCGGGCAGGGCGCCCAGCCCCATCAGCGTGGACGTGACCGGCGCACCGGTGATCCGCGCCAGTTCACGCAGCAACTGGCTGGCCTGTGGCCCCGAATTGATGATGCCGCCGCCGGTGTAGAAGATCGGCCGTTCCGCCGCCGCCAGCATTTCGACCGCCGATTCGATCAGCGTCTTGTCGGCTTTTACCTGCGGGCGATAGGTCTTGTGCTGGATCGGGCCAGGCTTGGTGTAGCGCGCGGTGGCGATCTGGACATCCTTGGGGATGTCGATCACGACCGGACCGGGACGGCCGGACGTGGCGATGTGAAACGCCTCATGCACCACGCGGCCCAGATCCGCCGGATCCTTCACCAGATAATTATGCTTCGAGCAGTGGCGCGTGATGCCGACCGTATCGGCTTCCTGAAACGCGTCGCTGCCGATCAGATGCGACGGCACCTGACCCGTGATGACGACCATCGGGATCGAATCCATCAGCGCATCGGTGATGCCGGTAACCGCGTTGGTCGCGCCAGGGCCGGAGGTGACGAGCACGACGCCAGGCTTACCGGTCGAGCGGGCATAGCCCTCCGCGGCATGCGTCGCCGCCTGTTCGTGGCGGACCAGAATGTGCCGAATCTTCTTCTGCTTGAAGATCGCGTCGTAAATCGGGAGCACGGCCCCGCCCGGATAGCCGAAGATGACTTCCACACCGAGGTCGTTGAACGCCTCGATCAGGATGTCTGCTCCGCTCTTCTCGGTCACCAGTCGTCTCCTTCTTGTATTTTGCCGCGCTGCAATAGCAGCAGGGGAAGCGCGCTGCTATGCGTATGAATCATACGTGTCAAGCATCAATGTTGTAATAATCTGTCGAATAAGATCAATTGATTGGATGTTTCTGTCTCGCTAGTGCGTTCCCACGTCTGCGGCATCTGTCTTCTGAACCAGGTATATTGCCGCTTGGCATATTGACGTGTGTCCATTTGTCCGGTGGCGATGGCACAGGGCTTGCCCATGTCGCGAAGGAAGACAGGGTCCAGCACGTGCAGGCCGATCGCGCCCAGCACCGGGCTCTTGATCGGCAGGTTCCGGGCGCGCAACGCGGACGCCTCATCATATGCATCGGAGAACATGCCTTCGAACCGCGCATCGATCCGCGCATAGAGCCAGTCGCGCGGCGGCAACAGAATGAGCGGGGCGAGGCTGATGTCATCGGCGATTCCACCGACGCGAAATCGCTGCCAGTCCTTTAATGTGCGCCCCGTCGACCGCACAACCTCCAAAGCACGCGCCACCCGGGTGGTGTCGGCGGGTGCGAGCCGGGCGGCTGCCTCGCTATCTTCCCCGGTCAGCGCCGCATGGGCGTCGGCAACTGGCAGCGCGCGCACCGCAGCCCGTATGTCCGCATCGATTTCCGGTACCGGCGCGATGCCATCGAGCAGGGTTCGGAAATAGAGCCCGGTGCCGCCGACAAGAATCGGCAAGCGCTCAATGGCATGGGCTTCGGCAATCGCCGCCTTGGCGTCGTTCGCCCATCGCGCCGCCGAACAGGCTTCGGCACCGTCGATATAGCCGAACAGCCGATGCGGATGCCGCGCCTCGTCCTCCACCGATGGCCGCGCGGTCAGGACACGCAGGTCGCTATACACCTGCATCGAATCGGCGTTGATGATCACTGAAGGCGTCCGGTCGGCCAGCGCCATCGCCAAAGCGGACTTGCCGCTGGCGGTCGGCCCTGCAATGAGCGCCACCTTTGGTTTTGGCCTTGGCTCTGGGGAAGACGGCATGTTCATCGCAACGCTGATAGCAGCGGATCGGCTTTTGGCGGGCGATATTTCCTCCGCACAGGACAAGCTGCGCGATGCGTTCTGCGACCCGAAGGGCGTCGCGCCGATCGAGGCGGGGAAGGCGGTAGATATCGCCCTTGCGGGCGGCCCCGATCGCGCCCGTGCTGCGCTTGAAGGGGCATATGACGGGGTCGATATCGTCGTTCAGCCAATCCTCGGCCGGATCAAGTCGCTGCTCGTCGCCGACATGGATTCCACCATGATTACCGTCGAATGTATCGACGAACTCGCCGACTATGCCGGGATCAAGGCGCAGATCGCCGAAGTGACCGAAGCGGCGATGCGCGGCGAGCTGGACTTTGCCGAAGCGCTGGATGCGCGCGTCGCGCTGCTCAAGGGGTTGGGCAAGGATGCGATTGACCGCTGCCTGGCGGAGCGGGTGAAGTTGATGCCGGGCGCGCGGACGCTGGTGCAGACGATGGGGGCAAACGGCGCACGCACGATCCTCGTCTCGGGCGGCTTCACACGGTTCGCGGAGCCAGTGGGCGCGCAGATCGGCTTCGACCGCGTCATCGCCAATGAGTTGCTGATCGAGAACGCCGCATTGACCGGTGCGGTAACCAAGCCGATCGTCGATTCAGCGACCAAGGAAAAGACGCTGCTGGGCGCGATGGCGGAATATGGTCTGCCCGCCAGCGCGACGATGGCGGTGGGCGACGGGGCCAATGATCTGGCGATGATAAAGCAGGCGGGGCTGGGCGTCGCCTATCACGCCAAGCCGATCGTTGCGGCGGCGGCCGGGGCGCGGATCGACCATAATGACCTGACGGCATTGCTCTACGCGCAGGGGATCGGACGGGGCGATTGGGTTACAACTTGATTCTTCCCCCGGAGGGAGAGGAATATCTAATTCACCCCCGCACCGGCACGCACGGGCTGACGCCACGGCACGCACCGCTCGCCTCCGCGCTCGAGCCGAACGGCCCGACCAGAACCTTGGTCAGCCGACCGGCCTTTACGTAAAATACCTGCCGCCCGGAAAACCGTCCGGCATTCTGCGCCCACACTTTCCGCGCATTGGCCGGATCGCCGAACGCGCCGAGCTGAACACGCCAGCCGCCGTCGCGCACGGGTGCGGCTTCGGCGACCTCGACGGGCGCGGCAGGGCGCGGTCGCGGTGTCGGTTTCGGTGCCGGACGCACCATCGGCGGGGCAGGGCGCGCCTCCGCGACTTCAGGCTCGGACCCGCCCGGTATCGGCTGATAGGCGGTCGAGGGCGGCAGCTCGGTCCGCCCGATCGGTCCACTAGGGTTCCGCGATGGCGGCAAGGCGGCGACCTGCGGTCGTCCGGCCTCACGCTCGTAAGCGCGTGCCAGCTCGACGCCCTTTTGGCGGTCCTGCAAGCTGATATAACGATCCATCTGCGCCTGTGCGGTCGATGCCTGGGGCAATCCCTGCGCCGCTGCGCGTGCGGTCAGCGCATAGGCGCGGACCCAGTCCTTCGCCACGCCGTCGCCGTTGAAGTACATCGTGCCCAGCACATATTGCGAGCGCGGTTCACCGCGCGACGCCGATTTCTGCAGCCACTCGACCGCCTGCATGCGCTTGTTGTTCTCGAACAGCGCGAGGCCGTAATTCTCCTCGGCCTGTGGATGCCCCTGCAACGCGGCCTTGCGATACCATTCCTCGGCCTGACCCATGTCGGCGGGTACGCCACGGCCCAGCTTATAGGCTTGACCCATGTTGAACTGCGCATCGGCATCGCCAGCGACGGCGGGGCCGCGCCATTCCGCCACAGCTTTCTTATAGTCGCCGCGCTGCCACGCCTCGACGCCCGTCTTGACGTCGGCCAGCGCAGGCCCGCTCACGAGCGTGGCGGCGGCAAGCAGTACCGCCAAAGCAATTCGATTCATTCCGCCCATCCCCGGTCAGTCCCTTGGATAATGCCAGTTAACCATCGTGTGGCCAACAAATCCTTGCGGTAGCGTTAAGCCCGCGATGGGACGCGCCCCGTGTCATGGCCGCAACATTAACCGCTTCTTAGGGTCCGGCTGTCATCCCGATGCTCGGGTTACCGGGTATTTAAGAGGGGTCGATGCGCGTACTAGCGATGGCATCACAAAAAGGTGGTTCGGGAAAGACCACGCTGAGCGGGCATCTTGCGGTGCAGGCGCAGCGTGCGGGTCATGGCCCGGTCGTGCTGATCGATATCGATCCGCAGGGGTCCTTGTCGGACTGGTGGAATGAGCGGCAGACGGAATTTCCCGCCTTCGCCCAGACCACGGTCGCGCGGCTGGCCGCCGATCTCGAAGTGCTTCGGCAACAGGGCTTCCGCCTCGCCGTGATCGACACGCCCCCCGCCATTACCATGGCGATCCAGAGCGTGATCCAGGTCGCCGAACTCATCGTCATTCCGACACGTCCGTCGCCGCACGATCTGCGCGCGGTCGGTGCTACCGTCGATCTGTGCGACCGCGCGGGCAAGCCATTGCTGTTCGTGGTCAACGCGGCGACGCCCAAGGCCAAGATCACCAGCGAAGCCGCCGTCGCGCTGTCGCAGCATGGCACCGTCGCCCCGGTGACGATCCATCAGCGCACCGATTTCGCATCGTCGATGATCGACGGGCGCACGGTGATGGAGATCGATCCGAACTGCCGCTCCGCCGGCGAAGTCGTCGCTCTGTGGTCGTACATCAACGACCGACTCGAAAAGAACTTCCGCCGCACCGTGTTCACGCCGCCCGCCGCGACGCATGTCGCGTTTGCCGGACGCGCACAGGGTGGCTTCGGCCGCCGGGTGGTGAGCTGATGTTCGGCGCCGCCAAGCCCACCGCGTCGCTGTCCTCGGGCCTGCTCGCCCGCAAGGGTCAGGCGCGCCCCGCGATGCGCCCGCAGGGGTTCGTCGGTCTAAACCCCGGCACGTCGCTCGACGATCTCGGCTGGAATGACATGGGCGTCGATGCTTTCGAGCCCGCGCCCGTCACCGAAGCGGTACCGCCAGTGCTCGCGCAGCGTCTGGCGCTGGCTGAAGAATTCACGCCGCCGCCGCAACCGGTGCTGGCACCCGAGCCTGTGGTCGAAACGCCGGTCGCGGAATCGCGGCCTGTCTCCACCGCCACCGCTGCCCGCATCGGGCGCGAAGTATCGGTGAAAAAGGGCAAGGCGGCGTTCACGCTGCGGCTCGACACCGATCGTCATCTAAAACTGCGCCTCGCCTCCGCGCTTTCGGGCCGTTCGGCCCAGCTTCTCGTGACCGAGGCACTCGACGCATTTCTTGAAACGCTTCCCGAAGTCGGGGCGCTGGCGAGCCAGTGTCCGTCGGGCAAGGCTCGTTAATCAGGGGGATTTGAGCCATGAACGCACGTCGCATCTTCACCATCACCGCATCGGCACTCGTGCTGGGCGCACCCATAATCGGCGGTCCGGCGCTGATCGGCGGCCTTGCCGTCGCCAGCAAGACCGTCATCACCCAGGACGCAAAAAAGGCGTCGAAGGAAGCCCAGGCGGCGCGCAAGGCGCTGAAGGGCGGCAAGGCCCAGCTCGCCGTGACGCATGCCGAGGCAGCGGTGACCTTCGATCCCAAGAACGGCGCATACCGCACGCTGTTGGGTGAGACCTATCTGTTCGCGGGCCGCTTCGTCTCCGCCGCGCAGGCGCTGAACGAAGCGCTGTCGCTCGATCCGGCGAATGGCCGCACCGCGCTCAACCTCGCGCTTGCACAGATCGCGGTCGGCGAGTGGGCGACCGCGCGCCAGACGCTCGAAACGCATGCGGCGACCATTCCGGTTAGCGACCGTGGCCTCGCCTTTGCGCTGGCCGGCGATCCCGCCACCGCCGTGGCGCTGCTCAGCGATGCCGCGCGCAAGCCCGGTGCCGATGCCAAGACACGCCAGAACCTCGCGCTCAGCTTCGCGCTGGGCGGCCAGTGGCAGCAGGCACGCGCCGTTGCCGGCATCGATCTGTCGCCCGATCAGCTCGACGGGCGCATCATGCAATGGGCCAGCTTCTCGCGGCCCCAGAACGCTTATGACCAGGTTTCCGCCCTGCTCGGCGTGACGCCGGTGGCGGACAATGGCCAGCCCGAACGGCTCGCGCTCGCCCAGTCGATGACGACGGCGGTCGCGGCACAGCAGGTCGGCGATCCGGTCGATGCCTATATGCCCGGCAGCGATTCCGCCGCTGCGGCAGCAGCACCTCCGGCCGCCGATGTCGCCATGACCGGCGAAGTCGCCGCGCCCGCGATTACCGCGCCCGGCGGCCGGCAAATCGTCTTCGCCCCGCGTCAGGAAGTCATTCAGGCGATTCCTGCCGCAGTGGTCAAGCCAGCTGCGTTCGTCAAAGCAACCCCGGTCGAAGTCGGCGCGCGCAAGGCGGTGCAGATCGATCTTGCCTCAGTCAAGCCGGCAAAAGGCAGCTGGTTCGTCCAGCTCGGCGCCTATGACAGCAGCGGCATCGCGCGCGATGCATGGGGCCGTTCGGTCAAGCGCATCCCGGCTTTGCAGGGTATGACGCCGTCCAGCGCCAGCGTCTCGACGCGTGCCGGTACCTTCCATCGCCTGTCGGTTGGCGGCTTCGACCGTGCCAGCGCGAACACGCTGTGCGGTCAGGTTCGCGCCACCGGCGGCACTTGCTTCGTGCGCACCGGCGCGGGTGACAAGGTCGCCAGCTGGGGCAAGGGCGCACAGCTCGCCTCGCGCTAAATCAGGGCGCTAAGTAATTCAGAGCTCTCCCAGGCCCCGGTTCGCGCAAACGGACCGGGGCCGAACTTTGTCTAGGCGATCTCCGCGCCGCCCTTGAACAGTCGTACTGCTTTGCCCTGAACCGGCAGGCCGTCGAACGGGGTGTTGCCGGCCTTGCCCGCCAACGTATCCGAACTGATCTGCCACGGCGCATCCGCGTCGATCAGCACCAGATCGGCAGGCGTCCCCGCGGCCAGCGTGCCCGACTTGATCCCCAGCAGTTTTGCCGGATTATGTGCCAGCAGCGCGAACAGACGGTCCAGCGTCAGCCGCTCGTCACGCACCAGCCCCAGACCCAGCGCCAGCAAGGTCTGCGCGCCCGCCATGCCGGGCGTCGCATCGGCGAAGGGCAGGCGCTTTTCCTCCGGCCCGCGCGGGTCGTGCCCCGAACACAGGATATCGATCGTCCCGTCGCTGAGCGCCTCCTGCGCCGCCTGGCGATCCGCTTCGTCACGCAGGGGCGGGGAGAGGCGCGCAAAGGTGCGGAAATCGGTCACGGCGATATCCGACAGCAACAGATGCGCCGGGGTGATCCCGCACGTCACCTGCACGCCGCGCGCCTTGGCCGCACGGATCAGGTCGAACCCTGCCGCCGTCGTGACCTGCCGGAAATGGATCGCCGCGCCGGTTTCCTCGGCCAGCATCAGGTCGCGCGCAATCGCCATCGCCTCGGCAATCGCGGGTGCCGCGGGCAGGCCTAGCCGCGTCGCCGTCTCACCCTCGGTCGCCACCGCAGCGCCCGCAAGGCCCGCATCCTCGGCATGTGCGATCACCGTCAGCCCGCAATCGCGCGCATAGGCCAGCACGCGGCGCATCACCCCCGAATTGGCGATCCAGCCGCGCCCGGTGGCGACGGCGCGCGCACCCGCCTCCGCATTGATGGCGAACTCGGCGAGATCCTTGCCTTCAAGACGCCGCGTTGCAGCGGCGATCGGGTGGACCCACAATTCAGGCTTGCCCATGTCGGCGGCACGCTGGACGATGCCGGGGTCGTCCAGCACTGGCGACTGATCGGGCATCAACCCCACGCGAACAATTCCGCCCGCACGGCACGCCGCCTTGTCCACCGCGAACGCACCCAGATCGGTGAGGGCAGGAGCGAGCAACTTGCCCGTGCAGTCGATCTGGCGCGTGCCGACCAGCAACTCAAACTTGCCGGTCTTCGCGATGACATCGCCATCGACCAGCAGATTGCCCATCGTCATGCCGCCCTCAGGGCAAATCAGCGTGGCGTTCAGGAATGCGATACCACTCATGCCCAGCCCTCCACGCCACGCGCATGGCGGGTCAGCACGTCCAGGCAAGCCATCCGCACCGCCACACCCATCTCGACCTGTTCGGTGATAGCGGATCGGCCCGGCATATCGGCGACGCTCGACGTGATCTCGACACCCCGGTTCATCGGGCCGGGATGCATCACCAGCGCATCGGGCTTGGCCCGCGCCAGCCGCTCGGGTGTCAAACCATAGTTCAAATGATATTCGCGCGTGGACGGAATAAACGCGCCCGACATCCGCTCATTTTGCAGCCGCAGCATCATCACGACGTCCGCGCCTTCAAGCGCCGCGTCGAAATCGGTGAAGGGTGTCACCCCCATCGCCTCGATCGCGGCGGGCATCAGGGTCGATGGCGCGACCACACGAACCTCCGCCGCCAGTGCGGTCAGCGCCAGGATGTTCGACCGCGCCACCCGGCTGTGCAGGATATCGCCACAAATCACGACTCGCTGGTGCGCGATGCTCCCGCGCCGTCGCCGGATCGTCAGCGCATCCAGCAGCGCCTGAGTCGGATGCTCGTGGCTGCCGTCGCCCGCGTTCAAAACCGGGCAATCGACCTTGTCCGCGATCAACTGAACCGCGCCCGACGACATGTGTCGAATCACGATCACGTCGGCGCGCATCGCGTTCAGCGTCATCGCCGTGTCGATCAGCGTCTCGCCCTTCTTCACGCTCGACTGCGCCGCGTGCATGTTGACGACATCCGCGCCCAGCCGCTTTCCGGCGATCTCGAATGACAGCAGCGTGCGGGTAGAGTTCTCGAAAAACGCATTGATCTGCGTCACCCCGTCCAGCCGATGGTCGCTCTTGGCGCGGCTGCGGTTCGCTTCGATCCATTGTTCCGCCTCGTCGAGCAGGAACAATATCTCGTGCGGCTGAAGTCCGGCAATGCCGGTCAGGTGCGCGTGCGGGAACACGGCGCGCCCATTTATCTGGGCGCCGGGGCGGTGATCTGAAGGTTGCATTAAAGGGGTCGGTTAGCGGGCCGGGATCGACGGTGCAAGCGCAAGGCGACAAGTGACCGGGTGTTTGTGCCCGGCCACCTCAGCCATGAAGCCGGAAGAAGTCGAACACGGTATCGTCAATCCGTCGCGCGCGGTTCTCGCTGGTGCCGCCATAGGTATGCACGCCCACCGCGACCCGGCGATTGTCGCTGAACAGGGCAAAGATCGGGGCGCCGCTCATCCCGCCTTCGGTATCGAACGGATAGATCAGGAAATCGTCGGTCACGTCGGTCAGCCGACCGCCGTTATAATATTGCGTCGCCGGGGTCCGGTCGATGCCATAGCCGCTGACATTCACCTGAAGCCCCGCCAGTTGCGGCTCGCTGTAGCTGGCATAGCCGAACCAGCCGAGCTTGCTTCCCGGCTCGTCGGTGTCGAGCAGAAGCACGCCATAGTCATGTTCGAGCCCGCCATGCCCGGCGAGCCATTCCACCGGGCAATGCGCGTCCGCCACATGATAGCTTTTGAACGGCGCCGAATAGCCGTCATAGCCCGGCGTCACGAGGATCCGGCTCGCTTTGCCATAATCCTTGTGAAAGATATTGTGTCCGGCGGTACCCAGCGCCCTGCGCCCCAGGAACCAGGCGGTGCCGGTCGCACGCTTTCCCGAGCTGTAGGTGATGTCGAGATGCGCGATGCAACGCCAGGGCAGGGCGGTGGTGTCGGAGACGGGCACGCGATCGTCCTCACCGATGATCGATTGCGCCACCCAGGTTCGGTCGTCGGGGTCGCGCGGACGCGAATTGGTCTTTGTTGCAAACAGTCCGTTGCTGCGTGCGACATAGGCGTCGAATCCGGGTACATTCTCCAGCGAACTGCCGCCATTGGTTTCCGTCATGAACGGCGCACTGAAGCGCGGCGTGGGCGGCAGGCCTTCGATCAACGGCGGCGCGGCGAGCGCCGCGCCGAGAATCGCCGGCGGGCCGAGCGTAACGCGCGTCGCGTCGCCGTGTTTCGATCCCTTTGCGGATTTTGGCTTTGCCACGTTACGCGTCATTTCGCTGTCTCATTACCGGCGGCATCGCCGTCGCTGCCTTCGCTCTCGCGCGCCTTGTCGGCAGGCGATGGCTGAACCGTGGCCTTTCCGGCTGGCTGGCCGGGATTGACGGTCACCTCTGTCGCGTCCCCGCCAATACCTTGCTTGATCCGGGACAGCCCCGGATAGCCCACGCTTAGCAACGCGTCAGCGCCCTTCAATCCGGCTTCTGCCTTGACCTTCGCCTTGTCCGCCAGATCGGCGCGCGCTTTCTCCAGCGCAATGATCTGATCGATCCGCGACTTGCGCTTGGTCAGAAAGCTGGTGGACTGGTCGAGATAGGCACCGACCAATGTCGCAGGCAGCAGAAACAGCGCCGCCGCCTCAGATTTGCGGGTCACTTCGGTCTTGGTGGCGACGCCGCTGACCAGCGTCACCTTGGTCGAGACATCGGCCAGCCCGGAGCGCGACACCGGGATCACCACCGGATCGGCACCGTTCGTCAACTGGATTACCGCGCTTTGCAGACGCGCGCCCCCGGCGACGATCTCCAGGAATGCCGGTGTCGGCTGGCGCGTGCAAATGCCCCTGCGGCAATCGGTGGCGCGCGCGCGCACCCCGCTTGGCCAGGTGAACGGCCGATAGCCGCGCAACCCGATCGTAAAGGGCTGAAGCTGCCGGTTTAAGTCAAGCTTCTTGATGAACGAATCCTTCGCCGCATCGGCCTGATACTGACGAAGTTGCTCGATTCCCCTGGTCCGGACGGTGGTCTTCAGCAAATCATTGGCGGCCGCCATTTGCGGACAATCGGCGGGATCGACCCAGATGCGCAACAGCACCGCGTCGGTGGTATCCTTTGCGCCGCTCTCCGGCCGCAGCGCGGCGGCGGACTTGGCCAGGTTCCCCAGTGCCTCGGTGGTCTTTTCCTTGGTATCGGAATCGATTGAGGTAAGCAGCGAGTTGGTCTGCTCGACCTTCATCGTATCCTCGTGAAACCCCGAAATCTTGTGCGTGAGAACATAGGGACCCCATTGCTTGCTGGAAACGCAGCCTTGGGTAACGAACTGCGCGCTCTCGATCATCTCCGCGCCGGTGTCCGCCACGAACACGGGCTCGCTCAGTTCGACCTGCAGTCCGTTCGCTGCTGAGGCGACAAGCCGCACCTCGATCAGCCCGCGCGGCAGGTAATAGGCCTGCCCGGTCAGCGCTTGCCGTGACGTTGCCGAACTGCTTCTCACATCGGTGCTGGTCAGCGCCGCCCCGCAAGCAACGTTAAGCAACACCACAGACATGACCAGTGCATTCTTGAATGCTGGAAGCATCGCAGGTCCCCCACATGGTCGCCAAAACCAAAAGATCAGGAAGACGCAAACCCGGCGAAGCGCGAATACTGCCATGCGCGCTCGCAAAGGACAACTGTGACTGTAACCAAAGCGGATAGGTACGGTTTCGCGTGTCTATCCGGCCGTCGCCAGCGCGTCGATCGCCCCTTGCAGGATGTAGCTTGCCGCCAGCTTGTCCACCCGCTCCGCCCGTTTGGCGCGCGACAAGTCTTCGGCGATCATCTGCCGCTCGACCGCCTGAGTCGACCAGCGTTCGTCCCACATGAAGATCGGCAGGCCCAGATCGGCGACATTGCGTGCGAAGGCGCGGGTCGATTGGGTACGCGGCGAATCGGTCCCGTCGAGGTTGAGGGGCAGGCCGATAACCAGCCCCTTCACCTGCTGCGCGGCGATCAGCGCGGCCAGCAGGCCCTTGTCCGCGGTGAACTTGGTACGGCGGACAAGCTCGGCGGGGCTGGCGAACGACCAGCCCGAATCGCACAACGCCGTACCAATCGTCTTGGTGCCGACATCAAGCCCCAACAGCCGCCCGCCGCTCGGCAGCGCATCGCGGAACAGCGCGCGATCCTCGGTAATCATTTCGAACGAGCGGGGGCGAACGCCGCCAGACGCCGCTCCGCATCGGCTCGGACATTGGCCCAGAACAGCGAATAGTCGAACACATGGTAATTGTTGCCGGGGAGAACATAACTGCTCCCCAGTTCGGCGGGCGGGTTGCCGATCAGCAATATTCCGCGTCCCTCGCACCGCGCAGGGATCTCGGTCTTTGTCAGAGTGGCCGTCGCGAAATCGGCGGACGGGACCAGGCTACCGGCATTCACACCGACCCCGACTGCTGCCGCCCCGGGCTTTCCTGTAATCGGGTTGGTACACACCATCGGCGTGTTCGCACGTGGGGTGCCGTTGAAACCCTTTGTCGCGTCGAATGTGTCGAGGATCAGTGCCGGATCGGCGGGCTCGGCAAAGCTCTGCCACGACAGGATGCACCCGGCCTGATCGGCGGTCGCACATTCGGGCAGGCCCAGCAACGGCAGATCGGCGGTCTTGGAGATCGGCCAGCCGACCACGTATGCCGCGACGATCCGCTTCGCCAACGGCTTCCCCGCCACGCGATCGTGCAACAGCCGACTCAGGTGCAGTGCGCCCTGACTATGTCCGGCCAGGATGATCGGTCGGTCGCCCGCCTCCTTCAGAAACTGGTCGAACGCCGCGCCGACATCGCCGTAAGCCAGGTCGAATGCCTTCTTTGCTTCATCCTGTGTCGTCAGGAACGCGCCGAACGCCGCCTGTCGGTAACGCGGTGCCCAGATCGACCCCACGCCGTTAAACGCGCTCGCCTGCCCGCGCAGAAACAAAGCGGCACGGTCATTGGCGACCTTGTCGTCCAGCGGCGCATTCCAGCGTGCGCGTTCGAGGTAGGAAGTGGGGTGGATGAAGAAGACGGCGGCGACCGGCTTCTCCGCCACCGCAAATCCTTCGGGCACCCACAGCGCCGGATTGCCCGGCTTGTCGGGCCGCGCCAGCCACATAGTCGCACTGGCATAACGCTCGCCCGGCAGTGCCGCTTGTGGCTCGAACGCAGCACTCGGCACCATCGTCCGGCGGATCAACTCGATCCCCCAGATGCGATAGGCGAACGCCGCCGCAATCGCGAGTGCGATCAAGAAAGCAATCACATACAGGAATTTGCGCGCCAACCGGCTTCTCCATCGTGCGGACCGGCGCTGCGTTGCGCGATGGTCGCGCAGGATGCAACCATGTAAGGGGCAAGCAAGCGCGCGGGGGAGGGTGACAATGACCGACGAACAGAATGCGGACCGCTGGCCGCTATTGCCGGTCATACTCGCCGCACTCGGCCTTGCCACCGGCGTTGCCGCGCACGCGATTCTCGGCAGTGGCTATCAGCCCGCCCTCAGCGCGATTCGGGTCGCGCTGCTCAGCCTCGTCACAGTCTCTGCGATCCTGTTCGCGTTCATCGCCACGCGCGGCGATCTTTTGCGATCGGCTTTGGTCGCGGGCGGATGCGGCATCATCGCTGCGCTGATCCTGTATTTCAACGGCGCAACGTCGGGCTGGAGCGCGACCGAGGGTTGGCGACTGTTCAGCCTCGCGCTCGCCATCGGCATCGCCGCGCCGCTGTTCCAAGCCGGACGGGAAGGGGGCTTTCGTCCGCTGAACTATGCCGCCGTCCATGACTTTGCGTGGACCAACGTGGTCATCTGGTGCCTCAGCTGGGCATTTGTCGGAATCGTGATGCTGCTGTCATGGCTCCTCGCCGCGCTATTCGACCTGATCGGCATCGAGTTCCTGGGCAGAATGCTGCAAAAGGACTGGGTCTGGCGCCCGCTGGTCGGCCTCGCCTTCGGTCTTGGCGTCGCGTTGCTGCGTGAGCATGTCCGCATCGTCCGGTTGCTTCAGAATGTCGCCATGCTGGTGCTCGGCGTCCTCGCCCCGGTGCTCGCCATCGGACTCGCGCTGTTCCTGCTTGCGCTCCCGTTCACCGGGCTTCAGCCCTTATGGGACGCGACCAAGGCGACGACCCCAATCCTGCTGAGCTGTGCGGCCGGCGCGCTGCTGCTGGTCAACGCCGTGATCGGCAATGGCGGCGACGATCCGAAGCGCAACCGCGTCCTGCGCTGGGCCGCGATGGTGCTCGCGGTCGTTATGCTGCCGCTCACAGTCATCGCCCAGATCGCGACCGCGCTGCGCATCAACCAGTACGGCTTCACGCCGGAGCGGCTTTGGGCGCTCACCTTTGTCATCCTCGCTACCGCCTACGCCACTGCCTATCTGGTCAGCGTCGTGCGCGGTCAGGCGGGCTGGGCCGAGCGGGTGCGCCCCGCCAACCTCAACCTCGCTTTCATTACCTGCGGTGTCGCGTTGCTGCTCGCCACGCCGATCCTCAGCTTCAACGCAATTTCGACCCGCGATCAGGTCGCCCGCCTCGAATCGGGCAAACTCAGCCCAGACAAATTCGACTGGCGCGCGCTGGCCTTCCACTTCGGCGAGCCGGGTCGCAAGGCGCTGGAACGGCTGAAAACCGCCTCCAACCCCGCGATCCGCGCCAAGGCGCTTGCCGCTACGACCGCCAAATCCTCCTACGACGTCTCGGACGGCAGCAACGCCGTTCAGGCCGAGAAGCTCGACAAGACCCTGCGCATCCTGCCAGCCGGAACCCCATTGCCCGTCGACCTGCGTGAGTTGGTTGCCGCCGGTTATCAATGCCGTCGTGAACCCTGCACGCTCGCATTTCTGGACGCGGGCAAGACCGCGATATTGCTGACCAACGCGTGCTTCGCGCCACCCAAGCCCGCGCCTACGCCAACGTCATCCGGCCCGGTCGTCACGACAATGGCAACACCGGGCTGCTACGGAAATGAGCCCGACCGCTACGTGCTGACCGACGGCAAATGGCTTGCCGCAGAGCGGGTCAGGCAGCCCGACATAACGCCAGCCGAACGGGCGAACAGCGCAGCGGGGCTGACCGACGGCAATGTCGAAATCCGCCCGGTCGAGCGCCGTCAGGTTTTCGTCGGCGGCGTCCCTGTCGGCCAACCCTTCGAATAACCACGCTTGAAGGGCAAAGGCGCGACTGTTAGTCGCGCCTGCATGTCCGTAGATACCGCCACCGTCAAAAAGGTCGCCGGCCTCGCGCGCATCGCCATCACCGATGCCGATGCCGAACGCCTTGCGCCCGAACTCAACAACATCCTCGGCTGGATCGAGCAGCTGGGCGAGGTCGATACCTCCTCGGTCGAGCCGATGACTGCCGTCATCCCCAACAAGCTGCGCCTGCGCGACGATGTCGTGACCGAGCCGGACCAGCGCGACGCGGTGCTCGCCAATGCGCCCGTTGCAGAACACGGCTTCTTCGCTGTGCCGAAGGTGATCGAATAATGAGCGACGTCACCAACCTCGGCGTCGCGGCGCTGCGCGACGGCATCCGCCTCGGTGAATTCTCCGCGCGCGAAGTCGCAGACGCCTTCATCGTCAAGGTCAGCCAGGCCAAGCAGCTCAACGCCTTCATCGTCGAGACACCCGACCACGCAATCGCCGCCGCGCGCGAAGCCGACAGCGCGCGCGCCTCGGGTGAGAAGCTCAAGCCGCTCGCGGGTGTGCCGATCGGCATGAAGGATTTGTTCTGCACCAAGGGCGTGCAGACCACCGCCGCCAGCCATATGCTGGAGGGGTTCAAGCCGACCTATGAGTCCACCGTCTCCCAGAAATTATGGGACGCGGGTGCGGGGATGCTCGGCAAGCTTAACCTCGACCAGTTCGCCATGGGGTCGTCGAACGAAACCAGTTATTTCGGCAATGTGATTTCGCCGTGGCGGCGCAAGGACGGCGGCAACGAGGCACTCGCCCCCGGCGGCTCGTCCGGCGGTTCTTCGGCCGCGATCAGCGCGCGGCTCGTGCCCGCCGCGACCGGCACCGACACCGGCGGTTCGATCCGCCAGCCTGCCGCCTTTACCGGCATTTCGGGTATCAAGCCGACCTATGGCCGCTGCTCGCGCTGGGGCGTCGTCGCCTTCGCGTCCAGCCTCGATCAGGCCGGGTCGATGGCCCGCGACGTGCGCGACTGCGCGATCATGCTGGAGGCGATGAGCGGTTTCGACGCCAAGGACGCGACCTCGCTCAACCTCGACGTGCCACGCTGGGAAGAAAATCTCTCCGGCGACCTGCGCGGCAAGAAAATCGGCATTCCGAAGGAATATCGCGTCGACGGCATGCCGAGCGAGATCGAGGCGCTGTGGCAGCAGGGCATCGACTGGCTGAAGGATGCGGGCGCGGAGATCGTCGAAGTCTCGCTCCCCCACACCAAATACGCGCTGCCCGCCTATTACATCATCGCCCCCGCCGAGGCGTCGTCGAACCTCGCCCGCTATGACGGCGTCCGCTTCGGCAACCGCGAATTGCCCGCTGGCGCAGGCCTCCAGGACATGTACGCCGCCACTCGCGCCGCCGGGTTCGGCCCCGAAGTCCAGCGCCGCATCCTGATCGGCACCTATGTGCTGTCGGCGGGCTTCTACGACGCCTATTACACCCAGGCGCAAAAGGTCCGCACCCTCATCGCCCGCGATTTCGAGCGCGCCTGGCTCCAGTGCGACCTGCTGCTGACGCCGACCGCACCGAGCGCCGCGTTCGCGCTGGGCGAGAAGAGCGCCGACCCGCTGGCGATGTATCTCAACGACGTGTTTACCGTTCCGTCTTCGCTGGCAGGCATCCCCGCAATGTCCGTCCCCGGCGGACTGGACGCAGGCGGCCTCCCGCTCGGCCTCCAGATCATCGGCAAGCCGCTGGACGAGCAGGGCGTGCTCAATGCTTCGCTGGCGATTGAGGAGCGAGCGGGGTTCACGGCGAGGCCGGATCAGTGGTGGTAACAAGGAACTGCAGCATATGCAGGCGGCAGCTAGATACTCCGTCCGACCCGCTTTCTGTTGATTGCGGAGGCGATTGCTGGGGTTGCGTCGGAGAGTTTGAACTTGGCGGCGAACTTTCCGCCAAGGTTCAGCAGGAAATTGCCGAGGGCCTGCGAAATCCGGATGGATCGCCTGCCAATCGAGCGTCAGAAGTGCAGGACGATTAAATGAACGAATACCGCATCAAAGGCGAAACCGGCGATTGGGAGGTCGTGATCGGCCTGGAAGTCCACGCCCAGGTCACGTCCAACGCCAAGCTCTTCTCCGGCTCACCCACGACGTTCGGCGCGGAACCGAACACGCAGGTCAGCCTCGTCGACGCCGCCATGCCCGGTATGCTCCCCGTGCCGAACCGCGAATGCGTCCGTCAGGCCGTACGCACCGGCATGGCGATCGAGGCTAAGATCAACAAATGGTCGCGCTTCGACCGCAAGAACTACTTTTACGCCGATCTGCCGCAGGGCTATCAGATCAGCCAGCTCTATCACCCGATCGTGGGGGAGGGCGCAGTCGATATCGAAATCGAGGGTGAAACGAAAACCATCGGCGTCGAACGCATCCATATCGAGCAGGATGCCGGCAAGCTGATGCACGATCAGCATCCGACCCAGTCCTATGTCGATCTCAACCGCTCCGGCGTCGCGCTGATGGAAATCGTCAGCCGCCCGGACATGCGTTCGCCCGCCGAAGCAGGGGCTTACCTCGCAAAGCTGCGATCCATTCTTCGCTATGTCGGCTCGTGCGACGGCAATATGGATCAGGGTTCGATGCGCGCCGACGTCAATGTCAGCGTGCGCAAGCCCGGCGACGAACTCGGCACGCGCACCGAAACCAAGAACGTCAATTCGGTCCGCTTCGTCATGCAGACGGTGGAGATCGAGGCGAAGCGCCAGGTCGATGTCCTCGAAAATGGCGGCCGCATTGTTCAGGAAACGCGCCTGTTCGATCCCGATAAGGGCGAGACGCGGTCGATGCGCTCGAAGGAAGACGCGCACGACTATCGCTATTTCCCGGACCCCGATCTGCTCCCGCTGGAACTGGACGACGCGTTTCTCGACGAATGCCGCGCATCGCTGCCGGAACTGCCAGACGCCAAGCGCGCACGGTACGAAGCACAGGGTGTCACCCCTTATAACGCCGCCGTCCTGACGGCGGAGGTCGAGGCGGCGCGCTATTTCGACACGTTGCTGGAGGCGGGCGTCAACGCCGTTCCCGCCGCCAACTGGGTCACGTCGGAGCTGTTCGGCGCGCTGAACCGGCTGGGGAAGGATATCGAGAACAGCCCGGTCGGCCCCACGCAGGCCGCCGAACTGCTCTCGCTGGTCGGTGATGGCACGCTATCGAACACCCTCGCCAAGCAAGTGTTCGAGATCATGCTCGAAACCGGCGACGCACCGGCCAAGATCGTCGACGAACGCGGCCTGAAACAGACCAGCGACACCGGCGCGATCGAGGCCGAAATCGCCAAGATTCTCGCCGCCAACGCGGACAAGGTCGCTGACTATCGCGGCGGCAAGGACAAATTATTCGGCTTCTTCGTTGGCCAGACGATGAAGGCGATGGCGGGCAAGGCCAACCCCGCCGTCGTCAACGACCTGCTGAAGAAAGCGCTCGACGGCTAGGGTCGAGCGTTCTTCGGTGGGGTCTCCGGCTTTCCGTTCGACCCCGGCGGATAATCGTCCGGCGTGACGCTGCCCTGATTTTTCACGGCGCGGCGATCGTCTGCATCGCGCGGCTCACCATCGCTGTCGATATCGCCGCCGGGCTTGTTGGGCTGAGTGGGGGTGTGGGTCATTGTGCCGTATCGTCCTGATTCTTCGTCACCCCACCGGTCCCGCCGACCGCGCCATCGACGCCATCGGGCGTTTCGGAGGTGATGCCGCTCTCGGGTTCCTCGACATTGGTGATGTCGCGATTGGTGCCGCTCGTCGCCTGCTCGACGTCGATGTGGGTGTCGTGATTGTCCTGCGGCAGGCTGTCGGGATGGGGGTCACGGTCGGGCATCGATTATCTCCTTCGCCCCATCAACGAGCGGCGCTGACCATTGCTCCGGCAAATCTCACTTGCGCCGTCCGCGCCGCGCGATAATTTTGCCGACGGGGCCGACCTCTCTAGCGATTCGCGCGGGAAGTCACTGAATTTGGAGGGGGATTTCATGCTACGTCTGGGTTGGGCGCGCCGAGCGTGCTCGCTGGCTGTCATTGCGTCGCTGACGCTGCCAGCCATCGCGTCCGCGCAGGACCAGGCTGTAGCCGCTGCGCCAGTCTATCTCGAAGATGGGTCGCCCTTCGGCAAGGTCGAGGTGTCGAACGAGGACGCCGCCAAGCTCGAAATGCCGAAGCTCGCCTTTGCCGTGACAGCGGTGGAGGAGAAGGATTTCGACAAATATTACTACTTCCACCGTACCGGCGTCGATTACGCCTCGGCCTATCTCGATATCGTCGAGTGCGACGGTTACGCGCGCGGTTTGTCGAGCGGTGTTGCCTATACGCAGACCCCCTATCCTTATGCCGGGACCCTTGCGGGTGCGGCGGGCGGGGTGATCGCCAATGTGATGATCGCCGCGATCTTCGGATCGGCGGAGAAGCGGCGCCTGCGCCGTGTGAACATGCGTCAGTGCATGAACTTCAAAGGTTATCAGCGTTACGGCCTGAAGAAGGATCTGTGGGAGGACTTCCATTTCGAGGAGGGGCTGTCCGGCATGGAAGAGAAACGGCGCTTCGATTATCTGAAGCGTCAGGCGCTGGTCGCCTCGTCGGCAAAGCCTGAAGGAAAGGAGCTGGGCCTGTGAGGACGCTGCTTATAGCAACCGCCACGCTGGCCCTGTGCGCCACGCCAGCTTTCGCCAAGAAGGACAAGGTCGTGTTCGTTGAGACCTCGGCGGTCAAGGACAAGCCTGTGGTCGCGCTCGACCCGGCCAAGGCCTATGTATTGGTCCGCTCGGACGGCGCGATCCCGCTGCATCTGATGCGCGTACCCAGCGCCGAGGATCAGGTGAAATATGACGAGCTGAAGGCCGAAGCGTTCGCCGAAGCGCGTGAGAAATATATGAAGAAGCAGGCGGCTTACGACAAGGCCAAGGCGGCGAACGACAAGATGTCGAAGAGCGCGCAAAGGCCGCCGCTGCCCGAAAAGCCGGTTGAGCCGACCGAGGCGAATTTCGAATTCACGCCGTTCGGCCTGTTGACCGGCGTATCGGTTGGTCCGTTTAACCGCTTCGCCAAGGGTAAGGACGGCGACAAGACTTCGACCTATTTGCAGGAGATCACGCCCGGCAGCTACCGCATCTATGGCATGATGAGCGTCATTCCAAACGGCGGTGCGTTCGGTAGTTGTTTCTGCATGGGCAGCGTGAAGTTCGAGGCAAAGGCTGGCGAAATTACCGATCTCGGCCGTTTCGCATCGCGCGAGGTTGCCAAGCGAGAGAGTGGCGACAACGCCAAGCCGATCGAAATGGCATTCGATTTCCAGCCCGCCGTGGCCGGACCTGCGCCCGATCCGCGCCTTGGCAGCGCAACGATCCGTCCGGCCCTTCTGAAACCGGTAGGCAAACTGCCCAATTATTTCGGTATGACGATCGACCGGCTCCCACCGGTCGCGGGCGTCATGCGCTACGACCGTGACCGGATCGTCGATCTGACCACGGGTAACTGAGCGCTCGGTCCCTCACCCCACCGGCTGGATCGTCGATGGCGGATCGCCGGCTGGCAGCGGCGACGGCACATCGATATCCGGCCCCGGCGGGTCGACCTCGGGTGAGATCGGTCCGGGCTGACCCGGTTGTTCCGGCGTCGGCGGGGCTTCGGGCTGGGGGGTGGTCGGGGCGATTGGGGGTTCGACGGGCATGGCATGCATCTCCTTTGCCTTGCCCAACGCGCCGGAACGCTGCGGGTTCACGAACGCCGGCGAATGACCGAAGCCGTCTGACCGAAGCCATCTGTCACACGCATGTCGCATCGCGGCTTGCCCCCGGCCCACGCCTTGCTATAGACGCGCCCGACCTGTGATGTCCCAGAATGCGGGCGTGGCGGAATTGGTAGACGCGCTGGTTTTAGGTACCAGTATCGAAAGATGTGGGGGTTCGAGTCCCTTCGCCCGCACCAATCCCGCCCTGCGTGATGGCGATGCCGCGACGATATTCCACTTCCAAAAGCAGGAAGCCTGATTGAAATGCAGACTGTCGAGACGTTGAACGAAGGCCTTAAGCGCGCCTACACCCTGAAGATCACCGCCAAGGATATCGATGCCCGCGTCGATGCCGAGGTGAAGAAGGTCGCGCCGACCATTCGTATGCCCGGCTTCCGCCCCGGCAAGGTGCCCGCCAACCTCGTGCGCAAGATGCACGGCGAGGCGCTGACTCAGGACGCGCTGAACACGACGATTCAGGAAGGCGTGCAGAAGATCATCGCCGACAACCGCCTGCGTCCCGCGATGCAGCCATCGGTCAGCCTGGAGGGCGAGTTTGCCGCCGGTGAGGGCGCCGAAGTCAAGGTCGAGCTGGAAGTCCTGCCGGATGTGCCAGCCCCTTCGATCGAGGGTCTGAAGCTGGAGCGCCTGACGGTTGCGACCGATGAGAGCGCGATCGACGAGCAGCTGACGCAGATCGCCGGCCAGCAAAAGGCGTGGGAAGACGCGAAGCCGACCTATAAGGCGAAGCAGGGCGACCAGGTCGTGATGGACTTTGTCGGCAAGGTTGACGACGTGCCGTTCGAGGGCGGCACCGGCGAAGCGATGGCGGTCGAAATCGGCTCCGGTCGTCTCATCCCGGGCTTCGAGGATCAGATCGTCGGCGTGAAGGCTGGCGACGAGAAGCAGATCAACGTCAATTTCCCAGAGGATTATGGCGTCGACACGCTGGCTGGAAAGCCTGCCACGTTCGACCTCAAGATCATTTCGGTGAAAACCGCCGGCGAGAGCAAGATCGACGACGACTTCGCCAAGACGCTCGGCCTCGAAAGCCTCGAACAGCTGCGCGGCATCCTGAAGGGCCAGATCGAAAACGAGACCGGTGGCCTCACGCGCACCTATATGAAGCGCAAGCTGCTCGACCAGCTCGCCGCCGGCCACGACTTCCCGGTCCCGCCATCGATGGTCGAGGCCGAGTTCCAGCAGATCTGGGCTCAGCTCGAGCATGAAGCGGGCCATGAGGAAGATCCGGAAGCGGCGAAGGCCGAGTTGGAGAGCGAGAAAGACGATTACCGTGCTATCGCCGAGCGTCGCGTGCGCCTTGGCCTGTTGCTGTCGGAAATCGGTCAGGCCAACGGCGTCGACGTGACTCAGGCGGAAATGAACCGCCTGATCGCGCAGGCCGCTCAGCAATATCGCCCGGAAGACCAGCAGCGCTTCTTCCAGTACATTCAGCAGGAGCCGATGGCGGCAGCCCAGCTGCGCGCGCCGCTCTATGAGGACAAGGTCGTCGACTTCCTGTTCGAGAAGGCCGAAATCACCGACCGCGAAGTGACGCGCGAGGAACTGGAAGCCGCGATCGAGAGCGAAGAAGGCGCGGTCCCGCATGTTCACGGCCCCGGTTGTGGCCATGACCATGGCGACGAGAAGCCTGCCAAGAAGGCGAAGGCGAAGAAGGCCGAGCCTGAAGCAGCTGCTGAGGAAGTGAAGCCCGCCAAGAAGGCCAAGGCCAAGGCCGAAGAAGCGCCTGCCGAGGAAGCTGCGCCGAAAAAGGCACCGGCGAAGAAGGCGGCTGCCCAGGCTGACGACGCCGAGGCCGAGGCCGCCCCGAAGAAGAAGGCCCCGGCCAAGAAGCAGGCCGACTAACTGTCCCTCTCCCGGCGGGAGAGGGAGGGAGCCGCGAAGCGGCGGAAGGGTGAGGGCAGGCGGGTTGCGAAACCTCAAGCCCTCATCCAAGCTACGCTAAGCGCCACAGGCGCTAAGCTTTGCTTCCTTTTCCCACCGGGAGAAGGTCTGGGGGATGAATGGCAACGCAAGCGGCTCGCATCGCAGTCATCCTGCCCTGCTATAACGAGGAAGCTGCGATCGCGCAGACGGTCGCTGCCTTCCGCGCCGCGCTGCCGACGGCAGAAATCTACGTCTACGACAACAACAGCAGCGACCGCACGTTGGCGGTAGCAAAAGCCGCTGGCGCGACCGTCCGCACAGAACGCATGCAGGGCAAGGGCAACGTGGTCCGCCGCATGTTCGCCGATGTCGATGCCGACCTCTATGTCATGGCCGATGGCGACGCGACCTATGACGCGACCGCGGCGCCCGCGATGATCGACAAGATGCTGGACGAGGGCCTCGACATGGTCGTGGGCACGCGCATTCATGAGGCAGCAGACGCCTATCGCCGTGGCCACGTCCTTGGCAACCGCGCGATGACCAGCCTGCTCGCACGCCTGTTCGGGCGCAGTTTCACCGACATCTTTTCGGGCTACCGCGTCTTTTCACGCCGCTTCGTGAAGAGCTTTCCGGTGCTGTCTTCGGGGTTCGAGATCGAGACCGAGATCAGCGTCCACGCGCTGGAACTGAAGATGCCGGTGGGGGAAATCGAAACCCGCTATCTCGCTCGGCCCGAGGGGTCGGCGTCGAAACTGTCGACCTATCGTGACGGCTTCCGAATCGCGCGCACGATCGTGACGCTCTATCGCATCGAAAAGCCGATGCTGTTCTTCGGCTGGCTGGCGGCGTTGCTGGCGGCGGTCGCCGTGATCCTCGCGGTGCCGCTGGTGCTGACCTATCTCGACACCAGCCGCGTGCCGCGCTTCCCGACCGCGATCCTCTCGACCGGCTTGGTGATCCTGTCGGCGCTCAGCCTGTTCGCGGGCCTGATCCTCGACACCGTCGTGCGCGGTCGTCGTGAAATGCGCCGCCTCGCCTATCTCGCCCAGCCGGGACCACTTCGTTAGCCTCTTCTTGCGACCGATTTCGTCAGTTTTCACGTCTGACCCGTTTGGTTAGCGTTCCTGTGCGGGCGAATAACGCCGACATCACAGGAGGACACGCAATGCCGCTTCCACTCATTCCGTTCGCTATCAAGGGTGCGTTCGTCCTGGGCAAGTACATGATGGCGAAGGGGGCAGCCGCAAAGGTTGCAGCCGCCACCGTCCAAACCGTCAAAGCCGTCGGCGTGGCGAATACACTGGCTGGTGCCGCAACCGCGCTGGTCGTGGTGGGTGGCGTCAAATGGACGGCGGAGAATTTCGACCGGGCCACGCGCGCCTATCGCGCCGCGAACAATGGCGATCTCGCCGGAGCGGCTCGCGCATTGATCGGTATTGCATCGAGCGTTCATGGCACCGCGTCGAACACGCTGGGCGGCGATCTGTCGGATTGGGCACAAGACGGGTATCCCGTCGATGGCCGTATTATCGGACTGGCGCGCGACGCCTATGATACGGCGATGGACGCAAAGCCGGATTAGGCGGCCAGATCTTCCAGCCTGATCCCCAGTTCGTCGATCAGGAACTCCTCGATCGCGGCGCGGATCATCGCACGGGTGTCCGCATCCGCGGCCTCGACCCAGCCCGCGATGCGCAATACACCCGCGACCGGCCATACCTGCCAGCGGACGTCGCCGTCCTGCACCGTGATCTCGCCGTCATAATCGTGCGCCATGCCCAGTGCGGTCAGCCGCGCCGACAGCCGCGTCACCGCCTGCGCCGAATCGATCCCGTTCCACGCGGCAAAGGCGAACTCGAACCGCTCGCGGTTGGGCGACACCTGCGGTTCGCTCTTCGCCGCGGCGGGGCGCGAGCGACGGACGCGCAATTTCAGTTGCAGGATCATGTTGAGGATGATCGCCGTGATCGGGATCAGCGCGATGCCGGTCACCATCGCGATGCCAAAGGTTCGGTCGCTCAGGCCACCAGTGGCGAAGAGCGGCCCCAGGCACAGCGCAGCCACCACTGCATAGAGTGCGGCAAAGCCGACAATGATCCCCGTTCTCCGGCGCATCGGCGCCCCCTGTCGTTTCATTCCACGACGCTTTTATAACGCAACCGTTCAGATTTGGTTGTCAACCATGACGTTCCGCCACGCCCGTCAAGCATGTCCGTTCACCGCCTTCCCCCCTTGCGCCCGGGCTGGCGAGCGCCGATGTAGCATCCGGGCAAAAACAGATAGACGAGATTCCGCTACATGCACCCCCTTTCCGGTCATATGACCCCAGACGGCTTTACGCGCGACCCCGTCACCGGCGGGCTGGTTCCCATCGTGATCGAACAGTCCAGCCGCGGTGAGCGCAGCTTTGACATCTATTCGCGCTTGCTGCGCGAACGCATCATCTTCGTGACCGGCGGAGTCGAGGACCACATGGCCTCGGTCATCACGGCGCAGCTGCTGTTCCTTGAATCGGAGAACCCGAAAAAGGACATCTGGATGTACATCAACTCGCCGGGTGGCGTGGTGACCGCCGGCATGGCGATCCACGACACCATGCAGTATATCCGCCCGCGCGTCGGCACCGTCTGCATCGGTCAGGCCGCGTCGAT
The DNA here is from genome assembly GCF_036663835.1 of Sphingomonas sp. LT1P40. NCBI lineage: Bacteria > Pseudomonadati > Pseudomonadota > Alphaproteobacteria > Sphingomonadales > Sphingomonadaceae > Alteristakelama > Alteristakelama amylovorans. The sequence goes on from NZ_JAXOJT010000001.1 coordinate 1,003,859, forward strand.
GGGCAGCTTCCTGCTCGCCGCCGGTGAGCCGGGCCTGCGGGTTGCGCTGACCAATGCGCGCATCATGATCCACCAGCCCTCGGGCGGGGCACAGGGCATGGCGTCGGACATCCAGATCCAGGCCAAGGAAATTCAGCGGATCAAGGACCGCATGAACGCGCTGTACGTGAAGTACACCGGTCAGCCGCTGGAGCGGATCGAAGCCGCGATGGACCGCGACACCTTTCTCGAAGCGGACGAAGCCAAGAATTTCGGCCTGATCGACGAAGTGTATGAAAAGCGCCCGCAGCCCACCGAAGGCGACGCCGCACCCGTTTGAGATCATGGCGCTTAAGGTGGCGTCAAGCTTGGCCTGATAATAGGCGTTTTTGGATTGCCGGGGCGTATCCCGGGTGTAGGATGCCGGGCTGCGTAACCAGCCTGGCACGCAAAGGATGACTGAATGACGAAGCTTAGCGGCGGCGATTCGAAGAGCACGCTATACTGTTCGTTCTGCGGCAAATCGCAGCACGAAGTGCGCAAGCTGATCGCCGGACCGACCGTGTTCATCTGCGATGAGTGCGTCGAACTGTGCAACGACATCATTCGGGAGGAGACCAAATCGGCGCTCGTCTCGAAGAAGGATGGCGGCGTGCCCACGCCACAGGAAATCTGTGACGTTCTCGACGATTATGTCATCGGTCAGTATCGCGCGAAGCGGGTTCTGTCGGTCGCGGTCCACAACCATTACAAGCGGCTGAATCACGGGGCCAAGGGCGCCGATGTCGAACTGTCCAAGTCGAACATCCTGCTCGTCGGCCCAACCGGCTGCGGCAAGACGTTGCTCGCCCAGACGCTCGCCCGCATCCTCGACGTGCCGTTCACCATGGCCGACGCGACCACGCTGACCGAGGCCGGTTACGTTGGCGAAGACGTCGAGAACATCATCCTGAAGCTGCTCCAGGCGTCCGACTATAATGTCGAGCGCGCCCAGCGCGGCATCGTCTACATCGACGAAATCGACAAGATCAGCCGCAAGGCCGAAAACCCCTCGATCACGCGCGACGTGTCGGGTGAGGGCGTTCAGCAGGCGTTGCTCAAGCTGATGGAAGGCACCACCGCATCGGTGCCCCCACAGGGCGGCCGCAAGCATCCGCAGCAGGAATTCCTGCAGGTCGACACGACCAACATCCTGTTCATCTGCGGTGGCGCGTTCTCGGGTCTCGAAAAGATCATCGGCGATCGTTTGCAGGGCAAGTCGATCGGCTTCGGTGCCTATGTCGCTTCGCCGGAGGAACGCCGCACCGGTGAGACGCTGCGGCAGACCGAACCCGAGGATCTGCTCAAATTCGGCCTGATCCCCGAATTCGTCGGTCGTCTGCCCGTGGTCGCCACGCTGGAAGACCTCGACGTCGAAGCGCTCATCAAGATCCTGACCCAGCCCAAGAACGCGCTGGTGAAACAGTATCAAAAGCTGTTCGAAATGGAGAGCGTGAAGCTCAGCTTCACCGACGACGCGCTGGTGTCGGTCTCCAAAAAGGCGATCGAACGCAAGACCGGCGCGCGCGGCCTCCGCTCGATCCTCGAAGGCATCTTGCTCGACACGATGTTCGACTTGCCCGGTATGGACGGCGTGGACGAAGTGATGATCGACAAGGACGTGGTGCTCGGGTCGAAGGAACCGATCCGCGTCTATGCCGAAAAGAAGAAGACCGGCGACGCGGCCTGACGGCCGCCGTGGGATGAGATGATGGACGGGCGTCGGGCAACCGGCGCCCGTTTCCCTGTAAAGGAACCGAGATGCCCTCTGGCCTTGCCGCGCTGCTCGACGATGTCGCCGCGATCACCAAACTTGCAGCCGCCTCGCTCGACGATGTCGGCGCGGCCGCAGGTAAGGCGGGCAGCAAGGCGATGGGCGTCGTCGTCGACGATGCCGCCGTCACCCCACGCTATGTCACCGGCCTCTCGCCGCAGCGCGAACTCCCGATCATCTGGAAGATCGCCAAGGGATCGCTCAAGAACAAGCTGCTCATCCTGCTGCCCGCCGCGCTGCTGCTCAGCTGGCTCGCACCCTGGGCGATCACGCCGATCCTGATGGTCGGCGGCGCCTATCTGTGTTTCGAGGGCGCGGAAAAGGCGATCGAGGCATTTGGGGGCGGCGCGCATGATGCGGTCGAGGAAGTCATCGCCGACCCTGCGCATCTGGAGGCAAGCAAGGTCGCCGGCGCAATCCGCACCGACCTGATCCTTTCCGCCGAAATCATGGCGATCGCGCTCGCCGATGTCGCGGCCAAGCCGTTGTGGGAACGCGGAATCGTCCTGGCGGTCGTCGGCATCGGCATCACCATCCTCGTCTATGGCGTCGTCGGCTTTATCGTGAAGATGGACGATATCGGCCTGCATCTGGCCCAGCGCGCGTCGAAACTGGCGCAAGCTATCGGGCGCGGGCTGGTCAAGGGCATGCCGGTGGTGATGCAGGCGCTGTCGGTGATCGGCACGGCGGCGATGATCTGGGTCGGCGGCGGCATCCTCGTCCACGGCGCGGCGCAGCTTGGCTGGCACTGGCCGGAAGAAGTGATCCACCACGCCGCCGAGGCTGTCGGGAGCGGGATCGTCGGCTGGTTCGTGACCGCGCTGGCATCCGGCGTGATCGGCTTCGCGCTGGGCGGCCTGATTGCCCTCGTCGTCGGCAAGTTCCTGCACGGCAAGAGCGATGCCCACTGAGGTCCGCGACGCCGTTGATGGCGATCGCGCCGCCATCGCCGCAATGCTCACGCGTGCGTTCGACTACGATCCGGTCTTCGCCTGGATGATCCCGGATCCCGCCGTCCGCGCGCGCCGACTGCCCGCGCTTTTCGACATCTTCTTCACTGGCGATGGCCCGCCCGGCATGCGCCTGACCACAGTCGGCTGCCAAGCCGCGACCTTGTGGCGCGCCCCCGGCGCTGCGGCGGGCGACAATCTCGGCCTGTGGCACGCGTGGCGGCTGCTCGGGACGGGGCTGCTGCGCGGCAAGCGCGTGGGCGAGGCGATCGAGGCGCATTTCCCGCGTGAGCCGTTCTGGTATCTCCACATCGCCGGGTGCGATCCGGCGGCGCAGGGCAGGGGCCTCGGCCGCGCCGTGGTTCAGGCCGGACTCGATCGCACCGGCGGTCTGCCGGTCTATCTGGAGACCGCCAAGGAGCGAAACCTCCCATTCTATCTCGGCCTAGGTTTTCGCGTCACCGACGAATGGAGCGTTCCGGGCGGCGGGCCGCGCTTCTGGTCGATGATTCGTCCACAGCATTAACCATGCCGGTTTTCCTCCGCTTTACCTGACTGCGCCACTTCAAATCGGCCGAAGCGGGTCGGCGGGGTGGAGGTTTTCTTGCGATTCTACCGGGCGACGACGTTCCTGTTTCCGAACAGTTTGCGGATGCGCATGTTCACTGTCTGCTTCATCGGCACGCATTTGCCGCTGCTGACCTTTGCCGCGTGGCAATTCACGACGGGCGCGATCGACTGGCCGGGGCTGGCCGTGCTGCTCGGCGCGACGCTGGTCGGAACAGTCTTTACCCTGCTGGCGATCGACGGTCTGCTCGCCCCTGTCCGCGCGGCAACAGCCGCAGTGGCAACGCTGGAACGCGATCAGATGGCGGCGCTGAAGGCCGTGCAGAGCGGCGATATGCTCGGCGCACTGATCGCGGGCGTCGATCGCGCAGCGGAGGCAACGCGCGCCCGTGTCGCCACGCTCGACAGCGTGGCGCACCGCGATCCGCTGACCGATCTGTGGAATCGCCGCGGTTTCCTGACCCAGACCAGCGCGGTCGGCGGCGGTGCGCTCGCAATACTCGATCTCGACCGCTTCAAGCAGATCAATGACCTGCACGGTCATGCTGCGGGCGACGAGGTGCTGCGCGATTTCGCCACCTTCCTGCGCCGCTGCGTGCGCCGCGATGACATTGTCGGGCGCTGGGGCGGGGAGGAGTTTGCCGTGCTGTTCCCGGGTGCTGGCGAGCATGAGGCCGCCACGATCCTCCACCGCATGTCCCGCCGCCTCGCCGCCGGCGCGGTCGAGGGGCCGGACGAGACGCCGGTGTCCTTCTCCGGCGGCGTGGTCGATCTCGTCGACGACAGCGTCGAGCAAGCCATGACCCGCGCCGACGCCGCTCTATACGCCGCCAAACGCGGCGGCCGCGACCAGGTCCGCGTCGGCGCCGCGCATGAGCGGGTGGGGTAAGTAAAATCCCTGTCCCAAGGGGAGAGGGATTTCTACCGCCCCTGCATCGCCTCGATCGCCACGCTCCGCCGCAGCACCCGTGCCATTGGGTCCACCACGACATGCCCGCCCTCGGCCACGTCGATCGTCGCGCTCCCGCCGGCCATCGCCAGTTTCTGCACGACGCCACCCACTGCAATCTCGACCGGCAGCGGAAATGCCGCCTTGCGTGCAGTCTTCCACGTCAGCGTGAGTTTCCCACCCGTCCGTGTCTCAATCAGCTCGGGCAAGGCCGCGTCGCGCAGATACACGTCGAAGAACCACGACAGATCACGCCCCGCCGCCGCGTTCATCAGCGTCTCGAACTCCGCGGTTGAGGTAAAACGCGTGCTGAAACTGCCCGGCTCGGGATCGGGCCGCCCATAAACCAGCCGCCGCGTCGCATCGAAGAACGCCGCGTCCCCGATCAGATAGCGCAGCGTGTGCAGCACCCACGCGCCCTTGAAATAGATGTCCTGCCCCGGCCCGCCCAGTTGCTCCTGATAGACCTCGTCGGAGGTGCGGACCTTGCCCGATACCAGCGGCTGGCGGTTGAACACGCGCTGCCGCTGCACCGACATCATCGCGGCATAGCGCGCCTCGCCCTCGCGCCACTGGCCATATAGCGGCTGCATATATTGGCCATAGCCCTCGTGGAGCCAGAAATCGTCCCAGTTCGCTGCCGTCATCTGGTTGCCGAACCATTCATGCGCGAGTTCGTGATGGAACAGCCAGTCGAACCCGGTGTCGTCCTTGCGATAATTATTGCCATACGCATTCACCGTCTGGTGCTCCATGCCCATGTGCGGCGTCTCGACCACCCCCAGTTTCTCGTCGGCAAAGGGGTAGGGGCCGATCACGCGCTCGTAGAAATCGAGCGTCGGCGCGAATTCGGCGAACAGCCCGGCGGCCTGCTTGTCCTTGCCGGTCAAATGCCACAGGTGCAGCGGAAACTTGTTCCCGAATTTACTGATATAGCTTCCGCTGATCTCACGATATGGCCCGATGTTGATGGCGACGAGGTACGGGTTGATGTTCTTCGCCACCCAGTTCCAGCGCGTGCCGCCGCCAGCCAGCCGCTCGGTCGATTGCAGCGTGCCGTTGGAGATGGCCTGGACGCCATCGGGTGCGACGATCCCGATCCGGATCGAGGGAATCTCCCCTGCCGGAAAGTCCAGACATGGCCAGAATAGATCGCACCCATAGCCCTGCGCCGTCGTCGCTGCCCATGGCTTGCCGTCATGGTTCGACCAGACGAAGCCATCGTCCCATGGCGCGTTCACTGCCTCGTGCGGCCGCCCGGCATAGGCGATCTTCGCGGTCACCCGCCCGCCCGCCGCAACCGGTTTGGGTAAATCGATCGTCAGCCGCCCCTCGGGATTGCGCCACGCGCCCGCCGCCAGCTTTGTCCCGTCGATCTCGATCGCGCTGACGGTGAAATTCTTGTCGAGGTCGATCAGCAACCGTGTCTGACGCGCGCTTGTAATCAGCCGCAACGTCGCTTCGCCGGAAAGGAATCTGGTTTCGGGCGAAATCCGGAGGTCGAGCTCGACATGTTCCAGTCGCAACGCCGCCCGCTCCGGCTCGATCTCCCCCCCCGAACGCATCGTCAGCGCCGTGATCGGCGGCTCACCCTTCTGCGCAAGCGCTGGAAAACAAAGCAAAAATGCGGCGGTAATCGCAACCCGATTGATGCGACGCCCCCACACCCCATATAACAGTCCGAATCCGTCCCCTGCGGGCGGCACTGGAGTATCCATGAAGTCCACTTACCCCGTCCTTCCGCTGCGCGACATCGTCGTTTTCCCGCATATGATCGTGCCGCTGTTCGTCGGCCGCGACAAGTCGGTCGCCGCACTCGAAGCCGCAATGGCCGACGACAAGGAGATTTTCCTCGTCGCGCAGCTCGACCCGGCACAGGACGATCCCGGCCGTGACGATTTGTACGACACCGGCGTGTCGGCGGAGGTGATGCAGCTGCTGAAACTGCCCGACGGCACCGTGCGCGTGCTGGTCGCGGGGAAGGAACGCGGCACGCTGGCCACGTTGACCGAGGACGGCCCGTTTCTTACCGCCACCGTCGATCCGGTCGAGGAACAGCCGGTCGAAGGCACGGAAACCACGGCGCTGATGCGCTCCGTCGTCGATCAGTTCGAGAATTATGCCAAGCTCAACCGCAAGCTGCCCGCCGAAACTGCGGTTCAGCTGAGCGAGATCGAGGAAGCCTCGCGCCTGGCCGACGCGGTCGCGGGCAACATCGCGGTCAAGGTCGCCGACAAGCAGTCGCTGCTGGTCGAAACCGACCCGCGCAAGCGGCTGGAGATGGTGTTCGCCTTCATGGAGGGCGAACTCGGCGTGCTTCAGGTCGAGAAGAAGATCCGCAGCCGCGTGAAGCGCCAGATGGAGAAGACCCAGCGCGAATATTATCTCAACGAACAGTTGAAGGCGATCCAGCGCGAGCTGGGTAACGAGGGCGAGGAAGGCGAGGGCGATGAGATCGCCGAGCTGACCCAGAAGATCGCTACGCTCAAACTGTCCAAGGAAGCGCGCGGCAAGGCGACGACCGAGCTGAAGAAGCTCAAGACCATGGCGCCGATGAGCGCCGAGGCGACGGTCGTTCGCAACTATCTCGACGTGCTGCTGGGCCTGCCCTGGGGCAAGAAGTCGAAGCTGAAAAAGGATTTGGTGGAGGCACAGGCCGTGCTCGACGCCGACCATTTCGGGTTGGAAAAGGTCAAGGACCGGATCGTCGAATATCTGGCGGTTCAGGCGCGCACCAACAAGCTGAAGGGGCCGATTCTGTGCCTCGTCGGCCCGCCCGGTGTCGGCAAGACCAGCCTCGGCAAGAGCATCGCCAAGGCGACCGGGCGCGAGTTCATCCGCCAGTCGCTGGGTGGCGTGCGCGACGAAGCCGAGATTCGCGGCCACCGTCGCACCTATATCGGCTCGCTGCCGGGCAAGATCGTGTCGAACCTCAAAAAGGCCGGTACCTCGAACCCGTTGTTCCTGCTCGATGAAATCGACAAGCTCGGTCAGGATTTCCGCGGCGATCCGTCGTCGGCGCTGCTCGAGGTGCTCGACCCCGAACAGAATGGCAAGTTCAACGACCATTATCTGGAGATCGATGTCGATCTTTCAGACATCATGTTCGTAACCACCGCCAACTCATTGAATTTGCCGCAACCTTTGCTTGATCGCATGGAGATCATCCGGCTTGAGGGCTATACCGAGGACGAAAAGCTCGAAATCGCCAAGGGCCATTTGCTCGAAAAGCAGATCGATGCGCATGGTCTGAAGGCGGGCGAGTTCGAGCTGACCGATGACGGTCTGCGCGACCTGATCCGCTATTACACGCGAGAGGCGGGCGTTCGCACGCTGGAGCGCGAGATCGCCAAGCTGGCGCGGAAAGCGCTGCGTCGCATTCTCGAAGGCAAAATGACCAGTATCATCGTCACGCCGGATAATCTTCACGACTATGCCGGGGTGCGCAAATACCGCTTCGGTATCGGTGAGGAGGAGCATCAGATCGGTGGCGTCACTGGTCTCGCCTGGACCGAAGTCGGTGGCGAGTTGCTGACGATCGAGAGCGTGACCGTACCCGGCAAGGGCGGGGTCAAGACCACCGGCAAGCTGGGCGACGTCATGAAAGAATCGGTCGAGGCCGCGTTCAGCTTCATCAAGGCGCGCAGTCCGTCCTATGGCATCAAACCCAGCATTTTCGCGCGCAAGGATGTTCACGTCCATCTGCCCGAAGGCGCGGTGCCAAAGGACGGTCCGTCGGCGGGCATCGGCCTGGTCACTTCGATCGTTTCGACGCTGACCGGCGTACCGGTGCGCAAGGACATCGCCATGACCGGCGAAGTCACGCTGCGGGGTCGCGTGCTGCCGATTGGCGGTCTGAAGGAAAAGCTGCTCGCGGCGTTGCGCGGCGGTATCAAGACGGTGCTGATTCCGCAGGAGAATGAGAAGGATCTTGCGGAAATTCCGGCCAATATCTGCGAAGGGCTGGAGATCATTCCCGTCAGCCATGTCGACGAGGTGCTGAAGCTGGCTCTGACCGAACCGCTGACAGCGATCGTGTGGACCGAAGCCGACGATCTGGCCGCCCAGCCACCGACGGCGGTGCCACCCGGCGCGGAATCACTGCGCCACTAGCGTTTACGTAGCGTAAGGCTAGAATTTCGTCGCGTTTTTGCCTGAGCCGATGCTTTCCCCTTTACAGCGGCGACGCGAGTCGGTTTGCTGCTCCACCGGCATTTCGGTGCCGCGAGTCTCCTTTAGGGGCGAGTCATAAAAGCAGGGGTTCCAAGGGCATGAACAAGCAGGAATTGATCGCGACGGTCGCCGACACCGCCGGTCTTAGCAAAGGCGATGCCAGCAAGGCCGTCGAAGCCGTGTTCGACGCGGTCACTGGCGCCCTGAAAAAGGGGGATGAAGTTCGTCTGGTGGGCTTCGGCACTTTCTCGGTCTCGAAGCGCAAAGCATCGACCGGACGCAACCCGCGCACCGGCGAGCCGATGACGATCAAGGCTTCGTCGCAGCCCAAGTTCAAGGCCGGCAAGGGTCTGAAGGACGCGGTCAACTGAATTCCAAAGGGGCGGGACTGGACAAGCCGGTTTCGTCCTTTTAGAGGCACCCGCTCCCCGGCACCCCCGGGGACGCTTTGGTTCGCCAATGCGATCCTGGTCCGCCAGGGTAGGGGGCGCGTAGCTCAGTGGTAGAGCACTGTGTTCACACCGCAGGGGTCGCTGGTTCAATCCCAGCCGCGCCCACCATCCGCAAAAACCCGCCTGGCACCGCCCGGCGGGTTTTTTCGTTCTGGCGCAGGGCCGCATTGGCATCCGTAACGCGTCTGCAACAAACGTCACATCATCGTCACATCACCGTCACTGAAGTTTCTCCGAAATCCCATCTGCGAGTCACGCACGGTCCCTAGCGCGGCCATGCGGTCGGCAGGGGGATGTTTCCGAGTCGATCCCGGGCGCTTGCCCGAATCCAGAACGGAGATTTTCATGGCCGACTTCAAGCGTTTCACCCTCATCCTCATGACGGGCGTCGCCGGTGCGACTCTTGCCGCATGCGATGGCGCATCGAGCGTCGCTTCGCCGGGCGAGGGCGTTATCGTTGTTCCCGCGCCGACTCCGGCACCCTCGCCAGCGCCAACCGGCACACCGACCCCGACTCCGGGTACGCCAGCCGCAAGCTGCCCGAGCGGCACCACCGATGTCGGCGTACTCGGCAGCTTCCGTTCGTGCCGTCTGCCGTCGCTCATCACGACGCTGACACTGAACAAGGTCGCGGGCGTCGCTTACGAGATCAACGGTCGCGTCGATGTCGGCGTGGATCGCGGTGGCGCGGGTGTTGCCGGCACTGCCGGCAACCTGACGATCGCGCCCGGCGTCATCGTCTATGCCAACACCTCGAATGCCGACAACGACCTGCTCGTCGTCAATCGTGGCTCGACGATCGCGGCTGAGGGCACTGCCAGCCAGCCGATCATCTTCACCGCACAACAGAACCTGACCGGCGGCGTGACCGACGAGTCACAGGGTCTGTGGGGCGGCATCATCCTGGCCGGTCGCGCGCCGATCTCGAACTGCAACCTCGCCGGCGTGACCGGTGGCGCGGTGAACTGTGAGAATGTCGTCGAGGGCACCGGCAACGCGCTCTATGGCGGCGCGACCGCGGGCGACAATTCGGGCGTCATGCGTTATGTCCAGGTCCGTTATTCGGGCACGGTCATCAGCCCGAATAACGAGCTTCAGGGTATCACCACCGGTGGCGTCGGCTCGGGCACGCGCCTGGAGTATATTCAGATCCACAACAGCTCGGACGACGGTATCGAGATTTTCGGCGGCACGCATAACGCGCGCTACATGGTCGTTACCGGCGCGGACGACGACAGCCTGGATACCGATGTGGGCTGGAAGGGCTTCATGCAGTTCGTGATCGCCATCCAGAAGCCGTCGAACACCACCGGCGACAACTACGTCATGGAAATCGACTCGAACAATAATGAGGACGCCCTGCCGCGTCAGTTCGGTCGCATCTCGAACTTCACCTTCGTTCACACCTCATCGGCGACGAACGCCGGTCTGCGTCTGCGCGGCGGTGCCGACTTCACCTTCGTCAACGGCATCTTCACCTCGGGTCAGCCTTGCCTCAACGTCATCGCCGGCACGACCGACAATGGCGGTAAGTCGACGATCCGCGCGGCGAATGCGGCGCTCGACGAAGCCGGTCCGCCGGTGTTCAACTCGATCTACTTCGCCTGCGGTGGCGGTACCCTGTCGACCGAGACGGCGCAGAACAGCGTGACGGTCACGAATGCGGAGCAGGCGGCACTGGTTGCGGCCGGCACCAACAACGTCACCAATGGCACCGCCGCAAACGCACTGACCATGGGCTATTTGCCCGGCACGGGTGCGACCGGCGTGACGGCATTCAACGCCGCCTCGCTCAACCCGGCCGGCACGTCGTTCCTGGTCTCGACCAGCTATATCGGCGCGATCAGCGGTCCTGCCGACACCTGGTATCAGGGTTGGACCTGCAACTCGAACCGCGCGAACTTCGGCTCGACCAGCGGCGCCTGCACGACCCTTCCGGTCACCTGATCGGAAGGATCACCCCAACCGGAACCGGCGGAGAAGGGGCCGCCGGTTCCGGTCCCCCCGTGCCGGGACATGCCTCTCAAAACGGACTGCCAACGATGAAAAAGACCACATTATTCGGGAGCATGCTGCTTCTGACATCGCAACTTGTGGCGCCACACGCGCTTGCACAGGCCGCCGCCCAGCCCGGGCCGACCGGTGCGACCGTGCCGCAGGAAGAACCGGCAGCCGAAGAAGAGGTCGAAATCTCGGCACCGGGCGCGGGGGACACGAGCGAGGAAATCGTCGTGATCGGCCGGAATATCCCGAATATCGTCAAGGCGACGCCACAGGTTGTGTCGGTGCTGTCGAGCGAGGATATCGCCCGGACCGGTGAGGGCGATATCGCGGGCGCACTGACCCGCGTCACCGGCCTCAGCGTCGTCGGCAACGGTTTCGTGTTCGTGCGCGGCCTCGGCGATCGCTATTCCTCGTCGCTGCTCAACGGTTTGCCCTTGCCAAGCCCGGAACCGCTGCGCCGCGTGGTGCCGCTCGACCTGTTCCCGACCAACATCATCGCATCGGCACTGGTGCAGAAAAGCTATTCGCCCAATTACCCCGGCGAATTCGGCGGCGGCGCGATCAACCTGACCACTCGCGCCGCGCCGCGCGACAGTTTCCTGCAGATCGAGGGGTCGATCGGTTTCGACACCGTCACCACCAGCGAACTGGGCTATGTCTATGACGGCGGGTCCGCCGACGTGTTCGGCTATGACGATGGCGAGCGCACTGTCCCCGGCTTCATCAAGGCCGCGGGCACCAACGGCACGTCGATCACCGATCCGTCACAGCTGATCCAGATGTCGAACGCGCCGACGACGGTGGTGTTCGAGAACAACCATATCCCGGCCAACTGGTCGGCCAGCACCAGCTTTGGCACCAGCATCGATGTCGGTGCGGTCCGCATCGGCGTGATCGGCGCGGGCGGCATGTCCAACAGCTGGCAGACGCGCGAGCAGAAGCAGCAGGTAGCGATCGGCGCAGACGGTGGTCTTGCCAGCGATTTCAACCAGGTCACGACCGACAACCGCATCATCGCCAATGGCCTGCTCGGTATCGGTATCGAAACCGGTGAACATCGCATCCGCTTCACCAATGTTTATATTCACGACACGCTGAAACAGGCGATCATCGGCCTGGGCGACGAAGAGAATTTCGGCATTCCCGGCCAGTTCGGCGTGCCGTCCTTCTCGACTCAGAACACCAACTGGTTCGAGCGTCAGCTGTTCACCAGCCAGATCGTCGCCGAACTCGATTTCGGACAGTTCGACCTCGATCTGCGCGGGGCCTATGCCAATACCAAGCGCAAGGCACCCTATGAGCGCGCGTTCCGCTATATCTGGAACCCGAACGTCGCCGACTATACCAACTCGCTGAGCAGCCCCAGCGCGGCGACGATCGCGTTCAGCGACCTGAACGAGGATCTGTGGACCGGAGCCGCCGATGTCAGCTACGAGCTGGACACACCGCGTCCGATCACGCTGTCGACCGGCTATGCCTATTCGGACACCAACCGCACGTCATACCGCTATTTCTTCCGCTTCATCGGCCCGAACAACGGACCCGTCGGCACGGCGGTTTCGCAGCAGCGCCCCGATTACCTGCTGTCGGATTATAATATCCAGACTTACGGCATCACGCTGCGCAACGAATCGACCGGTACCGGTGCGTCCGCCTATGACGCATCGCTGAAGGTCCATGCCGGTTACGGACAGGTCGAGGCGGAACTGCTTGACGGTCTGCGCGCCTCGGCGGGTGTGCGTTACGAAACGGCGAAGCAGCAGGTGCTGCCGACCGGTTCGCTCGCCGCGACCAATCTCGGTAATGACTATTGGCTGCCCGCCGCCACGGTGACCTGGAACTTCGCCCAGAATATGCAGCTGCGCCTGCACGGGTCGAAGACCATCGCTCGCCCGCAATTCCGCGAGCTGGCCCCGCAGCTGTACCAAGATTTCGAGAGCAACCGGCAGTTCCTGGGCAACCCGCTGCTGATCGACTCGCAACTGTATAATGCCGAGGCGCGCTACGAATGGTTCTTCGCGCGCGACCAGCGCGTGACGCTGGCGGGCTTCTTCAAGAAGATCGAAAATCCGATCGAGGCGGTGGCGTTCGTCGCGGGCGGATCGACCTCGCTCCAGACCGGCTTTTCCAACGCGCCGAGCGCCAAGCTCTATGGCGCAGAGATCGATGCGCAGAAGTACATTCCGCTCGATACGCTGGGCGGCGGCTTCTTCGCCACCAAGCGGCTGGTACTGATCGGCAACTACACTTTCACCAAGTCGAAGATCGAATCGGGCAACCAGCTGGTGCCAAGCCCGATCCTGGGTGCGCCGCCGGTGCAGTCGTCGCTGTTGTTCGACGACGGCGCGCCGCTGGTCGGCCAGTCGGACCATCTGGTCAATTTCCAGATCGGGTTCGAGGATACGGCGTCGCTGTCGCAGCTGACGGTGCTGTTCAACTATGCCAGCGAGCGCGTGACCAACCGTGGTCCGGTGGTCGAGGGCGTCCGTCTGCCCGACATCATCGAAAAGCCGGGTCTGCGCCTCGACGTGGTGGCGCGACAGGGCTTCAACTTCGCCGGTGCGGAGATGGAATTGAAGTTCGAGGCCCGCAACCTGACCAAGACGCGCTATCAGGAATATCAGATCTTTCCGAGCGACGTGCGGGTGGACACCAACACCTATAACGTCGGTCGCACCTTCACGCTGGGCCTCAGCGCGAAGTTCTGATCGGGGTAGAGGAAAGGGAAGGGGCCGTCCGTCGGGGCGGTCCTTTTTCATTAGAGCGTGATCGTACTACGCTCATTTACCCCCAGGGCCGCTCCCGAAACCATTTCGTGATGACGTATTTGGTCCCCGCGCGCACTTTCATCGCGTGATGAAGCGTCGATGGGTTGGGCGTGCCGTTCGGTCGCAAATTGCTCCACGCCAGCAGTTTGCCGGTCTCCGGCTGGATCAGCTTGTCGATCGCCTTGAACCGCGTCGCGCCGCCCGCCTCGACCTCGTTCAGGTAAATCATCACAGTCCAGGTGCGCTGCCCCGATACCGCGCAGAATTTCTCGAAATCGACGCCTGCCGGCTCGAAATAGTCGGTATGCGCCTTGAACTCCTGCCCCACGGCATAACGCTGGCCCTGTAGCGGCTCGCCATGTGCCGGATCGAGCCCGATGAACGCCGCGATCATCCGCTCGACCTCGGCCACCGCTGGTGCCTGCGCGGGAAGATCACAAGTCTCGCTGGTGCGAAACACCGCATCGCCATTATAATCGGATATCGTCGACGGCCGCCGGTCGATATCGATCAGGCCCATCACCTCCGCGCACAATGCTTGGTCCAGAAACGCTTTGCGCACGAACAGCGTCAGTTTCGGGTTCGGCACTCTCTGAACGCCGGGCTGGCGGGTCAGCTGCTCGATCACCGGTTCAATCGGAAACCCGGATGCGGACCCGGATGTGGATAGGGGCGCGATCATGCCGCTTCTTTGCCAGATCGCCCCCGGCATCGCCAACGTCTTAAAAATGTCACCAAAGTGAAGGCCGATTGTCACGGTCGCGCCATAGCGATGACATGTGGACGCCGCGCAAACCCTGAGCGAACTGATCGATGCAGCGCGGCGGGCGCAGGTGACGGCCTTGCACATTTGCCGCGAACCGGACGGGGATGCGGTCTATGCGCGCTTTCCCGCCGGTTTGACGCGTATCCGTCAGGCCGGACCCGGCGCGAAATGGTATGAGCAGGCGGCAAATGTCACGGGCGCGACTGCGATGGCCGGACGCATCGCCATCGCGATCGAGCGCGAGTCCGCCACCGCGAGCGCGCTGGGCGGGCTGGGCATGCCGGGGCGGATGTGGCGCGCGATCGATGCGCTGGACACCCCCCATGGCGGCGTTTTCGTAGTCGTCTCGCGCGATCCGGCGTCCAGGCAAGCGGTCATGGTCGCACTCGGCCAACCCGCCGAACATCGTTACGTCCCGTGGATCGATCCGGTGCGCGAGCGCGTCGAAACGGCGGCGCGCATGGATTGCGATGCGATCCTGATCGACGGCGTCACGGATCGCGGCACCGCAGCGCTGCTGTTCGATATCGCGCATAGCGGCCGTCGCGTCGTGCTGGGCGTCGAGGCGGCAGACTCGATTGGCGCGATCGCGCAATTGCGGTCGTTGCGGGTGGAGCGCCACATGCTCGGCGCGGCGTTGCGGGCGGTGGTGGCAGTTTGCCCGGCACCCGGCCTGTGTGCGGTGTGCCGGCTCGCCGATCAGACCAGCACGTCCGAATCGGCATTGCTGGGGGTCGATCCCGGTACCGCCATCTATCGTGCGGCGGGATGCGGGGGCTGTGATGGCACCGGGTTCGGCGCGCCGGTGATGGTGTTCGAATCCATCGTCGCGGACGCGCCCCTGCGCCGGCTTCTGGTCGAAGGGGCCGATGCGACGATTATCGCCCGGCACGCCTTTTTAAAGGCACCCAGCCTTGCCGGTTCTGCGCGGTTACTGGTACGCGAGGGTGTCATTCCGCCCGACGCGGCGATTCGGATCGCGCGCGAGGGTGGGGTTTCCCCGGATGCACGGCGCAGGCATCCGCATGTTCTGTCATCTTCCGTGGAGTGGGTTGACGATCCCGCCTCACCCCCGCTAAGCGCGCGGCTTCGCGGCGATCGTAGTTCAATTGGTTAGAGCACCGGCTTGTGATGCCGGAAGTTGCGGGTTCAAGTCCCGTCGGTCGCCCCATTCCCCCATTTTAAGCTGGCGCTCCGCAGCGTAAAATAATATTGCGCGGCCCGGACACTTTCTTAGCATGCTGGAGCGACGCATGGGCGCGGTTTGGGACCTTCCCGATTTTGACGAGCACGAGGGCGTGCATCTCATCAGCGACCCGGCAAGCGGGCTGCGCGCGGTGATTGCGATCCATTCGACCAAGCTGGGTCCCGCTGCCGGCGGCGTTCGCTTCTGGCACTATGCCGATTCGGCCAGGGCGGTCACCGATGCGCTGCGCCTGTCGCGCGGCATGTCGTACAAGAACGCGATGGCCGATCTGCCACTCGGCGGCGGCAAGGGCGTCGTCCTCGCATCCGAACCGGGTGCAACGATCAGCGAGGCACAGCTGATCGCATTCGGCAACGCAGTCGAATCGCTGGGCGGGCGTTACGTCACCGCTGAGGATGTCGGCATGTCCGAGGAGCGGATGAAGGTCATCGCCACCCAGACCCGCCACGTCTCGGGCCTGCCGGTCGAAGGCGGCAATGCTGGCGGCGATCCCGGCCCGTTCACCGCGCTCGGCATCTATCTTGGCGTCAAGGCGGCGGCCAAGCGCGCGCTGGGCGTCGAGAGCATGCGCGGCATACATGTCGCGGTGCAGGGTGTCGGCAGCGTCGGCGGTGGTTTGGCGCGCCTGTTGGCAGCGGACGGCGCGAAGCTCACGCTCGCCGACGTCAATGCCGACAAGGCAGCCGCGCTGGCGCGTGAACTGGGTGCGGATGTCGTCGCCGCAGACGCGGTCCTGCGCGTCTCCGCCGATATCGTCAGCCCCAACGCGCTCGGCGCGATCCTGACCGAAGAGTCGATCGCCGCGCTCGATTGCCGGGTCGTGGCGGGCGGTGCCAACAACCAGCTCGCCACCCGCGCCGACGGCGACCGCATCCACGCGCGCGGCATCCTCTATGCGCCGGATTACGTCATCAACGCGGGCGGCATCATCAATGTCGGCCTGGAATATCTCGGCAAGGGCGACCGCGCCGAAGTCGAAGCCCGCATCGCTCGCATCCCAGATCGCCTGGAGCAGGTCTGGACCGAAAGCGACCGCACCGGTGCCCCCGCCAGCGAAGTCGCGGACATGATCGCACAACGGCTGATTGGGCGCTAAGCTGACAGGATGCGCACAACCTCCGGCACGGCCAGCGTCCGTCTCTATCACCTGAGCGAGCAGGACGCCGCCGCGCAGACCCTCTTCTACGGCCCACTCAATGAAGCGCTGGCGGTGGCGCGGCAGCAGAGTGACGATGTGCAGGCGGGGCTATGGCTGGCGACTGAGAATGACGTCGTGCCGTATCTGGACCTGGAAGAAGGCTGATACTCGCTCAGGGAATCGCGGGCCGATGGAGGTCCGTAACCCTTGTCACTGGGTTGCGGCCAATATCACGGCAACCGTCTCGTCCGGCTGGTCCCACATGGGAAAATGTCCGCTGGCCTCGAACCAGTGAAGATTGGCAGAGGGAAAGGCGGTTTTCGCCCGCGCTGCCTGCCTTGGCAGGCAAAGGCGATCATGGCGGCCCCAACCGACCACGATCCGACGCGCGGGATCGGCTGCTGGACCCGTTTGCTCAGGCCCGCCTGCAAGGTCATGCACCAATGCGTCGAATGTCGGTGTCGTGCTGAGGCTTGCCAACTCCGTCGTAACGACCTGCGGATCGAGCGCCCACGGACGCGCGGACAACTGTGCCAGCAACGCGGTGCGGGAGGCGGCGTTCTTGCTGAGCATCGGCAACATCGGCCGGATTGCTCGAAGCAACTTCCCCGAAACGCCGATGGTAGTTTTGAAGAATGTGCGCTCCCAGCCGCGCCAAAAACCGCCGGGATCAAGCGCCACGACATTGCCGACCCGGCCACGCCGGGCTAGCTCCAAAACGATCCGCGCGCCCATTGAGCTGCCGACGACGTCGATTCCGTCCAGCCCCTTGTCCGCGATATAACGCTCGACGCTGCCGACAAGGCCTTCGAAAGTGCCGCTATCGTGCTCCGCTGGCGTGGCGCCGTGTCCCGGAAGGTCGATTGCGATCACCGTCCGTTCGACGCTGAGGGCGTCAATAATGGTGCTCCACGATTGCCAGCTTCCGCCGAGACCGTGAATCAGTAGCAGCTTGCGGCCGGCACCGCGTTGGACTTCGTTCATTCAGGAATACTCCGATGGCTCGGACCTGAACCATCGGGAGCCGCCTTCGGGGCCAATGAACGCATAGTCTGACCGAAAAGCACACGCCATGGCGGCCCTGGCGGAGAGGGTGGGATTCGAACCCACGGTGAGCTTCCACCCACGGCGGTTTTCAAGACCGCTGCCTTAAACCACTCGGCCACCTCTCCGCGCCGCAGCGCTTTGGCCGTTCGTCGTCTTTTCTGCAAGAGGGCGACGCAGGGGGTTCATGCCTGAACCGGCATGTGGCAGAGAAGGGGAATGCGGGGATTTACTGGCCTTGTGAGGCGTATCGTTTTGGTTGGAACAGCTGTCGCGGCGCTCGGCGTTGCGGGCGCTCCGGCGGTTGCTCAGGACGAGGCGGGGTTTCGCGCCTATATCAACGGGCCGCTGCGGCAACAGGCGGAGCGGGAGGGCGTCAGCCGCCGCACGCTCGACGCGGTGCTGCCGACGCTGACCTTCAACCCGCGCGTGATCGAACTGGACCGCGATCAGCCCGGCGGCGGCGCCTATGCGCCGATTCCCAATTTCGCACCGTACAAGGCGCGCCATGTCGATGCCGCGCGGATCAATCGCGGGCGCAGCACCTACCAACGGCTGCGGCCCCAGCTGGCGCGGGTCGAGCGCGAGACCGGCGTGCCCGAATCGATCATGGTCGCCATTTTCGGGCATGAAACCAATTACGGCAGCTATACCGGGGATTTCGATCTGCCGCGCAGCCTGGCGACGCTCGCCTATGAAGGCCGCCGCCGCAGCCTGTTCGCGGGCGAGTTCATCGCCACGCTGAAGATGGTCGATCGCGGCGTCCCGCGTGAGCGGCTTAAGGGCAGCTGGGCCGGCGCATTCGGCTATCCGCAATTCCTGCCCTCGGTCTATATTCGTCTCGCGCGCGATGGCGATGGCGATGGCGTTGCGAACATCTGGTCGAACGAGGCAGATACGCTGGCGTCGATCGCCAATTATTTCGTCAATGCCGGGTGGCGCGAGGGGCAACCCTGGGGCGTTGCGGTCAATGTGCCCGGATCGCTCGATCGCAGCGCGATTGCCGCCCGCACCACCTCACCACGTTGCCCGCGCGTGTTCGACCGGCATTCGCAGTGGAAGACGATGGCCGAATGGCGCGCGCTGGGCGTCGCCACGCAATCGGGGCGCTGGCCGGATGGCAATATGCTGGCGACGCTGCTGGAGCCGGACGGCCCGGGCAAGACCGCCTATCTGCTGACCCGCAATTATCAGGTCATCCTCGATTATAATTGCTCCAATTTCTATGCGCTCTCGGTGGGATTGCTGGCCGATGAAATCGAAAATTAGCGCCGTTCTGCCGCTGGCCTTGCTCGCGGCGTGCGGCGGGGGCGGGGGCGGCGATTTGCAGGAGTTGCCGCCCGCACCCGTATCCGAAATGCCGGATCGCATGCCACCGCCCGTTCGGGACGACGGCACGCCTCCGCTCGTCACTGACGGCGCACCCCCGCCGTCGCAGGGACCGCAAGGATCGTCGCAGCTCCGCCCGGGTGAGGATCGCTACGACCGCGTCGGCTATGCCGGATATGCGGGCGCGGGGGCGGGCGTGTTCGCCCTCAGCGGCGTGCTGCCGGTGAACAGCTTCGCCGAAGTCACCGCGCTGGATACCGGCAAGACGATGCTGATCCAGATACGCGGGCAGGGGCGCGGCCTGATCGAGTTGTCCGGCGCGGCGGCACGGCAGCTTGGCGTCACCGGCAACCCGGCGGTGCGCGTGCGCCGGACGAGCGTGACGCCACAGGATTCGGCGTTGCTATCTGCCGGACAAGCCGCACCGATGCGTGCCGATGCGCCACAAGCTTTGCTCGTCGGCCTGCGCAAGAAGCTGGGTCAGCGTGGCGCGGATCGGTCGCCCGAGGACACAGCGCCTCCAGTTCGCACACCGCCGCGCATCGCATCGCCGCGTCCAACGACCCTGACACCGCCGTCCCGCGCCACACGCGGCCTGTTCGTTCAGGTCGCAGCCGTCTCCAGCGCGCAGCGCGCCCGCACGCTTGCCGACGAGATCGGCGGCATCGTCCGACCGGGCGGCGGGGTGTATCGCGTCCAGCTCGGCCCGTTCCCCAACAACGCTGCTGCCCAACGCGCCCGCGCCGATATCGCGCGCCGCGGCTATGCTGACGCCCGCGTCATTTCCGTTCCATAACCTCCAGCACCCCGGACCCGACCCGCAATGAAGAAGTTCCTGCTTTCCGCCACCGCCATCAGTCTGGCCGTCACGCCGACCGCTGCGCAGACCCCGCCGTTCCAGACCACGGCACCGGTCGCGTTCATGGAGGATCTGTCGTCCAACGCGATCCTTTATGCCAAGGACGCCGATCGCCGCATGCCGCCCGCGTCGATGGCGAAGATGATGACCGCCTATGTCGCGTTCGACCTCATCAAGCAGGGTAAGCTGAAGCTGACCGACATGGTCGATGTGCGGCCTGAGACTTGGCGGAAATGGCATGGTCCTTCAGCGGGTTCGACCATGTTCCTGTCAGCGGGTCAGAAGGTCAGCGTCGAAAATTTGCTCAACGGCGTGATCGTCGTTTCGGGTAACGATGCCTGCGTCGTGCTGGCCGAACATCTGGCAGGGACCGAGGAAGCCTTTACCGGCCTGATGAACGCAAAGGCCAAGGAGCTTGGCCTGAACAACAGCAATTTCGGCACGTCCAATGGCTGGCCGGACAAGGGCGTGACCTTCGTCACCGCGCGCGATCTGGCCAAGCTGGCCAAGGCGACGATCAACAACCATCCCGACCTCTATAAGCGCTTCTATTCGCGCGAGAGCTTCACCTTCGGCACCACGCTGGGCGGCAAGCCGATTACGCAGGCCAATCGCGACCCGTTGCTGGGCCGCGTGAAGGGCGCCGATGGACTGAAAACGGGTCATACTGATGAAGCGGGCTATGGTTTTACCGGCTCCGCCGAACAAAATGACCGCCGCCTGGTAATGGTCGTTGCAGGCCTGACCAGCTTCAACGGGCGGATCGACGAATCGGTCAAGTTCATGGACTGGGGCTTCCGCGCCTGGGCCTCGCAAAAGATCGTGAGCAAGGGCCGCAAGGTCGAAAGCGCCGCCGTGCAACTCGGCGATCAGTCCGAAGTCGGCCTCGTCGCCCCGCGTGACCTGTCGATCGCCGTGCCAGCGGGCACAAAACCCGATCTGCGCGCCACCGTCGTCTATCAGGGGCCGTTAAAGGCACCGATCAAGGCCGGCACGCATATCGCCGATCTCGTCATCACCTCACCCGGCATGCCTGAGCAGCGCGTGCCTTTGGTCGCCCAGGCCGATGTCGGCGAGGCCGGCTTTTTCGGTCGCGCCTGGGCCGGGCTGATGGCGTTCTTCAGGGCATGAGCGGGCGCTTCCTCAGCCTTGAGGGCGGGGAGGGCACAGGCAAGTCCACGCAGGCGCGGCGGCTGGCCGATGCGCTGGAGGCGCGCGGCGTGCATGTCGTGCTTACTCGCGAACCCGGCGGCACGGAGGGTGCAGAGGCAATTCGCGGCCTGTTGATGCAAGGCGAGGTAACCCGCTGGAGCGCGCATGCCGAGGCCTTGCTGTTCGCCGCCGCGCGCGCCGACCATGTCGAGAAGCTCATTCGCCCTGCGGTAGAAGCGGGCAGCTGGGTGCTTTGCGACCGCTATATCGACTCCACCCGCGCCTATCAGGGGGCGCAGGATATCGACGATGCCGCGATCCTGGCGCTGCACGGGTTCGGCACGCGCGGCCTGTTGCCCGATCGCACGCTGGTGCTGGACCTGCCCGATGGCGACGGTCACGCCCGCTCGCTGGCGCGCGATGGCGGTGCCGCGGATCGTTTCGGCGCGCGTGGTCCGGGCTTTCACGCCGACGTCGCTGCCCAGTTCCGCCGCATTGCCGCTGCCGAGCCGGATCGAGTTCGCCTCATCGACGCGTCGGGTACGATCGATGACGTCACGACGTCACTGCTGGACGCGCTGTCAGACCTGCTGCCATGACGTCATTCGCCGGAAACACCGCCGCAAAGGCAGCGTTGCGCGATGCCATGTCGGGCGAGCAACTGCACCACGCCTGGCTCCTCGCGGGACCGGAGGGGGTGGGGAAAGGCAGCTTTGCCCGCGCGGCCGCCGCGCGGATGCTTGCCGAAGCGGCGGGCGCGACCGGCCTTCCCGGTGATTTCGACGTCCCCGAAGAGCATCACACCGCGCGCATGATCGCGGCGGGGGCGCATCCCGATTACCGTGAGCTGCTGCGCCTGCCCAAGGATCCCGACAAGCCCGACCAGAATATCGCGCGGTCGATCAAGATCGACCAGGTCCGCACGCTCAACCCGATGTTCGCCACCAAACCGAGCATGTCGTCGCGTCGCGTGGTGGTGATCGATGCCATCGACGACGTCGAACGGCCGGGCGCCGCCAATGCGCTGCTCAAAAATCTGGAGGAGCCGCCACAGGGCACGATCTTCCTGCTGGTCAGCCACTCGCCGGGCCGCTTGCTCCCGACGATCCGTTCGCGCTGTCGTCTGTTGCGCTTCGATCCGCTGAGCGATGTCGAGGTTGCATCCGTCCTGCGCGCCGAATTGCCGGAGGCGAGCGCGGCGGAGATCGAGGCGCTGGTCCGCGCCGGTGCCGGTTCCCCCGGCAAGGCGCTGGGCTTCGCCGGTCTCGACCTTGCCACGCTCGACACCGAAATGACCGCGATTGCGGCACGTGGCGACCCCGATAACGCGATCCGTGCCCGTCTCGCCAAAACGCTGGGCGCCAAGGCAGCACAGCCGCGTTACGAAGCGTTCTTGGCTCGCGTCCCCGCCTATATCGCCAGCGAAGCGCGCGCCCGACACGGCAAATCGCTGACCAGCGCGCTCGACGCCTATCAAAGCGCCAGCGAACTCGGCCCGCTCGCGCTCGCCCAATCGCTCGATGCACAGGCGACGGTGTTCGAGATGGGCGGGATATTGGCACGCCTCGCCACGCGCTGAACGCTTCAAACCCGCTCTTCTTTGCTCTAGAGCGCCCGCATGGCCGAACCTTATTACATCACCACCGCGATCCACTACCCCAATGGCAAGCCGCATATCGGCCACGCCTATGAGATGATCGCCGCCGACGCGATCGCCCGGTTTCAGCGTCAGGCGGGGCGCGACGTGCGCTTTCAGACCGGCACCGACGAGCATGGGCTGAAGATCGACCAGACCGCGCGTGCCCGTGGCGTATCCCCACGCGAACTGGCTGATGAAATGTCATCCTATTTCAGTGCGATGGCTGACGATCTGAACATCTCATATGATCGTTTCATCCGCACTGTCGATCCCGATCATTACGCCGCCAGCCAGGCCATCTGGAAGGCGATGGAGGCCAAGGGCGACCTGTATCTCGACCGCTACGAGGGTTGGTATTCGGTCCGCGACGAAGCCTTTTACGAGGAAAAGGAACTTTCCGAGGGGGAGGGCGGCATCAAGCTGTCGCCCCAGGGAACGCCGGTCGAATGGACCGCCGAGGAAACCTGGTTCTTCAAACTATCGAACTATCAGCAGAAACTGCTCGACCTCTACGACGCACAGCCCGATTTCATCAGACCCGATCGTTCGCGCAACGAAGTCGTGAAATTCGTCGAGGGTGGCCTGATCGATCTCTCGATCTCGCGCACCAGTTTCGACTGGGGCGTGCCGGTGCCGGATGCGCTGGGTCACGTGATGTATGTGTGGGTCGATGCGCTGACCAACTACCTGACCGGCATCGGCTATCCCGACGCGAACAGCGATCTGGCGCATTACTGGCCCGCAAACCTGCATCTGATCGGCAAGGACATCACCCGTTTCCACGCGGTGTATTGGCCCGCCTTCCTGATGTCGGCCGACATCCCGCTGCCAAAGGAAGTGTTCGCACACGGCTTTATCCTCAACCGGGGTGAGAAAATGTCGAAATCCACCGGCAATGTCGCCGACCCGATCGAGCTCGTCCGCCTCTACGGCGTCGATGCACTGCGCTATTTCCTGCTCCGCGAAGTCAATTTCGGCGGCGACGGTAGCTTCAGCGACGAGGCCATCGTCGCGCGCGCAAACGCCGATCTGGCTAACAGCTTCGGCAATCTGGCGCAGCGGACGCTGGCTTTCATCGCCAAGAATCTGGAGGGCGTGTTGCCCGAAGCCGGTCGCGCCGACCCCGCCGACGCTGAACTGCTCGCAACCATCGAGGAAGCAGGCCGGGAGTTTCGTGCCGCTTTCGACACCCTTGCGCTCAATCAGGGGCTGGAAGCCTGGATGCGCGCCGTCTTTGCCTGCAACCAGTATATCGACGTCCAGGCACCGTGGGCGCTGCGCAAGACCGACCCCGACCGCATGAATGCCGTCCTCGGCACGCTCGTCCGCGCGATCCGCGATCTCGCCATCCTCGTGCTGCCGGTTATCCCCGAATCCGCCGGCAAGATCCTTGATCAGCTGGGACAGGACGCGCGCGATCACGCCGCGCTGGACGACAAGGGCTGGTACGACACCTTGACGTCATCCGGCTTCCGCCTCGCACCACCGACCGGCGTGTTCCCCCGCCTCGAACTCGCGGCCCCGGCGGCATGAGGCTCGCCGACAGCCATTGCCACCTCAACTATAAGGGGCTGGCCGAGCAGCAGGACGAAGTGCTCGTCCGCGCCCGTGACAGCGGCGTCGTAGCAATGCTCAACATTTCCACGCGCGAGCGCGAATGGGATGACGTGCTGGCCACCGCCGAGCAACAGCCTGACGTGTGGGCCACGGTCGGCATTCACCCGCACGAGGCCGATCAACACGCGCATATCGACACCGCCAAGCTGGTCGAACGCGCCCGCCACCCGCGCGTCGTCGGCATCGGCGAAAGCGGGCTCGACTATTATTACGACCACAGCGACCGCGACCAGCAACGCACCAGTTTCCGCGCGCACATCGCCGCTGCGCGCGAAACCGGCCTGCCGCTGATCGTCCACACCCGCGATGCCGAGGCCGACACGGCGGAGATCATGGCCGAGGAGATGGGGAGGGGGGCCTATCCCGCCGTCATCCACTGCTTCACCGCCAGCGGCGAGTTCGCCGACAAGGCGCTGGCGATGGGCTGCTACATCTCGATCTCGGGCATCGTTACGTTCAAAAATGCCCGTGACTTGCAGGAAACCGCCGCGCGGTTGCCGCTCGACCGGCTGCTGATCGAGACGGACGCCCCCTTCCTCGCCCCTGTGCCGCACCGGGGCAAGACTGGTGAGCCAGCCTTCGTCGCCGACACCTGCCGTTTCCTGGCGCAACTGCGCGGGGAAGACCCGGATATGCTGGCGGACGCCACGCGCGAAAATTTCCACCGTCTTTTCGCCAAGACACTTGCATGAAGGTCCGTATCCTCGGCTCCGGCACTTCGTCCGGTGTGCCGCGGATCGGCAATGACTGGGGCGCGTGCGATCCGGCCGACCCGCGCAACCGCCGTACCCGCGCGTCGATCCTGATCGAAACCGCCACCACCCGCATCCTCGTCGATACCAGCCCCGACATGCGCGAACAGCTGCTCGCCGCCGGTGTCGCGGACGTGGACGCGGTGATCTGGACCCACGACCATGCCGATCATTGTCACGGCATCGACGATCTGCGTCAGTTGATGCACGCACGCGGCGCGCCAGTGCCCGGATTCGCGCGCGCCGCAACTGCCGTCAGTCTGCCCGAACGCTTTCGCTACGTATTCACTGGTGGCGGACCGTATCGCGCTACCGCCACGATCACGCCGCTGGCTGACGTCATGACGGTGGGCGACATCGAAATCCGCACGGTGGATCAGCCGCATGGTGGCATCACCTCGGCCGGCTTGCGGTTCACAGTCGGTGATAAGTCGATTGCCTATGCTACTGATTTTAATGAATTTACAACGAATATGCGACATCTCTACACAGGTCTCGACCTGTTCGTCGTCGATGCACTGCGCCGCGAGCCGCATCCCACTCACCCGCATCTGGCTCAAACGCTGCGATGGGCGCGGGAATGTGGCTCGCCCCGCACGGTTCTCATTCATATGGACACCAGCATGGACTATATGACGCTGAAAGCCGAATTGCCCGCAGGGGTCGAGCCGGGTCATGACGGCATGGAGATCATCGTTTGAGCGAAACACAAATCGTTCAGCTCGTCGCATTGGTCGGGTTTCTGGCGCTGGTGCTGGGTTCGCTCAGCGTCCGGCGGCTGCGCATTGGCTTCATCCTGAAGACGGTGCTTGGCTGGGCCGCCATTGCGTTGGTGATCTGGGTCATCGTTATCAACAAGGATCGCATCGCCGCCCAGTTCGGCACCATCGGCGCGCGGCTGGGCGTCAGCGAACCGGCGCAGGTCGCGCAGGGCGAAACCGTCCGCATTCGCCTGTCGCCCGATGGCCATTTCTGGGCACGCGCGACGATCAACGGGGTCGAGCGTCGCATGCTGATCGACAGCGGCGCGACCGTCAGCGCGATCAGCGAGACGACCGCGCGCGCCGCCAGGATCGATTATGAAAGCGGTATGCCGGTCACGGTGTCGACCGCGAATGGCACGGTGCAGGCGCGTCGCGGACGTGCGCAACGCGTGGATGTCGGGCCGCTCGGCACCGACGACCTTGTCGTGTTCGTCGCGCCCAGCTTTGGCGAGCTCGACGTGCTCGGCATGAACTTTCTGTCGCGGCTCAAAGGCTGGCGGGTGGAGGGGAACGTGTTGATCCTGGAACCGCAGCCGCGCGCAGCAACCTAGGTACAATTTAACATAATGTATATTATCGGACTTACGGAATGAGCGATCGGGAAGGCTCCCCGACACCGGAGGCACCCGCGATCACGCCCCCCGGCATCGAACGCCTGATGGCGATCATGGCGCGGCTCCGCGATCCTGTAGCCGGCTGCGAATGGGATACCGTTCAAACGTTTGAGACGATCGCGCCGTACACGATCGAGGAAGCCTATGAAGTCGCCGACGCCATCCAGCGCGGTGACCTGACCGACCTCAAGGATGAACTCGGCGACCTGCTGCTCCAGGTGATCTTCCACAGCCGCATTGCTGAGGAATCCGGCCATTTCGCGCTGGCCGACGTCGTCACCGGCATTTGCGACAAGATGGAGCGCCGCCACCCGCATATCTTCGGCGATGTCGAAAATGGCGGCCATCATTTGTGGGAACAAATCAAGGCCGATGAACGGGGGAGCAAGGGGGCGGCGGGCGCGCTGGACGGGGTCGCAATTGGCCTCCCCGCCCTGCTCCGCGCCGAAAAGCTTCAGAAACGCGCCGCCCGCACCGGCTTCGACTGGCCCGACCCATCGGGCGCGCGCGCCAAGATCGACGAAGAGATTGCCGAAGTCGAAGCCGCCAGCGACGCGACACGCGAAGAGGAGATCGGCGACCTGCTGTTCTCGGTGGTCAACTGGTCACGCAAACTGGGCGTCGACCCCGAAGCCGCATTGCGCGCTGCCAATGCCAAGTTCGAGCGCCGGTTCAGGGCGATGGAAGCGCAGGCCGGCGACGCATTCGCCGCGCTGGACCTCGATGCGAAAGAAGAATTGTGGGCGAAAGCGAAACGGCGCTAACCGATCACGCCGCTGCCGATTGCGCCTCGACCACCATCAGCGTCTGCCCGTCATATTTCTCGGATTCCGGCAGGAACAACCGGCTGATCTGGAACGACCGGTCGGTCAGCGTCAGGCCTTTCAGCCCATCCAGCTTGAACGTTCCGATCCGCTCCTCACGCGGCATGATAAAATCGCGCGACACCACCTGCGCATCGACATAGAGCGAGCCGCCGCGCGTGTAGAGGATGTGCGGTGCCAGCACCATTCGCGTGCTGTTGTAGATCGCGGACACACACAACTGCCGAACGATCGCTTCCAGCGCGATCGGTGTCGGGTTCACGGGCGAGTCGGTGTCAGCGGTGTCAGCCATCCACCCAATGTGGCAATTATGCTGCGTTGCAGCAAGAGGCATCGTGCTTACCATCGCAAAAAATGCAATGCGCGATGTCTATTTCTTGTGCCACGGCATCACCAACAGCCACGGTTTTGGCCGCCCACTGGGCTTCGCTGTCCCGTTAAGCCGCTCGGCGCGCAGGATTTTGACCGGCTTCAGGATCATCTGTCCGCGCATCACGCCGCGCCCAGCACCCGTGGGCATCGCCAGCATGCGCCGCACCACATCCATCCCCCCAATCACCTTGCCGAACGCGGCAAAGCCCGGATTGCCGGGGCGCGCGTCCAGCGTCGGGTTGTCACCCACCATGATCGAGAAATTACCGCTCGCCGAATTGGGGTTCAGCCCATGCGCCATCGATATCGCGCCACTCAAATGCCTGATCCCGGTGCGACTGGTCGGCTCCAGCGGCAGCGCGGGCAGGATGCGCCGTGCATCGGTGCCGATCCCGCCCTGGACGAATCCATATTTCGGATCGGTCTTGCGCCGTGCCGAGCGATAGAATTCGGTTCCCTCCAGCCGCCCGTCATCGACGTAGAGCATGAAATTGGTGACCGTTTTCGGCGCGCGACGCGCATCGAGCGCCAGCGTCACATTGCCGACTGAGGTGACCAGCCGGACCCGCACGACCGCCGGTTCGGGCGGTGCTGCGGAAACGAGGAGAGCAGCAAGAAACCCGATAAAACAACGCTGAACCAGCATCATGCGCCGCGAACCTCGAACCTCTCATAATCCTTGGGTGACATCCGCACTTCATAGATCGCCAGATCACCCTCGACCCGATGGCCGATCACTTCGCCATGCTGGTGCAGCCAGGCCGCGCCTGCGCCGTCGCCGGAGCCCAGCGTTACATGATAGCGCCGATGTCCCTCGGTCAGCCGCGCCGCGACGGCGGCGATCAGCGTATCGACGCCCTCCCCGCTCAGTGCCGACACTGCGACGACATCCTCGCGCTTGCTCGCTTTTTCCAAAGCAATCGCGCGCGCCTCCTCGTCCAGAAGGTCAAGCTTGTTCCACGCCTCGAACCGCGGGGTGTCGCGGTCCACGCCGATATCGGTCAGCACCTGCTCGACATCGTCGCGCTGCGCCTCGCTGTCGGGATGCGCGATGTCGCGGACATGGATCAGCAGATCGGCCGACACCACTTCCTCCAGCGTCGCCTTGAACGCCGCCACCAGCTGCGTCGGTAGTTCGGACACGAACCCCACCGTGTCCGACAGGATCGCCTTGTCGATCCCGGGCAAAGAAATCTGTCGCAAGGTCGGGTCCAGCGTGGCGAACAACAGATTCTCCGCCATGACGTCGGCACCCGTTACGCGATTGAAAAGCGTCGATTTTCCGGCGTTGGTATAGCCCACCAGCGCGATCACGGGCCACGGCGCCCGCTGCCGCCGCTCACGGTGCAGCCCGCGCGTCCTGCTCACCGAATCCAGCTCACGCTTCAACCGCGCCATCCGGTCGCGGATCAGCCGCCGATCCGCCTCGATCTGCGTCTCGCCCGGCCCGCCCAGAAAGCCAAAGCCGCCACGCTGCCGCTCAAGGTGAGTCCAGCTGCGCACCAGCCGCCCTGCCTGATAGTCCAGATGCGCCAGCTCGACCTGCAACCGCCCTTCGGCGGTGCGTGCCCGTTCGCCAAAAATTTCCAATATAAGGCCAGTGCGGTCGATCACCTTGCACCCCAGCCCGGTCTCCAGATTGCGCTGCTGCACCGGGGTCAACGCGGCGTCGAACACCGCCAGCGTCAATTCCTGAGCCGCCACGATTTCCGCCAGCGCCTCGACCTGACCCGACCCGATCAGCGTCCCCGGCTTCGGCGCACGAATCCGCAGCGCCGACCGCTCGACCACCTGAATGCCGATCGCGAGCGCAAGGCCGGCGGTCTCGTCCAGACGCGCCTCGGCATCGCGCGTGCTCCCGCCCATGTCGGGATAAACGACGATCGCCTTCGCGCCCCGTGCGAACTCATCGGGGTCGCGGTCGAATCCGGTGCTCATGACGTCATGATCAATCGGCGTCGACGTCGTCGGCCAGGTTCAGCGGGTGCGCCGGCTGAATGGTGGACACCGCATGCTTGTAAACCAGCTGGTACGCGCCGTCGCGCTGAAGCAGCATGCAGAACAGGTCGAACGCCGCGATCCCGCCCTGCAGCATCACGCCATTGACCAGGAACATGGTCACGCTTTCCTGCTGACGCTTCACGGCGCCCAGGAAGATTTCCTGCAATACCGGGTTCTTCGACGCCACTTCGGGCACCGCATCGACGATCGACGCGACATCGACCGACCCCGACGGCATGATGGTGGAAATGGCGTGTTTGTAGATCAGCTGCGACTGGCCGTCGCGGCGCAGCAACACGGAAAAATTGTCGAACCAGGTTACGATGCCCTGCAGTTTCACGCCCTTGACCAGGAACATGGTAACCGGAGTCTTGGATTTGCGGAGTGCATTCAGGAACAGGTCCTGAAGAGAAGTATTCTTGTCGGCCATGTTTACGGCTTTCACTGTTTTTGGCGGGATTTACCCGCTTGGCGCCGTTTCCCGGCGTCGGAGACACGCCAACCACGGCGCGTGTCCGCAATGTAGGGTGTCGGCGGGGTGAGGTCCATAGGTTCGGACTTGAACAATTCGGGCCGGTTCATATCTGGACGGTGCGAGGCCACGCCCTCCCCGCTATATGCGGCCCAGCCCGGGACGGCCCGGCTCTTCGTAAAGGAGGGCCATATGGCCTGGATTTATCTGACGCTCGCCGGCTTGCTCGAAATCGTCTGGGCCGGCGCAATGAAACTCTCCGACGGTTTCACTCGTCCCCTCCCCGCGCTTATCACCCTCGTCGCAATGGCGGCGAGCTTCGCGTTACTGGCATTGGCGATGCGCCAGCTGCCACTCGGTACTGCCTATATGATCTGGACCGGTATCGGCGCGATCGGCGCGTTCGTGGTCGGGGTCGTGTGGCTGGGCGAAGGCCTCAGCGCGACCCGCCTGATCGCCGCCGCACTGATCGTATCGGGCATGGCGCTGATGAAATGGGCGTCCTGAGAATCCCTCTCCCATCGGGAGAGGGAGGGAGTGCCGAAGGCGCGGAAGGGTGAGGGCAGCATCGGCGGCGGGCTGCCCTCACCCTCCCACTCGCTGCGCTCGCGGGTCCCTCCCTCTCCCGATGGGAGAGGGAATCAATCTACTCCTCCCGCCCCTCGCTGATGCCCAGCAATTTCAGCTTCCGGTGCAGCGCCGACCGCTCCATCCCGATGAAATGCGCGGTGCGGGAGATATTGCCCGAAAAGCGCCGGATTTGTATCCGCAGATATTCCCGCTCGAACGTCTCGCGCGCTTCCTTCAGCGGCGATCCCATCATCGCGGACGCGCCGGCACCGCCGCCCTCGGCACTGCGGCGGCCCAGCACTTCGGTGGGCAACAGGTCGATATCGATCCGCCCGATCCGGTCGCCCGGTGCCAGGATCACCGTGGCCTCGACCACATTGCGCAGCTGGCGGACATTGCCCGGCCATTCATAGCTTTGCAGCGCGACCATCGCATCCGATGCAACTTCCGGCGTCGGCACGCGGCGGCCGGTCGCATAATGCGCGACGAAATGATCGACCAGCGACGGAATATCCTCGCGCCGATCGGCCAGCGGCGGGATCGCCACCGGCACCACGTTCAGGCGATAGAACAGGTCCTCGCGGAACCGGCCCTCGGCGATTTCGGTCATCAGGTCGCGGGCGGTGGCGGAAACCACCCGCACATCGACCTTTACCTGACGCTGCCCGCCGACCCGGCTGAACTTCTGTTCGGTCAGCACGCGCAGGATGCGGCCCTGCGTCGTCATCGGCATGTCGGCGATCTCGTCCAGGAACAAGGTCCCGCCATGCGCCTGTTCCAACAGGCCGGGATGGACCAGATCGCCATCCTCGACCCCGAAAAGCTCCTCCTCAACGCGCTCGGGCGTCATCCGCGCCGCATTGACGATCACGAACGGCCCGGCCGCACGCAGGCTCCATTCGTGGAGCAACCGCGCGGCGACTTCCTTGCCCGTTCCCGGCCCACCGGTAATCATCACCCGGCTGCCGGTCGCCGCCACGCGTTTCAGCGTCGCGCGCACCGCGTTGATCGCGCCCGAACTCCCCGTCAGGTCGCTCTCGCGCCCCACCGTCGCGCGTAGCGATGCCACTTCACGTCGCAGCCGCTCGGTCTCGGTCGCGCGCTCGACGAGCCACAACAGCCGCTCGGCCTCGAACGGCTTTTCGATAAAGTCCGATGCCCCCCGCCGGATCGCCGCCACCGCCGTATCCAGATTGCCGTGGCCGGAAATGACCAGCACCGGGATCGACGGATCGCGCCGCTTGATCTCATCAAGCAGTTCCAGCCCGTCGAGCCGCGATCCCTGAAGCCATACGTCGAGCAGCACCAGACTCGGCCGCCGCTCGGCAATCGCCTCCAGCGTCGCGTCGCTGTCGGCGGCGGCGCGCGTCTCATAGCCCTCATCCTCCAGCACGCCCGCGACCAGCTCGCGGATGTCCGCCTCGTCATCGACGACCAGGATATCGAGTTTCATGATGCAATTCCGTTCTTTGTACGCGTCAGTACGGCGGGAATCACGCCGCCGGGCGCTTCGTCGGCGTCACCGCCGGTTCCCGCCAGCCGTTCCAGCGTGGCCGTGTCGAAGCACAGCGACACGATCGTGCCGCCACCAGGGCGATCGGCAAATGCCATCGTCCCGAAATGCTCCTCGACGATCTTCTTGACGATCGCCAGCCCAAGGCCGGTGCCGCGGCTGCGCGTCGTCATATAGGGCTCGACGATCCGCTCACGCTCGGCGGGCAGGCCGATGCCATTGTCCGCGATATCGAGCAGCAACTCGCCTTCGTCGCCCTCGCGGATCGTCAGTGCGATTTCGCCCTGCTCCCCGCTTTCCCGCGATTCCACCGCCTCTACCGCATTCTTGATCAAATTGGTCAGCGCCTGCCCCAGCTGTCGGCGGTCGCATACCAAAGTCGGCACTGGATCGGGATGGGTGAAGGCGAAACGGATCTCGGGCTTGGCGACCTCGTGCAGGAACAGGGTCTGCCGCGTGATATCCAGCAGCGATTCTTCGCGGAACACCGGCTTCGGCATCCGCGCGAACGACGAGAACTCATCCACCATCCGCCGCAAATCGCCCACCTGCCGCACGATCGTGTCGGTCAGCTTGGCGAAGGTACCGTCGTCATTCTCGATCTTCTTGCCATAGCGCCGCTGGAGCCTTTCGGCGGCCAGCTGGATCGGCGTCAGCGGGTTCTTGATCTCATGCGCGATACGACGCGCCACGTCTGACCATGCCGCCCGCCGCTGGTCCAGCAACTGCTGTGTAATATCGTCGAACGTCAGCACCTGCCCCGCTTCGTCGCGGGTGATCTTCACCGCCAGCGTGCGGGCCTCACCGCCGCTGGTCAGCTGCACGATATCCTCGCGCGTCTCGCCGCCCAGCACTGCGTCTAGTTCCGGCGCGACATCCGCCAGCAACCGTCCGACAGGCGCCTCCCCCGGCTGCAGCAACGCCATCGCCGAGCTGTTGATAAGGCGGATACGCCGATCCGCGTCGATCGACAGCACGCCCGCTGTCACGCCCGACATCACCGCCTCGATCAGCGCTCGACGGCTTTCGGACTCGGCATTGGTGGCAACCAGCGCGTTGGTCTGTTCCTGCAACCGGTCGGTCATCCGGTTAAACGCCGTCGCCAGCGTGCCGATCTCATCCTGCGACTTGGGCATCGGCACGCGCGTGCCCAGATCGCCCTCGGCTACGTCGCGTGCCGCCTTCACCAGATCCCCGACCGGCCGGACGAGACGGTCGGCAATCTCCAGCGCCACCCACACCGCCAGTCCGACGATCAGCAGTGACAGGATCAACAGCGCGACGTTGAACTGCAACTGCAACGCCCGCGACCGCTCGGTCAGCGTGCGATAGCTGGCGACAACCGATTCCGCCCGGGTTTTACGATCCAGCAGCGTGGGATCGATCACGCGACCGACATACAGATAGGTATCGTTGGATCCGACTAGACGGATCAGCGCGCGCACGCGGCCACCGGCATCCTCGACCACCGCGCCTTGTGCGCCGGCCTTGATCTTGCGCACGGCGGCGCGGCTGATCTGCTGTTCGATCAGCGCTTCATAGGGATTGAGGATAATCAGCGTCTGAAATTCGCCTGAAGGCGCCTCGCGCACGATTGCGGATTCCGACAACTCGCGCTGCTTCGTCTGGTCCGCGAAATATTGCACGAACCGCTGATCGTCGATCGGTACTTCACGCAATGCACCGCTCAGATCGGATCCCATTGCTTCCGCGTTCAGCCCGACCCGATCCTTGATATCGTTGATGCTACCCGCCGCGATCGTCGATGCATTCTCCAGCATCCCGCGCGCACGGTCCGAATACCAGAATTCGACGCCATATTGAAACAATAGCGACGCCACGATCGACACGAAGATCGTCGGCACGCTCGCCAAAATCGAAAAGATCGCCACCAACCGCACATGCAGTCGCGCGCGCCCGCCCAGCGGCGACAAAGCCGCCCGCCGCATCGCCACGCGCCGACCTGCGAGCACGATCAGCGCGACCAAAGGCACGAGGTTGCCGACCAGCAACAGCGCCACCAGCGGCGGCGTCAACAACCGCTGCGATCCGGTATTCCCGCTGATGACGAAATAGCTGGCGATCACCACCGCAACCGCGATGACCAGCACCGCCAGCTCAAGCGGGGGCGTGATTTCCAGCCGCCATTGGCGCTTCTCGGGTTCGACAATCGGCACAGCGACAGCGGTCATCGTTGCATGGTTACAACAAGACCGTTGCCTTGAAAACACACTTATTGCGTCGGCCCGTCGCTAGGCGGGATCGTCCTGCCGCCCGCCGCCGACATCAATCCCCAACGTATCCAGCCGCTTGCGCAGCGTATTCCGGTTGATCCCCAACGCCCGCGCCGCGCGCAGCTGATTCTGACCGTGGCGCGCGAGCATCGCTTCGATCAGCGGGCGCTCGACCTCGCCAATGATGCGATCGTACAGCGTCCCGTCCTCCAGCACCCCCGGCTCCTCGATCGCCAGCCGCTGCAACCGCGCCGCCACCGCCGCCTCGATCCCCTCATCGCGCGCGGCGGGCAGCATCGCCCCCTCGCCCAGCATCGCCCGCACCCCACCGGCGTCGATCCACTCGTCACGGTGCAGCGCGGCCATGCGCCGCATCAAATTCTCCAGCTCGCGGACATTGCCGGGCCAGTCATGCGCCTCCAGCGTGGCGATCGCATCGTCGCCTACCGCCTTGCGCGCCAACCCGTCCTCCACCGCGCGGTCGAGGAAATGCCGCGCCAGCAATGCGATATCCTGCCGCCGCTCCCGCAACGCAGGCAGCGCGATCGGCACCACGTTTAGCCGATAGAACAAATCCTCGCGGAACGCCCCCGCCGTCACCTGGCTCATCAGATCCTTGTTCGTCGCCGCCACGATCCGTACATCCGCCCGGATTGCCCGCGATCCGCCAACCGTCACGAACTCACCCGATTGCAGCACGCGCAACAGCCGCGTCTGCGCATCCATCGGCATGTCGCCAATCTCGTCCAGGAACAATGTCCCGCCCGACGCCTGCTCGAACTTGCCCGCCACCCGCGCTCCGGCCCCGGTAAATGCGCCCTTTTCATGCCCGAACAGCTCGGCTTCGATCAGCTCGCGCGGAATCGCCGCCATGTTGATCGCCACGAACGGCGCACGCCGCCGTGGCCCCAGATCGTGGATCGCCTGCGCCACCAGCTCCTTGCCGGTCCCGCTCTCTCCGGAAATCAGCACGGTCAGCTCGTTCGACACGACGCGTGCAATGACGCGGTAAACCTCCTGCATCGCCGGCGACCGCCCGATCAGCGCGACGGCATGATCCTCGGTCGAGGGCAGATCGTCGACCAGCCGCCGCCCGCGTGCCAGCGCGCTCGCCACCGTCGTCGTCAACGCGTCCAGATCGAACGGCTTGGGCAGATAATCGAACGCCCCCGCCTCGGTCGCGCGCACGGCGGTGGCCAGCGTGTTCTGCGCCGACAGCACGATCACCGGCAGCTCCGGATATTCGCCCGTCAGCGTCGCCACCAGATCCAGCCCATTGCCATCCGGCAGGATCACATCGGTCACCACCACATCGGGCATCGTCAGCGCCATTTCGCGCTTCAACTCGCCCAGCGACGCCGCGGCCGTCACCCGGTGCCCCGCCCGCCGCAGCGCCTGCGTCACCACCGTGCGGATCGCGGCGTCATCGTCACAGATCAGGATGGCACCGGTCACGCTCATGCCGCCCGTCCGCGATATTTCACCAGCACGTAAATCCCGATCCCCATCCACACCAAGTTCAACGCCGCCGACGGCAACGCCCCGCGCACATAGCCATTGATCAGCATCCCCACCGCACCCGCCACGTTCATCGCCTGATAGGCCACGCCCCGTGCGTTCAGCTTCCCCGCCGACAACAGGGCATAGGCGACCAGCACCAGTCCCGCCCCGAACCACCCGACCACATCCACCCACAACAGCGTCATGCGTCGGCGCTCCTCATGCGTCGGCTCTGGGCAAATTCACCCGAAACACCGTCAGCTCCGGATCGCCCGCCCGCGCATATTCGACCACCCCGCCCATATCGCGCACCAGCTTCTCGACCAGCGGCAGCCCCAGCCCCTTGCCCTCTGGCTTGCCGGACACGAACGGCTCGAACAAATGGCCGGCGATATCGGCGGGCGCACCCGGCCCGTTGTCCGACACGCATAGTTCGATGGGCAGCCAGCGGCGCGGCTGGTCCGGCGCGGGCCGCATCGCGACGCCGTGGCGGAACGACGTCGACAGGATGATGCGCGGCTCCGCCACATCCTTCAGCGCCTCGGCGGCATTCTTGAGCAGGTTCAGCACGACCTGCTGAAACGCGTCCTTGTCCATCATCACCGCGGGCAGCGAGGGGTCGAACCGCTCCTCGATCACCATCCCCCGCGCAAACCCGGCCAGCGCCACACGCCGCGCATGATCCAGCAGCGGATAGATATTCTGCGGCGCCAGCTTCGGCGGCCGCGTATCGGTAAAATCCTCCATCCGGTCGATCAGCGCGGCGATGCGATCAACCTCGTCGGTAATCAGCCGCGACAATTCCTCGCGCCCCTCGGCCTCATCGCTCGCCAGCAACTGCGCCGCGCCGCGAATGCCCGACAACGGGTTCTTGATCTCGTGCGCCAGCATTGCCGCCGCCCCGATCGCCGCCCGCGCGCCCGCGCTGCGATCCGTCCCCGCCGACAGTCGCCGCGATGTCGGCGCCTGATGCAATGTCACCACGCGCCAGCCGGGATGCTCGGTAATCGGCTGCTCGATGAAATCCACTCGCGTCCGGGGCGACCGGTTCGGCTCGATCTCCACATCGTAAGCAGAAAAACCATGCCCGTCGCGGCGCGTGGTATAGCCATCGGGCAGCGTCAATATGCGGTCCAGCCGCTGTCCCACCATCGCCTTTTCGCTATGATTGAGCAGATGCTCGCACGCCATGTTCACGCGCGTCACCCGGTCCTGCGGGTCCAGCACGATCGCGGCGACCGGCAGCCCGCCGAACATCTCCGACAGGTCCGGCTCGCCCGGCTGGGGTGGTGGCCTCAGGCCGCTTCTTGGGCCGGCCATGTTTCGATAACGCGGCCATAAAAGTCTTCGAGCATCGCCAGCACGACCTTCGGATCGGCGATCTGATTGACCGTGTTGCGGAACTCGGCGGAGCCATGCAGCCCCTTGGTGTACCACCCGATATGTTTGCGCATCATGTTGACGCCGACCTCGTCGCCATAATGGTCCAGCATCATGATATAATGCTCGACGATCAGCGCATATTGCTCGGCCAGAGTCGGCTCCGCGCGTTCGCCCTTGCCAGACAACGCATCCATCACCTGCCGCAGCACCCAAGGTTTCCCATAAGCGCCACGCCCGATCATCACCCCGTCCGCACCGGATTGCGCCAGCGCGGTCCGCGCATCCTCG
This sequence comes from Sphingomonas sp. LT1P40, assembly GCF_036663835.1. Taxonomy (NCBI): domain Bacteria; kingdom Pseudomonadati; phylum Pseudomonadota; class Alphaproteobacteria; order Sphingomonadales; family Sphingomonadaceae; genus Alteristakelama; species Alteristakelama amylovorans. The sequence goes on from NZ_JAXOJT010000001.1 coordinate 1,041,552, forward strand.
ACCGTGCAGATATCGCCATTGACGATCACCGGCACCGACACCGCGTCCTTGACCCGACGCACGAACGCCCAGTCGGCGGACCCTTTGTACATTTGGTTGCGCGTGCGCCCGTGCACCGTAATCATCTTCGCGCCGATATCCTCGGCAATCCGCGCCAGCTCCGGCGCGTTCAGGCTGTCATGGTCCCAGCCCATCCGCATCTTCACGGTGACGGGAACATCCACCGCCTTCACGCACGCCTCGATCAGCTGCGCGGCGAGTTCCGGCACGCGCATCAGCGCCGACCCGGCATCGCCATTGGTCACCTTGCGCACCGGACAGCCCATATTGATGTCGATGATCGCCGCCCCCCGGTCGGCATTCAACTTCGCCGCCTCGCCCATTTCATAGGGCGTACAGCCGACCAGCTGCATTGAAACCGGCTCCTCGATCGGATCCCACGCCGCCTTCTGCACCGACTGCCGCGTTTCCCGGATCGCCGCCTGGCTCGCGATCATCTCGGTCACGTTGAGGCCAGACCCATAGCGCCGCACCAACCGTCGAAACGGCAGGTCGGTCACGCCCGTCATGGGCGCGAGAATAACCGGGTTCTCGATCGTCACCGGACCGATCTGGATGGGTTTGAGTAGGGTCATGACTGCCTGAAAATTAGGCAGTAGCGACTAGCGGGGCAAAGGCGGGGATGCAAGGGTGACCACCGATACCCAACCCCTCCGCTTCTTCTTTCTTAGCCCCTCCCGCTCTTCGCGGGAGGGGTTGGGGAAGGTCTTCTTCTGCTTCCTCTCAATGACAAAACTATAAGTGCCGCTCGCTATCCTGCCTGACATGCAGGATGCGGACGATTTCAAGCCGGTCGCCACGCTCGCGAAAATACACGATATGCGATCCGGTCGTCAGCTTCAGATAGCCGGGCCGAACATCGACCACCCTGCCCCGCTTCGCGCCAGACGCCAGCGCCTTGCAAGCATCCCTGATCTCATCGGTATAGCGATCCGCCTGATCCGGCGCCCAATTATCCGCGCTGTAATCCCAGATATCATCCAGATCAGCCTCAGCCGCAGGCGAAAAGACAAGCGTCTTCATTTGGCGTCAAACGCCGCCCGCTTCCGCGCCTTGAACGCCTCGAAATCGAACGGCTGCGGCTCACCGGATTGCTCTCCCGCGATCAGCGCATCCTGCAACGCCCGCACCCGCGCTTCATGCTCTTCCAGCAACCGCAACCCGGCCCGGACCACATCGCTGGCCGAACCATAACGACCGGCATGCACCTGCTCGCCAATGAAACTGGCGAAGTGGTCGCCGATCGTCACGGAGGTATTGCGGGGCATTGGCGGTCCTTTGGCCATCAGGAGCGAAGAGCTTATACCAATAAGTATTACAACGCAATCCGATGTCAAATCAGTCGATATAGACCTCATTTCGCAGGTCCGAGCCTATCTGAGCTTCAACTCGATCCATTGCCTGGCCGTCTGCAAAATCTATTGTCGCCCGACAACGTGGTCAACGATGGATTGACGGCGAAATAAACTGAAGGCTTACGCTCGGCAATCGACCATCAGCACGTGCTCAAAGGCTCAAAAACTTTCCTACACGTGGCCATGTCGCTAGGCAGCCCTGATGCGATCGTCTGCATCACCCCTCTCGCACTACGCGAAACCTGCCTCGCCGGACGGATGCACCGCTTCACCGCCGCGTCACCGCCGCTTCATCGCCACGTCTCCGCTCGAAACAGTCGTCTCACTGCCGCGTCCCTGTCGCCTAGCAGCCGCATCATGACCACCGCCGCCCTAATCGTCGCCGCCGGAAGGGGCGTCCGCGCAGGCGGCACCACACCAAAGCAATTCGCCCCACTGTGCGGAAAACCCATGCTCGCGCATAGCGTTAGCGCCCTCTCCGCACACCCGGCGATAACCGAAACCCTCGTCGTCATCGGCGAAGGACAGGAAGAACAGGCCCGCTCGGCACTCGGTAAAAACGTCAAGACTGTCAACGGCGGGGCCGAACGTCGCGACTCCGTCCGCGCCGGTCTCGAAGCCCTCGCCACCCATGGCGTTACCCGCGTCCTGATCCACGACGCCGCCCGCCCCTTCGTCCCCCCTGTCGTCATCGACGCCCTGCTCGCCGCTCTGGACCATGCCCCCGGTGCCGTCCCGGTCCTCCCCGTCGCCGACACGCTAGCGACCGGCACCGACACCCTCGGCGACAACGTCCCCCGCACCGGCCTCAACCGCATTCAGACGCCGCAAGCCTTCCACCTCGACGCCATCCTCGCCGCCCACCGCGCCTGGCCAGTCGACCAAGAGGCCACCGACGACGCCCAGATGCTCCGCCGCGCGGGCCACAACGTCCTGCTCGTCCCCGGAGACCCCATGCTAGAGAAGATCACCCACCCTGCCGACTTCGCCGCTGCCGAAGCCCGCCATGCCGCCACGCTGATCTCCCGCACGGCAATGGGCTTCGACGTCCACCGCCTCGAATCAGGGCAGGAACTCTGGCTCGGCGGCGTCCTGATCCCGCATGACAAGGGGCTATCGGGCCATAGCGACGCCGATGTCGCACTCCATGCCATCACCGACGCGCTGCTCGGAACGATCGGCGCGGGCGATATCGGCATGCACTTCCCGCCGAGCGATCCCAAATGGCGCGGCGCTGCCTCGGGCCAGTTCTTGCAACACGCCGCCGGGCTCGTCGCCGCACAGGGCGGCATCATCGATTTCATCGACCTGACTTTGATTTGCGAGGCCCCCAAGATCGGTCCGCACCGCGACGCGATCCGCGCCAGCATCGCGGCATTGCTTAACGTCCCGGTCAGCCGCGTCAGCGTAAAAGCCACCACCACCGAACGCCTCGGCTTTACGGGCCGCGGCGAAGGCATGGCGGCACAGGCAATCGCCACCGTCCGCGTCCCGCAGGAGTAACCCATGCGTATCCGTGCCCTCGCCGCCGCCCTGCTCTGGGCAGGCGTCACCGCTTCCACCGCCGCTTCGGCGCAAACCGCGCGCCCCTGCATCAACGAAGCCGAAGCCGAAGCCCTGTTCCAGGTCATGCTCCCCGACATGATCCGCGAAATGGGTCGCGTCTGCGTCGCCCTCCCGCCCCGCGCCTTCCTGCGTCAGCCGCCCGCCGCATTCACCGCCCGCATCAACGCCGGGGTCGCCCCCGCCATGCCAGCTGCCCAAGCCGGGATACGCAAGCTGCTCGGCCCCGACGGCCAGTTCATCGCCGATTCGCAATTCGCCATCCCCGCCGTCCGCGCGATTTTCGCCCCCGCCATCGCGCAACAAATAAAGCCCGCCGACTGCCCCGGCCTCGACAAGATCATCACCAACCTCGCCCCTTTGCCCCCGCGCAATCTCGCCGCCGTGTTCGCGGCGCTGCTGCAACTCAGCCAGAATGACGAAAAGCGCGCGCCACGGCTGCCATTATGCCCTATGGCCCGCCCGCGATGACAGACACCCTCCTCCCGAATGAACTGGTTGAAGCCGCGCGCAAGGTCGTAGAGACCAACCGCGCCGCCGGGCGCACCGTGGCGATTGCGGAGAGCTGCACCGGCGGCCTCGTCGCCGCCGCGGTCACCGAAATCCCCGGCTCGTCCGAAGTGCTGAACGCCGGTTTCGTGACCTACTCCAACGACGCCAAGACGAAGCATCTGAAGGTCAGCCGCGACGTACTCGAAACCTTCGGTTCCGTGTCGATCGCCACCGCATGGAGCATGGCACAGGGCGCGCTTGAGGTCAGCGGCGCGGACGTCGCCGTCGCCATCACTGGCATCGCCGGCCCCGCTGGAGGAACCGAGAAGAAACCGGTCGGCACCGTCGTATTCGCCCGTGCAGAGAAGAATGCCGACCCCGATGTTATCGTTGCCGACATCCGCCATTTCGGCGATCTCGGCCGTGGCGGCATTCGGCTTCAGGCGGCGCTGTGCGCGCTCGAACTGCTGCTGCCCGACGCCCCGTAAAGCGCGGCGGCGCGGGTCTCGAACGCCCCGATCATCATCCTCAGCGCGCGATCGAAAACCTGCCCCGCCAGCATTTCGAACACCCGGCTCTTAAACGCGAAATCGACCTCGAAATCGATCAGCACCCCACCCTCGCCGTCTGGCCGAAAGGTCCAGTCATTGTGCAAATGCTTCAGCGGTCCGTCGAGATAATCGACCCGGATATGGTGGGGCCGCTGCTTCTCGACCTTGGAACTGAACGTTTCCCGCAGCCCCTTGAACCCGACGATCAGGTCCGCAACCATCTCACTCTCGCTGTCCGATCGCACCCGCACCGCACTGACCCACGGCAGAAACTCGCCATAGCGCTCGACATCGGCGACCAAGTCGAACATCTGCTCCGGCGAATAGGGCAGCCGTCGCGTCTCGCTATGCTTCGGCATCAGCCCGAGACCGCCACCTTCGCCAGCTTCGCCGCCCGCGCATCCCGCATCTTCGCAAAGTCATCACCGGCATGATAGCTCGACCGCGTCAGCGGCGACGACGCCACCAGCAGGAAGCCCTTGGCCCGCGCAATCGCCGCATAGGCATCGAACGCTGCCGGGGTCACGAAATCCTGCACCTTGGCGTGGCGCGGCGTGGGTTGCAGATACTGGCCCATCGTCAGGAAATCGATGTCGGCGGAGCGCATGTCGTCCATCACCTGATGCACCTCCAGCCGCTCCTCGCCCAACCCCAGCATCACGCCGGATTTGGTGAAGATCGAGGGGTCGAGCCGCTTGACCGTCTCCAGCAGCCGGATCGACGCATAGTAACGCGCACCTGGCCGGATCGTCGGATACAGCCGCGGCACGGTTTCCAAGTTATGATTATAGACGTCGGGCCGCGCCGCGACGATCATCTCGACCGCTGCATCACGCTTGTTGCGGAAATCGGGGGTCAGGATCTCGATCGTGGTGGTCGGGTTCGACTTGCGGATCGCCTCGATCACCTTGACGAACTGCTTCGCCCCGCCATCGGGCAGGTCATCGCGGTCGACCGAGGTCACCACGATATGCGCCAGTCCCATCTGGGCCGCCGCGTCGGCGACATTGTTCGGCTCCATCGGATCGACGGCGCGCGGCATACCGGTCTTGACGTTGCAGAACGCACAGGCGCGGGTGCAGGTGTCGCCGAGAATCATCACCGTCGCATGCTTCTTCGACCAGCACTCGCCGATGTTCGGGCAAGCCGCTTCTTCGCATACCGTCGTCAGGCTTTTCGACCGCATCAGCGCCCGGGTCGCCGCGAACCCGGCGGAGGTCGGCGCCTTGACGCGAATCCAGTCGGGCTTGCGCTGGCGTTCAGGGCGGATGACGGGCGTAGGATCGTTCATGCCCGCCAGATAGCGATCCCCGCCCCCGCTTGCCAGCCCTTACGGCCTGCGTCATTGGAGGCGGCATGACCCACTTCTCCGACCTCGTTCAGGGCTATCGCCGGTTCCGTGCCGAGGAATGGCCGCAGGAACATGCCCGCTGGGCCGAACTCAGCCAGGGCCAAAGCCCGAAGGTGATGGTGATCGCCTGTTCCGACAGTCGCGTCGATCCCGCCACGATCTTTGGCTCGTCCCCCGGCGAAGTGTTCGTCGTCCGCAACGTCGCCAATCTCGTCCCCCCGTTCGAGCTGGACGGCGGTCGCCATGGCGTCAGCGCCGCGCTGGAATTCGCGGTGACTCAACTTGAAGTGCCGGAGATCGTCGTGCTTGGCCACGGCATGTGCGGCGGCGTCCACGCTGCGCTCTCGCGCCGTTTCGCCGGGGCGGCACCCGGCGAGGGCGGCTTTATCGCGCACTGGGTAGACCTGCTCGACGAGGCCCGCACCCGCATCGTGGCAAAACACGGCCATGGACTCGAGGCAATCCGCGAGCTGGAGCTTGAAACCGTCCGCGTCTCGATCGCCAATCTGCGCACCTTCCCCTGTATCCCCGAGCGCGAAAAAGCAGGATTGTTGAGGATTCATGGCGCCTATTTCGCGATTACCGACGGGGTCCTGCACTTAATGAACGAATCCGGCGACTTCGCCCCGGCCTGATCGGTTGGCCCTCCGCAAAGGGCCAACCGGGGCAACGGGGCATTATTTCCGCACGATTACTTTCAAGAAGGTCGCGGGGATTTCGGTCCGGGACTCGTCGCCGCGATTCTCCGCTTCGAACAGCGCAATCAGCTCGGCCTGCAAAGCCTCGCGCTTGCCGTTCCGTTCCGCCGCTTCGAACGCGTTCATCGTCGGGCCGTAATAGTCGCGGAAAATCGTCAGAAAATCGCGGGCCGGTCCGTCATAGCGGAAGGTGTAGGTGGCGCGCTCGCAGCTGATATTCTCTTCGGCAATGCCGGCGGCAACGAAGCGTTCCCGAACATTCGCCTCCTGCCCCCAGGTGACGGGGCTGACAAACCCCTCGGGCGGCACAGGGGTGTAGCCAGCGCAGATCTGCAGGACCCGCGCGATCAGCGTCGGATCGCCGGGGATCCAGTTACCCATCACGATGCGGCCGCCGGGGCGAGTCACGCGCACCATCTCACGCGCCGTGTCGAAGGGGCGCGCCGCGAACATCGCGCCAAATATAGTGACCACGAGATCGAAGCGGTCGTCGCCCACGACATCGAGACGCGAAGCATCCCCTTCCTCGAAACGAAGGTTCGTGAGGCTTTCCGCCTGCGCCCGGACATTGCCCGCCGCAACGAGGTTGGCGGCGATATCGACGCCGAGCACCTTCGCGCCACGCCGTGCCGAGGGCAATGCGGTGGTCCCGTCGCCACAGCCCAGATCGAGCACTTCCATGCCAGGCTTCACGCCCAGACCGTCGATCAATTCGTCGCCGCTCTCGCGCATCGTCGCGGCGAGACGGGTGAAGTCACCCTTCTCCCACAAGGCCTTGTTCGGATTGATGGCGGCCGATAGGTTCACAGGCTGCGGGGGCGCCGTATCGGCGAGCGTCTGGGGGTCTGCTGTAACGAGTGTCATTTGTTTCTCCTGATGTCGGGGCCGTCAGTCGGTCCGGATGTCGCCGCTCATAGGAATTCCGTGCAGCCATGCTTGAAGACGGCACGGAGAATTCATGGAGAAATGCTGATCTTGTCGTTTGGCACCGCCCTTGTTTACCGGTTCGCGGACTTCGAGCTCGATCCGGGCAAGTTCGAACTTCGTGAGCGCGGGCAGGCCCGGCATCTGGAGCCGCAGGTCCTGTCGCTGCTGATCCTGCTGGCCGGCAATGCCGACCGGCTCCTCAGCAAGGACGAGATTATCGAGAAGATCTGGGGCGGCAGGATCGTCTCGGAGGCCGCAGTGGCTTCGCGGATCAAGGCTGTGCGACAGGCGCTGGGCGACGATGGCAAGCAGCAACGCTATGTGCGGACTGTCCATGGCAAGGGTTTTCGCTTCATAGCCCATGTCGCATTTGGGCATGCCGATGCGTCATCTCCGGCGCGCGCCGCCTCACCCGCTGACGGCAAAACACTAAACCCGGCTCGTAATGATCGTCCGTCCATCGCCGTGTTGCCCTTTCGACTGATCGGTGAACCCGGGCCATTGTCCATTATCGCGGATGCCCTCGCCGACGAGTTGATTACCGATCTGTCACGCTTGCGCTGGCTGTTGGTGATCGCCCGTACCTCCACATTCCGGCTTCGAGATCGTGACGTCGATTGCGCGGCCATCGGCAGCGCGCTGAACGCTCGCTACTGCCTGACCGGAAAGCTGGAAGAAGCGGGACGCCGCATCACCTTGACGGTGGAACTCGCCAGCACGAACGACGGCACGGTGATCTGGGCGGAGCGCTTCGTCGCGGGGCGCGACGAATTGCAACATGTGCGACGGGAAATGCTCGTTGCCATCGTCGCCGCACTGGAAGTGCGGATCGTCCAACATGAAGTGGAACTGGCACGCCGGATTCCCGAGGCCGGGCTGGACGCATGGTCGTCCTATCATCTCGGCCTCGACCTGATGTTCCGCTTCAACAAGACCGATAATGCCAAAGCCGCGACACTTTTCGAACGCGCCCTGACGCTCGACCCGCATTTCTCGCGCGCTTATTCGGGCCTGTCGTTCACCTCCTTTCAGGACAGCTTTCTCCAATATTCCGAAAACGGCGAACGGATGGCGCAGCGGGCGCGGGCGTTGGCCGAATCGGCCCTGCAATGCGACCCGCTCGATCCCTTCGCGCATCTCAATCTGAGCCGGTCGATGTGGTTCGATGACGCCGTCGCGGAAAGCATCGACCGGTTGAGCGAATGTATCGCACTCAGTCCCAACTACGCACAGGCGATCTATTCAAAGGCCTGGGCCGAGATGACACAATGCGCAGTCGGCCAAAGCGACGATAACGCGGCGCTCGCCCTGCGCCTTAGTCCGCTCGATCCGCTTCGATACGCGATGCTAGCCGTGAGATCCGTCAACGCGTTGCTCGCCGGCGATTATGAGAATGCCGCCGACTTGGGGGAACGTGCCGCCCGATCGCCCGGCGCACACAAGCACATCGCCGTCATCGCAGCCGTCGCCAGCCATGCGGCCGGGCGGCGCGAGCGCGCAACACTATGGGTCGGCCGTGCACGGCAACTGGACCCACAGGTGTCGCAAACGACATTCCTGCGCTCATTTCCGTTCATGCCATCGGTCGGCCGCGAGATGATCGAGAAGGCGCTGACCGACGTCCGTCTCTAACGTCGGCTATGCCCCCAATGCCGCCCGCGCCATCTTCTCGAACTCAGGGTCCAGGGCGGGCGGCTCCATCTTCACCCGCGCCTCCAGCGCGTCCGCGATCGCCGTCAGCGCCGCGATCCGCCCTGCCTTGCGGCTGTTGCCATCGATCACCGTCCACGGCGCATGCTTCGTGCTGGTCTTGGCAAACATATCGTGCAGCGCGTCCAGATAGTCCGCGCGCTTCGCCCGGTTGCGATAATCGTCGGCACCCGTTTTCCACCGCTTCCACGGATCGTCGAGCCGCTCCAGCAGCTCCTTGTCCTGCTTTTCCTGGGTGATGTGGACGAACAGTTTGACGATCGTCGCGCCCGCCTCGATCTGCTGCGCCTCGAAATCGTTGATCTCGTCATAGCCGCGCTTCCATTCGGCCTTGGCCGCATAGCCTTCGACGCGTTCGACCAGCACGCGGCCATACCAGCTGCGGTCGAAAATCCCGATATGGCCCTTCGCGGGAAGCCGGGTCCAGAACCGCCACAGGAAATGATGCGCAAGTTCGTCCTCGCTTGGTGCGGAAATCGGCATCACCTCGAAAAAGCGCGGGTCCCAGTCGGCGGTCAGCCGCTTGATGATGCCGCCCTTGCCCGCTGCGTCCCACCCTTCCAGCACGATGATCGCGGGTCGCTTGTGCAGGATATGCGCCACCTGGATACGGTCGAGCCGCGCCTGTAGCGCCGCCAGCGCATCGTCATAATCGCCGTCGAACTTGTCGCCGGATTCGTGATCTTTGAGGTCGATTTTCATGGGGCCAGCCTAGCAGGCCCGAAAGCGCGCTGAAATGCCCTGCATTTGCGCCTGATCGGCCTTCGCGTCCGGCCCTTCCCTGCCCTATGAACAGCTTATGCGCGGCGTAGGGCGCATGTGTATGCGGGGTTATTGAAATGACGGCACAGCGTTTGCTGATCGAGGGGCGCGTTCAGCGCGTCGGCTATCGCGATTGGGCGGTGCGCACGGCGCGCCAGCTTGGGGTGATTGGGTGGGTCCGCAATCTTCAGGACGGGCGGGTCGAGATACTGGCGGATGGCGAGGACATGGCGCTCGACACCTTCGTCGATCGCTGCCGCGAGGGGCCGCTGATGGCGAGCGTCATGAAAGTCGATGCGATGCCGACCGAGGCGGGGAATGTGAAGGGCTTCACGAAGCGGTTCACTGCCTAGATTGAAGAACGGCCGGTGCCGAACATCAGGCGCTCAGTCCTCCACCAGCTTCATCAACCGCCGCTCCACGGGTGCGAGCACCGGCCCCAGTTCGTGCCCGCGCTTCAGCACCGCGCCGCTTTCGTTGACCAGCGCCCACATGCCCTGCCGGTTGCGCAGTGCAGGGCGCTTCTCGATGCGGAACTCCGGGCGTTCGGCCGCGCGGCGAAAGGCGGCGAACACCGCTGCATCCTGGCCCAACTGGATGGCGTAATCCTTCCAGTGTCCGGCCGCCACCATGCGACCGTACAGGTCGAGGATACGGGTCAGTTCAGCGCGCTCGAACCCGATCTGGCTCGCACCGCGCACTGGCAAAGGGGTGACATTGCCCGTCACGCGCGGTCGCGCTGCTCCGTTTCGCCACCGGCCTGCTCACGCTCGGCGAGCAGTTCGTCGAGCCGCTTGCGCATCGCTTCCAGTTCGCACCGCATGATTTCCATCTTCTGCGTGGCGGGGTCGAACATTTCGCTGCACGGCGTGCCATAGGGGACAAAGCCCTTCTGCCACTTGTCCGCCTCAACCAGCGTCGGCTTGGCCGGGATGCCCACCATCACCGCCCCTTCGGGCACTTCCTTGGTCACAACGGCGTTGGCACCGATCCGCGCGCGCGCGCCCACCGTGATCGGCCCCAGCACCTGCGCGCCCGACCCGACGATCACGCCATCGGACAGGGTCGGATGCCGTTTGCCGGTGACGCCATTGTCGGGGCTGGTCCCGCCCAGCGTGACGCATTGATAGATGGTGACGTTGTCGCCGATCACTGCGGTCTCGCCGATCACGACAAAGCCATGATCGATAAAGAAATTGCGGCCGATCACAGCACCCGGATGAATGTCGATCGCGGTCAGCCAGCGCGACAAATGGTTCACCACGCGCGCGAGAAAGAAAAGGTTCAGCCCGTACAGACGGTGCGCCATTCGGTGCCAGAACACCGCCCATACGCCCGGATAGAGCAGAATTTCCGCACGGCTGCGCGGCGCGGGATCGCGCGTGCGAATTGAATCCAGATATGTCGCCAGACCGCCAAACATCCACAGGCCCCTTTTGTCTGCGAGGCTATTTAGGCATGGCGTGCAGCGTTTTCCAGCGTGCCGTGTTTATCGCTTGTCAGGTCTAAACACGATGTATCTTGTAGGAATTGCCGCCGCCCGCCACACCGGGCGTCGTTCGTTCCGGGTGAAAGAGGTTTGATGTTCGAAGGTATCGACTTCCAGGCGCTGCTCCCGTTCATCGCGGTCGGCTTTGCGGCGCAGATCGTTGACGGTGCCCTCGGCATGGCATTTGGTGTGATTTCCAGCACATTGCTCATCAGCGTCCTTGGCGTTCCCCCCGCCACCGCTTCTGCCGGCGTCCATCTGGTCGAATGCTTCACCACCGGCGTTTCGGGCATCAGCCACGCGATCCACAAGAACGTAAACTGGAAGCTGTTCTTCCGGCTGCTGATTCCTGGCGTGATCGGCGGAGTGGCGGGTGCCTATCTGCTGTCGTCGCTGGACGCATCGGCGACGCGGCCGTTCGTGATGACCTATCTCGCACTCATTGGCGTCTATCTGTTGTGGCGCGGGATCAGCTTTCCCACGCGCCATCACAAGGAGCCCAAGATCGTCGAGCCGCTGGGCCTGGCTGGTGGTTTTCTGGATGCTGCGGGCGGTGGCGGATGGGGACCGGTGGTGACCAGCAATTTGCTGATTCAGGGAACGCAGCCGCGCTACACGATCGGGACGGTCAATAGCGTCGAGTTCTTCCTCACCTTGTCGATCTCGATCACCTTCATCCTGCACTTGGGCTTTTCCGCCTTTACCGAAGCTGTCGCCGGATTGCTGATAGGCGGCGTGGTGGCGGCACCATTCGGCGCGATCGTGGCGAAACGCGTGCCGACCAAGACGCTGCTGATCCTTGTCGGTATCGTGCTGACGCTCACCAGCGGGTATAGCGTCTATTCGGCATTGACCAAGTAGGTCGATTAATTTCGCCTGCTTCAGTGATTGTTTCGATCAGGGCGAGCGAGAGTTCCTGTTTCTCCGATGTTGCACCGCACCCTATATGCGGCATTGCACTAGCTGCAACGCACCATAATCGGAGATTCAAGACATGGCGCTCATTGGAAGCACCCTCAAGCCGTTCACCGCAACCGCGTTCAAACAGGGCAAGTTCGTCGAGGTCACCGATGCCGACGTGACCGGCAAATGGGCCGTGTTTTTCTTCTACCCCGCCGATTTCACCTTCGTTTGCCCAACCGAACTAGAGGATCTCGCCGACATTTATCCGACGCTCCAGAAGATGGGCGTCGAGGTGTTCTCGGTCTCGACCGATACGCATTTCAGCCACAAGGCTTGGCACGATACTTCGCCTGCGATCGGTAAGATCAACTATTACATGCTGGGCGATCAGAACCACGTCCTGTCGAAGAATTTCGACGTTCTGCGCGAGGGTCAGGGTTTGGCGGACCGCGGCACGTTTGTGATTGATCCAGAGGGCGTAATCCAGCTGATAGAAGTCACCAGCGAGGGCGTCGGCCGCAACGCCGCCGAGCTGCTGCGCAAGATCAAAGCGGCTCAGTATATTGCAGCGCACCCAGGCGAAGTTTGCCCGGCCAAGTGGGAAGAGGGTGAAACCACGCTTGCCCCGTCGCTCGACCTCGTCGGCAAGATCTAACGTCAAAGGCACCCGTCCCCTCCCTCTTGCGGGTGCCAACGCGGCCCGGGGCGACACCTCGCTCCGGGCCGTTACCCCCAAAATTACAGGAGTTTCCCATGCTCGACGCCCACCTGACACAGCAGCTTGAAGGCTATCTGGTGAACATTCGTCAGCCGATCGAGCTCGTGGCCAGCCTCGGTGACGACGCGAAGTCGCGCGAGCTGGAAACCCTGCTTACCGAAATCGCCGCGCTCAGCGGCAAGATCACAATGATCCGCGCCGATGACAAGCGCCGCCCCAGCTTCATGATCCGCCGCGCTGGCACCGATATCGGCGTGCGCTTCGCCGGCATCCCGATGGGTCACGAATTTACCTCGCTCGTCCTTGCTTTGCTCCAGGTCGGCGGACATCCGTCGAAAGCGGCACAGGACGTGATCGAACAGGTCAAGGGTCTCGACGGCGACCTGCACTTTGAAACCTATTTTTCACTGTCGTGCCAGAACTGCCCGGACGTGGTGCAAGCGCTGAACCTGATGGCCGTCCTCAACCCGGGCATCAGTCATGTTGCGATCGACGGCGCGCTGTTCAAGGACGAAGTCGACAGCCGCAAGATCATGGCCGTCCCCACCGTATTCCTCAATGGCGAACCCTTCGGTTCGGGCCGCATGGAGCTTGAGCAGATCGTCGCAAAGCTCGACACAGGCGCTGACGCCAAGGCGGCGGAGAAGCTGAACGCCAAAGAGCCTTTCGACGTGCTCATCATTGGGGGTGGACCCGCCGGTGCCGCCTCGGCGATCTACACCGCGCGCAAGGGCCTGCGCGTCGGCGTCGCCGCCGAACGCTTCGGCGGTCAGGTGCTGGACACGATGGGCATCGAGAATTTCATCTCGGTCCCTTATACCGAGGGGCCGAAGCTCGCCGCACGGCTGGAGAGCCACGTCCGCGACAACGACGTCGACATCATGAACCTCCAGCGCGCCGACAGGCTGATCCCGGCATCGCACGAAGGCGGTCTCCATCAAGTCGTGCTCGCCAACGGTGCGACGCTCAAGGCAAAGACGATCATCCTCTCCACCGGCGCGCGCTGGCGGCAGATGGGTGTCCCCGGTGAGGAAGAATATCGCAACAAGGGCGTTGCGTACTGCCCGCATTGCGACGGTCCGTTGTTCAAGGGCAAGCGCGTCGCGGTGATCGGTGGCGGCAATTCTGGCGTCGAAGCCGCGATCGACCTCGCTGGCATCGTCGCGCATGTCAAGCTGATCGAGTATGATAGCCAGCTTCGCGCCGATGCAGTGCTCCAGCGCAAGCTCGCCAGTCTGCCGAACGTCAAGGTCCTGACCTCCGCCATGACGACGCGCGTCAACGGTGCGGAGAAGGTCACCGGCCTGACCTACAAGGACCGCAACAGCGGCGACGAACATGACGTCGAATTGGAGGGCATTTTCGTCCAGATCGGCCTCGCCCCCAACACCGAATGGCTTAAGGACAGCATCGCTCTAACCCCGCGCGGCGAGATCGAGATCGACACTCGCGGCGAAACCAGCCAGCCCGGCATCTTCGCGGCGGGAGACGTGACGACGGTGCCGTACAAGCAGATCGTTGTAGCTATGGGCGCGGGTTCGACGGCGGGGCTATCGGCATTCGACTATCTGATCCGCCTGCCTGCCGAGGCCAGTCAGGCGGCTGCGGCCTGATTATGGAGCGTCGCCCTCGCAGTGAGGGTGACGTTTCGGCAAAATCACTTATATCTGGCCCATTCATCGCTTGGATCGATCAATGGCGCAAACCTACCTCCCCACGCTCAAGCAGCTTCAGTATCTGGTCGCGCTCAAGGATCACGGCCATTTCGGCCGCGCGGCCGAGGCCAGCTTCGTCACGCAATCCACCCTGTCCGCCGGCCTGCGCGAACTCGAAACGCTGATCGGGGTCGTCCTCGTCGAGCGCACCCGCCGGGTGGTCCGCTTCACGCCACTGGGCGAGCGCATCGTCGACAAGGCCCGCCGCGTGCTGCGTGAGGCCGACGAACTGTCCGACCTCGCCCGCGCCGCCGGACGTCCGCTGTCGGGTGAAATGCGGATGAGCGTCATCCCCACGATCGCCCCCTTCCTCCTTCCCCACATCCTGCCCCGCCTCCGCCGCGACTATCCCGACCTCAAACTGTTTCTGCGCGAGGAGCCGAGCGGCGCGGCGTGCGAGAGCCTAAACACCGGCCGCACCGATTGCGTGCTGCTCGCACTCCCCTATGCCTGTGGCGATGTGGAGGTCGCGTCGCTGTTCGAGGACCGTCTGTTCGTCGCCTTTCCGGAGGGCGAGTACGAACCCGATCATCAAAGCGTGAGCGCGGGTGAGATCGACGAGACCCGGCTGTTGCTATTGGAGGACGGTCATTGCCTGAAGGATCACATCCTCTCCGCCTGCAACCGCCCCGAACTGCGTGCCGAGGCGACGATGCTCGGCACTTCGCTGCATACCATGGTTCAGATGGTCGATAATGGCCTGGGCGTCACGATGCTGCCCGAAATGGCACTCGACGCCGGCATCCTCGATCACACCAGAGTCATCGCCCGTCCGCTTCAGGCTGACTATCCCTCGCGCAAGATCGCGCTGGTCTGGCGCAAGGCATCGCCGCGCGAACGCGATTTCCGGCTGCTGGCAGAGGTGCTGGCTCAGTCGAAAGCGGCCGCCTGATCGCTCCAGCGTGCCGCCGCCTGATGGTCACCCGCACGCGCTTCCACCCATCCTGCGCCCCCGCCGCGCACCTCCCGCTTCCAGAAGGGTGCCTCGGTCTTCAGCCGGTCGATTAGGCTCGCACAAGCCTCCAGCGCCGCCTGCCGGTGCGCCGCCGCCGTTGCAACTAACACCACTCGCTCACCCGGCACCATCGGCCCGACGCGATGGACGATCACGACCGACAAAAGACTCCAGCGCGCCATCGCCTGTTCGGCCAGATCGCACAGCACCGCCTCGGTCATGCCGGGATAATGTTCCAGTTCCAGACAGGTGACGCCATCGTCGCCCCGCACGATGCCGGTAAAGCTCGCTACCGCCCCCGCCCCGGTTTCCTCGACCCCGGCCAGTTCGATGCCGATATCGATCGGCGCGATGTCGATCGAGACGCGGATCATCCGCCCGTCACCGGCGGAAACAGCGCGACTTCCTTCGCCGCGCCCAGTTCGCAGTCGAGCGGCACGAAACGCTGATCCATCGCCGCTCGCAACTTTGTCAGATCGGCGAACGCCTCGGCATGGCCCGCGCTCCGCCCTTTCAGCCACTCGGCCAGATCGGCCACCGTGCGCACCGCCTCCGGCGGATCAACATCCTCTTCGCCCGCCCCGATGCGTTCTCGAACCCAGGCGAAGTATAGCAGGCGCATCAACTGTCCATATGCTTCAGGCCGACGCGCAGATAGTCCCAGCCGGTAATCAGCGTCAGTGCAGCGGCTGCCCACAGCATCGCCAGGCTGGTCGAATGCACCCATTCCATGTCCGGCACCGCCCCCGCCAGCACCAGCCCGCCCAGCGACGTCAGTTGTAGCGCCGTCTTCCACTTCGACAGCGCCGACACCGGCATCGACACCTGAATGCCGCCCAGAAACTCGCGCAGCCCCGACACCGCGATCTCACGCAACAGGATCACCAGCGCCGCGATCAGGTGCAGGTCCGGAATGATCCCCTTGCCGCACAGGATCAGGATGACCGCCGCGACCATGATCTTGTCGGCGATGGGATCCAGGAACACCCCCAGCTTCGACACCGCCCCACGCGATCGTGCGAGATAGCCGTCGAAATAATCGGTGATCCCCATCAGGCAGTAGATTGCGAAGGCCAGCCCATAGCCGGCGCGCCATTCGGGCCACCACAGGAAGAAGACCAGCAGCGGAACCGTGACGATTCGGGACAGTGTCAGTACATTGGGTAGCGTCAGCATGATCCAGCCTTAGCACCGTGCCACAATGCAATCATCCCCCACGATGCACGCGCCCACCGAAACCACATTGTCACATCCTGGCGATAGCGGTTGCCGCCAGCTATCCCCCCCGGCTATGCCCGGTCACCCAGGACGGACGAAGGCCCGCAATTTCATGATCAACGCGCTCGGATTGCTCAAGGAGCGCCGCTTTCTCCCGCTCTTCACCACACAGTTTCTGGGGGCGTTCAACGACAATCTGTTCAAGACCGCGTTGGTCCTGTTCGCCACTTATTCGGTGTTCAACGACCCCCAGCAGGAAAGCTATTTCAACGCGCTGGCGACGGGCCTTGCGATTCTCCCCTTCTTTCTGCTCTCCGCGCTGTCCGGCCAACTCGCCGACACCTATGACAAGGCGCGCATCATCCGCATCGTGAAGACCGTGGAAATCGGGATCATGATCTTCGGTGCGGCGGGCATCTATGTTGCGAAACAGGGCCACACCAATCTGGGTATCGGCATGATGCTGGGCGCCGTGTTCATGCTCGGCACCCACTCCACCTTTTTTGGCCCGATCAAATACGCGATCCTGCCACAGCATCTGGAGGATGATGAAGTGCTGGCCGGCACGGGGCTGGTCGAGGCGGGCACCTATCTCTCGATCCTGCTCGGCACCGTCGTCGCCGGCTGGGTGACGGTCGAGACAGCCGGGTTCCTGGTCATCGCGGTCGCCGCGATCGGCTGGTTCACAGGTCGCATCGTTCCCCCGGCCCCGCGCGCCGGTCCGATGCTGAAGGTCAATTACAATCCGATCACCTCGTCATGGCGGCTGGTCGGCGCGACGATGCATATCCCGCGCCTGTTCCTCGCCATTTGCGCGATCAGCTTTTTCTGGACGATCGGGTCGGTGTTGATCGTGATCTTCCCGCCACTGGCCAAGAATGTGCTGTCCGCCGACGAGCGCGTTGCCAGCCTGATGATCGCAATCTTCTCAATCGGTGTCGCAATCGGGTCGATCATCATCAACGCGATGCTGAAGGGCAAGATTTCCGCGAAGTACTCACCTATTTCGGTCATCCTGATGGCCGGGATCGTCGTACTGCTCTCGATCGAGGCGCAGCTATGGGTGCCCGCCCCAAATGGCGGTCTCTATGGCTTGGCCGAGTTCATCGTGATGCCGCAGTCATGGATCTTGCTGCTCACGCTGGTCGGTATCTCAATCACCGGCGGCATGTTCGTGGTACCGCTCTATGCCTTCCTCACCACCACCGTGACCAAGGATCAGACAGCGCGCACCGTGGCGGCTAACAACATCGTCAATGCCGGTGCGATGACGATCGGCGCGATCGCGGTGATAGCGATCACCGCTGCGGGCGTCGGCCCCGCTAACATGCTGTTTCTGGTGTCGGCGATGTGCCTGATCTCGGCATGGATCGCGCAAAAGCTCCACCGCGCCTGCGATTGATTTGGTTTCAGTAATGCTGAAACGCGGCGGCACCGGCCCGCTCCCCCACCCGGCTACCCACAGCGTATAATCGAATGGGTGGCCGGGTGGGGAGCAGACCGGTGCCGCACTCAAGCAATAAACGTATAGAAGCACACGAAGAACGCGGTGTAGCTCAGCACGAACAGCTTGATGTCGCTGTCGTCCTCGCGCTTGCGCACCTTGGCGCGCACTTGCGGAAGTGTCGCTCGGAACGGGTGGCCCCGGCGCTGATCGGCGGTGAGTGGACGGCTTCGCATGGCGTGAAGTTAACGCCTTGTTTACGATTCCGCCTATCGCAAAGCGTGGTTAACCAGCGTGCGAAATCGGGACAGCAATCATCGTGTAAAGCCTGCCAACAGTCCCGCCTGCTCAAAATCAAGCTCGCCGTTCGCGCCAGCCCGGGCGAGCGCTGGCACCTCGTAGGAAAGATTGCCCGAGCCATTGATGTCGAGACGAAACGCCATCTGAATCAGCGGCCCGATGTCGAGCGATTCCTTGTACGTCAGGCTGAATTCCATGATGAAATCGGCCGACGGGATCAGCAACACCGTGCCGTCTTCAAACTTGACCCCCGCCAGCAACTCGCCGGGGCCGCCGGTGGCGGCATAGCCAAGGCGCAATCCGTCATTATTCGACGCAACGACTTCCAGCAGCGCGCCATGCCGCGTCATCGCCGCGACAAACGCGCTGCCGCTTAGCTGCGATTGCTGCAACAGGCCTCGATAATCATCGACTGCCGCCTGTACCAGGCGATTGGTGATGGCCTGACCTAAATTGCCTCGGGAAATCAACGGCGCTGGCGCGGGCGAAGGTTGCGGGGTCGGGTTCTCAACGGCCTTCGATCGAGCAATCTTTGCATCACTTGTTCGATTTGAGTTCGACCCGGGCTCGGGATCGTCCGCTTTCAGCTGTTTCCTCTGCTCCGCTTCAAGCCGCTCCATGCGGTTGCTGTGCCCGCTAAGCCGTCCTTCCAGCCGGTCCTCCACCGCCCTGATCTTGCGCCTCGCATAACCCATGCTCAACAACGCGAAAAGCAGTGCAACGGCATAAGGCAGATATCCGCGCCACCCCGTCCCCTGCTGGGGGGGCGCCTCCGGGCCGGGCGTCTCGAAAGCGGCTGCAGGTTTGAAACCATTCTTGTTTGCCTGCTCGTTCGCCTCACTGTCCTGCTCGAATCCCGAGTCCGATGCGCTTTCTCCATCATCGCCCGTTGCGATTTCCGTGTCCGCGGCGTCCGCGGCAATGCCGTCCGCCTTGTTTCCACCCAACTTGCTTGACGCAGTCGCGGGGGCGGTCGCTGCGAACGCCAGCGCCAAAACGAGCGCAAGGCAGCGAGCGATCATGTGCGGAAATCCATCGACAATTGCTTGGCCTGCACATCGGTGGGCAATGCCAATTGATCGACCAGCGTCCGCAACGCCATGATGAAGGGTGGCTCACGCGATTCGGCCGTTTCACCCTCTTGCGTGGCTTTGTCGATCTGCGTGCGAACGGCATTCTGGATCATCCCGAATGCGCCCTGCGCTCGGTCGGGGTACAGGTTGAGTGCGATATCCTCGACCGCTTCGAGCTCTTGCAGAAACTCGGACAGCGGTGCCAGATCGACGGTCTTGACGCGCTCCTTGAACGCCATCTCACCGGTCATGCCGTCCGCTGGCAGCGGATTACCGCCGCGAAACTCAACGCCGACGCCCGCCGGGAGATATTCCCTGGCACCCGCGCGTCCGGACTTTACCGACGCATCGATCAGTCCGCCCCCGACCATCATGCCGCGCACGACCTCGAGCTTGGCATCCGACGTCGTGAACAATTGCGGCATGGGCCTCGTATCCACCCCAGCGGCGCGGCCGAACACCTGAAGGGCGCGGGTCACATCGCTCTCGGCATCGGCTTCGCGGCCGCCATGCATCTTCTTGAAGATACCGGCCCCGCGTCCGCATAGCGCAAAGGCCGGGTTTTCGATCTGTTCGGCGTCGATCACGCCGTCCGCGACCAGCTTGCGAACGATCATGCCGATGTACCAGGCCAGACCTGCGAGGAATACGAGCGCGGTGATCCGCAATTTCTTCCCCGGGCCGATGTTGAGTTTGGTTTCCCAATGCTCGTCGATCGCGCTTTGCAATATCGGACCGCTGAAGAGAATTTCCGCAAGATGCGATTCCAGATCGGTCGCTATCGTCCGCTGCTTTCCATCCGAGGAGCCGAATAGCGAGGCCCAGTCCTCCAGCCCGATCGGCTTCAGGATTTCAGGGTTCTGACTGATCGCCCGGGTGAAGAAATTTTGTCCGGCGATACGGAAAGAGCCCTTCCATACCAGCTGGTCCACGTCCCAGATGGTCACATCGGTCGTCCCGCCACCAATATCGAGCACGATGTTGAGCGACTGAGGATTGAAGCCGGCATCCGCCAGGATGTGCCGCGCCGCGGCAAGACCTTCGGAGTAAAGCGGCGCCAATATCTTTACGCCTTTGCCCTCCTCGACATCGCTGGAGATGCGGCGGGTGATGGCCGACAGGCTGCTCTCAAACTGATCCCGGCGTCGCGGCGATAGCGAGTCAGGTACCGAGAAACGCCACAAAATTTGCCGGGGATCGCGTCCGGCGGCCGCCCCTTCCGCGGCAACCATCGTCATGAAATGCTCGAGATAATCAGTTGCCGCCTGAACATGCGCGGCGTCGTCATTCCATTTCAGGTTGAATTTCGCGTCCTGGATCACGCGCTGAAACTGTTGCAGCTCCTTGCTCTCGCTATTGGCCGCAGGACGCAGGGTCGAGTGGAAATAGACCAGGTTTCGGAACGCCCATATCGCCTCGTTATTCGGGAAAGCTGTTCGGGTCAGGACGACCGTCGGCGTCGGCGTCAACCGCTTTTCGGGGGGCAGAAAGCGGTTGAGAAGCCAGCGTGCGCTGTGCTCGGCGTCGCGTGTCTTGTTCGCGTCCTTGTATTTTATGGGTATTATCCGTCGCGTCTCAAAGGTGATCGGCTTCAGATCCTCGAAGCACGCGACGGTATTGGTGGTTCCGAAATCCATTGCGACCACGGTCGATACGGCCTTGGTTTCAACCTCGGGCAGATCCAGAAACACCATCCCGCCCGCTGCATCCGGTCTGTCGCCGAATGCCTCGACATAATAGATCGCGTCGATCGGGGTGGCGGAATATTGCATGTCCTCATATTCGCCGCCGACGTTGCGTTCGGATCGCAGGAACCGTCCGGATTTCTGCTCGGGCCGCTTTCCGGCGTTCAGTTCGGTAAGCCGGGCGACGGCAGCATCGCCGTCGCCAGCGACAGCGATCTCCGACGCCAATAGCGCGATCGACAGGATCTGCGCCGGACGTGCCATATTGGCCTTGCCGCTGGCGCTGTAGACGAAGCGGGTGAGATAGGTGCCCCACGCCGGCGAGCGAAAGTTCGGCCACACCGACGCGTTGTAAATCCGCCAGTCGGCATCCGGCACGAATAATGGCCGCCCCGACGAAGTATCGCTCGAATAGTTGCGCGTCATGAGATGACGGAAGCCGCCCTCGCTCTCGTCGTCGAGCCGGACGCTCAGCGTTGCCGAGGCCTGAGCGGATGACGACTGGCAGCTGACGATCTGTTTGAGTGGCAGGTCGAGCAGCAAAGCTAGCGGACGAACCGGCAGCAGCATGTCCTGCAACCCCTGGGGGTGGCCCGAAATCATTGGCTGATGATCCAGCCTTACGGCGCGCTCCGTGAAGAAATCTTCAGGCCGAACCAGCAGATAACCAAGGCGCGCCGCGTCCTTGCGCGTCTCCTGAAAAAGATCGTCCGAATTGACCAGTTCGGTCAGCGTGCGCGTGCCCCAGATGAACGTGCGGCGCGGATCGAATTGCGCGTGATTGGCGATATCGGGATCGACCAGGATCACGCCCTTGAGCTCGCCGAAATCGAGCTGGGGGTTGAGCCGCAAGCGCGTGCGCGACAAAGCCGCCGGATCGGTGATCGGCTGCGGCATCGCCGTTGCCCACAGTCCGCGAAACAGGTCGGGCAAATCCTGGTACAGCGATGGGCCGGTATTGATCTCTATTTTGATCGGACCGGCGAGCGTCTCGCATTCGTCGGCGAATTCTCCCAGCAGTGCGCGAATGCGGCTGCTCACATCGCCGCCCACGGAATGCAATTCGAGCTGAAGCCCGCGCAACCACCGCGCCAATACCAGCAATTCGGACACCGAAAGCCCAACCGTGGGGTCCAGCGCAAGCGGATCGGTTGGCCCCGTCTCAGCCCAGGCGATGCCCGGCAATATGGCGGTTGCGGCATTGCGCCCCGGCGAGACCAGGCATGCTGAATTCGTCATCGCCAACGGGAAAGGCTTTTCCCCTTTGACCGTGGCAAGAACCAGCCAGGGCTCTTTCCACAATCCGACCTGGTCACCGATGGCGACCTGCGGTGTCAAATGCACCAGCACGCGATCGAAGATGTGCGCTCCGTCCAGCTTCACGCGGCGCGGCGTCAGCACATAATTCGAGGCACGCAGACCCGCCAGGGCAAAGGTGGCGAGCAGCCCCCGCCATTGCGACAACGCATGGCGGTGCATCGAATGGTGACCGTCGATCAGCGCTTCGGCAAAGGTCCGCGGCTGCGCCCAAGGGTCGGGAATCGCCCGAATCGGCTCGTCGGGATCCTTGAACGCCTCGGCATCCAGCCTGAATGATTTGCCCAACTGGCCCAATGTGCCGTCCGCCTGCGCCCATAGACCGGCATCGGTTGCCGGCGGAAACGGTGCGTCGCGGCCAAAGCTGGGGAGGTTGTAATGTGCCATTTTTACCTCATGCTCGCGGCGGCATAGACGGCTGCCACCGTGCGTCCGATACCGCGATGGTCGCCGGCCGGCGGCTTCGCGCGCGTTAGTTCGTCATGCAGTTCGTGTCCGGCGCGCGGCAGAAATTCGCCGGCATCGGTGCGGATCAGGTGATCGAACGCGTCATGCAGCGCTGTCAGTTGCATCGCCGGACCGCGCAACGCCACCGGCGTCGTGGGGGTCGGTACATGGGAAGGATCTTTCAGGTCAGCGAGCTGCCACGGCCCATTTCTCCAGAACTCGCCGCCAGTGTGTTCGATCGTCATCGCCCATAACAGGATGTCGTCGATCAGCTCGCGCAGAAGATTGAGCGGCACTTCGGAGTCAATCGCGCGGGCGTCGCCAGCGAGTTTCTGCGCCCAGTTCTTGCCGATCAGTTTCTTCTCGCTCAGCGCCGGCTCAACGACAAAGCGCCAGTAGACGGCAAAGCGCAGCATCTGGCCCAGCCGCGCCTCGAGATCGGGATATGGCAGGTCGCGCCAGCGGATTTCGCGATCCTGCCGGGCGGAAACCATCACCGGCGCTTTCGCCTCGCCCTCCTCCTCGCGCGGACGATCGAAGAAGTCGAAGATCGCGGACGCGGCGAAAATCTCGGGAGCCAGTGCCGGGTTTTGCTGCTCGGCGCTGCCCGGCTCGTGATACCCCAGGTTGAACAGCTGTTCCCAGCCCAGCGCATAGAACCGGTCGAACGTCGCCTCATGCGCAAGCAGATTGTTGTAATATTCAAGCGCGAGTTTCGCCTTGGGCAGCAATTCGTCGGACGTCACGACGGCGTCCACCGCGTCGGCCGGCGGCTGGTGGAACTGGAAATAGGGCAACATCAGCATGCCGCCGAGGGAGACCTTGCCGGCATTCTTGAAATCGCTCGCGTTGCGGATGCGATTCAACGCGCGGGCAAGCGTTGGAAACCCTGCAGCGCCGGTACCGCCAAAAGCCGAGCCGACGACAAAGATGTTCACCTGGTTGCGGTTCGCATCTTCCATCAGTTCAGTCAGTCGCTTCAGCAGCACGCTTTCCCCATCGACGAGCGACGCAACCAACGCGGTCGCGCCGACATGGGCACGGCCGCGATAGCCCTTGCTGAGCGGAAGATCCTGCTCTTCCGGGCCTTCCATGAACATCAGGTCAAACAGATGCTCGTGCGCTTCGTCCAGATTCTCGCCGACGATGGACCGCAACGTCCCCTGGGTTCGGGTCGGGCACCACAATGCATTCTTGTCTTGCTTGAAAAGCGGATGCACCTTCACGCTGCCAAACGCGGGCGGAGCGCTCCCGATCCAATCGACGCGGTTCATTTCATTGGCTGACCAGTCGTGCTGGAAATCCACCAGATTGCTCAGCAACTGGCGGGTCCGGGCGACATTGCCGTTGGAGTTATCCTGATCGATCAGGCCGACATGCACGTTACGCGGCCCGACGCCGGCCGCCATCATCATCAGGGCTGCCTCGACCACCTTCGCGCCGGTGCCGCCGACGCCCAGCAGGACATGGACTGTCTTGTTCATCGGCTCAATTCCAGCTGTTCGGAAGCAGGGTGCCCATGGGCACCGATGGCTTCATGGTCATGGTCACCGCGAGGCCGGTTGCGAGATAATAAGCCAGCAAATTCCCCAGCCCGACACAAACCAGCACCAGCACATAGCTTTTTGAAACGAGCGCCCCGGCGACGTCCGCAACCGACACGAACTGCCACCAGCACAGCACAGAGAGCGACAGCGCCACGATCAGCAACGCGATCCAGCGTGCCTTGTATGACCCACCCTCGATTGCATTCCGGGGGCGACGACTCTGCGCAAAGCTGAGGAACAGGCTGGCGCAAATCAGGCTCGCGGCAAGCGAAGTGAGCATCCAATAGACAAGGTGAAGCCGCGCCTGGTCGAGGATCACCATCACGCTTGTCTGGGCGTCCTCGGCATCGGCGAACTGCGCGCGCAGCATCAGGCTGGCGCTTTCAAAATCGCTGGTGAGCCAGAATATTAGCCCCAGCAGGGCCGCACCGATCACCAGATAAATGAGCAACGCCTTTCCGATCCGGATCAGGATGTCGCCGATTTCGTTACGGGCTTCCCTCATACCACCACCTTTTCCCGAGAATTCAGTCCTTCACCTTCACGAGCGCGCTAAAGCCCGCGACGACGTCATTCTGACCATTTTCATGCGAACGCTTCGCCGCCGTCGCCAGCGAGTTCTCCATCAGCCGGGCGACTTCGTCGAGGTTCAGCGTCGGGAACAGGCGCGGAGGGTTCGCGGCGGTCGCGGTTGCCCGTTCGGGAGCAAGGTTCCAGTCGATCATCCAGCGGTTGGTCGGATTAGGGCTGGTAACCGACGTGCGGCGCAGCTCGCCCGATACGAGATAGACCCCGCCCCGCTGGCTCATCTTGGCGCTCAGCCGTTCGGGCGACAGCGACACCCGCTGACGTTGCCCGCTGTCCACCGGCTCTATCCCGTCCTTGCCCGGCGAGAGTTCAAGCCAGGATGCAGGCGTGCATTTGGTGTCGCGCCGCATCCAGACGCGCAGGATCGGCTCGACCGGGCCTTCCCATACGGCATCGGTGATGAACGACGAATCATTGGGTGCCGTCCAGGACGGTGCTTCCGGACGCTTGTCGGTCGGGCGCGGCAGTCCCGGGGAGAGCTCGAACTGCTGGATGTTCACACCGGTCGAGGCCTCGAACACGGTCTGGCGGATGCGCGAATCGCCGCCTGCGGTCAGCGGGCGTTTCACGGCGAAGATCAGCGGCCCCGGATCGACCGTGAAGACTGACCGGTGAATCGTGCCGTTGCGCATGCCGGTTGCAATCAGTTTCGACCCTGAATTCTTGAGCTGATCGTCAAGCGCCAGCACCTGTCCCTTGGACCCGATCACCAGCATGTACAGCGGATGACGACCGCGGAACGGGATCGCACTCGCGCTCTCGCTGACGTCCGGAAGGTCGGAAATGCGCCCGTCGAATGGCGCATCGATTCCATAGAGCGTGACCGTCCGCCCACCCTGCAGGATATCCGCCAGCACCGGCTGCAACGCGGTCCAGCCGCTCGACTTGATATCCGAATTGCTCAGCCACAGGTCGGTGATAATCACCGCCATCTCTGTCGGATTGCTCCGGACGCGCCCGAACACCGCGTCGAGATGCGACTCCTGATTCTCGCACGTGGCCAGATTTCGGCTCGCGCATTGATAATATTGCGTGGTGGTGAGCACGTCCGGCTTGGCGATCGGATCGCTGATCGAGCGGCCGAACCCGCGAAAACTGGTTTTGACGCCGATCTGATTGAGCGCACCGGGAATCGATTCGATCAGATCCTGGAACGGGCGCTCGAAATTGGTCTTGCCCGCAACATAGCCGGTCATGCTGCCAGAGCGATCGACATAGACGGTGGCGGAAACGGCGGCCGACTGCGTCGGCGCGCGTTTCTGATCCGGTTTCACATAAATCCAACGCTGCGCGGCGGCGGGATAGCAGGAGAGTCCCTCTCCGGCCTCACCACCACAGGCGGTCAGTAACAGTGCCAGCGCCAACAACCCGGCAATGCGCGGGTGGCGAAACGCAAGTTGCATCGAATTCTTGCCCCGAAATCCCTGACTACCTTATGCTATTGGTGAATCTATATTGTCCATAGCGCGAGTTCGTGTTTGCTTGCCGGGCATCTCTGTGGGGGAGAGCGTGTGAAGGCTTGGCAATACTCAACGTTGGAACGTGATGGGGATTTAGCGCCAATCACGGACATGGATGTTGCAAAACAGCTTATTAAACAGGGACATCTGTCGAAAGACTCGTTCGTTTACGTGTATGATGAAGATGGTGCGGCAACAGGGGGCAAAGCTTCTTCCTTTGAACAGTTTGCGGCACTTCTCGAGGCTGAGCCAGACGCTGTGGCAGAATCGGTAAAACCGAGGAGTCGGTCCCGCAAAAATAAAGATCAACCCATATTGGATAAATCGCATCCAGGAGATCAGTCCGTTTCGGATATAAATTTATCGGCGGATATGCCTGCGTCGGAAGCAGACGAGCCGGTTTCCGTACAAAATAGTGATTCGGATAAAGGAGAGCGGCAAGCAGCGGTCGAATCATCGGACGCGCTCGCGCAACCTGTGCCCGGCCCATCGAAGCGCAGACAGGCGGCGATGTACGGGGCACTTGCTCTAATTATAGTATTTATTATCGCATTCATCTACGTCGAGCCGCGTGCCTTGGATGAAAAATGGACGATACGCACGACTAAAACCTATCTCGGTCAGGCCGAATCTGGCCTAGCAACCAAGATCCTTCGCGGAACCGCCTTGAAAGTCGTCGAAATCAACGGAACCTGGGCGCGAATAACCGACGGCTATGAACAGTATAGCTTCATAAGGACTGCGGATCTGACCGATACCGTGCCCCCGGAGTTGGACGCCAGCCAGTTTTCCGGGATGCGCCAAGTGCTGTCAGACGGGACTATTCTCACCAAGGCCGATGACGGTTCGCCACCGCTTAAAAATGTTATTCCCCGCGAGAGTGTAGACGTCGTCGGCCGTCTGAAGGACATGGATCAGGGCGGGCAATGGCTTGAAGTCATACTCGTCGATCGGCGGATCGGTTATATCAGGGCGCGACTGGTGCTGGGTGGCGTCGTGCAGGTCGCGCAGCCGACGGTGCCCGAGCCACCGCAGCCGCCCGTGGTTGGCCCATCGCCGCCACCGCCCAATCGCGGACCATGTGACGGCCTTCGCAGCGTGGATTGGGCGCATTGTCGGTGGCCGGAACTGTCCGACCTGCGTGATCAACTGAACCAGGCATATGCCGCCGCGCGCATGCGAAATCCCGAGGTCGGGGAAGCACTCGAGGATTTTCGTGCCCGTCTGACCCGGTGTGGACGGCAACGCACATGTTACGAGGCGGCCTACCGGACGCGCGTCGCTGAACTGGACGCTGTTCGGGCACCGCCGCCTCCGCCACCCCCGCCCATGCCGGAACCCTCCTCCGCAGCATTCGGTCCCATGCCCGCTGATTCTAGGTTCCAGAAGTTTATCGACCCCGACTATCCGGAAGACGCGCGGCGATTGAAGGAAGAAGGCACCGTTTCGGCCAAATTGCGGATCGATCGCAAGGGGCGCGTCAAGAGCTGCACGATCCGGCAAAGCAGCGGCTCCAGGTCACTGGATAAACAGACATGTATTCTGTTGAAAAAAACTCGCTTCAGGCCCGCGCGCGATGCGGCAGGCGTTGCGATCGATGGCGACTACGACACACCAGCGTTTCTGTGGACCATTCCGGACAGGTAAAACGATAAAAGGGGGAATTGGCGCGTGGATGAATTCCGGTTGATGACCTTCGAGGACGCGGGCTTCCCCGAAGAGCTGCACAATGAAGCGGACTGTCGGCGCGCCGTCAAATCGGGCCGCGTCGTCGCCGATACCGAAATCGAGATCTACCCGATGGAGGGCGGTGCCTATCACCGGCCCGCCAGCGAGGCACCGGTCCTGCGCCATTTACTCGCGCCGCCGGTCGTAGAGGAATCCGAGGAGCCCGTAGCGCCGGCCGAAGCTGATCTCGAGCCGGAGCAGGAGGTCGAAGATGCCGCCGTCGCCCCCGACACCGCAGACTCTTCAGTGCCGGCGAGGGAACCGCTCGCAGAGAAGGAATCGCGCGCCGCTCCCCGTTCGCGCCCGACACCCCCGGAACTGCCCGCGCCGCCGGTCGCTCAGCCCATTTCGTCGTCTCGGGATCGGGGCGGGTGGGTCGGCCCGTGGATCGTCTGGCCGATCATCGTCGTGGTGCTGGTCGTCGCGTTTCTTGCCACCCGCGAGGAGTCGCCCAGGCCGGAGGCAGCCACGCCGATCGTTGAGCCCGTGGAAACGCCGCCGCCCGCGCCGGTCGACCCGGAAGCCAATCTGCCGCGGCAGACCTTTTATGCCACGCGTGAGATCAACCTCCAGCCATCGGCAAAGAGCGGAGGGACCGATAACACGCCAAAGCTGGCACGCGGTGCGGTGTTGCGCGGCGTCGTCATTGCTGGTGAAGCCAGTGACGAGCGTTGGCTGCACATTACCGAAGGGCCACATACAGGCCTTTATGTGTGGACCGGAAACCTGTCGAGCACCGAACGCCCCGCGCTCGATACCAGTATTTCGGGTCTGATGGAGATTGGCGCGGACACGCAGGTCCGCACCGCGCCGGACGGCAATAGTCCCGCGATTCCCGGCACGCGATCCGCGCTGAGCCCCGGGCAGAAGGTGCTTGTCGCGGGCGTCGTCAATGGTGCCTGGGCTGAACTGACGCTGGTTGCCGGCGGCGTCGGTTACGTAGAGACGTCCAGCCTTGTCTCGGCGAGCGAGCAACCGGACGCATCGGCCCCCTCGCCGGTACCGGACGTAGCGGCGACATATACACCAAGCCGGTTCCGAGACGTGTATATACGGAACAAGTGCAGCACCAATTTGCGTCTGGCGTTATACTATCTGTCTCCCGGCGGCTGGCGAACCGGCGGCATCTGGAACTTGACCGGGGGTTATACAAACTATGTATTGGCAGATAGTGCGCGCGTATCTGCCCAGACCTCGGAAATCTATTGGGCGGAGTTCAACGCCAGTCACGAGCAGATCGAGGTTCCCGAAAACGGACGCACGGCAACACTCAATGGCCGGTCAATTGTCATGCGAAAGGCACACGTCAAGCTCGCCAGTGACGGCGATTACGAGATCGATTTTACGTGCGGGTGAAACGGGCTGTCGCTGCGAATGGGCAGTCTTCGGGGTGGATGCGCGCGCTGGGCGCACGCCTCGCCGATTGGCGCAGGAAACGGAGCACGCTTGAATGGCTTATCATAACGGCGGCAATCTTGTTGCTCGTCGTTGTGATCGTCCTCAATCGCTTCCGCGGACAATCCTTATCATGGTACTCGCCGCTCTCGCCCTCACTGATCGCGGTCGTGGCAACCGCGTTCCTCATCACATCCTTTTTGCAGGCCTGCGGCAACTGGTTCGAGAAATGGCCTGCGGTTCTGGAAGCACTTGAGGGGTCCCATATCGTCACGACCATCGTGTTCGTGTTCGTGCTGAGCTTTTCCTACATCGCGGCCCCGAATTCGCTGCTGAACGAAACCGCGGTGGCGGTACCGATCGTGCTTGTCATCCACACGGTGCGCTATTGGCTCGACCGGAAGCAGGCCAAATTGTGCGGCACGCCGCCGCGTGGCTGGCGGGAGGCGGTAGAAGCCGTCCGCTATCTTGCGGTGATCCTGTGCGCACTGGTGGGTGCCGCGTCCAAGGACCCGGTACTGGTATGGTGCGCGATTGCTCTTAGCGTCATGCTGATCCTGAAGGAGTTGAAGTTCCGGATCGTCGACGAAATCAATGAGCGGCTCGACCCGGTCAAGGCGCGTGAACGCCTCAAGATTCAGCAGAACGTCACGTTTCCGTTCGCGGTGGCCAAGGTTTTCCTGGGTCATTTTTTCAAGTCGATGATTTATATCGGCGTCGGCTTTGCGCTGCTGTTCGAGAATCTGGCGCTGGTCGACAAGCCGGGCGCGCTGGTCATCAGATCCGAGAGCTCAAGCGGCATCGCCTTTCTCGATTATCTCTATTTCAGCCTGGGGTTGATCCATCACAATGCATATGGCGATGTGACGCCCGTTTCCGCGATCGCCAAGGCGTTGGCCGGACTGGAACAAGTGATTTCCAGCATCATGCTGACGCTGGTCATCGCGCTGCTGATCGAATCGATCAATACGCGGTATCGCAGGGCGGAGACCCTCGCCGGATAACCGGATGCGCGAACAATCGCTTACGGGCGGGATGGTGGAGCCTAGCGGGATCGAACCGCTGACCTCCTGCATGCCATGCAGGCGCTCTCCCAGCTGAGCTAAGGCCCCATCCGTCTCGGGAAGGCGATGGCCTTTAACAGCCATCGCGCCCTTTGCAACGGGGTTTTCTCAGCTTTCTTCGTCGGCGTCCGGCGTTTCAACGCCCAGATCGTCGTCGCCGCCCAGATCGACGTCATCGTCGGGCGAACCCTCGGCATCCTCATCGACGTCCAGATCGTCGTCGCCCAGATCCGAATCGTCCTTCTTCTTCTCGACTTCCTTGACCGCTTCAAACGGCAAAGG
Organism: Sphingomonas sp. LT1P40; assembly: GCF_036663835.1. Taxonomy (NCBI): domain Bacteria; kingdom Pseudomonadati; phylum Pseudomonadota; class Alphaproteobacteria; order Sphingomonadales; family Sphingomonadaceae; genus Alteristakelama; species Alteristakelama amylovorans. The sequence goes on from NZ_JAXOJT010000001.1 coordinate 1,072,349, forward strand.
CTGTTTCGATTTCAGAATCGGTTCCGGGTTCCAGTTCACGCCGCATGCGACGCAGGTCACCGGCTCGTCCTTGGTCAGGTCGTAAAAGCGCGTCGCGCATTTCGGGCAGGTCCGTTTCGTGCCCCATTCCGGCTTCGCCATAGTGCCGCTCATGCCTTTTCTTCGATTTTTAAAGGATATTCGGAGAGCAAACTCCCCGTCTGAAGTGGCGCGCGCATTGCCATAGCGCAAGGCTGCTGTCAAAGCCGCCGCCGATGCATGCCTCCCTTCCTCAGCAGATGTCCGTCCTCCCGCGTGGCCCGCTACGCGGCACCGTCACCGTGCCGGGCGACAAGTCGATCAGCCATCGCTCGCTGATGTTCGCCGGCCTTGCCGTCGGCGAAAGCCGGATCGAAGGCCTGCTGGAGGGTGAGGACGTCCTTGCCACGGCGGCTGCGATGCGGGCGATGGGCGCGACGATCGAGCGCCGCGACGATGGCGTATGGCACGTCTGGGGTGTCGGTGTCGGCGGGCTGCTCCAGCCGGAGGTTGCGCTGGAGATGGGCAATAGCGGCACCTCCACCCGCTTGCTGATGGGCCTCGTCGCCAGCCATCCGATTACCGCCACCTTCACCGGTGACGCGTCGCTGTCGAAGCGCCCGATGGGCCGGGTGATCGATCCGCTGTCGCAAATGGGCGCGGACTTCACCGCCAGCCCCGGCGGCCGCCTGCCGCTTACGATGCGCGGCCTGTGCCCCGCTGTGCCGATCGAATACACGCTCCCCGTCGCCTCGGCTCAGGTCAAGTCGGCGGTGCTGCTCGCGGGCCTGAACACCCCCGGTATCACGCGCGTCATCGAACCCGTGCCCACGCGCGATCATAGCGAGCGGATGCTGGCGGGATTCGGCGCGGACCTGACCGTCGAGGAGACGCCGCAGGGCCGCATCATCTCGATCCGGGGCGAGGCCGAGCTGAAACCGCAACACATCACCGTCCCTGGCGATCCCTCCTCCGCTGCCTTCTGGATGGTCGCCGCGTCGATCGTGCCGGGGTCGGACATCCTGATCGCCAATGTCGGCCTCAACCCCACGCGCACCGGCCTTATCGCCGCGCTGCGCATGATGGGTGCCGACATCACGGACGAAAATCCCCGAATCGTCGGGGGCGAGCCAGTCGCCGACCTGCGCGTTCGTCACGCCCCGCTCACCGCGATCGAGGTGCCGCACGACCTCGCGCCCAGTATGATCGACGAATACCCCGTGCTGTTCGTCGCCGCCGCCTTCGCACAGGGCCGTACCGTCGCGCGTGGCGCGGAGGAGCTGCGCGTCAAGGAATCGGACCGCATCGCCGCGATGGTCGCGGCGCTCGGCGGCAACGGCGTGCCGCTGGAGGAATTTGAGGACGGCCTCGCCATCACCGGCACCGGCGGCAATCCCATTCCCGGCGGCGCTCCAGTCGGCTCGAAACTCGATCATCGCATCGCTATGAGCATGGCCGTGGCTGGACTTGGCAGCCGCGCTGCTGTGAAGATCGACGATGTAAGCCCGGTCGCCACCAGCTACCCCGGCTTCTTCTCCACCCTCGACTCCTTGACCGACCGGACACCAGCATGATTATCGCCGTCGACGGCCCCGCAGCATCCGGCAAAGGCACCATCGCCCGCGCCCTCGCCCGCCATTACGAACTCCCGCATCTCGACACCGGCCTGCTCTACCGCGCCGTCGCAGCCACCGTGCTGCGCGAGGAGATGAACCCGGAGAAAGAGGCCGACGCCGTCGCCGCGTGCGGGTTCGACGATCTGCTGCTCGCCGACGAATGGCTGCGCACCGATGACGTGGGGAAGGTCGCCTCGATCGTCTCCGCCCACCCGCTGGTCCGTGCAGCGCTGCTTCAGCGCCAGAAGCGCTTTGCGCTTCAACCCGGCGGCGCGATCCTCGACGGGCGTGACATCGGCACTGTCATCGCGCCCAAGGCCGACGCCAAGCTGTTCGTGAAGGCGACCCCCACGATCCGCGCCCAGCGCCGCCATGCCGAACTCAAGCGTAACGGCACGATGGTCAGCCTCGACAAGGTTCTCGCCGATATCCGCGCCCGCGACGACCGCGATACCAAACGGTCGGAAGCACCGCTGATCGCCGCGCCGGATGCCGCCGTACTCGACACCAGTTTCCTGTCGATCGACGCCGCCGTGCAAAAGGCGATCCAGCTGGTCGAGGCGCAGCGCGCCAAAAAAGCCGCGACGGCCTAATCAGCGCGTCGGCGGTGCTTTCGCCGCCTCGGCCTCCAGCTTCAGAAATTGCTCCAGCAGCGCCAGCCGTACCGCGATATCGCGTCGATACGGTGCCCCAACCGGACTGAGTGACAGCGCCTTGCGCCACCACGGACGCGCGGCGGCGTAATCGCCCGCGCGGACATGCGCCAGCCCATAGAAAAAGGCGGGTCCCGGATGCTGCGGGGCCAGTGCCACTGCGCGCCGGAACGCAAGGCCGGCGGCGGGCGATACCGTGCGCTTGTCCGCCTCGACCATCGTCATGCCCAGCCAAGTCCACATCGCCGCATCGCCCGGCGACGACCGCACGCCGCCCAGCATCAACCGCGTCGCCTTGTCCGGATCGCCGCCGCGCACCAGCGAATCGGCGGCAAAGAAATAGCTGTCGAGATAGGAGAACCGCCCGAACATCGCGCCGCGCAGGTCGCGCAGCGCGGCATCGTCTTCCTGCGCCTTCTTCACCGTGGATACCGGTGCCCCGGACAATCCCGGATTGGCCTGCAACGCATAGCCCGCCGCGCCCAGCATCAGCGCGGCACCCGAGAACGACCCCAGCGCGCGTGGCATCCCGAACAGCCACAGCAATCCAAATGCCACGGCACCGATTGCGGCGAGCGCGATCCAGCCCATCATCGCTTCCTCCGCTTCAACGTGCCGCGCGCCAGCAACAGTCCCGCCGCAAGCAACAGGAACGGCGTCAGCCACAAGGGCGCGGTCGCCCAACTCAACGGTGGGTCATAGGTCACATAGCTGCCGTACCGCTCGATCAGCCAGTCACGCACCGCGTCCGGCTTTTCGCCCGCCGCGATCTTCTGGCGCACCACGCGGCGCATGTCGGCCGCCATATCGACATCGCTGTCCGCGATCGACTGGCCCTGACACACCAGGCAGCGCAGCGTCATCATCAGCTCCGCCGCCTCGGCTTCCTGCGCGGCATCCGGCAGCTGCGAATAGCCCAGATCAGCGGGCGCAGCCGCCGCCAGCGCAAGTGCGAACAACAGGCTCACTTCGCCGCCGCCAGCGCCGCGAGCAGCTTGGGCACATCGTCATCCCGGATATCGCCGATATGTTGCGCCGCGATCCGTCCCTGCCCGTCGATCACGAATGTCTCCGGCACGCCCGACGAACCGATCCCGATCTGCACCACGCGCTGCGCATCGTCACCGATCCGCGTATAGGGATCGCCATGCCGCGACAGGAACGCCGTGACAGCCTCGGGCGTATCCCGAATCGCCACCGCGTCGATCTGCGCGCCCGCCGCCTTCAGCTTCATCAACTGCGGCGCCTCGGCGATGCACGGCACGCACCAGCTGGCAAACACGTTGAGCAATCGCGGCTTGCCCGTCGCCAGATCGGCGCGGGTCAGGCCCGGCTTGCCCTGAACGATCCCCGGCAATGCAAACTCCGGCAACGGCTTGCCAACCAGCGCCGACTTCACCTGGGTATCCGGCGGCACGATCAGCCGCGACCCGACCAGCCCGAGCAGTGCCATGAACGCGATCAGCGGCAGCCACAGTTTCCAGCGCGTCACCACGCCTCCTCCCACCGCTTCACATTGCGCCGCGCACGCCGCACCCGCCCGATCAGCGACAACGCCCCGCCCAGCGCGATCAACCCGCCGCCGAACCAGATCAACGTTACGAACGGCTTCCACCACAGCCGCAGCTGCCAGCGCCCCTCGGCATCTTGCGTGCCCAATACTGCGTAAAGCTGCCCGTCCACCCGCGTCGCAATCGCCGCCTCGGCGGTATCGGTCGGCGGCGAGGAATAAAAGCGCCGCTGGGGTCGCAGCAAAATCATCGGCCCGTCGACCGGACCGCGCGACGCGGTCACCCGGCCCTCGACCGCCGACCAATTCTCACCGATCGTCGGCGCAACGCCGTTCAGCACTACGCGATACGGCCCGACATAATAGGGTTGCCCATAACGCGCCGCGACCAGCCGCTCGCTGGTGAACGCGCTGTCCGCCGCCATCCCCGCCAGGCTCACCGCCACGCCGAAATGCGCGACCATCATGCCCCAGGTGAACATCGGCGTGCGCAACGGATTGCGTTTCCACACCGGCGCGAAACTCGCCACCGCCAGCCCCGCCGCCAGCCCCAGCCCGACCAGTTCCATCCACCCGATCGACCCCGCGATCACGAACGTCAGCGCCATCGTCACCGCACTCACCGCCACTGGAACGGTAATCTTGCCGAGCAGCGCATTGGCATCGTCGCGCCGCCACTTCAGCAACGGCCCGACCATCATCGCCGCGACCAGTGCCAACGCAATCGGCCCCGCCGCCTTGTTGAAGAACGGCGGCCCAACCGACAATTGCTGCCCCATCGCCTGCGCCAATATCGGATACAGCGTCCCGATCAGCACGATACCCAGAATGACGGACAGCAGCAGATTATTGAGTACCAGCCCGCCCTCACGGCTCAGCAAGTCGAACCCCTGCCCCGCCTTCACCCGCCCAACGCGTGCGCCGTAAAGCACCAGTGCCCCGCCGATATAGATCGCCAGCAGCACCAGGATGAAGCTGCCCCGCGTCGGATCGACCGCAAATGCATGCACGCTGGTCAGAATGCCGGATCGGACGAGAAACGTTCCCACCATCGACATCGAAAACACGACCACCGCCAGCATCAATGTCCACGCGCGCAGCCCGTCGCGCGCCGCCAGCACGTTCACCGAATGCAGCAACGCTGTTGCCGCCAGCCACGGCATCAGCGATGCGTTCTCGACCGGGTCCCAGAACCACCAGCCGCCCCAGCCCAGTTCGTAGTACGCCCAGTAACTCCCCGCCGTGATCCCGATCGTCAGGAACACCCACGCCGCCAAAACCCACGGCCGCATCGCCCGCGCGAACACCGGCCCCACCTCGCGTGTCACCATCGCGCCTACGGCGAACGAAAACGCAATCGAAAGTCCGACATAGCCGAAATACAAGGTCGGTGGATGGAACGCCAAACCGGGATCCTGTAACAGCGGGTTCAACCCCATCCCGTCCGCCGCCGCCGGACTCAACCGCGCAAACGGATTGGAGGCGGTCAGCAGAAACGCGTAAAACCCAATCGCAATGAATGCCTGCGCGCCCAATGTTGCGGTCAGCGTCGCCCGGTCCAGCTTGCGCTCGATCAGCCCGATCGCCGCCCCGGCCAGCGCCAGAACGGTAACCCACAGCAGCATCGACCCTTCATGGTTGCCCCACGCACCGGCGAATTTGTACAGCAACGGCTTGGCCGAATGGCTGTTCGTCGCCACCAGCAGCACCGACATGTCGCTTTGCAGAAACAGGGTGACCAGCAACCCGAACGACAGCGCCGCGAGCAACCCCTGCACGATCGCGACGGGCCGCACCGCCGCGATCAGCTCATCCTGCTTCAGCCACAGCCCCAGCCCCGCCATCGCCAGCTGCAACAGCGCCAGCGCGGCGGCGAACCACAATGCGGCCAGTCCGGCTTCGGCAATCATTTCGTCAACGTTTCCGGCGCAGGCATTTTCGCGGCAATCTCCGGCGGCATGTAGCGCTCGTCATGCTTGGCAAGCAGGTTGGTGGCGACGAACCCGCCATCGCCGGTAAAGCTGCCCTCGGCGACGACGCCCGACCCTTCCTTGAACAAGTCCGGCGCCACGCCCTTGAACTGCACCGGCACGGTCGCCGTCGCATCCGCCACGACAAACCGCATCGTCACGCCGTCTGGCAAATGCTTGAGCGACCCCTTTTCGACCATCCCGCCCAGCCGCGCGGCCTTGCCGATCTCCGGCTTCCCCGTCGCAACATCGCTCGGTGTGTAGAAGAACGCCGCCTGATCCTGCAGCGCGGACAGCGCCAATGCGCTCGCCCCGCCGATCGCGACGAGTGCGGCAAGGCCCAGGAACAATCGCTGATGCTTGCGCTTCATTTCCGCTCTCTCAGCGCATCGGCCGCAGCTTCCGCGCGCCGCATAGCGACAAAGCTCGCCAGTGACAGCGCGCCAACGCCAATCACGACGACAGCATAAGCAGCGATAATGAACGGCCAGTGGTTCACGTTATCATCTTCATTGGGCCATCCGCCGCATTCGCGCCTCGACCCGCTGGCTGGCCAGGGCTGAGCGCATCCGCATCAGCATGATCCCGCCGAACAACAGCGAAAACCCCGGCAGCGTCAGCAGCAGCGGCCACAGCATCGAATCGTCGATCGTCGATTGGGTCAGCGTCAGGCTTTGTCCCTGATGCAGCGTGTTCCACCACACCACTGAGTAACGGATCACCGGCAACAACACCGTTCCCGCCATCCCGAACAGCGCCGGAATGCGCCCATCCCCGCCGCGCTCGCGGTCCGCCCGTTCCAGCGCGATCCACGCGATATAGACGAAGAACAGCAACAACATCGACGTCAGCCGCCCGTCCCATTGCCACCACGTGCCCCAGGTCGGCCGACCCCAGATCGATCCCGTAATCAGACACAATGCGGCAAACACTGCCCCCACCGGCGCAATCGAGCGTGCGGCGATGTTCGCCAGCGGATGCCGCCACACCAGAAACGCGAAACACGCGATGGCAAGGCTGCTCCATCCCCCCATCCCCAGCCACGCGGCGGGGACGTGGATATAGAGGATGCGAACGCTTTCCTTTTGCAGATAGTCCGGCGGCGTCTGCGTCAACCCGCCCCACATGCCGACAAGCACCAGCAACAGCCCGCTCCAGAACAGGATCGGGGTCAACGGGCGCGCGATCTTCAGGAAGCGCGTGGGATTGGCGAGAGCATGGATCACGGCGTTAACGTGGCCTTTAGGCGGAAACCGCGCCCAAGTCCAAACCCGTGTTAGCCCAACTTAATGTTCGGCGAGTTGCTCGAAATCCGCCTCGCTCAGCGGAATCTGGAACGCCAGTCCAGCCTCGAAATCGCTCGACCACACCACGCGCGCGGCCCAGTGGCCGACATGCGGCAATGTCAGCCAGATGACGCTGTCCTTGCGCAGTTCGGAGAAGATCGAGATTCGCGCACCGCCCAGCGACAGGTCGGTGACCTTGCACAGTGCGCGATCGAGTCCGCCGCGACCCACCTTGGCGTCCAGTGACACCGGCGCACGCGGACTGCTCCGCCGTCCGAGGACGGCGGGTTCGAATTCCGCGGCGAAATTGATTTTGCCCGATTGCATCATCTGGCAAATCTATCCGGAGATGGCTAACGGCGCATTAACGCCGTCAGCCCTCACCTCACTTCTTGCCGAGGCTGAGGCCACCGAAGCGCTTGTTGAAGCGCGCGACCTGACCACCGCTGTCGAGCATCTGGCCACGGCCACCGGTCCATGCCGGGTGCGCCAGCGGATCGATATCCAGCGTCATCGTGTCGCCTTCCTTGCCCCAGGTGGAGCGGGTTTCGTACACGGTGCCGTCGGTCATCTGCACCTTGATCATGTGATAGTCGGGGTGCGTATCTTTTTTCACGGATCGATTCCTTGGGATAAGCCACCGGTTTCCGACCGGCAGCGGACGCGGCGCAGTACACAGGAGCAGCGCGCGAGGCAACCCTCCGCTTCCCGATGCATAACGCGATATGCTATGCGGGCTCCAGGAGAGGTTGAATGGCGCATTGCCCGCAAATTGCCAGCCCCTGCCCCGTCGCCGATCGCCTGGATCGGGTGATGGACGGCAACTTCTGCAATCAGTGCCGTAAAACCGTGTTCGATCTCGACACGATGAGCAATGCCGACCGCTATCGACTGATGGCCGAGGTAGAGGAACCGTGCGTTCGTTACCGGCTGCCCGCAAGTCGCGCCTCGCTCGCGGCAGCAATAATGATCGTCGCCAGCGTCGGCGCTATGCCGGCCTTGGCGCAAGACGCGCCGGTTGCGACATCGGTCGCGGTCGATGACGGCGCCCTTGACGAGATCATTGTCGGTGGTGCCCGCAAACTCACCCGATCCGAACAAATCCAGATGCAGCGCGAGTTGCGCCGGGAAGAAAGGCGCGAACAAAGGAAGCGGCGAAAAGCGGAGAAAGCCGCTCGCACGCCGGCCACCTAATCACGCGCTCGGCGGGTCCGCGATCATCGCGGTAAACTCGCATTCGGTCGCCAGTTCGTCGCCCAGATACGCCTTGCCAGCAAACTTGCAGATGCGCGACCGCTTCTGGATGAACGATACCTCCAGCCGAAGCAGCACGCCCGGCTCCACCGGCTTGCGGAACTTCACGCCGTCGATCGACATGAAATAGACCAGCTTGCCAGAGCCAGCGAGGCCGAGGCTTTCGACCGCGAGCACGCCCGCAGCCTGCGCCAGCGCCTCGACCTGGAGCACGCCGGGCATGATCGGCCTTCCGGGGAAATGCCCCTGAAAGAACTCCTCGTTGATCGACACCGCCTTGATTGCGACGATCCGCTCGTCGATGACGAGTTCCTCGACGCGATCGACCAGCAGCATCGGGTAACGATGCGGGAGCGCCGCCATGATCCGCCCGATATCGAGCGGACCGATGGCGGTCCCCGTCTTTACCTCGTCGGTCACCGGCCCTGTGGTGCGGGGGTCGGTGCAGGTGCGGGCTGGCCCGGCTGCGCTGCTGGCGGCGGCGCGGTCACGCTGACGCTTGGCAACTGGCTGTTCAGCGTGGTCAGCACCGCAGGGGTAATGTCGATCGTTGTCGCCGCGAACAGCACGCTGTCACGCGCCACGGTGATCGATGCACCGCGCTGCTGCGAGATCTGCTGGATCACCGGGACCATCTTCTGTGCAACCTGCTGCTGCACATATTGAACGTTGCGCTGGAAGGTCTGCTCACGTTCGGACACCTGGCGCTGCGCGGTCTGCGCGCGGGTCTGGAACGCCTGCGCACGCTGTTGCAGCGCGGCGTCGGGCTTGCCCGCTGCGGCCTTGATTGCGGCTTCCAGCGCGGTCTGCTCGGTCTGCAGGGGCGCGCCCTGCTGGGATGCGAACTGCTGCAACGCAGTGCGCTGTGCCTGAAGCTGGGTGTTGGCTGCGACGCATGCGGTGCATTCGCGCATGATGCGCTCGACATCGACGACCGCGACCTTGGCATCGGTCAGCGCCTGTGCAGCGACGGTGCCGGCGCCAAGCGTGGCGCCCGCCACCGCAAGCGCGGCGAGAATGGTTTTGGTGTTACGCATCAGAAGGACGTCCCTACGTTGAAGCTGAAGAGCTTGGTGTCATCGCCTTTCTGCGTGAGAAAGGCCTTGGCAAGATCGAGCCGAAGCGGCCCGAATGGCGAGTTCCAGTTGACCCCGATGCCGACCGACAAACGCGGCCGCGGCGAATCGCCCAGGAAGCGTTCGACGAACGGATCGGTCTGGATATTATAACGGTCGTTGATCGACGTGCCGCTGCACGCGCCGCCGGCAGTGGTCGAATAGCCGACATTACACGTGGTCAGCTGCCCCGGTGCCACCGCGTCGCTGACGGGCACCTGATATATCGGGCGACCATCCGCATCGAACTGCGGCGTCTGGATCGGCAACAGCGACGGCGATCCGTCGGCGTTGAACAGGGGTACCCCGGTCGAACTGGTCGCCTGAGTGAACACCGCCGTCGGGTTCGGCCGCTTGATGTTCCAGTTCGCGCCCGCCATCACAAAGATCGACGGTCGAATCCCCATTTCGCGCGCACCGGCGCCCAGCGGGATTTCCAGCTCGAGCTTGGCCAGATAATAAGCGCGGCCACCGATCGCATCGTCGAAAATCTGCTCTTCGTCGGTAATCAGCGTCTGATTGCCGCCAGCCACGCTGCCGGTATAGCCGATGCGCTGAATGCGCGGGCCGACGCCGCGAATATCGAATCCGCGAAACTGCGGCTCGCCCAGGAAGAAGCGGTCGGTAATCCGCACCGCGTCGATGCCCGGACCGACATCGCCCTCAAGGCTGTGGATATAGCCACCCTCGGCACCGGCGGAGAAGATGAAGCCGCTGCCGATATTCCAGTATTTGTCGCCGTCGAACCGCGCGCGCGCATATTTCACGTCGCCGCCCAGACCGGCAAAGTCGCCGCCCAGCACGATCCGCTGACCCGCACTCGGGCGCACGCGATTGTTCAGGCTGTCATAGATCAGCGAGATGCCGACGCTCGACGTCCAGCGCTTGCCCAGCGATTCGCACAGGTAGCGTCCGGCCTTCAGCGGATCGCACGCGCCATTGGTGAAGAACGTGCTCTCGTCCAGGCCCACCGAATCATGGACCAGCGAATATCGCGCCGACGCCGTCCAGAATTCGGTCAGCGGGATGCCCAGCACCAGCTGTCCGCCGGTCGAAACCTGCTCGTAAGTGGTGCGACGATCGGCGCCGAGATAGTTGAACGAGTTATAGTCGCGGCGGAAGATGGTGCCGCCCAGCGCAACGTTCTGGTCGAACAGATATGGCTCGGTAAAGCCGACCTCGACCGACTTGGAATAGCTCGAATAATCCGCCGACAGCCGCAGATCCTGCCCCTTGCCGCGGAAGTTGCGCTGGCGGATCGAACCCTGGAAGATGAACCGCTCAAGGCTGGAGAAACCCGCCGAAAGCGTCAGTTCGCCGGTCGACTTCTCCTCGACATTCGCGGTCAGGATCACGCGGTCGGGAGCTGAACCCTCCTTCTGCTCGATCTCGAACTTCTCACCGAAATAGCCCAGCGAGTTGATGCGATCCTGCGACCGCTTGACCAGGAAGGTGTTGAACGCGTCGCCCTCGGCGATGCGCATTTCGCGGCGGATGACCTTGTCCTGCGTCTGCGTGTTGCCGACGATGTCGATCCGCTCGACATAGGTCCGGCGCGCTTCCGCAATGTTGAAGTTGAGCGTCATCGTCAGCGTTTCGCGGTCGCGCCGGAATTCGGGGCTGACATTGGCAAAGGCATAGCCGAACGCACCCGCCGTCTCGGACAGCTGATCGACCGTGTCCTCGACCATCTTGGCGTTATACCATTGGCCCTCCTTCATCGGCAGGTTCGCGGCGAGCGCCTTGTCGTCGAAATCACGGATGCTGCTGTCGACGGTGACCGGGCCGAATTTGTAGCGCGGCCCTTCCTCGACGACATAGGTGATGATGAAGTCTTTTTTGTCCGGGGTCAGTTCGGCCACGGCGGAGACCACGCGGAAGTCCGCATAACCCTCGGTCAAATAGAATTGACGCAGCTTTTGCTGGTCATAGGCCAGCCGATCCTGGTCATAGCTGGTGTTCGAGCTGAAAATGCTGGTCAACCGCGCCTGCTTGGTCGCCATCTCGCCACGCAGCTTGCCGTCGCCGAATTGCTCGTTGCCGATGATGTTGATCTGGCGGACCTTGGATTTCGGCCCTTCCTTGATCTCGAAGATGATATCGACGCGGTTCTGGTCGAGGCTGACCATCTTCGGCTCGACGCTCGCGGCAAAGCGGCCCTGGCGGCGATACAATTCGACGATCCGCGCGACGTCCGCGCGCACGGCGGTACGGGTGAACAACTGGCGCGGGGCCAGCTTGATTTCCTTGACGATCTTGTCGTTCTTCAGCCGCTTGTTGCCCTCCAGCACGACGCGGTTGATGACCGGGTTCTCGCGGATACGCAGTACGATATCGCCGCTCTCGACGCCCTCGATCGTCACGTCGGCCAGCAATTCGCTGGTCAGAACGTCGCGGATCGCCTGATCCAGGCTCTCGGTGGTGTAGCTCTGGCCAACGCGAAGCCGCGTGTAGGACAGCACCGTCTCCGGCTCCAGCCGCTGCGCGCCCTCGACTCGCAGCGTGCGAATCGTGCGGACGGTCAGCGGCGCCAGGGCGACCGGCGCGGGCTGTTGTGCCGCAGGCGCGGGTTGTTGAGGTGCGGGCTGCTGCTGCGCATGCGCGGCAGCCGCCAGCCCCGACAGCATCGTGCCGGCCATAAGCAATGCCGTGGCGCGCACGCCGATTTTGGTAACCTTGATCGCAGTCACATCCCACCCCAGTCGGATTTGAGAATATTCTGGCCGAAACACGGGCAGTTGCACTGCCCCTGCCCCAACCGCGTCAGCCGATCAACCCGGCCAGATTTCTCCACACGCCAAAGGCGCCCAGATCGTTAAACGTCACCAGCAGCATCAGCGCCAAAATCGCCATCACACCGCCGCGAAACGCCCATTCAACAACCTGCGGATTCACCGGCTTCCGCCGTACCGCTTCGATCGCATAGAACATAAGATGGCCGCCATCCAGCACCGGGACTGGCAGCAGGTTGATGAACCCCAGATTTATCGAGATGAACGCGACGAGTTCGATAAAGGCAGGCCATCCCAGCGCTAACCGTTCTCCGGAAACCTGCGCGATTCGCAACGGACCGCCGAGTTCCTCGACCGAACGCCGCCCGGATATGATCTGGCCTAGCCCGTCAATTGTCGCTCGAATTATCGTTCCGGTCAGCCGCACACCCTCGACGGGCGCCTCCAGAAGGGAAACTGGCGCATATACGCGCTGGTCGGGCGACGCACCTACGCCTAGCCTGCCCAGTCTGGTTTCATTGCCGAACCGGTCGCGCTCGGTTCGTACCCCGATCGTCAGATCCACACTTGCGGGCCGGCTATCCCGAACCAGATCGACTTTCACCGCCTCGCCTGGGCGCATCACGGTGAATTGCGCAAGCTGGTTGAAGGTTTCGATAGAGCGCCCGTCGATTCCGACGATCCGATCGCCGGGAACAATCCCGGCCTGGGCGGCAGGCGATCCAGGTTGGACGATCCCGATCGTCGCTGGTGTCCGATCGACGCCATAGATCGCGGCGAATCCCGCCAGAATCAGGATCGCTACAACGAAGTTCGTCAACGGCCCCGCCGCGACGACGATCGCGCGTTGCCACAATGGTTTTGCCTGAAAGGTCTGCGCGCGCTCTTCTGCGGGCAGGTGCAGCCATTCCGGGTCAGGCTGGCTCGCCGGGTTCATGTCCCCGGCGAACTTTACATAGCCGCCCAACGGCAGCCATCCGAATTTCCAGCGCGTCCCGCGCTTGTCGGTAAATCCGCCAACTTCGCGCCCGAAGCCGACCGCAAACACTTCGGCCTTAATCCCGAACCACCTTCCGGCTGCGTAATGACCCAGCTCATGGACGAAGACCAGCGGCCCGATCGCTAGGAGAAAGGCGAGTATATACAAAAAGAAACCGGGGTTATCGGTCAAACTAGGCAGTCCTTCACACGCTCGCCCGCAATGGCCCTGGCTTCCGCATCGATCGCCAACACATGATCGAGCGTCTCCGGGGCCGCCGGATCATAGCATGCCAGCGTATCCGCGACGATTGCGGCAATTTCAAGAAACCCGACACGCCCTTTCAGAAACGCTTCAACCGCCACTTCATTGGCCGCGTTCAGGATCGCCGGCCGTGCCCCACCCGCCGCCAGCGCCTCGCGCGCCAGCTTCAGGCAGGGGAAACGCTCAGTGTCCGGTGCCTCGAAATCAAGCCGCCCGATGGTGGCGAGATCAAGGCGCTGGCACGGCGTTTCCATCCGCCGCGGCCAGGCCAGCGCATGCGCGATCGGTATGCGCATGTCGGGCGATCCCAGCTGCGCCAGCACCGATCCGTCGACATATTCGACCATCGAATGAATGACCGACTGGCGATGCACGATCACGTCGAGCTGTTCGACCGTCACCGGGAACAGATGGAACGCCTCGATCAGCTCCAGCCCCTTGTTCATCATCGTCGCCGAATCGACCGAGATTTTGGCCCCCATCGACCAGTTCGGATGCGCCACCGCCTGCTCGGGCGTGATCCCGCGCATCTCCTCCAGACTGCGCTCTCGGAACGGCCCGCCGCTCGCGGTCAGAATGATTCGTGAAACTCGGTCTGCGTTCTGTTGTTCAAGACATTGAAAAATCGCGTTATGCTCTGAATCGACCGGGAGCAGCTTCGCTTTATGCCGTCGCGCCACGTCGGTCACCACGCTGCCTGCGGACACCAGCGATTCCTTATTGGCCAGCGCCACTGTGCCGCCCGCTTCAAGTGCCGCCAGCACCGGCTTCAGCCCGGCGGTCCCGACGATCGCTGCCATCGTCCAGTCCGCGCCCATTGCCGCTGCTTCGCATACGGCCCCGGCACCCGCCGCCGCCTCGGTCCCGGTCCCAGCCAGCGCGTTACGCAGCGCGCTCAGACAGCTTTCATCCGCAACCACCGCCCGCTGCGCACCAACCCGCCGCGCCGCTGCCGCCAACCCAGCGACATCGCAATTCGCCGTCAACGCAATCACCCGAAACGCGTCCCGCTCCCGCTCGATCAGATCGAGCGTCGAGGTGCCGACCGATCCGGTCGCACCCAAAATGGAAACCGTTTTCATCGCGCGATCAATAGCACAAGCAGCGCCGCAACGGGCGCCACCGGCACTAGCCCGTCGAGCCGGTCGAGCACACCGCCATGTCCAGGCAGCAAATTCCCCGAATCCTTGACCCCCGCGCGCCGCTTCAGCCAGCTTTCATAGAGATCGCCGGCCTGCGCCAGCACCGCCAGGAACGGGCTCGCCACCGCCAGCTGCCACGGCAGGCCCCAGCGCATCAGCACCCAGCCGAACAGCGCCGCCGCAATCACGCCGCCGCCAAGGCCCGCCCAGGTCTTGTTCGGGCTGACCTTCGGCAGTAATTTCGGCCCGCCGATCGCGCGCCCGGCGAAATACGCCCCGATGTCGCATGCCCACACCAACGCCATCGCCCAGAATGCCAGCAACAGCCCGGAATCCTGTTCACGCAACAGGACCAGCGCCAGCACCGGCAGCCCGACATAGACCGCGCCCGCGCCCAGCATCCCGTTGCGCGTCACGATCGCCGTGAAAAATCCTGCGCCCAAAATCAGCCCGAATGCGAAAAACCCCGGCCCGGCAGCCAGCGACGACATGATCGCCAGCGGCACCATCAACGCATATTGCGCCAGTTTTCGCTGTCCCACGGTGGCCCCGTGCAACCCGCCCCATTCATACAACATGATGAGACCGGCCACCGTCACCAGCAGCCAGAACGCAAATCCGCCCCACCACAGCGCCAGCGCGGCGACCGCGATCAGCGCTATCCCGACCACGGCGCGTGTCGGCAAATCGGCATTCTTGCGGGGCGGGACGCCGGATGGATTATCGGGATTCACAGCCCGCCGAACCGCCGCTGCCGCTGCCCGAACACCGCCACCGCCTCCGTCAGCGCCGCGCCATCGAAATCGGGCCACAGCGTATCGACGAACAGCAATTCGGCATAGGCCGCCTGCCACAACAGGAAATTGGACAGTCGCTGCTCGCCCGACGTGCGGATCAACAGGTCCAGTGGCGGCAGATCGCTGGTCGTCAGCGCCGCGTCGAACATCGCCTCGTCGATCGCCGCCGGGTCCAGCTCGCCCGCCTGCGCCGCTTTCGCAAAACCCCGCGCCGCCGCGATGATCTCCGCCTGTGCACCGTAATTCAGCGCAATCACCAGCTTGGCTCCGGTGTTCACCGACGTTCGCGCAATCGCATCGTCGATCATCGCCACCAGATCGCCCGACAGCTTGCGGTAATCGCCGATCACGCGCAGCCGGACATTCTCGTCCACCAGATCCTGGATTTCGTTCTTCAGGAAATGGCGCAGCAGTCCCATCAGGTCGCTGACCTCCTCCTCCGGCCGCCGCCAGTTCTCGGACGAAAAGGCATAGAGGGTGAGCACTTCCACACCCATCTCGCGCGCCGCCTTCGCCACGCGCCGCACCGCTTCCACGCCCTTTTTATGCCCAGCCAAACGCGGCAGCCGCCGGGCCTTCGCCCAGCGCCCGTTGCCGTCCATGATGATTGCGACATGTCTGGGGATCGCCCCGCCTGCCGGATTGGCCGGCGCGGGCGCGGGAAGCGCGGTCACTTGCCCAGAATTTCCTTTTCCTTCGCCGCCGACAGCGCGTCGATCTCGGCGATAGTCGCGTCGGTCAGCTTCTGGACTTCGGTCTCGTGCCGCTTGCGCTCGTCCTCTGAATAGACGCCCTTCTTCTCATCGACCTTCAGGCTGTCATTGCCGTCACGACGCACGTTGCGTGCGGCAATGCGAGCGTTCTCGGCATATTTGCCCGCCAGCTTGGCCAGTTCCTTGCGGCGCTCCTCGGTCAAATCGGGGATCGGCAGGCGCAAAGTCTGTCCATCGACGATCGGGTTCAGGCCCAGCCCCGCCGACCGGATCGCCTTGTCCACTGGCCCGACATTGGACTTGTCCCACACCTGAACGCTCAGCATGCGCGGCTCCGGCACCGACACCGTCGCCACCTGAACGATCGGCATGTGTGCGCCGTAAACCTCGACCGTCACCGGATCGAGCAAGGTGGTGCTCGCCCGCCCGGTGCGCAGCCCGGTCAGATCGTGCCTCAGCGATTCGACCGCGCCCGCCATGCGGCGTTCCAGGTCGGCCTTGTCGTAAGCGGCCATGGTCAGGCTCCTCTTAAACTTCTGCGGTTTGTTCGTTGCGGACGATCGTGGAGGTGCCCTCGCCCCGCAGCACGGCGGCCAGATTGCCCTCGTCGCGGATGTTGAACACCACGATCGGAATGTCGTTCTCGCGGCACAGCGCGATCGCGGTCGCGTCCATCACCTTCAAATGATCGCCCAATACGCGGTCATAGGTCAATTCGTCATAGCGCGTCGCGGTCGGGTCTTTCTTGGGATCGGCATTATACACGCCGTCGACGCTGGTCCCCTTGAACAGCGCGTCGCAATTCATCTCGGCGGCGCGCAGCGCGGCGGTGGTGTCGGTGGTAAAGAACGGCAGCCCGGTCCCGGCGGCAAAGATCACCACCCGCCCCTTCTCCATATGCCGCTCGGCGCGGCGGCGGATATAGGGTTCGCAGACCGACGCCATCGGGATCGCCGACTGCACGCGCGTATCGACGCCCAGCCGCTCCAGCGTGTTCTGCATCGCCAGCGCGTTCATCACGGTCGCCAGCATGCCCATATAATCCGCGCTCGCCCGCTCGAACCCTTGCGCTGCCCCGGCCAGCCCGCGAAAGATATTGCCCCCGCCCACGACCATGCAGACTTCCAGGCCCGTCTCCGTCGCCGCCTTCACCTCGCGCGCCACGCGCTCGCAGGTGGCGGGGTCGATGCCGAACTGGCCCTGCCCCATCAACACCTCGCCCGAGAGTTTGAGGAGGATACGTTTGAAGCGTGGCGCGGTCATCTGGCCCTTGATTCTGTTGGCTTATGGGAGCGGCGCGGACCTTAGGGGCGGCGTGAGGCGGGGACAAGCGGTGATGGGCGTGAATGACGAGCCGACTGCGGTTGCCACTAGTCGAGCAGCATATTCACATTTTCCTCTGTGTCGACAAACCTGCGCGCCACTTCAGGTTGATTCTCGACACTTAGCAATCGCTGCTCACGATAACGGAATGCGCCATGATAGGCGTCTCCCCCGTCGCCCTTGATGACATATAGTTCACCCGATTGCAGCGGCTTCGCAGCAACAATCGCCTTCCAGCCCTTCGGTAAGGAACCATAGGCAACAGGAAATATCTTGCAGTCCACGGGGCCGTTATCCGTTTCGATCTGCCAAACGATGTCGCCCGTTTCCGTCCAGACTTTAAGATACGATGGGCAAAATCCGGTTTTGCCAAAGAACCAGTCCTTGCC
The DNA here is from genome assembly GCF_036663835.1 of Sphingomonas sp. LT1P40. Lineage (NCBI taxonomy): Bacteria > Pseudomonadati > Pseudomonadota > Alphaproteobacteria > Sphingomonadales > Sphingomonadaceae > Alteristakelama > Alteristakelama amylovorans. The sequence goes on from NZ_JAXOJT010000001.1 coordinate 1,090,110, forward strand.
GTCACCATCAAAGTACAGCTTTCCCGCTTTGAAATAGGCTTTGAGCGGGTAGTCCGCTGAGCAAGCGGCAAGTGCCGGAAACGTTAAAATGAGAAATAGCCAACGCTTCATGGCTAGATCATGCGTTACCTACACAATCAGCGCAACCGACAGCCGGCTTGCTGAACCAAACAAAAAAAGGGGCGACCACCTCTCGGCAGCCGCGCCCTCTCTCTGTCAGTCCGAAAGAAAAGCCTACAGCCCAGCCGCCGTCGCCGCGACCTCAGCCGCGAAATCGCTCTCTTCCTTCTCAATGCCCTCGCCCAGCTGGAAGCGGACATAATCCGTCAGCGTGATCGTGGCACCGGCATCCTTCGCCGCCTTGGCGATGACGTCGGCGACCGGGGTCTTGTCGTTCATCACGAAAGGCTGGCTCAACAGCGCGTTTTCCTTGGCGAAGCGCTTGACCGCGCCTTCCACCATCTTGGCGACGATATCGGCTGGCTTGCCGCTCTCGGCTGCCTTTTCGGTCGCAATCGCGCGCTCGCGCTCGATCACGTCCTGGTCCAGCCCGCTCTCGTCCAGCGCCAGCGGGAATGCCGCCGCGATGTGCATCGCAATCTGCTTGCCCAAAGGCTCCAGCACATCGACACCCGCATCGCTCTCCAGCGCGACCAGCACGCCGATCTTGCCCAGGCCCGGAGCCGCAGCGTTATGGACGTACGGGATCACCGCGCCATTGGTCACTTCGACCTTCTTCGCGCGACGCAGCACCTGATTCTCGCCGATCATCGAGATGTTCGCGGTCAGTACTTCCTCGACCGTGCCGCCCTGCGCCATCGCCGTCGCCTTCAGCGCGTCGATGTCGTTGCCGGTGTCGAGCGCAAGCGCCGTCGCTTCACGAACGAAACCCTGGAAAATCTCGTTCTTGGCGACGAAATCGGTCTGCGAGTTGACTTCGACGGCCACGCCCTTGGTGCCAGCGACGGCAACGCCGACCAGACCCTCGGCCGCGGTGCGGCTCGACTTCTTGGCGGCGGCGGCCAGGCCCTTTGAGCGCAGCCAATCGCTCGCCGCTTCCATGTCGCCATTGTTCTCGGTCAGCGCCTTCTTGCAATCCATCATGCCGGCGCCGCTCTTTTCGCGCAGTTCCTTGACCGCTGCTGCAGTGATCTCTGCCATGTCTAATTCCTCGATCTGGTCTGAATATTCTGAATATGGTTCGGGCGGAACAGTGCTTCATGCCCTGCCCCGCCCGAATTACGTGTTCGTGACGGCTCAGGCGTCGATCTGGCGCTCGCCCTCGGCGGCCGTTTCCGGCTCGGTCGAGGCGGCAGGTGCCTCCGGTTCAGCCGCAGGTGCTTCCGGTGCCGCTTCAGCGACAGGCTCGGGAGCAGCTTCAGCAGGTGCCTCGGGCGCAGGCGCTTCAGCAGCAGGTGCTTCAGCGGCCGGAGCAGCTTCAGCAACCGCCGCCGCAGCAGGTGCCTCGGCAACCGGTGCCGGAGCTGGCTCGGCCAGCGCCGCTTCGACCGGCGGCACTTCGGCTGCGCCGAAATCGCCACTGCTCATCTGCGCATTCTGGTTGCCGCGCGTCGCCGCGATAGCGATCGCTTCGCAATACAGGCGGATTGCACGGCTGGCGTCGTCGTTCGCCGGCACCGGGAACGCGATACCGTCGGGCGAAACGTTCGAATCGAGGATCGCCACAACCGGAATACCCAGCGTGTTGGCTTCCTTGATCGCCAGCTCTTCCTTGTTCGCGTCGATCACGAACATGATGTCCGGCACGCCGTTCAGGTCGCGGATGCCGCCGAGCGACAGCTCGAGCTTGTCCTTCTCGCGCGTCAGGTTCAGCACTTCCTTCTTGGTCAGGCCGTGCGTGTCACCCGACAGCTGCTCTTCCAGCGTCTTCAGGCGCTTGATCGAACCGGAAATGGTCTTCCAGTTGGTGAGCATGCCGCCCAGCCAGCGATGGTTGACGAAATGCTGACCCGACTTGCGAGCGCTTTCCGCGATCGCGTCCTGCGCCTGGCGCTTGGTGCCGACGAACAGGACCTTGCCGCCACCGGCGACGGTCGATGCCACGAATTCCAGCGCGCGCGCGAACAGCGGCACGGTCTGCGACAGATCGATGATGTGGACGCCGTTACGATCGCCGAAGATGTACGGCTTCATTTTCGGGTTCCAGCGATGCGTCTGGTGGCCGAAATGCGCGCCCGATTCGAGCAATTGCTGCATGGAGACGACAGGTGCCGCCATAGGGATAAATCCTTCCGGTTGTTCCTCTGGGAAGCGAGTGACCGATAAGCCTGATGGCCTGCGGCACCGGGTTATGATGCTTCCCATGTGGGGTTGAAGCCGCGCCCTCTAGTCGAGAAGCGGATTGGGCGCAAGAGAACAAAGGCGGAAAACGCCGCTTGACAGAAGGAACGTTAATGGAACATAAAGCGATCACAGGGCGGACAGGGAACCAAGTCTCCGCTCGGGCGTCGCGGAACCTCAAGGATTCCAGTCGCTTAGATGAATCCGGGAGACTTTGTGATGGTTGCGATGTTGACTGCCCTGCTCTTCTCCGCCGCGTTCGTGGCGTCGGTCTGGTCGATCTGGATCACGGTTGCGCCGCGTCTAGGTTACATGCGCGCGTTGATCCACGCCGAAGCGATCCCGTCGATTGCCCCCTCCGTCGCCCTTCGCACCCGCGCGATCCGGCGGGCCGCAGTCACCAAGATGGGCACCTGCGCGCTTCAGGTGGCAGCCTGATCGCTCCGACGGATCAACCTGGCGTCATTACCGTGGTAACGCGAATACGCACATGCTCGAACTTCGGCGCGCGTATTGGCTGACCGGTCGAGGTTCGTGCTGGCTTAAATTTCGCCTTGGCGATAATTTTGTCGCAGAGCTTGTCGACGCGCGGATCGCCACTCTGTTTTAGCATTTCGCATTTATCGACACGACCTTCCGCCGTGATCCAATAAAGAAGCGCGAAATCCGCCTCGCCGCCCGGATATTCTACTGTATCGAACAGAAAGCCCTCTGGCTTCGTAGCGATCTTTGCGACCTCCGCTTCGTCGATGCCAAGCTTGACATACAGGTCCGACAGGCACGCTTGCGTCCTTTTCCACGCTGCAGGAAACCCGCCAAGCTGCAATTCGAAATCGCCCGCTCGCCGCGTCCAAAACCGCATCGTCCGCTTCACATCGCTCAACTTGTGCCGGTCGAGGTTGAGCATGTATTCGCGCCGTCGCTCATTCTTGTCGGGCTTGAGATTATAGTGCAGCGTGCCCGGGACGCGCTGACCGTCGATCGTCATGACCGCATCGCCGTCATTTCGCGCCCCGCCACCGCCCGCAATCGTCATGTGCAGCCAGACCGTCGGCTCTAGCGGCTCCAATATCATCTCGAATCTGGCGGGCGCACCGTTGGCGATGAGCTTTCGATGCAGGACGCACCGCCAGCTGTCATACTCGATTTCCCAACCACCATTGCTCGTGACGACGCTGGCCGGTGCCGTTGGGATGTTTTGCGCTGCCGCCGGTTGTATCAGCGTCGATGTCGCGGCGAGTCCGATCGCCCAACGCATTTCTATTTCACCCGCCGAAACGCGGCGATGCTAAACGGTATCGTCGCCAGATAACCGATGCATATCACAGTCAGCGTCTGCCACGGCGCAGTCACCAGCGCGGCGGCGAGTGCGACCACCACCACCATCGCCTCGAACCGCATATTGCGCCGCAGCCGCAGCGATTTCCAGGAATAGGTCGCAATGCTCGACACCATCAGGAACGCGATCAGCGCGACCCATGGCGTGACGATCCACGGCGAACGCGCCAGTTCCTCGCCGCTCCACAGCCAGATATACAACGGCAACATCGCCAGCCCTGCGCCCGTCGGCGCGGGAATCCCGGTAAAGAAGCCGGCCGTCTTGCGCGGCTGCTCGGCGCTGTCGATCTGGGCATTGAAACGCGCCAGCCGCAGCGCGCAGAACACGGCGTACAGCAGCGCCACGATCCAGCCGACCTTGGGAACATACATCAGCGCCCATAGATACAGGATCAGCGCGGGGGCGACCCCGAACGAGATCGCATCGGACAGGCTGTCCAGTTCCTGCCCGAACTTGCTTTCGCCTCGCACCATCCGCGCGACCTGCCCGTCGACGCCATCGAGCACGCCCGCGACGATAATCATCAGAACGGCGCGCTCCCACTCGCCCGCAATCGCAAAGCGCACGCCGGTCAGCCCGGAACACAGCGCCAGCGCGGTAATCGCATTGGGTGCAATGGTGCGTAACGGAATGCCGCGGCGCAGCGGTCGCGGCCTCATGCTCACTGCGATACACCCGTCGCAGTGGTGCCGCCTTTCAGGCCGACCAGCGTCTCGCCCGCGATGCAGCGCTGGCCAAGTGCCACTTGTGGAGCGTAATCATCGGGCAGGAACACGTCGAGACGGCTCCCGAAACGGATCAGGCCAATGCGCTGGCCACCCGCGACGATGTCGCCGGGCTTCACGAACGTGACGATCCGCCGCGCGACCAGCCCGGCAATCTGCGTAAACCCGATGCGCACGCCATCGCGGGTCTCGACCACGAAATGCTGCCGCTCATTCTCGTCGCTCGCCTTGTCCAGATCGGCATTCAGGAACTTGCCCGCGATATAGACGACCTGTTTGATCGTCCCCGCCACCGGCGTGCGATTAATATGGACGTCGAACACACTCATGAAGATCGAAACGCGTATCCGCGTCGCTTCGTTCAATCCTTCGGCTCCGGAAATTTCGCGCGGCACCGGCACGCGCTCGATCATCGTCACCAGCCCGTCGGCGGGCGAGACGATCAGCCCCTCCCCCTGCGGCGTTACGCGGATCGGATCCCGGAAAAATGCCGCGACCCAGATCGTCAGCCCGACCGCGAGATAGCCCAGCGGTGCCCAGATCACATAGAAGAGCAACATGATCGCCGCCGAAATCAGCACATATTTGCGCCCCTCGGGATGGACGGCGGGGAAGCGCCATTTGACGGTGGAGGTAAGGACGGGCGGTTTATCGAGTGAAGCCATATAACGGGCTTTAACCGCGCCCGCTTCGTCGCGCTAGTGTATTATGGTTACATTACACCGCAAGTCGGAATGGAATTTTCCTACAAACCAGTACCGTGCTAAGGCGAAACCAACGGAAATCAGGTGGTTTCCTGGTTTCATCCGCTCTCACACATGATTGTCAAACAGGCGTTTTACGTCAGGTTTGTCAAATAATCATACCCTGTCGTTCAGTTATCGCCGCCCCGCTTGATCCCCCCGCCCCTTCCCCCTAGACGCACGGCAAAACCTCCCAACGAGACAGGAAGCACAGCATGGCGAAGATCAAGGTGAAAAACCCGGTCGTCGAGATCGACGGCGACGAGATGACGCGGATCATCTGGGAATGGATCCGTGAACGCCTCATCAAGCCGTATCTCGATATCGACCTGAAATATTACGACCTCGGCGTCGAAAAGCGCGACGAGACGAACGACCAGATCACGATCGATTCGGCGAATGCGATCAAACAGTACGGCGTCGGCGTGAAGTGCGCGACGATCACCCCCGACGAGCAGCGCGTCGAGGAGTTCGGCCTCAAGGAAATGTGGAAGTCGCCCAACGGCACCATTCGCAACATCCTCGGCGGCGTCGTTTTTCGCGAACCGATCGTCATCTCCAATGTCCCCCGCCTGATCCCCGGCTGGACCAAGCCGATCGTCGTCGGCCGTCACGCGTTCGGCGATCAGTACCGCGCGACCGATTTCAAGGTCCCCGGCCCCGGCAAGCTGCGCCTGGTGTTCGAGGGTGACGACGGCGCGGTCATCGACCGCGAAGTATTCAACTTCCCCGGCTCCGGCGTCGCCATGGCGATGTACAATCTCGACGATTCGATCCGCGATTTCGCCCGCGCGTCGTTCAATTACGGCCTCAACCTGAAATGGCCGGTGTACCTGTCGACCAAGAACACGATCCTGAAAGCCTATGACGGCCGCTTCAAGGATCTGTTCCAGGAAGTATTCGAGACCGAAGGTTTCGACGCCAAGTTCAAGGAAGCCGGAATCGTTTACGAACACCGCCTGATCGACGACATGGTCGCATCGGCGCTTAAGTGGAGCGGCGAGTTCGTCTGGGCGTGCAAGAATTACGACGGCGACGTCCAGTCGGATCAGGTCGCACAGGGCTTCGGTTCGCTCGGCCTGATGACCTCGGTCCTGCTCTCGCCCGACGGCAAGACGGTCGAGGCCGAAGCCGCGCACGGCACCGTCACCCGCCATTATCGCCAGCATCAGGCAGGCAAGGCAACCTCGACCAACCCGATCGCATCGATCTTCGCCTGGACCGGCGGCCTCAAATTCCGCGGCAAGTTCGACGAGACGCCCGACGTGGTGAAGTTCGCCGAGACGCTTGAGCGCATCTGCGTCGAGACGGTCGAGAGCGGCAAGATGACCAAGGATCTGGCGCTGCTGATCGGCCCGGAACAGCCATGGATGACCACCGAGCAATTCTTCGAGGCGATCCGCGAGAACCTCGAAACCGAAATGAGCAGCTGGCAGTAAACCATTGCTCTGAAGTGACTAAGGGCCGTGACCGCAAGGTCGCGGCCCTTTTGCTTGCAATGTTGGAATTCGCTTGGGACACTGCCCAGGCTCTTTCTCAGCGTCCGATACCCGCCACTGGCGAACGAATATGTTCGCGGCGCACGCCCAGCCCGATCAGCCGCGCGGGAATACGTTGCAACAACGGAAACCGGTCGAGCAACCGCAACGGCAAGGGCGCACTGATCTCACCGCCCAGCGCCGCGCCGATCACATTCTTGTGCACGAAGCGCTGCATCCCCTGGATCACCCGCACCGGCAGCATCCGTCGTTCCTGCACCTGCACCAGATAGCGATCCGGAGTTTCGCCCCGCGTCATCCGCTCGGCCAATATGTTCGCCGCCGCCACCGCATCCTGAATCGCCAGATTGATCCCGACCCCGGCGACCGGCGACATCGCATGTGCTGCATCGCCGATCGCCAGTAACCCCGGTCGGAACCACCGCGTCAGCCGGTCGAGCGACACGCTGAGCAACTTCACATCGTCCCAACCGCCGATCGCATCGACACCGCCCGCCATCGCCGGCGCAGTCGCCGCCACCTCCCGCCGAAATACTTCGATCCCGCGTGCCCGCATCGCATCGGCGCTGCCCTTGGCGATCACCCTGGCGCCCTGAAAATAGTCGCCCCGATCGATCGCCACGATCATCTCGCCCCCCGCGATATAACCTTGAGTTAGATTATCGTCGGTCCGCGCCTTGGGCACCCGGAACCAGAACACATCGATCGGTGCGCCCAGATCTTCCAGCGGCAACCCCGCCGCCGCCCGGATCCGCGATCCCCGTCCGTCCGCCGCAATCACCAGCCGCGCGCTGATCTGCGACCCGTCCGCGAGGCGCGCGCCGGTTACGCGACCGCCATCCTCGACGATATCGACCGCCTCCGCATGCAACCGCAGATCGAATCCGGGATAGGCCTTCGCCTGATCCGCGATGAAATCGAGGAACTCCCATTGCGGCATCATCGCAATGAATTTGCCCGGTCCCGGAAGGTGGCTGAAATCCGCAATCCGGTATTCCCGTCCACCGATTACCGCCCCGATATCCGCGACCTTGTCGTGCGGGCGCATCAGAAATGCGTCGAGCAAACCCAGTTCGTCCATCAGGTTCAGCGTCGAGGGATGAACCGTATCTCCCCGGAAATCGCGCAAGAAATCGTCATGCTTCTCCAGCACGACCGTTTTCAGCCCGGCCCGGGCAAACAGCATTCCGGCCATCATCCCCGCCGGGCCGCCGCCGACGATACAAATATCGCAGTCCACCGCCGATCCCCCATGACAAATCGTTTCGCTGCTGCGTAGGGTAACGCCATGGCCCTCGATCTGACAAATAGCGGTTTCAGCGACGCGCTTGTGATCCTCGGCGCGGCGGGGCTCGTCATCCCCGCCTTTGCCCGTTTCCGCATCAGCCCGGTGATCGGTTTCATCCTCGTCGGCGCGCTGGTCGGGCCCACCGGTCTGGGGCAATTGGTGGCGCAGGCACCATGGCTCTATTACGTCACGATCACCGATCCGCATTCGATCGAACCCTTCGCCGAATTCGGCATCATCCTGCTGCTGTTCTCAATCGGCCTGGAACTGTCCTTCCGCCGCCTGTGGAGCATGCGCGGTCTCGTCTTTGGGGTCGGTGCGGCCGAACTGTTCGGTGCCGCCTTGCTGATCGGCGCGGGGCTGTTTGCGATTGGCCAGCCATGGACCGGCGCACTCGGCCTTGGCCTCGCACTTGCCTTGTCCTCGACCGCACTGGTGATCCCCATTGCAGGGACGACCAGCGCGGTCGGGCGATCGGCATTCGCCATGCTGTTGTTCGAGGATCTGGCGCTGGTCCCGATCATCTTCCTGCTCGGTGCGCTCGCCCCCGGTCCCGACGCAGGGTGGGCAGAGCTGGCCGGGACGCTCGGTCGCGGCGCGATCGTCATGGCGGTGCTGTTCGTCGGCGGGCGCTTCGTCTTGCCGCGCCTGTTCGCCCAGGCTGCACGCACTAAATCGCCCGAATTGTTCCTCGCTGCCAGCCTGCTGGTCGTGATCGTCGCCAGCATGGCCACCACCGCTGCCGGCCTCTCCCCCATCGTCGGCGCGCTGCTCGCCGGCATGCTGATCGCCGAAACCGAGTATCACAGCGAGGTCGAAGTCATCACCGCCCCGTTCAAGGGGCTGGCACTTGGTGTGTTCCTGATCACCGTGGGCATGCAGCTCGACCTGCGTATGATCGTTCAGGACTGGGGCTTTCTGCTCGCGGCGATCCTTGGCGTCATGGCGATCAAGGTCGGGGTTACGATCTCGCTGCTGAAGCTGTCGGGCGCGCGTACCGGTACTGCGGCGGAGGTCGGCGTGCTGATGGCCAGCCCGTCGGAGACGACGCTGATCGTGCTGGGTGTCGCGGCGACGGCGGGTCTGATCCAACCCTCTACCGCCGCCTTCTGGACAACCGTCACCGCGATCGGTCTCACTATCACGCCGTTGCTGGCCGAGGCAGGTCGCTTTGTCGCGCGCAAACTCGAAGATCGCGCTTTCGATACTGCAATGCCAGAGCCTCAGGCCGTGCTCGGTGGCACTGTCATCATCGGGTTCGGCCGGGTCGGGCGGACTGTCGCCGACATGCTGGCCGCGCATGGCAAAACCTATATCGCGGTCGATGCCGACATTGATGGCGTCGCGGCCGGCCGGCGCGAGGGCTATACGGTGATGTTCGGCGACGTTTCACGCAGCGAGCTGGTCGATCGCCTCAATCTCGGCCATGCCGACGCGCTGATCCTGACGATGGACGATCCCGTGCTGACGGTGCGGCTGACGCGGCGGGTGCGCAGTTGGTGCCCCGGCCTGCCGATCATCGCCCGTGCGCGCGATGCCGCGCACGCTGCCGAACTCTACAAGGCTGGGGCTACGGACGCGGTGCCCGAAACGCTGGAAAGCTCGCTCCAGCTATCGGAAGCGGCGTTGGTCGATCTCGGCGTTGCGGTCGGTCCGGTCATCGCCTCGATCCATGAGGAGCGCGACAAGATGCGCAAGTCGATCAAGGAAGCCGCCGGCCTGGAGCGTGAACCGCGCATCCGCCGGGTGCGCAAGGACGTGGCGGAAGCCTGACCGTCAGGCGAACTGCGCCCGCACCACCCGCTCCAATACCGCCAGCGGCATCCCGCCCTTCAACAGTACCGCATGGAATTTGCGCGGATCCCAATTGGCTCCAGCCTTCGCCCTGACCTCGTCGCGCAGCTTGACCCACATCGTGTGCCCGACCTTGTAGCTGCACGCCTGTCCCGGCCAGACGGTATAGCGGTCGATCTCACCCTGGCTGCGACCGCGGGCAATGCCGGTGGTGGCGATGAAATAATCGGTCGCCTTCTCCCGGCTCCAGCGCTTGGCATGCAGGCCGCTGTCGACCACAAGCCGTGTCGCCCGGAACAGGAGTGACTGGAGATAGCCGACTTGGCCTAGCGGATCGCCCTCAAACATGCCCATCTCGTCCGCCAGCTGCTCGGCATAGAGCGCCCAGCCTTCGCTATAGGCACTGAACCCGCTGCGGCGACGGATCAGCGGGATATTTTTCGACTCTAGCGCCAGCATGACCTGCAGATGATGCCCCGGCACCGCCTCATGATGGGTCAGCGTCGCCAGCCCGAATTTCGGCCGGTCGAACGTGTCGCGCAGGTTGATGTAATAGATACCGGGGCGCGATCCATCCAGCGTCGCCGCCTGATAATAGCCACCCGGAGAACCCGCCTGAATCGCGGGTGGCACGCGGCGGACCTTGACCGGTGCCTGTGGCAGCGTCCCGAATTGCTCGGGCAGCCGCTTCTCCATTGCCCGAATCTGCTTCTCCAGTTCGGCGAGCAGCGCGGACCGACCCGGATCGGTATTGGGGAAAAGCTGATCGGGACGCTCATTCAGCGCGACTAAGCGCGCGCCGACACTGCCCTGCGTCATGCCCTGCGCCTTGAGGATCGTGTCGATCCGCCCGCTGATCTCAGCGACCTGTTCAAGGCCTAGCGTGTGAATTTCGTCGCCGGTCAGGCGTGTCGTCGTGGCGGCCTCTGCCGCCCCAGCGTAATAGGCCTCGCCATCGGGCAAACGCCACACGCCTGCATCATGCGTTGCCTTGCCACGCAATTCGGTAAGCAGCGCGCGTTGGCGGTCCAGTGCCGGAAATACCTGTTCCGCAACGATCTTCGCGGCTTGTGCGGCGCGTTCGGGCGGCAAATTGGCGGCGGCCAGCTTGGCGGCATAGCCGGTCACCAGTCCGCTTTCCGCCGCCGGCTTGTCACGCAGCGCGGCGAACTGCTTCAATGCGGTGTCGAGCACATAGTCCGGCGCGAACACGCCGCGCCCCGCATCCGCCCGCTGACGAACAGTTTCCTGATCCAGCACGGCGGCAAACGCGCCGAGCCGCGCCAGATAGGCATCGGCATCGGCCGCATCCTTCACCCGATGCTGCGCATCCAGAAAATCCGGGACATCCTGATATGCCCCGGTTAACTGGCTCAGCAGATACGGGGTGAAACGCGATCCGGTGTTGCCATAGGAAAAGCGATCGCGCCCCGCGATGCTGCCTTCCAGCTGATAGGTCACGACGTCGTAATCCAGCCGCGCATCGTCACCCAGCGTCGCCGGATCGACCGCACGGATCGCCGCCAGCTCGCGTTTCGCCCGCGCCTGCTCGCGCGCCACATCAGCCGCACTACGCCCGGACAGTTGTGATTTCAGCTTCGCATTCGCGCCGATATCCAGACCCAGCGACGTCGCGCCCTCGGGGTTCTCTGCCAGACGATCGGTGAAGATGCGGTCGAGCAGCGCGCGCAACTTTGCATCGTTCGCGCCCCGCTGCGCCTGACCGGCGCGCACCGGCATTGCCCCTGCCAGCGCGGCTGCGCCAACGGAACCCACGAACGAGCGGCGGCGCATCGGTATTCTCCAGTCAGATCAATTGTCGAGCGCAGGCACCCGCGCCACACAGGCCGCCAGTGCGGTGGTCGCAGTGCCGCTCTGCGAACGGAGCTGCGGCTCGACGACCGCCGACTCGCGCGTCACTTCGGCATCGATCGCCTTGCTCGCCTTGCCGGCCGCACGGCCCGAATCCGCCGCCGCCATGCCCCAATAGATCAGCTGGTCGAACAGCGCCGATTCCTGCGGTGTGCCCTTGCCGATCTTCGACGCGGCATGCGTTAACGCGGCGCAACGCAGCGCCTCTGGATAGGGCGGCAACTTGCCCTGCGCCGAAACGCCGGGGGCAGTAAAGAGGACCGCTGCCCCAGCAGCAGTCAGGAAAACACGATTAAGCAACTTCATTCTCCTGGGCGAGAGCGCCCTTGACGGCATCGATCGCTGCGGCGGCGTTTCCGCCATCCGGGCCGCCACCCTGCGCCATGTCCGGTCGCCCGCCGCCACCCTGCCCGCCCAGCGCGGCAACACCACGCTTGACGAGTTCGACGGCATTCAGGCGTCCGGTCAGGTCATCGGTGACGCCAACCGCGATCGCTGCACGCCCTTCATTTACCGTGACAAAAGCTACGACAGCTGAACCGATCCGCCCTTTCGCCTCATCCACCGCGCCGCGCAGTTCCTTGGGATCGAGCCCGTCGAGGATCTGACCGACGAAATTGATGCCACCAATCTGTTCCGGACCGGCGGGTGCGGATGCGCCGCCGCTGCCCATGGCGAGTGCCTTTTTGGCGTCCGCCAGTTCGCGCTCCAGCCGGCGGCGATCCTCAACCAGCGCCGCCACGCGACCGGGCACATCGTCCGGGGACGTTTTCAAGGCTGATGCGATCTCGCGCAATTTCTCGTCACGGTTCACCAGCCACAACCGCGCCGCCTCACCCGTCAGCGCCTCAATCCTCCGTATGCCCGACGAAACCGCACTCTCGCTAACGATCTTGAACAACGCGATATCGCCCAGCGCATTAACATGCGTGCCGCCGCACAGTTCGACCGAATAGCTGTTCTCAGTCGCGCGACCCATTGAGAGCACGCGAACCTCGTCGCCATATTTCTCGCCGAAAAGCGCCATCGCGCCCGCCGCGACCGCATCGTCTGGTGTCATCAGCCGTGTGCCAACCGTGTCATTCTCACGAATATGGCGGTTCACATCGGCCTCAACGTCCGCAATTTCCTGTGCCGACAGCGCCGAATTGTGCGAGAAATCGAAGCGGAAGCGATCCGGCGCGACCAGACTGCCCTTCTGTGTCACATGCGCGCCCAACCGGTCGCGGAGCGCCGCGTGCAACAGGTGGGTGGCCGAATGGTTCGCGCGCACCTGATCGCGGCGCACCACGTCGATCGCCATCCGCACGGTGTCGCCCACGGCAATCTCGCCGCTCTCGATGATCGCGTTGTGCGCGTGCAGGCGTCCCAGCGGTTTCGACGTATCGTTCACGACAGCCTTGGCATTTTCGCTCTCGATGCGACCGGCATCGCCCATCTGACCGCCGCTTTCGCCATAAAATGGCGTCTGGTTGGTCAGGATCGTGACCTCTCCGGCCCCGGCGCGATCGACACGCACACCGTCCTTGACCAGTGCAACCACCTGCCCCTCGCCCTCGGTCGATGCATATCCGGTGAACTCGGTGCCGCCCAGTTCCTCGGCAATGTCGAACCAGACATCGTCCGACGCCTTCGCCCCGCTGCCTTTCCATGCGGCGCGCGCGGCGGCTTTCTGCTGCGCCATCGCCGCATCGAACCCGGCCCGGTCGACCGCCATGCCCTGTGGACGCAACGCATCTTCGGTCAAATCATAGGGGAAACCGAACGTGTCATAGAGCTTGAACGCGGTTTCGCCGGGCAACGTATCGCCATCGCCCATGCTCGCCGTCGCTTCGTCCAGCAGCTTCAGGCCGTTGGCCAGCGTCTGCCGGAAACGCGTCTCCTCCTGGAGCAACGTTGCCTCAATTGCCGCCTGTGCCCGTACCAGTTCGGGGAGGGCCGCACCCATTTCCGCAACCAGCGACGGCACCATCCGGTGCATCAACGGCTCCTTCGCACCCAGCAGATGCGCATGACGCATCGCGCGGCGCATGATCCGGCGCAGCACATAGCCACGCCCTTCGGCCGCCGGCAGCACACCATCCGCGATCAGGAAGCCCGACGTGCGGATATGATCCGCGATCACGCGGTGGCTCGCCTGATTATCGCCGGTCGTCGCCGAATGCGTCAGCGCGCCGCTCTCGGCGATCAGCGCCTTGAACGTATCTGTATCGTAATTGTCGGTCACGCCCTGCATGACTGCGGCCACTCGCTCCAGCCCCATGCCGGTATCGATGCTTGGCTTGGGCAAGTCGCTGACGATGACGTCGTTCTCTTGCAAATGCTGCATGAACACGAGATTCCAGATCTCGACGAAGCGGTCGCCATCCTCCTCCGGCGATCCCGGCGGGCCACCCCAGATATGGTCGCCATGGTCGTAGAAAATCTCCGAACATGGCCCGCACGGCCCATCCGGCCCCATCGCCCAGAAATTATCCTTGGTCGCAATGCGGATGATGCGTTCTGCGGGCAGCCCCGCGATTTTACGCCACAGGTCGAACGCCTGATCGTCGGTGTGATAGACGGTCGCGGTCAGCCGATCGGGCGACAACCCCCATTCCTTTGTCAGCAGCGTCCACGCGTGGGTGATCGCCTGCTCCTTGAAATAATCCCCGAACGAGAAATTTCCGAGCATTTCAAAGAAGGTATGATGCCGCGCGGTATAGCCGACATTGTCGAGGTCATTATGCTTGCCGCCCGCCCGCACGCACTTCTGCGACGACGTGGCGGTCTTGTATGGCCGTGTTTCCAGTCCGGTGAACACGTTCTTGAACGGCACCATGCCGGCATTCACGAACATCAGCGTGGGATCGTTGTGCGGCACCAGTGGCGCGGACGGCACGCGCGCATGCCCCTGCCCTTCAAAATAGTCGAGGAAGCTGCGGCGGATATCGTTGGTCGAGGTCATGGATGCGACTTAGGGACGCACGAGCGTTCGCTCAAGCGAAACGGTTCGATCAGGATGATTGCGTGACGGTCGTCGGGGTCAATGCTCCGAACAGCTTTTCGAGAACACCATCAAGCGAACCGAGAGCATCAAATTTACCGCGAGGTATGATCCGGTGGTTTGGCCGTTCAAACTTTATGCCATCAGCGTTCCCTTTGCTGTGTTTAGTCACGCTGAACTCACCAAGATCGGGCAACTTCACGCCGGGGCCTGAGCCAAACCAGAGAAACGATTTGAGCTCCAATTCCGGCGATACCACCATCCAGATAATGCAGCCGCTTGGCTTGTCCGCCAGCTTCAGGCTTACGCTCGTCCGCGCTGCCTTGCCTTCCTGCATCACCGATTTGAACTGAATATGCCGGATTATGCTGCCCCTGCTCATCACAAGGTCATACCCTCCAGCGTCGAACTCTGACCGGAGCACCTCGACATCGAAAATGCCAAGCTGCCAAAGACGCCGCAGCGCCTCGCCGACGAAGACGTGCTCCACGATTCTTTCGCGTAGGGTTGAATGAATATAGTGATGATCGAGCGCGACGGTCACCCGATCGGCTCCTCGATCGACCTCGGCGGCATGCTGAACCATTTCGGCCCAGTCGCCGTCATGTGAAAGCAATCCTCCAGCCGCACGCCGAATTTGCCCGGCAGATAAATCCCCGGCTCATTCGAAAAGCACATGCCCGCCGCCAGCTTCTCCCGTTCGCCCCGCACCAGGTTGATCGGCTCGTGACCGTCCATGCCGATGCCGTGGCCAGTGCGGTGCGACAGCCCAGGAAGCTTATAGTCGGGGCCATATCCCAGCGACGTGTAATAAGCCCGCACCGCGTCATCGACCGCCCCGGCAGACGCGCCTATCCTTGCGGCGGCAAAGGCGATGTCCTGCCCTCGCCGCATTTCGCCCCACACTTTGCGCTGCGCCGCACTCGGTCCCCCATGAACGAAGGTGCGCGAAATATCGGATTGATAATCATGCACCACCGCGCCGCAATCCATTAGCACGACCTCGCCCTTCGCCACCTTTTGCGGCTTGCCCGACCCGTGCGGATAGGCCGATGCCTCACCCAGAAGGATCAGGTTGAACGCGACCTCACCACCCAGCTTGCGCGTCGCGGCGGTCATCAGCGCGGCAATGTCGGGCGGGGTCATGCCGGTTTCGATACGCGGATACGTCCAGCGATACGCCGCCATCGTCACGTCCGCCGCCTTCTGCATCAGGGCGATTTCGGCGGGCGTCTTTATCATTCGACAACCCCGGATAACCGGGTTGGCGGAGACGATCCGCGCGCCGGGTAATGCGCGGGCGAGACCGTCGACGGCAAAATGTCGCACGGTTTCCTCGATCCCGATCGGGCGGTTCGCTAGCTTCTTCTCCCGCAGGAACTGGGCGATCAGCTTCAGCGGATCTTCATGCTCCTGCCACACCCGGATTTCCGCTGGGATGCCGAGCGATTCGCGGACCGACGGTTCCTCGAAGAACGGGGTGACGATCACCGGCTCGCCCTCTACGGGCAAAATCGCCGCCGTCAGACGCTCGCTGCGCCACCAGCGCACGCCGGTGAAATAGACCAGGCTCGACCCCGGCTCGATCAGCACCGCGCCGATGCCGGCTGCCTTCATCATCGCCTGTGACTTAGCAAGTCGGGCACGTCGTTCCCCGGGACTGATCGGCGTCGCATCCCCCACGATCGACTTCAGCGCCGACAGGTCCAGCTCGGCAGCGCGGACCACGGACGACAGCGCGAACGGGGCGCTCGCGCCCGCCGCCAGCAGTGCGCGACGCGACAGCATCAGGGTGCGGGCTCCACCTCTGGCTTCTCACCCGCCGACACGATCGTCGCCAGCACCAGATCGCCGATCACGTTGAGCACGGTGCGACACATGTCGAGGAAGCGATCGACGCCCAGCACCAGCCCGATGCCGGCGGGCGGCACCCCGACCATGCCCAGGATCAGCGCGATCACCGGCAACGAACCCGCCGGAACACCCGCCGTGCCGATGCCACCGAGGATGCACACCAGCATCACCGTAATCTGCTGCCCCAGTGTCAGATCGACGCCAAAAAACTGCGCGAGGAAGAGTACGGTCACCCCTTCGAACATCGCAGTGCCGTTTTGGTTCGCAGTCGCGCCGATGGTGAGGACGAAGCGGGCAACGCGCGGCGGCAGCTTCAATTTGGTTTGGGCGACGCGCAGCGAGGTGGGGAGCGTGGCGTTGGAGGACGCGGTCGAGAACGCCATCACGCTTGCTTCCTGCGTCTCCCGGAAGAACGCAATCGGGTTCTTCTTGGCGAGCAGGAGTAGCAGGATCGGGAAAACGATGAACATCTGCGTGCCAAGCGCCGCCAGCACCACGCCGACGAACGCCAGCAGCCGCACCAGCAATTCCCAGCCAAACAATGCGGCGAGGTTGAACATGAAGCAGAATACCGCGATCGGCGCGAGGCGGATGACGAGACCGATCAGCTTCATCGACACCTCGAACACGCCCTCGATCGCGCCTTTCAGCGTCTGGACGTGGGGCTTATCGATCGTCAGGAGGATGCCTATTCCGAAAAACAGCGCGAAGAACATGATGGCGAGAATGTCGTTCGCGGTCATCGCGGCGACGATATTGTTGGGTACGATGTTGAGGATCGCTTCGACGCCGCTGGGGGTCGCCGCAGTCTTTTCGAGGATCGCTCCAGCGCTGTCGCCCGACTGTGCTAGCATCCCCTGCGCCTCCGCCCGGTCCACACCCGCGCCCGGCTGAAACAGGTTCACCAGCGCCAGGCTGACGATGACCGCGATCGTCGAGACGAAGATCGTCAGGCCCAATGTGCGCAGCCCGACACGCTTGAGCGCACGGATTTCGCCCATTTCGGCGATGCCGACGACGAGTGCCGAGAAAAGCAGCGGAATGACCAGCATGAACAACAGGCGCAGGAAGATCTGGCCGATCGGCCCGGTGACATAGGTAGTGACCGTCTTGACCCAGGGCGCATCGGCCGAGGTGAAGTGGACCAGCATCCCGAGCGCCAGACCGAGTATGAACCCGCCCAGCATCTGCCATTGCAGTGTGGATTCGCGGTGTTCTTTGGTTTCCTCTGCGGTCGTCATGCTGGCCCCTTATATCCTTGTTGGCTCAGGCATAGGCATAGGGGCCGCCCTTGGCGAGCGCCGTCTGATAAGCGGGGCGGGCGTGGATCTTGTTGAGCCAGGCGATGGTCGCGGGGCGTGATGCATCGAGACCGGCACGGCTCCGTGCGGCTTCGAGCGGGAAGCTCATCATCACATCGGCGGCGGTGAAGTCGTCACCGGCGAACCACGGGCGGCTGGCAAGTTCCGATTCGATGTAATCGAGATGCACGTCGATCATCGGCTGAAGTTTCTTCTGCGCTGCCTTGCCGAACAGGGGAACGCGGGCGAGCACCAGCTTGACCAGCAAAGGTGGCATCAGCGACCCTTCCGCATAATGCAGGAACTGGCGATAACGCAGCACCGAATCACGGTGCGCGGATGGGCCAAGTTTACCATCGGCCTTCTCCACCAGATATTCGATGATCGAACCGGTTTCGGCGACCACCCTTCCCTCTCCGCTGCCAGCATCGTCGTCATCGATCACAGGGGATTTGCCGAGCGGATGGACCGCCTTCAGCTCGGGCGGGGCGAGCATCGTCTTCTTGTTCCGCTCATAGCGCTTCACCGCATAGGGCAGACCCAGTTCCTCAAGCAGCCAGAGGACGCGCTGCGAACGCGAATTTTCGAGGTGGTGGACGGTAATCATGGGCTGCCTCTCCGGCTTCTGGGTTGGCGAAGTTGACACATTTGGCGTGGTTGACAACCGTTTGCCTTACTGGCGCTCGCCGCAAATGCCCCGCACAGCGAACGCGAAAGACCCGGCGCGTGGGGAGCGCCGGGTCTTCCGGTGGGAGACTAGTCCCGTGACCGCCGCCGCCCATCAAGGTGCGGCGCGGCCCAAAATTCGGTTGAAACTCAATCCGACGACGCCAAGGCTTATTCGTCGTCGTCCTCGGCATCCGGCCCGGTCATCATCTCTTCGGCGACCTTGTCGGTGCGGGTGCGGATGGCCGCCTCGATCCGGTTGCAGATATCCGGATTTTCCTTGAGGAAGGTCTTGGAGTTTTCACGGCCTTGCCCGATGCGGATGCTGTCGTAGCTGAACCATGCGCCCGATTTCTCGACCAGCCCCGCCTTCACGCCCAGGTCGAGGATCTCGCCAATCTTCGAAATGCCTTCGCCATACATGATGTCGAATTCGACCTGCTTGAACGGCGGTGCGACCTTGTTCTTCACCACCTTCACGCGGGTGGCGTTGCCGACGATATCGTCGCGGTCCTTGATCTGGCCGGTGCGGCGGATATCGAGGCGAACCGAAGCGTAGAATTTGAGCGCATTGCCACCGGTCGTGGTTTCCGGATTGCCGTACATCACGCCGATCTTCATGCGCAGCTGGTTGATGAAGATAACCATGCAGCGCGAGCGGCTGATCGAACCGGTCAGCTTGCGCAGCGATTGCGACATTAGGCGCGCCTGAAGCCCGACATGGCTGTCGCCCATCTCGCCCTCGATCTCCGCGCGCGGCACCAGGGCTGCGACCGAATCGATCACCAGCACGTCGATCGCATTCGACCGCACCAGCGTATCGACGATTTCCAGCGCCTGTTCGCCGGTGTCGGGCTGCGACACGATCAGCTCATCGATGTTGACGCCCAGCTTCTTGGCATAGACCGGGTCGAGCGCATGTTCCGCATCGACGAACGCGGCAGTGCCGCCATTCTTTTGCGCCTCGGCGATCACATGCAGCGCCAGCGTGGTCTTGCCCGAGCTTTCCGGGCCGTAAACCTCGATCACGCGACCTCGCGGCAGGCCACCGACGCCGAGCGCGATATCCAGCCCGAGTGAGCCGGTGGAAATCGATTCGACCTGCATCGTCTCTTTCGAGCCGAGCTTCATCGCCGACCCCTTACCGAAAGCGCGGTCGATCTGTGCGAGAGCGGCGTCGAGCGCCTTCTGCTTGTCCGGAGAAAGGCCCATGGTTCCTTGGATCACCTTAAGGGAAGCTGCCATTGATAGTCTCCGTCGCTAAAGGCTTTCGGCCAGTCGTTCAATGCGGTTCACCGCCTTCATTTGCATTGCGTATGCCATTTGTTCCGATAGAACAAGTGTGGAACGATCTTTTTTTGTTCTCACGATATCGGAGCGTGAAATGAGCGAACGAACGCGATGCCGCTGGGCCGGGAACGACCCGTTGATGATCGCCTATCACGATGAGGAATGGGGCGTACCGGTACGCGATTCCCGGACGCTGTGGGAAATGCTGATGCTCGAGGGATTTCAGGCAGGCCTGTCATGGTCGATCATCCTGAAGCGGCGTGAGGGCTTTCGTGCGGCGTTCGCGGACTGGGATCCGGCAAAGGTCGCTGCATTCGACGACGCCGATATCGAGCGTCTGATGGCGGACCCCGGCATTATCCGCGCGCGGGCGAAGATCGTGGCAACGATCAACGGCGCGCGCATCTTCCTGGCGATGAAGGATGCGGGCGAGGATTTCGGCGATTGGGTGTGGGCGCTGGCGGGCGATGCACCGGTGAAAGGGGATGGCGTCACCCTGCCGGCACAGACCGCGACGTCCGAATCGGTATCGAAGGCGCTGAAGGCGCGCGGGTTCAAGTTCGTGGGACCAGTAATCGTTTATGCGTGGATGCAGGCGGTGGGAATGGTGAATGACCATAGCGTCGGCTGCTTCCGGCGGTTAGCGGTTTAGCTTTGGCTTTCGCTGTTTTTCGGAGACTGGATCAGCAACGTCTCGCACAGACAGTCGAGTAGCAAGGTGCCAAGGTCCGAGGGCGCATCTGCATATGAGGCGCGCTCGTAAAACTCGTGAGCCGAGTACCCAATGCCGAATGCGCTCAACTCAATATCGAATTCTGTGGGGTATATTCGATAGTCGGAAGTCGTGGTCATGACGATTTTCTTCGCTCGACCTGACCGACCGAGCAAGGGGAATTCGTAACGTGAGTATAGGCTGGCACTGCTTACGCCGCCTATGGTGCCTCCCTCCCCCCTATGGCGAGGGAATTGAGTTGCCCTGCCCCGCCATTCGCGCGATCTTCCCGGCATGACCAATCTCGACGCCTTCATTACCCGCCTGCCCAAGGCGGAACTGCATCTGCACATCGAGGGGAGCCTGGAGCCGGAACTGATGTTCGCGCTGGCGAAGCGGAACCGGGTGGCGATTCCGTTCGACAGTGTCGAGGCGGTGCGGGCGGCATATGAATTCAGCAACCTGCAAGATTTTCTCGACATCTATTATGCCGGGGCGGACGTGCTGCGGGTCGAGCAGGATTTTTACGATCTGGCGGATGCCTATTTCGCGCGCGCCGCCGCCGATGGCGTTGTGCACACGGAGATTTTCTTCGACCCGCAAACGCATACCGATCGCGGCATTCCGCTTCAGGTGGCGGCCGACGGATTGCTGGCGGCGATGCGCGATGCGGAGGCGCGGCATGGGTTGAGCTCGAAGCTGATCCTGTGTTTTCTGCGCCATCTGGACGAGGACGCGGCGTTCGCCACGCTGACGGCGGCGGAGCCGTGGCTGGACCGCATTACCGGCGTCGGGCTGGACTCGTCGGAGGTCGGGCATCCGCCGGAGAAGTTCGCACGCGTGTTCGCGGCGGCGGGCGATCTGGGGCTGAAGCGCGTGGCGCATGCCGGGGAAGAAGGACCGCCGGACTATGTGTGGCAGGCGCTGGATATTCTGAAGATCGACCGGCTGGATCATGGCAACCGATCGCTGGAGGATCCGGCGCTGGTGCGGCGGCTGGCGGCGGAGGGGATGACGCTGACGGTATGTCCGCTGTCCAATCTGAAACTGTGCGTGGTGCCGGACATGGATGCGCATCCGATTGACCAGATGCTGGCAGAGGGATTGCGCGCGACGATCAATTCGGACGATCCGGCCTATTTCGGCGGTTATGTCGGGGAGAATTACCGCGCGGTGGCGGCGGCGCGCGGGCTGGGCAAGGCGGAACTGGCGACGCTGGCGCGCAACAGTCTCGCCGGATCGTTTCTGGATGACGCGGCGAAAGCGGCGCATGTGGCGCGGCTCGACGCGTTTGTGGCGGCGAACTGATGCCGGTGTTCACAGCCGTGTCGCACGATCAGTTCGTGGATGACGTGCGCGCGATTGCTGCGGCGATCACGGACGATGCCGACTGGCGGGCTGACTTTATCATCGGGATCGGGCGCGGCGGGCTGGCCCCGGCGGTGTATTTGAGCCACGCTACGGGCATGTCGATGCTGTCGGTGGATCATTCGTCGCAGGTGCATGACTTTGCCGATGCGCCGCTGGAACGGCTGGCCGAGCGGACACGCGCGGGTGAGCGGTTGCTGTTCCTCGACGATATCAACGACAGCGGCGCGACGATCGCCAAGCTGCGCGCGAAGATGGCGGACGCGGGTGCGGTGATGGACGGGGTGCGGTTCGCCACATTGCTAGACAATATCGCATCGAGTCAGCGGGTTGAATATGCCGCGCGGACGATCGACCGGAACGTGACCAAGGACTGGTTCGTGTTTCCGTGGGAAGCCGTCGCGCCATCGGCCTCGCTGGAAGCGGATGCGGCGGAATTGCCAGAACGGATCGCTTAAAGCGCAGCCAGCGCCTTCTCGACCGCGTCCATCGTGAAGGGTTTCGGCAGGATCGGGCGGCCCTTATGCGCATCGGCCACGGTATCGCCGCTGCCCCCGGTCGCCAGCACGAACGGGATGCCCGCCGCCGCCAGCGCGTCCGCGATCGGCCAGCTTGTCTCGCCGCCGCGCAAATTTACGTCGAGGATCGCTGCGTCGACTTCGCCTGCGGCGACGATCGGCAGTGCGTCCGCAACGCTGTCAGCGATACCCGCAACCTGCTTGCCGAGCAGGTCCAGAAAATCTTCCAGCATCATGGCGATCAGGGGTTCGTCTTCGACGATCAGAATACGTTGGGGGGTGGTCATCGCCGGGCTATTTGCCGGATAACCCCTTCCACGCCAAGCTTTATTTCGCTGTCAGAACGGCCCTTGCGGCTTCCGCAAGCTGTTGAACCGAAAAGGGTTTGGGGAGGAACGCGACATTGTCGAGGTCGATCGACTTGCGCAATTGCTCCTCGGCATAGCCCGACATGAACAGGATCGGGAGATCGGGATAGCGTTTGCGCACGATCCGCACCATCGTCGGCCCGTCCATCGTCGGCATGACCACGTCCGAGATCAGCAGATCGGGCTTGCCCGATTTTTCGAGCAGTTCCAGCGCCGCCTCGCCATTTTCCGCTGTCAGCACGGTATAGCCCTGTCGCGTCAGCGCGCGTTCGGCAACGGCGCGGACCATCGCTTCGTCCTCGACCAGAAGCACGGTGCCGCTGCCCCACAGATCGCCCTGCACCGCCTTTACGGTCGGTGCCTTGCCGGGGGTTTCGGCGGCGGTGGTGACCGGCAAGTAGATGGTGAACACCGCCCCCTGCCCCTTCGGACTCTCCGCGAAGATGAACCCGCCCGATTGTTTGATGATGCCATAAACGGTGGAGAGACCCAGGCCGGTGCCCTTGCCGACCTCCTTGGTCGTGAAGAAGGGCTCCCAGATATGGGCGAGCGCGTCGATCGGGATGCCGCTGCCGGTGTCGGAGACGCGTAGCGCCGTGTAATCACCGATCGGCAAGACATCGTCGTCCATCGCGCGCACGTCGTTCGCGGTGACCGCGAAGGTCTCGATCGTCAGCGTGCCGCCGCCATTGGGGTTTTTCGACAGCATCGCATCACGCGCATTCACCGCGAGGTTGACGACGACCTGCTCCAGCTGCCCTGGATCAGCTCGGACGGGACCGAGGTTGCGGCCATGGCCGACAACCAGATCGACGGTCTCGCCCAGTAGTCGCTTGAGCAGGTTCGACACTTCGGAAATCACATCCGGCAATTGCAACGTTTGTGGCCGCAGCGTCTGTTGCCGGGAGAAGGCGAGCAGCTGACGGGTCAGCGCGGCGGCGCGGTTCGAGTTGAGCAGAATCTGCTGGATATCGTCATAATCGCTGTCGCCGGGGGCGTGGCGCATCAGCATCAGATCACAATGGCCGATCACCGCGGTCAGGATGTTGTTGAAATCGTGCGCGACACCGCCGGCAAGCTGGCCGACCGCCTGCATCTTGATCGCCTGTGCGACTTGGCGTTTGAGGCGGCCCTCTTCGCCGGCATCGCGCAAGGACAGCAGCACCGCCGCCTCCCCCAGTCCACGCGCGGCGGCGATCGACAGCGAAACCGCTTCGTCCGGCGCTTCGGCGAAGCGGACGGTCATGTCCGCCGAATGTGCAGCGCCGGTCGCAAAGCGCCGGATCGCGTCGGCCAGCGCGCCCTTGTCCTCACGCACCACCAGATCGCCGGGATAGAGCGGCGGGTTGGCCGAATTGACATGCGCGGCACGGACGAAGGCGTCGTTCATATGGACGAAACGCCCGTCCCCGCCGACCAGTGCGATCCCGGCGGGCAACAGCGAGATTAGCGACCGGACATGCGCGGCGGCACCGTCGCCAATCGCGGGGTGCGCGACCGCAAGTTCCTCGTCGATCAAAGCGACCAGCATCGGTGCGTTGTCGCCGTCAAGGAACGGGATTTCGAGAACGCGGAGTGGCGTACCGGACAGTCCCTCGCGCTCGAACCGGACGATGCCGATATTGTCGGTGATGAGGAAACGAGTGAAATCGCGGCCTTCGATCATGGCGCTCTCGTCACCCATTGCTCGCACCCGCAACACGCGATTGGCGGCGCGGACGCGGCCGTCGGATCCTAGCAACGCCATCATCACGCCAGCCAGCCCCAGCCGGTCGCCCGATGCGCCCGCCACCAATGCCTGCGCCTGCTTCGCGAGATCGGCGACGTCGGTGCCGGAAAAGCGCCATACCAGCATCGAATCGCCCACGCGGGTGATGTGTGCGGTCAATTTGGTGCCGGCCACGTCGAACGCGCCGCTCGACGCCTGCCCGTCACGCCACGCCGACCGGCCAGCCGACCCCAATTGCGCTCCGGCCCAATCGCCGACGATCAGGTTCGGGGGAGCGGGGTAGCCGGGAAACAGTGTACCGAAGCGATCGTTGGCGCACACCAGCCGTCCGGCGCGATCGGTGACGGCCAGCGCGTTGCTGCTCATCGACGCCAGCGTGTGCGCCACCGACCAGTCGATCGCGGCCTCATCCGTCGCAGCCGATGGGAACAGCCGGGCGGCGAGAAACATTGCGCCGGCAATCACCAGCGCGGCTGCGGCAAATCCCGCCGCCACCGCCAGCGAATCCGTGACCAGCAGCACTGTCACCGCCGCGACAACGCCCGCGCCCACCGCAATGGCGAGCGGCAGGGTCAATTGCGGCGGTTCAGGATCAGTAACGGGACGCGAAGCCATCGTTCCCCTTCCCGCCTCGCCGACCTGCGGTCAAGCACTCACCAGATGCGAACGCGCTTTGACGGTTCCAGATAGAGTTTAGCGCCCGGCTTCACGTCGAATGCGGCATACCAGGGGTCGAGGTTGCGGACGACCCAGGCGCGCTGGGTGGACGGGCTGTGCGGATCCGTCAGCAGCCGACCGCGCAGATTCGCTTCGCGGTAGTTGCGCCGCCACACTTGCGCCCAGCCGAGGTGGAAGCGCTGGTCGCCGCTGAAGCCGTCGATCACCGGCGCGGTCGCGCCGTTCAGCGAGTGTTTGTAGGCGTCATAAGCAATGGTCAGTCCGGCCAGATCGCCGATATTCTCGCCCAGCGTGAATTCGCCCTTCACATTCTCACCCGGAAAAACTTCGTAAGCGTCATATTGCGCGACCAACTGCTTGCTGGCCGCCTCGAACGCTTTGACGTCGGCGGGGGTCCACCAGTCGGACAGCTCGCCCTTCTCGTTATATTTTGCGCCCTGATCGTCGAAATGGTGGCTGATCTCATGCCCGATCACCGCCCCGATCGCGCCGTAATTCACCGCCGGATCGGCTTTCGGATCGAAGAAGGGCGGTTGCAGGATCGCGGCAGGGAACACGACCTCCATCATGCCGAAATTGGCATAGGCATTCACGGTCTGCGGCAGCATGCCCCATTCCCATTTACGCACCGGCTGACCGAGCTTGTCCATGCTGTACTGATAATCGAACTGGTTCGATCGGATGGCGTTGCCGAACAGATCGTCGGTCCTGACCTCCAACCCGGTATAATCCCGCCATTTGTCGGGATAGCCGACCTTGACGGTAAAGTTCTTCAGCTTGGCCTTGGCGCGCGCCTTGGTCTGCGGCTGCATCCATTCCAGACCGTCGATGCGGCGGCCCATCGCGTCGAGCACGTTGGCGACGAGCTTGTTCATCTCCGCCTTGTACTCGGCCGGGAAATAGCGTGCGGCATATTCCTTGCCCACGGCATCGCCCAGCGACCCCTCGGCAAAGCCGACGGCGCGCTTCCATCGCTCCTCACGCTGTGGCGTCCCCTGCAACGTGGTGCCGTAAAATGCGAAATTCTCGTTGGCGATGGCGTCGGGCAGATAGTTGGACAGACCGTTCAGGCTGCGCAGCAGCATCTGGTCCTTCAGCACTGCCAGCGGTGCCTTGTCCAGAATCTGCGCAATGCCCTTCACCGCGCTGGGCTGGCCGATCAGCACTTCGGTGATTTTCGGGCTGGACGCCTTCAGCATCGTCGGCAGGTCGAGCGTCGGGGTCGAGAACTGTGCGGTCTGTGCCAGCGTATATTTATTGTAAGTTTTGGTGGCATCGGACGCATCTTCGCGGGTCCACTGGACTTTCGCGATTTCGGTTTCCATCGCCATCACGGCCTGCGCACGCGCGGCGGCTTCTGCCTCGCCCGCCAGCGTCAGCATCCGTGTCAGATGCGCGACATAAGCGGTGCGGATCGCCACCATCTTGGGGTTGTCGAGCAGATACATGTCACGATCGGGCAATCCGGTGCCGCCCTGAAACATCGTGAAGATGTAATTTTGCGGCAGCTTGTCGTCCTGCCCGACATAGCCGCCGACGGGTCCGCCGACGCCGTTCTTAGCGGCTTCCACCACGAGCGCGGAATAGCCCGCCTTGTTCTCAAGCGCCTTGATCCGATTCAGCCATGGCTGGATCGGGGCCAGCCCCTTCGCCTCGACCGATGCGGTGTCGAGATAGCTGGAATAGGCACGACCGATCATGCTCGATTGATCGTCCTTCACCGCATCGAGAATGCCGCGCACGCGATCGTTCGACAGATCGCCGAGCGCGGTGAACATGCCGTAGTTGGATTTATCGGCGGGAATCGGCGTGTTCTTCGCCCAGCTGCCATTGGCATAGGCGTAGAAATCGTCGCCCGGTGCGACGGTCTTTTCCATCCCGGTTTCATCGAAACCGAAGCTGCCGAGCTGCGGTTTGGCGGCGGCCGGTGCCGTCGTTGGCGTGGCGGGTGCCTCTGCCGTCATGGTGGGCGCACAGGCGCTGGTCAGCGCGGTGCCAGCGAGAAGAGCGGAGACGAGGAAAAGACGCATCGGATCACCTTACACGGAGTCGGGATGCGCGTGACTTAATCCAATAATACGCCCGATCAAGTGTCGGCGGTTACTTTGGACGAACGGTCTTTGATACGCTTGCGCCATTTGCGCGCGATCCACAGCCGCCAGCCGACGACGCTGAGCAGGTAGCCCAGGATGGATGCGACGATGGTGATCGTCACCAAGCCGGTGATCAGCGACGGTCCCGCCTCTGACCACAGCCAGTTCAGCCAGCTGTCGTTGGCAACGTGGGTGGCGATCGGCTGCCCCGGCACCGTCGCGTCGAAGTGCAGGATCTTGCGCCCGACCCAATAAGCCGCGACCCACAAAGGCGGGGTCGTGAACGGATTGGTGATGAATGTGGTCAGCGCTGCCACCGGCACGTTGGCACGAAACGGCAACGCGAGAATGGCCGAGAAGACGATCTGCGCGACCGGGAGCATGATGCCGGTAATCATGCCAAGTGCCACGCCGCGCGGCACCGAACGGCGGGTGAAACGCCACAACTCCGGGGCCAGCACGCGGTGCGCAACGGGGCGGAGCCAGCGATTCTGCTCCATACCCTCCCGCGTCGGCATGTTCCGCTGCGCCCATGCGACGGCCCGACCCCAGATGGTCCGGTCAGCCACGGTCGCGCATGAGCCTTCCCTGTTCACGCTTCCAGTCCCGTTCCTTAACCGTCTCACGCTTGTCGTGATTCTTCTTGCCCTTCGCCAGCGCGAGCTCGACTTTCGCCCGGCCCTGGCTGTTAAAGTAAACGGATAGCGGCACGAGGGTCATCCCGTCGCGCGCCACCGCGCCATGGAACTTCTTTATCTGGCGTTGATGAAGGAGCAATTTACGGGGACGCTTCGGTTCGTGATTAAAGCGGTTGCCGTGGCTGAATTCGGGGATGTTGGCGTTGACCAGAAACACCTGGTCGTTCTTCACCTCGGCATAGGCCTCCGCAATCGACCCTTCGCCGCCGCGCAACGCCTTTACCTCGGTCCCCTGAAGCGCGATTCCCGCTTCATAGACGTCCTCGATAAAATACTCGAAGCGCGCGCGCCGGTTCTCGGCGACGATCTTTTTCTTGTCGAATTCTAGGGGACGGGGACGTGCCATGGGACGCGCGATGTAGGCGCGATCACGCCAAAGGGGAAGCGGACGGCTTCAGATAATCCCCGCCGCCGCCATCGCCGCATCGACCGCAGCCCTGCTCGCGTCGGACGGCGGGGCCATCGGCAGGCGCAGTTCGGCGGAGATGGCGGGGCGCAGCTTGTTGACGGCGTACTTGACCGGCCCCGGTGAGGCATCGGTGAACAGTGCCAGATGCAGCGCAAAAAGCCGGTCGTGGAGCGCCAGCGCGACGACCTCATCACCCTCCGCCCATGCCGCCTGAAACTGCGCGCACAGCTTTGGCGCGACGTTGGCGGCGACCGAGATGCACCCTGCCCCGCCCATCGCGTTGAACGCCAGCGCGGTTTCGTCATTGCCCGATAGTTGCGCGAAGCTGGCCCCCAGCGCTGCGCGATGCTTCGACACGCGGGTCAGGTCGCCGGTCGCATCCTTGATCGCGACGAACTTGCCGGGGAGGCTCTGCACGAGGCGGATGACTGTTTCCGGCTGGATGTCGGTCGCGGTGCGTGCGGGCACGTTATAGAGGATGATCGGCAGATCGCATGCCGCCGCCACTGCCTCAAAATGCAGGAAGATGCCCTCCTGGCTCGGGCGGTTGTAATAGGGCGGGACCATCAGCACCGCATCGGCACCCGCTTCCTTCGCCGCCTGCACGTTGCCGATGGCGACGCGCGTATCGTTCGATCCGGTCCCGGCGATCACCGGCACGCGCCCGTGCACCTGATCGGCACAGACGCGCACGACCTCGAAATGCTCGTCCTTCGACAGCGTCGCCGCCTCGCCAGTCGTACCTACCGGGACCAGCGCCGACGATCCTTCGGCGATCTGCCATTCGACGAAATCGCGGAATGCGGCCTCGTCGAAGCTGCCGTTACGGAATGGCGTGACCAATGCGGGGATGGAACCGGAAAACATGTGCGCCAAAATGCCCCAAATGTCGGAAATACGGGGTGGCCAATAGGGTAGCGACGCGTATCATGTCCACATGTTCGCATTTTGGTTCAGAACCGGCCTGTTGCTCGCAGGCGTGTCCGGCATCGCTGCCTCGTCCCAGGTCGTTCAGGACGGGGTCGAATGGTATCGAACGAAGTTCTTCGCGCTGGTCGGGCAGCAGCCCGCCTCCGCGTCGTCGCTGCAATATAATGTCAGCGAGTGGAAGCGGCTGCAACAGTCGGATCGCTATCCGTTCGGCGATTACGCCAATTTCATGCTCGCCCATCCGGGCTGGCCGGGCGAGATGGGGCGGCGTGCGGCGGCGGAGACCGCGCTGGGGTCCGGGCTTGAAGCGCCATCGCTGGTAGTGCGCTATTTTGATCGCTTCCCGCCGGTGACTGCTGCGGGTCGGGTTCGGTTCGCCGAAGCTTTGGCGATTTCGGGACGCCGTGCGGAGGCGGACGAGCAGGCTCGCAGGGCATGGCGTGCGGGATCGCTCCGCCCAGCGGACGAGAGCGCTGTGATTGGCAGCTTCCCCGGCGCGCTGTCGCCCGCCGATCACGACGCGCGAATGGATGCGCTGTTGTGGCAGGACGCGCGCACCGCCGCCGCGCGCCAGCTCGGCTTTACCTCGCCGCAGAACCGCACGCTGTTCGATGCGCGGCTGGCGCTGAAGGGCAATGCGCCGGATGCTTCGGCCAAGGCCGCGTCGGTCGAGGCGATCGGCATGCGCGACCCCGGCTTCATCGCCGACCGCGCAATGTGGTTTCGCGCGAATGGCAGTAGTCATTCTGCGCGTTCGCTCCTCGCCCGACCGCGCAGCCTTGCCACCCGTCCGGGCAATGTCGAGAAATGGTACGAAGTCCTCCTGATCAACGCCCGCGCGGCGGAGTCGGACGGGCAATATGGCCTGGCCTATGCCATCGCGTCGCAGGTCGATGACGCCTTTGCTCCCGGCACTGATGTATCCGACCTCGGCCTCGGCATACGCGACGATTATACCAGCCTGGTCTGGCTGGCCGGTACGGTGGCGATGCAGAAAATGCGCCGCCCCGCCGACGCGATGGCGATGTTCGACCGCTATTCGCGGGGCAGCCGCACCCCGACCACCCAGTCCAAGGGCATCTACTGGGCGGGCCGCGCGGCAGACGCCGCCGGGCAGCAGCCAACCGCGCAAGCCTATTACCAGCGCGCCGCCGCCTATTCCGATCTCTATTACGGCCAGCTCGCGGCCGAGCGCATGGGACTGCCCTTGCGCGCGCCACCCGCTTTCGACGGCACTCGCGCCACGTCCAGCGCGCGCACGGCGTTCTACAACCGCGAAGTCGTGCGCGTGGCCCAGATGCTCGGCACCACCGGCCAGTGGCAGGATCAGGGGCTGTTCCTGCGCCAGATCGCCGCGGACGCCACGACTGCTGAGGATCATCTGCTCGCGACCGAACTCTCCCGCAACATCGGTCGCCCCGATCTGGGCGTGATGGTCGGGCGCAGCGCGCTGCTCAACGGGCTGACCGACTATACCGTCGCCGGCTTCCCGACGGTGCGTGTCCCGGCGGGTGAGGAAAGCTATTTCACGATCATCCACGCAATCGCGCGGCAGGAGAGCCAGTTCGACCGCGCTGCCATGAGCCGCGTCGGTGCGCGCGGGCTGATGCAATTGATGCCCGGCACCGCGCGCGAAACGGCGGGCAAGCTGGGCCTCGGTTACAATTTGGCCGCGCTGACCACCGACACGGATTATAATATCCGGCTCGGCTCCAGCTATTTCCAGCGCATGCTCAGCTATTATGGGGGCAGCTATCCACTCGCGGTCGCCGCGTACAATGCCGGGCCGGGCAATGTGAACAAATGGATCCGCGCCAATGGCGACCCGCGCATGCCCGGTGTCGACATGCTCAACTGGGTCGAGGCGATCCCGATCTTCGAGACCAAGAATTACGTCCACCGTGTGCTGGAAAACGCCGTGGTTTACGACCTTCTCTACCCCCAACGCGCGCGGTCGCGCGGGCCAAACCATATCAGCTGGTATCTGGGCAAGAACCGCCCCGGATGATCGCGGTCGAGCCGTATCGGGAGGATCAGTTCGGTGAAGTCGATGCGCTGTGGCGTCTTATCTTCACCGAAGACCCGCCGCACAGCCATGCCGATGCGGCGATCCCGGCAAAGCTGGCGGTTCAGCGCGATCTGTTCCTGACCGCGACCGAACATGGCCATGTGCTGGGGACGGTAATGGGCGGTTATGATGGGCATCGTGGCTGGATCTACAAGCTCGCCGTGCACCCCAATGCGCGGGATTGCGGGATCGGCGAACGACTGGTGCGCGCGACCGAAGATCGGCTGACGGCGCTGGGTTGCCTGAAAATCAACCTGCAGGTGCGCCTGACCAATCAGGCGGTCTCCGCCTTCTGGAAGCGGATGGGCTATGACGTCGAACCGCTGATGAGCATGGGCAAGCGCCTGTCGTGAGCGAACCTCGCCCCAACTACATCACGCTGGCGGGCTACACCGTGCTCCGGACGGAATATGACGAATTGTTCGGTCAGGAGCGTCCGAAATTGGTCGAAACAATCGCCTGGGCGGCGGACAATGGCGATCGCAGCGAGAATGGCGATTACATCTATGGCCGCAAACGGCTGCGCGAGATCGACCGGCGGCTGGGTTGGCTGTCGAAACGGATGAAGGCGGCATATGTCGTCGATCCATCCGCGCAGGCGGATCGGACGCGGGTGTGGTTCGGCGCCACGATCACCATCGCGGACGAGGACGACCATCAGCGTGTGCTGACCCTGGTCGGCGATGACGAGGCGGATGCGGGTGCTGGTCGGATCGGCTGGAATGCCCCGATCGCCCGCGCGTTTCGCGGTGCGGCGGTGGGCGACATGCGGCGGGTCACTCTACCGGTCGGTGAGAAGGAATATGAAGTGATGGCGGTGAGCTATCCGGAACGATCCAAATGACCAGACATCGCATCTATTCGATCAGCGTCGCCAGCGTTTACCCGCACTACATCGCCAAGGCCGAGAAGAAGGGTCGGACGAAAGCGGAGGTTGATGAAATCTTTTACTGGCTCACAGGTTACAGTCAGGATACGCTGGAACACGAACTGGCGCAGAAAACAACCTTCGAGGACTTCTTCGCACAGGCACCTGCACTCAATCCGTCACGGTCGCTGATCACCGGCATGATTTGTGGCGTCCGCGTCGAAAATATCGAGGAGCCGCTGATGCGCGAACTCCGCTATCTCGACAAGCTGATCGACGAGCTTGCCAAGGGCAGAAAGATGGAAAAAATCCTGCGAAAGCCAAGGGATTAATGCGAAAAACTCGCCGTCAATCTCAACACGCCACCACATTCACCGCCAGCCCGCCCTGCGCGGTTTCTTTATACTTCGACCGCATGTCTTCGCCGGTCTGCCGCATCGTCTCGATCACCGCGTCCAGGCTGACGACATGGCTGCCGTCACCGTGCATCGCCAGATAGGCGGCGTTGATCGCCTTGATCGCGCCCATCGTGTTGCGCTCGATGCAGGGTATTTGGACAAGACCGCCGATCGGGTCGCAGGTCAGGCCCAGATTATGCTCCATGCCGATTTCGGCGGCATTCTCGATCTGCGCATTGCTCGCGCCCAGCGCCGCTGCCAGCCCCGCCGCCGCCATCGAACAAGCCACGCCGACTTCGCCCTGGCACCCCATTTCCGCTGCGGAAATCGACGCACGCTTCTTGTACAGAAAACCGATCGCCGCCGTCGTCAGCAGGAATATTCGCGCACCCGCCGGGGTCGGTGAGGCGCAAAACGTCTCGTAATAGCGCAGCACCGCCGGGATCACCCCCGCTGCGCCATTGGTCGGCGCAGTGACGACACGGCCACCCGCCGCATTCTCCTCATTCACCGCCAGCGCCCACAAACTCACCCAGTCGAACACCAAAGACGGATCGGAGCGCGGCCCGCGTGCCATCAGCCGGGCGTAGAGATCGCGGGCGCGGCGCTTGACCTTCAGCCCACCGGGCAACTCCCCCTCCCCGCGCATCCCGCGTTCGATGCAGGCCGACATCGCGCCGCGCAGCGAATCGATAAAGGCGTCGGTCTCGGTGTCGTCGCGCCATGCCGCTTCGTTGGCGCGGACGATGTCGGCGATGCTCTTGCCCTGTGCCTCGCCCACCGCCAGCAGTTCCGCGCCGGACGAGAAAGCGAACGGCAGCTTCACATTGGTCTGTGGCGGCTCGCAGCCACCCTCGACCACCGCGCCGCCGCCGATCGAGTACCAATAGGTCTCATACGGCTCGCCACCATCATAGTGCGCGACGAAGCGCATGCCGTTCGGGTGCGACGGCAGGAAGCGGTCTTCGCGGAAGATCAAATGCGTGCCCTCGACGAACGGCACGGGCACATGCCCGCCCAGCGACAGTCGCGCCTCCGCCCGGATCGTCGCGACGATCGTCGCCACCGCATCGGGATCGACCGCCTCGGGCCGATGCCCGGCCAGCCCCAGCATCACCGCCGTATCGGTCGCATGCCCCCTGCCAGTCAGCGCCAGCGATCCGAACAACTCGCACGACACCGACACCGGCACGCCGCGATCCAGTGCCGCCTCGGCAAAGGCAAACCCCGCACGCATCGGCCCCACCGTGTGCGACGATGACGGCCCGATGCCGATCGTGAACAGATCGGCCAGACCGATCGTCGCCTCGACCCGTGAGCGTGGGACTGCTGGTGAACCGTCGAGCATTTGCCCTTATTCGGTCGGCGCGACGCCCGGTGCAAGCCGGATGTGCAATTCCTTGAGCTGCTTGTCGCTGACATAGGACGGTGCCTGCATCATCAGATCCTCCGCCTTCTGGTTCATCGGGAACAGGATGACCTCACGGATGTTCGGCTGATCCGCCAGCAGCATGACGATGCGGTCGACGCCCGGTGCGGAGCCACCGTGCGGTGGCGCACCGAACTTGAACGCGTTGATCATGCCCGCGAAATTGCTGTCGACATCGGCCTGGCTGTACCCGGCAATCTCGAACGCCTTGTACATGATCTCCGGCCGGTGGTTCCGGATCGCGCCGGACGACAATTCGATGCCGTTGCAGACGATGTCATATTGCCACGCCAGAATGTCGAGCGGGTCCATGGTCTCCAACGCTTCCAGCTCGCCCTGCGGCATGCTGAAGGGGTTGTGGCTGAAGTCGATCTTGCCGGTATCCTCGTCCGCCTCGAACATCGGGAAATCGACGATCCAGCAGAATTCAAAGCGCGACTTGTCGATCAGCTCCAGACTGTCACCAACGCGCGAACGGGCCAGACCGGCCAGCTTGGTCGCCTGCGCTTCCTTGCCCGCCGCAAAGAAGATGCCGTCGTTCGGACCCAGGCCGAGCGCGTCGGCGATGGCCTGCATCCCCTCCTGCCCGTGATTGTTGGCGATCGGCCCGCCGAACACGCCGTCCTTCTGCGTGGCATAGCCCAGCCCGGGGAAGCCTTCGGACTGTGCCCAGCTGTTCATCTCGTCGAAGAATTTGCGGCTCTTCTCCGCCGTGTTCGGCGCGGGGATCGCGCGGACGACGTCGCCCGCCTCGACCATCGATGCAAAGCGCCCAAAGCCAGAGCCTTCAAACAGCTTGCTCACATCGGTTATCAGGAGCGGGTTGCGCAAATCGGGCTTGTCGTTGCCGTATTTCAGCATCGATTCACGGTAGGGAATGCGCTTGAACGGCAGAGGGCTGACAGTACGTCCCTTGCCCTGCCAGTCGGCGAATTGCTCGAACACGCCATGCAGCACCGGCTCGATCGCCGCGAACACGTCGTCCTGTGTGACATAGCTCATCTCGAAATCGAGCTGGTAAAACTCGCCCGGCGAGCGGTCGGCGCGGGCATCCTCGTCGCGGAAGCATGGCGCGATCTGGAAATAACGGTCGAACCCGGCCACCATCAACAGCTGCTTGAACATCTGCGGCGCCTGCGGGAGCGCATAGAACTTGCCGGGATGAACGCGGCTGGCAACCAGATAATCGCGTGCGCCTTCGGGCGACGATGCGGTCAGGATCGGCGTCTGGAACTCGGTAAAGCCTTGGTCGATCATCCGCTTGCGCAGCGAAGCGATGACATTCGATCGCAGCATGATGTTGGCGTGCAACTGCTCACGACGCAGGTCGAGGAAGCGGTTGCGAAGGCGGATTTCCTCGGGATATTCGGCGTCTCCGAACACCGGCAGTGGCAGCTTCTCGGCGCTCGACTGAACGACGATCGATTCGGGAAACACCTCGATCTCGCCCGTCGCCAGCTTCGTGTTCAGCGTCTCCGCCGACCGTGCCGACACCCTGCCCGTCACCGTGATGACCGATTCGGGACCGGCGGCATCGACGATCGGGAACAGCTCGGACCCAGTCTCCACCACGACCTGCGTAATTCCGTAATGATCGCGCAAATCGATGAAGAGCACGTTGGCATGCTCGCGCGTCCGGTGGATCCAGCCCGACAGGCGGACGGTTTCACCAACCTGGGCGGCGGCGAGCTGGCCGCATGTGTGCGTGCGATAGGCGTGCATGGTTCGGTTTTCTTCTTTTGAACGACAAGAAATTATAGGGGCGGCGCATCCTTCCCATACACCCCTTTGTCAACCCGCGCACACGCGGCTATGGGCCTGCGATGCATATTCACGACCTGATCTCGGACTCGGCCAGCCTCGCCAATCTCTGTGCCCGCCTCGCGCAACAGCCGTTCATCACGGTCGACACCGAATTCATGCGCGAAAACACCTTCTGGCCGGAACTTTGCCTGATCCAGATCGCCGACACGAACGAAGCGGCGGCGATCGACCCGATGGCGCCGGGAATCGACATGACCCCCCTGCTCGACCTGATGGTCAACAATGAGGACGTGCTGAAGGTCTTTCATGCCGGCGGGCAGGATCTGGAGATCGTCTATAACCTGACCGGCAAGACCCCCCACCCGCTGTTCGATACCCAGGTCGCGGCGATGGCGCTGGGGCAAGGCGAGCAGATCGGCTATTCCAATCTGGTCGAAAATTATCTGGGCATCGTGGTCGACAAGGGCGCGCGCTTTACCGACTGGTCGCGCCGTCCGCTCGATAAGCGCCAGATCGACTATGCGATTTGCGACGTCACCTATCTTTCCGAAATCTTCCCCAAGATGCTGGAAAAACTGCGCAAGACCGGGCGCGGCGACTGGCTGAACGAGGAAATGGAGCGGATCGCCGATCCGGAGAATTATCGAAACGACCCCGAACAGGCATGGCAGCGCATCCGCATTTCGAGCCGCAAGGCGGAAGTGCTGGGTCGGCTGAAAGCGCTGGCGAAATGGCGAGAGCTGGAGGCGCAGGGCAAAAATCTGCCGCGCGGGCGGATCGTGAAGGACGAAACGATCGCCGACCTCGCGGGCAATCCGCCGCGCAAGCAGGCCGATCTGACGCGCGTGCGCGGCCTGTCGGCGGCATGGGGGCATAACGATATCGGCGGGCGGCTGATGGCGGCGATCGAAGGCGCGACGGCGATGTCCGCCGACGAAATGCCGACGCGCGACGACCGGAAATTGCCGCTGGGCAAGGAGGGGTCGCTGGTCGCCGATTTGCTCAAGCTGCTTTTGAAGATTCGCTCGCGTGATATCAATGTGGCCTCGCGGTTGCTCGCCCGCTCGGACGAGCTGGAGGCGCTGGCGGCTGGGCAACGCGAGGGGCTCGCGATCCTCGAAGGCTGGCGGTTCGAGCAATTCGGCCGCGACGCGCTGGCGCTGGTCGAGGGTCAGCTTGGGTTCACCGTCCGCGGGGGTAAACTGAAAATGACTCGCACCGAGGAGCCGACCCCATGATCCGCTTCACCCTTATCCTGCTTCCCGCCGTTCTTGCTGGCTGCGTGACGTTGCCGACGCCGCTGCCCGGGCCGGGGGCGGGTGTCCGCTGCAATGCCGATCGGGTTCAGCCCTTGGTTGGGCGCGAAGCGAAGCCACAGGTCGTGGCGCGAGCGAAACAGCGTTCGGGCGCACGCCTCGTGCGGCTCATCAAGCCCGACATGGCGGTAACGATGGATTTTCGGTCGGACCGGCTGAACCTTGAGCTGGACAATGTGAACACGATCAAGGCGGCGCGCTGCGGTTAAACCTCCACTGCCGCGATCAGCGCCACGGCTCCGGCCAGCGCGCGATGGCGCTTCTCGACCGCCTCGCCATAGAGCGCAGCGTCGTCGCCTTCGAGCCGTAACACCAGTTCCTCGTCGACGACCTCCAGCGATGAGCGTCGCAGCGGCCCCGCGACGCCGCCGCTTAGCCGTTGGCCCAGCCGCATCGCCAGACCCCAGAGTTTGGCGTGCTCCAGATCGTCGAGGCTGGCGAGTTGTCCGATCGGCGGTGGCGATTCGAACCCGCCGCCAAGCGACGTGAACAGTGCCTGCGCGATCAATGCCCGGCCACGCGCGTCAACCCCGACCCAATTGCCGTGCATCGCGATTTCCATGCCGCGCTCCGCCCGAAATTCCGGGTTCGCGCGCCAGCCGACATCGGCGAGCAGGCACGCGGCATGCCGCAACCGCACCAAATCGGGCGTGTCGTCGGCAAACAATGGCGCGATCCAGCCGTCGAGCAGATCGCCATGCTCGGGAAACCGACCCGATCGCCGCGCTTCGTCCCGCGCGGCTGCGATCAGCGGATCTTCGCGGCGTTGCTCGATCGTCAGGTCGCCGAATAACAGCCCTTCGCGCAGTCCGAATGCGGACGCGACGGTGGCGCTGCTGCCCAGATGCTTCATCAGCACCGCCAGCAGGGCAGCGGCGTGCTCCAGAGTCGGGATACGTCCCGACGACAGGTTCGGCACGGCGCGGATCTTGCCCTTGCCCAACTGCGCGATCGTGCGCTGAAGCCGCGTTACCGTCCCGGCCGGCATGGTATATTCGTGGATCACCGGCAGCGGGTACCCCGTCAAATACATATCGAGCCGCGCCAATGCTCGCCACGACCCGCCAACGAGGTAAAAAGGCAAGTCATTGCCCCGCCCCGTCCAGCCCGCTTCATCGAGGAGCTTTGCCACGGTGCGATCGAGAACCCCCTTCCCCTTTGCCCGGATCGCGCCCAGCCGCAACACACCGAGCGGAAACGATACGCGATCGGTCACCGTTCCTGCGACGACGCGCACCAGTTCCAGCGATCCGCCGCCCAGATCGCCGACGATGCCATCCGCGTCGGGGATGCCGGACAGCACGCCGTAACCAGCCGCCAGCGCCTCCGCCTCGCCCGAAAGCGTTTCGACTTCCAGCCCCAGCGCGGTTGCAATCGCGATCAGCTTGTCGCCGTTCGAGGCATCGCGGACGGCAGCGGTGGCGACGGTGCGTAGTGTGTCCACGCCCATTTCGCGCGCCAGACTGCCGAATCGCGCCAGTGCAGTGGTCGCAGTGGTCAGCGCTGCCTCGTCGATAATGCCCGTTTCAGCCAGCGATCGGCCCAGCCCCGCCATCACCTTTTCATTGAACAGGATCGCGGGCAGCCGCGCCGCGCCGTCATAGACGACCAGGCGGATCGAGTTTGAACCGATATCGATGATGCCGGTGCGGCGCGACACCGGGGCCGGCGTCTCGCGCGGCTTGCGGAACAACAGGGTCGCCACGCTCACCCGCCGCGCTCGGCGCGCCAGCGCCGCAGCGACAGTTTCGGCACGGCTTCACTGGTCGCCAGTGCCGCGCCACGTCCGGACAGCGATGGATTGGTCATGAAGTAACGGTGGAGGTTGAACGGCTTCGGGCCGGGATCGTCGCGGATATATCGGCCATCGCTTTGCAGCTCCCAGCTTTGTTCGGTGTCGATCAGATTGGCGACGATGACCTGATCCAATATCTGGTCATGCACCGTCGGGTTCTCGATCGGTAGCATGAACTCGACGCGACGGTCGAAGTTTCGTGGCATCCAGTCGGCGGATGAGATGAACAGCCGCGCACCGTCGTTCGGCAGCGCCTTACCATTGCCGAACGCCCAGATGCGACTGTGCTCCAGAAAGCGCCCGACCACGGATTTCACCCGGATATTGTCGGACATCCCGGCGACGCCGGGGCGCAGACAGCAAATGCCACGGATTATCAGGTCAACCTCGACCCCGGCATTGCTGGCCTCGTACAGTTTCTCGATCAGCGCGGGATCGACCAGCGAGTTCATCTTTGCCCAGATCGCCGCAGGCTCGCCCGCCAGCGCATTAGCGATTTCGTCGTCGATCAGTTCGGCCAAACGATCGCGCAAATGTCGCGGCGATACCGTCAGTTTTTCCAGATCCTGCGGCTCGACATAGCCGGTGACGTAGTTGAAGATTTTCGCCGCATCGCGCCCGATGCGCGGATCGGCGGTGAAGAAGCTGAGATCAGTGTAAATTCGCGCCGTCACCGGGTGGTAATTGCCAGTGCCGAAATGACAGTAGGTACGAAACTCGTCGCCCTCGCGCCGGACCACCATCGACACCTTGGCGTGGGTCTTCCACGTGGTGAAACCATAAATCACCTGCACCCCCGCCCGCTCCAGTGCGGAGGCCCAGAGCAGATTTTGCTCCTCATCGAAGCGCGCCTTCAGTTCGACGACGGCGGTGACCGATTTGCCCGCCTCGGCGGCGGCGATCAGCGCCTGAATCACGGCCGATTGCTTGCCCGCGCGATACAAGGTCTGCTTGATCGCGATAACGTCCGGGTCGCTTGCCGCCTGTTTGAGGAAGGCGAGCACAACGTCGAACGTCTCGTAAGGGTGGTGGACGACAATGTCCTTCGACCGGATCGCCGCAAAGCAATCGCCGCCGAATTCGCGGACGCGCTCGGGAAAGCGCGGGGCGTAGGGGGTGAATTTCAGGTCGGGCCGGTCCTCCTCGACGATCATCGCCAGATCGCCGACGCCCAGAAACCCGCCGGTTTCGGTCAGGATCGCTTCGCTGCCGCCCAGCTCCTCTTTCAGCACCGCTTCCAGCTCGGGCGCGATGCCGTCTTCCATCTCAAGCCGGATGACGCGACCGCGGCGGCGGCGCTTGATCGCGGTGCGGAAGTAGAGGACCAGATCCTCAGCCTCCTCCTCCAGCTCGATATCGCTGTCGCGCAGCACGCGGAACGTCGCCGCACCGCGTTCTTCGAACCCCGGAAACAGCAGCCCGGAATAGCGCCTGAGCAAGGTCTCGATCGGCACGAACCGCGCCTTTTCGCCGGGAATCCGCACGAAGCGCGGACTCGCTGGCGGCAGCAGGACCAGTTCGCGGACCTCTTCCCCATCCGACTTGCGGATCAGGTCGAAGATCACGCTCAACCCTTTGTTGGGGATGAACGGGAACGGGTGCGCGGGATCGAGCGCCTGTGGGGTGAGAATCGGAAAAATCTGGCGGCGGAAATGGTCCTCGACCCATTCGGCAACCTCACCGGTGATCGCGTCGGCATCGAGCACCTCGACCGCGCGCTCACCAAGTTCGCGGCGGATATCGTTCCACACCGCCTGCTGGCTGTCGACCAGATCGCTGGCATCCTCGACGATCGCTGTCAGCTGTTGCGCCGGGGTCAGTCCGTCGGCCGAATGCGCCTCGACCTCCTGCATTTGCTGTCCCTTAAGGCCAGCCACGCGAACCATGAAGAATTCGTCGAGGTTGGAGCCGGAGATCGACAGGAAGCGCAGCCGTTCGAGCAAGGGATGTGCGGTGTTGCACGCCTCCTCCATCACCCGCCGGTTGAAACCGAGCCACGACAGCTCGCGGTTGAAATAGCGCGCGCCGGTCTGTCCGGCAGGGTCGGTGGCTTCCAGCTTGATTTGCGCGCGGCTCGACATGAATCCTCGTCTATTGGAGCGCGCCCGGCTCTTTCAACAGGCCGGACGCAGTCAATGTGGCCCGCGCCGCCGGGATCGACAAGCGCCGGTTGCGGCGGCGGCTGGCATCCTCCTCCAGCGCTTCGCCCGTGCGCAGGATCGACAAATAGCTCCGTTCGATCCGGCGCATCACCCATGCCACTACATCGGGGACTGCGACAAGTTCGTGACGGTCGAAAAACTGGCGCAAGATATCCGCCGCCAACGCATCGTCGGGCTGCTCGATCCGCGCCACCGGGCTGGTGTTCAGGCGGGATCGCAGATCGGGCAGTTTCACCGCCCATACCGGCGGCGCGTCGTCCGCCACCAGGAACAGCGGTCGCCGCTCTGCCTGTGCCGCGTTCCACGCATGGAACAGCGTGGTTTCGCTCTGCCGGTCGGCCTCGTCGATCATCGTGCCGCCGGTACGCGCCACCATCGTCCGCGCGAGCAGACTGCGACCCGATTTGCGCGGGCCGGTGATGATCGCCGTCATGACCGGCCAGGTCGCCGTGTGCTCCAGGATATGGACGGCGCGCGCATTGCCCTCGCCAATCAGGAACCTGTCCTCACGCGCACCTGCCGGACGGTCGAGCGGCAGTGGAAGCTGGCTCATCCGTCGCTGCTGTTTCCGGCTTCCGCGGGAATCGGCGACGATGTCGGGGCTGGAGCGGGAGCCGGTGCGGGTGTCCCGCCGCCACGGCGCACGCGCAGCACGCCCGCCCCCTCCTGCACCTGCCAGCCCCGCGCTTCCAGCGCGGCACGCAACGACGCCTGACTACCCTCATAGGTCACACGCATCAGCGAAACCCCGCCCAGCGCGGTGCTGGTGGTCACCGCCGAACTGACGCCCGGCACGGACTGCATCGCAATTTCGCCGCTGGTCAGCGCCGCCACGCTCGGCGTGTCGAACTGGATGGTATAGGCCGCGCCCGTCGCCACCAGCGGCGCATCGCTGGTCTCGACCGCGCCTTCCTCTTCGCCGGTCTCCTCGACGGGAACCTCCGGCCGGGGCGGTTCGGTAATCAACAGCCGGTCAGGCTTCAGGATGCCAGCGCGCAAGGCGTCCTGATACGCCTTGTCGATCCGCTGGATTCCCGCGTCGATCAGTGCAGGCAACGCGTTGCCGTCGTTCACCCGCAACACGAACTGCGCAAGCGTTCGGTTGTCCGGCCCATGTCCCGCCGTGAACACGCCGACGATCGGCCCGCCGGGGTAGCTGCGGCGCAGCTCAACCGTCGGCACCAGGATATCGCTCGCGCCATATTGGTCGATGATTGCGCGCCACCACCCGCGTCCGCGCCGCTGAATCTGCCCGGCGTTTATCAGCAGCCGGTCCGGACCGGTGCCGCCCGGCCGCACATAATCGATCGCACTGTTGCCGGTGCGGAATCGCTTCCACCCCTCGTTGAACGCACTGTCACCCTCGAACACGCGGTGCACGCCGCCCGAAACCTGCACCGGGATCAGCAGCATCGGCGGCGATCGCAGCACTTGGCCGCCCACGCCCAGCACCGACGCCGCACGTCCGCGATCGAACAGCACGCCCAGTCGCGCGACATAGCGATTGGGTCCGATCTGCTCCTTCTCGACGATGATTCCGGTGACCATCGCGTCGAGCGCCGAATCGGATAGCGACGAACCATGGCCCGCCAGCCGCTGTGCCAGCATGCCCCACGCCTTGCGCTGCGCCAGCCGCCAGCCGCCCATCCGTGCCGCCTGGGCATTCGCGCCGCGCACATCG
This sequence comes from Sphingomonas sp. LT1P40, assembly GCF_036663835.1. NCBI lineage: Bacteria > Pseudomonadati > Pseudomonadota > Alphaproteobacteria > Sphingomonadales > Sphingomonadaceae > Alteristakelama > Alteristakelama amylovorans. The sequence goes on from NZ_JAXOJT010000001.1 coordinate 1,132,752, forward strand.
ACCTCGACGCCGCTGACCTCGAAACTGCCTGAACTGTCGCCCGCGTCGCGGCTCTGATCGGCTTTTGCCGCGCCTTTCCCGGCCTGAGCGACCGCAAAACCAGCCGTCGCCAACAGTGCGAGCGCGGCGGTGGCGGCAAAGACGGGGGAAAGGCGTTGGCGCATCTGGCGGCCCTTTTGGCGAAGGAGGCGTAGAAATCCAAGCGCGATATGGCTAGGCGGCACTTTATGACCGACCCAAAGCCCTACACCTATGCCCAGGCGGGCGTCTCGATCGACGCCGGAAACGCGCTGGTTCGCGCGATTGCGCCCCTCGCCCGCTCGACCCGCCGCCCCGGCGCGGACGCCGACCTTGGCGGGTTTGGCGGCCTGTTCGACCTGAAGGCGGCGGGCTTTACCGATCCGCTGCTGGTCGCGGCCAATGATGGTGTCGGCACCAAGCTGAAACTGGCGATCGAGCATGACGCACATGACGGCGTCGGCATCGATCTGGTGGCGATGTGCGCCAACGACCTGATCGTACAGGGTGCGGAGCCGCTGTTCTTTCTCGATTACTACGCGTCCGGCAAACTCGTCCCCGGCGTCGCCGAACGCGTCATTGCCAGTATCGCCGATGGCTGCCGTCAGGCGGGCTGTGCGCTGATCGGCGGCGAGACGGCGGAAATGCCGGGCATGTATGCCGATGGCGACTACGACCTTGCCGGATTCTGCGTCGGCGCGGTCGAGCGTGCACAGTTGCTCGACGGCACGCGGATCAAGCCCGGCGACGTGATGCTCGGCCTCGCCTCCACCGGCGTGCACAGCAACGGCTTCTCGCTGGTTCGCCGCCTTGCCGCCGACAAGGGCTGGAAGCTCAATCGCCCGGCGGTGTTCGATCAGGAGGTGATCTTGCTCGACGCGCTGATGGCCCCCACCCGCATCTATGTGCAGAGTCTGCTTCCGCAACTTCGCAACGGTGCGATCAACGGTCTGGCCCATATTACTGGCGGCGGGTTGCTCGAAAATATCCCGCGCGTCCTTCCCGAGGGCTGTCATGCCAATGTCGACGCCGATGCGTGGGAACAGCCGCGCCTGATGGCATTCCTTCAGGCACAGGGAAATATCGAGCCGGAAGAAATGGCGCGCACCTTCAACTGCGGCGTCGGCATGGTCGCGGTGGTGGATGCAGGTCGTGCAGATGCCGTGACGGCGGCGCTGGAGGCGGCGGGTGAAACCGTCCACCGCATCGGTGAAATCGTCGCGGGGCCGCGCGGCTGCACGGTTGCAGGCAGTGTGGAGACGTGGAGCGCACGTGAAGCGTGGAGCGCGATGCATAATGCCTAAGCGACTCGGCATCCTCATTTCGGGTCGTGGCTCGAACATGATGGCGCTGGTCGAAGCATCGCGTGAGGCCGACAGCCCGTACATCGTTGCGCTCGTTGCTTCCGACAAACCCGAAGCTGCGGGCCTTGTCTGGGCCGACAGCAACGGCGTCGCCACCTTTGCCCTTTCACCCAAGGGTATGCCTAAAGCCGATTACGAAGCGCAGATCGACGCCGCCCTCCGCAACGCCAACGTCGAGGCCATCGCCCTCGCCGGTTACATGCGCCTTCTCTCCGACAATTTCGTCGCGCGCTGGCGCGGGCGGATCGTCAACATCCACCCGTCACTGCTGCCCAAATATAAGGGCCTCGACACCCATGCCTGCGCAATTGCGGCCGGGGACACGCACGCCGGATGCTCGGTGCATATCGTGACCGAGGAACTCGACGGCGGCGAAGTGCTGGGACAGGCCGAGGTGCCGATCCTGCCCGGCGACACCCCCGATACGCTTGCCGCGCGCGTGCTGGCCGAGGAACATCGGCTATATCCGCGCGTCTTGCAGGCATGGCTGAGCAGATGACCCCACAGGCGGTGGCCGCGCTGGAGAAACTCCGCGCCATCGCCCTTGGGCTGCCCGAAGCGGACGAGAAGCTTTCCCACGGGATGCCCGCCTTCTTCATCACCAAAGGCAAGATGTTCGCCTATTTCTGGCACGCGCATCACGGCGACGATGTCACCGCCGCGATCGTCAAGACCAGCGGGGCGGAGGAACAGGCGATGCTGATCGAAATGGAGCCGGACCTCTATTATCGCCCTCCCTATTTCGGGCCGTCGGGCTGGGTCGGCATTCACCTCGACCGCGATGATACCGACTGGGACCGTGTCGGCGATCGCGTGGCGATCAGTTGGGAACTCGTTGCGCCGCGCCGGTTGCTGGAGGCAGGCGGTCGCTGACTGTAAATCGGCCGCCCCATTTTGGGTAGCTTCGCGTTGATCCCCCCGGATATTTTAGACCGGATCTGCGTTGGATATGGTTCAGGCGATCGCAGACAGGACCCGTGCGATGACAGCTTTTGGACGCGAACCCTTCTCCGAGCCCGGCACTGCCAGCGCCGATTCCGGGATGGTCATTCTCGATGGTCCGGGCGGCGTGGCCATTGCCATGACCCCCGACGCGGCGGAGGTTACTGCCCGCAATCTCAAGGCTGCTGCCGACGAAGCGCGCCGCCAGCCACAGCAAATGCCGCCGATTCCCGCGTGATCCCCTTGCCCTTGCTCGCCCGGACCCGCAATTAGGGCCGATGTTCAAAGTCGCCAGCTATAATATGCGCAAGTCGATCGGCACCGATCGGCGGCGGCGACCCGAGCGGACACTGGAGGTGTTGCGTGAGATCGACGCCGATGTCGTCGCCTTGCAGGAATGCGACCGCCGCTTCGGAAAGCGCGAAGGGGTTATCTCCCCGCATATGCTCGACGAGCACAGCCCGTGGAAAGCGGTGCAGTTCGGCGTCCGCACCGGCAGCATGGGTTGGCATGGCAATGCCCTGCTGGTGCGCAAGGATGCGCAAATCCTGGACTGCGAGATCATCCATCTCCCCGCGCTGGAACCGCGCGGCGCAGTCGTGGCGGACGTGCGCGTCAACGGGCACAGCTTGCGCGTCGTCGGCATGCACCTCGACCTGTCGGGCCTGTGGCGGCGGCGACAGGCACATGCGATCCTGACCCATCTGGAGTCGAGCGAACGACAGCTGCCGACGGTTATGATGGGCGATCTCAACGACTGGAGCGCCAATTCGGGCTGCCTGCGCGATTTCGGGCGCAACTTCGCCTTCGCGGACACCGGCAAGTCGTTCCACGCCCGCCGACCGGTGGCGCGGCTCGACCGCATCATGGTCTCGGCGGGCTTGCAGGTTGACGCGTGCGGCGTGCATGACAGCGCCGCATCGCGTACCGCATCCGATCATCTGCCGATCTGGGCGATGCTGGGGCGAGATTGAACGGGTGCGGGACAAGGAACTTCGGCTCGCACTCGTCTGCTATGGCGGCATCAGCCTGGCCGTCTACATGCACGGCATCACCAAGGAGATCTGGCACCTCGCCCGCGCCAGCCGCGCGCACCGCGATGGCGAAGCGTCGGTGTCGGGCAGCGAAGCGGTCTATCACGCGCTGCTCGACGAGATTGGTGAGGCGACCGGTATCCGCCTGCGCGTGATCGTCGATATCGTCGCGGGGGCCAGCGCCGGGGGCATCAACGGCGTGTTCCTGGCGCAAGCCATCGCCACCGGTCAGCCGCTCGATCCACTAACCGACCTATGGTTGGAGACGGCCGATGTCGAGGCGTTGCTGAATCCCGATCAGGGGCCGTCGCACAAGCTTGCCAAGATATGGGCACTGCCGATTGCGTGGATGTTCACGCGCGAAGGGTCGACCGTCGACGAGACCGTCGAGGCCGGTTCGCGCGCCGAAGTCCGCGCAAAGTTGGAGAAATTCGTCCGTTCGCGCTGGTTCGAACCGCCCTTTGGCGGCAAGGAACTGCTCAACATGATGCTCGACGCGTTCGATGCGATGGCACAGGCACCGTGCGGCCCGCGCCTGTTGCCGGACGGGCAACCGCTCGACCTGTTCGTCACCGTTACCGATTTTCGCGGCCATCCCGAACGGCTGAAACTCAACTCCCCACCGGAAGTGGTCGAGACCGAACACCGGCTGGTCTTCTCGTTCAGCGACCATGGCACCGGCCAGGACAGCTTGGCTGATCCCGCCGAACTCGCCTTTGCCGCGCGCGCCACCTCCAGCTTTCCCGGCGCTTTCCCGCCTGCGACGGTCACCGAACTCGATAGCGTGCTCGCAGACCGCAAGGTCGAATGGCCGGGCCGTGAAGCGTTCCTTCAGCATGTGCTGCCGCGTCAGCATGCTGCGGGCATTGCGGACAAGGCCGCGCTGATCGACGGATCGGTGCTCGCCAACGCACCGTTTCGCCCCGCAATCGATGCGCTAAAGGAACGCCCTGCCCGCCGCCAGATCGACCGCCGTTTCGTGTTCATCGACCCCACCCCGGGTCATCGGCTTGGCCTGTATAACAACGCCACCCCCGCCGCGCCGGGCTTTTTCCAGACAATTATCGGCGCGCTGACCGAATTGCCCCGGCAACAGCCGATCCGCGACAATCTGGAGTCGCTGGGCGAGCGATCGGCGCGGATCGAGCGGATGCTGGCGATCATCGAACGCATCCGCGCCGAGGTGGAGGAGCAGGTCGAATCGCTGTTCGGCTACACGCTGTTCCTTGATTATCCCACGCCAAAGCGGCTGTCCGCATGGCGCAACCGCGCGCAGATCGCCGCCGCCGCCAAGGCAGGTTACGGTCACGCCGCTTACGGCATGCTGAAGGTCGAGAGCGTCGCCGATCGAATCGCCACGCATCTGCACCAGATCGGCGATCAGTCCGGCCAGAATCGCTGGCAACAACTGCGCGACGCGATCGGCGCGGAGATCGCGCGGCGCGGCGCCGACGATTTCCCAACGAGCAATGCCCGTTCCGCCAGTCCGGCCGCGCTCGATCTGTTGCGGACGCACGATCTTGGCTTCCGTATCCGCCGATTGCGCATGCTCGCGCGGCGGATGACCGAGCTGGATCAGGCGCATGAGAGCGGCGAACTCGCGCCGATGCGCGATGCCATCTACGAATCGCTGGCCGGCTATCTCGAATGCCAGCGTGCCGATCCATTCAGCGGCCTGCGTGAAACCGTGCGCGCGGTTGATTTCGATGCAGGGGCGATCATGGACCGGCTCGCCGCGCAGATGGACCTGCGCACGCTGGATGCCGAGACCGACGAGCGCCTGTCCGTCGGGCTCAGCGCGCTATCCAGGGAGATGCGGCGACCGATGCTGCTCGCCTATCTCGGTTTTCCGTTTTTCGATATCGCCACGCTGCCGCTGTTGCAGGGCGAAGGGCTGAACGAGTTCGATCCGATCCGCGTGGACCGCATCTCTCCCGACGACGCCACCGGCATCCGCGCCGGCGGCGCACAGGCGACGCTAAAGGGCACACAGTTCAACAATTTCGGCGCATTCTTCAGCCGCGCCTATCGTGAAAACGACTATCTGTGGGGCCGACTGCATGGCGCGGAGCGATTGATCGATATCACCTTGTCAACATTGCCCCCCAACACCGGACTCGGCCCGGGACGGCTGGCCACGATCAAGCGCGACATGTTCCTCGCCATCCTCGACGAAGAAGAATCGCGCCTGAAAGCCATCCCCGCCCTCTTCGCCCAGATCCGCAAGGAAATCGGGTGAGGGTGGCATCTAGCGCGCGTCCGGCCTAAGCTGCGTCAAACCACAAAAGGCATGGACGGCGAATGCAGTTTCTGAAGGCATTATTCTGGTTCCTGATCCTCGGGCTGGTCGCGGCATTTGCGGTCACCAACTGGCATCCGGTCGAAATCCAGCTGTGGAGCGGTCTGGTCGCGGACGTGAACCTTCCTTTCCTGCTGTTCGTCGTGTTCCTCGCCGGGTTCCTGCCGATGCTGCTGCTGTTTCACACCGTGCGCTGGCGGTCGCGGCAGCGGATTGCGATGCTGGAGCGTACCGTCGAGGATCTGCGCCCGAATCCCACACCGGCTCCCCCAGCGGACATCACACCGGAGCCGCCGGTCGAAACCCCCTCCGCGCCGCCTTTGGTGGTGCCATGAGCCCGATCTACGTCGCGCTCGACACCCCCGACCTCGAACGCGCCAAGGCTATCGCCACCCGCGTCCGCCACCATGTCGGCGGGATTAAGTTGGGCCTGGAGTTCTTCATGGCCAACGGGCGTCAGGGCGTTCACGACATGGCCGAAATCGGTCTGCCGATCTTTCTCGACCTGAAATTTCACGACATTCCCAACACCGTGGGCAAGGCGGTGCAGGCGCTCCGCCCGCTCGAACCCGCGATCATCACCGTCCACGCCGCCGGCGGCCGTGCGATGCTAGAGGATGCCAAGGCCGCCGCCCCGCTCGGTACCAAGGTCGTAGCGGTGACCATGCTCACCAGCCTCGATGCAAGCGACCTCAAATCGATCGGCCTCTCGCCCGACCCGCACGAACAAGTCGTCCGATTGGCCGAACTCGCCCGGTCGGCGGGCGTCGACGGCATCGTCTGCTCGGGCGAGGAAGTGAAGGCCGCCCATGCCGCATGGAAAGACGGCTTCTTCGTCGTCCCAGGCGTCCGCCTCGCCAATGGCGCAGCGGGCGACCAGAAACGCGTCGTCACCCCCCGCGCCGCGCTGGACGCCGGTGCCTCGATCCTAGTCGTCGGTCGCCCGATCACCCAGGCGGAAGACCCTGACATGGCGGCGCGTGAGATCGAGGCGACGCTGTAATTTGCTGAGCAATACAGAGACATCGTCGAAGCGATCTGTTGCGCTTGCCCAAGGGCGGAATGGTCTTCGACTGCTGTCGTTCGGTGCTACGGTTGTCCTTGTTCTGCTAGTATTTTACGCTGGCGATCCCGACAGGCCCGACGCGTGGTTGGCTATAGTGCCGTTTGGCGTCTGGGTCGTTGGACCTGCCGTCGCGCCTTGGCTGATCGCGCGGACACGACCGACGTTAATCGTGGTTTTTTCGATGCTGGTTTTCCTGCTGGTGTCGTCAGCGGCATCAGGGTTCATATACTATGATGCGGTCTTCGTTTCGCCATCTCCGGCGGCGTCCCAAATCCTGTATTTCCTTCCGTTTGTTCAGTGGATCGCGCTGGCCGTCGTCGCATGCACCGCAATTCTGATATCGACGTGGACCAAGGGGGCCTGAGGATGGCGATCATCATTCGGCCTGCTACGTCTGTTGACCTCCCTGTCCTTCATCCCGTCGTGGAGCGTGCTTATCGCGGCGAAGCGGCGCGGGGCGGATGGACGCATGAGGCTGACCTGATCACCGGCGAACGCACCGACATAGAAACCCTCGCCAGCCTGCTCGATGGCCCCAGTCGCCTGCTGATCGCCTTAGAAGACGAGGCCATCCTTGGCTGCGTCAATGTCGCTCACAAAGGCGACGGCCTCGCCTATCTCGGCCTGCTCTGCGTCGATCCGCAGCTTCAGGCGAGTGGGATCGGCAAGCGACTGATCGCCGCCGCCGAAGCGACTGCCCGCACCGACTTCGCCGCCGACCGCATCGAGATGACGGTCATCGACCGCCGCGTCGAACTGATCGCATGGTATGTCCGCCACGGTTACCAGCCATCGGGCGAGACGCGGCCCTTTCCGATTATCCTCGATCCGCCGTTATCGATGACGGTGCTGGTCAAGAATCTTGTCACCTGAACGGGTTGCCCTGAACCGCGCGCGCCGTTACGAATGTTACATTATCTCCCAATCCCGTTCCGGAGCATTCCTTCATGCGTATCCTGTTGCTCGCCACCACCCTCCTCGCCACGCCCGCGTTCGCCCAGTCAGAACGGGTCGCAGTCGGCACCGGGGTCGTCACCAGCGAGCGTCTGAACAGCGCCGAACGCCCGATCCGCTTCGCCACTACCGCGCCGACCGACGGCGTCCTCGTCCTGCCGATGGCGGGTGCGACCGACCTGTCCCGCGTGCCCGCCACCCTGCGAGACAGCGTCACCCGCGCCGTCGCCACCGCCAACTTCAAGGCGGCGGCGGACAAGACGCTCTCGCTCTATGGCGTCGGCGGCTATGACCGCGTTGTCCTGATCGGCGTGCCCACCGGCCAGCTCGATGCGGTCGCGCTCACCGATTTCGGCGGACGCGCCGCTCAGGAGACGAAGGACAACGCCCTCCCCGTCGCAATTATGGCGGACGGTCTGAGCACCAGCGCCACCGATCCCGCAGCGCATGTCGCGCTGGGCGCGACGCTCGGCCAATATCGTTTCGATCAGCTCAAGAACCTCAAATCCACCCCCCCGAACCAGCCCGTCACCATCGTCGCGGCATCGGGCGAAGCGACCTACACGCGCGAAATGGCGGGCGTGGCACAGGGCGCGCGCATAACCCGCGACCTCATCACGCTCCCCTCCGACGCCAAACACCCCGAAAGCTTCGTCGAAGCCGTTCGCGCGCAGTTTGCTGGAGTGTCCAACATACGCATCACCGTGCTGGATGAAGCACAGATGCGTAAGCTCAACATGGGTTCGATTCTTTCGGTCTCCGCCGGATCGCGGCACCCGGCCCGCATGATGATCGTCGAATATCGCGGCGGAGGCGACGCCGCGCCGCTGGCGCTGGTCGGCAAGGGCATTACCTTCGACAGCGGCGGCATCAGCCTGAAGGCCGGCGCGGGGATGGAGGCGATGCGTGCAGACATGGCGGGGGCCGCAGCGGTGATGGGCGCGACGCTGGCAGCGGCAAAACGTGGCGCGAAAGCCAATATTGTCGGCATCGCAGCGCTGGCCGAGAACATGCCCGGCGGCAACGCCGCGCGTCCCGGTGACGTCGTGCGTACGATGAACGGCCAGACAATCGAGATCATCAGCACCGATGCCGAGGGGCGAATGGTACTGGCCGATGCCAACCAATATGCCATCGACCGCTACAAGCCCGCTGCAATCGTCAACATCGCCACGCTGACCGGTGCGGTAACGACCGCGCTGGGCGACGATTATGCCGGACTGTTCGCGCGCGACGAAGCGTTGGCGGGGCGGCTGGAAAACGCCGCGACGCGATCGGGCGAAGCGCTGTGGCGGCTGCCGCTGCACCCCAGCTATGCCGACGATATGAAGTCGCCGATCGCCGACATCGCCAACACCACGCGCAAAGCCGGCGCCGGTGCAGGTCGCGGCGCACACTTCATCGCCTTCCTGACGCCGGAGCCGACGCCATGGGCGCATATCGACATCGCTGGAGTCGACGCCACCGACGAATCGCTGCCGACCATGCCAAAGGGCGCACGCGGCTTTGGCGTCCGCCTGTTCGACGCACTGGTCCGCGAATACGAGAAGTAAGGCTTGCTAAAGTCCAGCGGCCGCACGATGGCCTCCAGCATGCCGGTCACCGCCAAAATCTGTGGCCTGTCCACCCCCGCCACCCTCGACGCGGCGGTGGCGGGCGGGGCCAGCCACGTCGGCTTCGTCTTCTTCCCGCCCTCCCCGCGCCATGTCACGTTCGATCAGGTCGCATCACTTGCAGCGAACGTGCCCGCGCATGTCGGCCGCGTCGGCGTGTTCGTCGATCCGGAAGACGCCCTGATCGACCACGCGATTCGCGCCGCTGGCCTCGACGCGATCCAGCTCCACAAGGCGACGCCGGAACGCGCCGCCGCGATCGGCACCCGCACGCGCCTGCCGGTGTGGGCCGCCGTGGCTGTCAAAACGCGCGCCGACCTCGACGCCGCCAACGCGTTTCGTGGCGCGGTTCAGCGTATTCTCTATGATGCGAAGACACCCGACGACGCCAAGCTGCCCGGCGGCATGGGCCTGCGCTTCGACTGGACACTGCTTCAGGGATTCGCTCACCCGCTCCCCTGGGCGTTGTCGGGCGGCCTCGACGCCGCCAACGTCGCCGAGGCAGTGCGGATCAGCGGCGCGCGGCTGGTAGATATCTCCTCCGGCGTCGAATCCGCACCGGGCGTGAAGGACAAGGCAAAGATCGCCGCGTTCCTGAAGATCACCGCGTCGCTGTAACGGCTTGGCGTCGGGCGCGGACCCGCCTAAACGCCACCCCATGAACGCCCCCAACTCCTTCCGCGCCCAGCCCGACGAACGCGGGCATTTCGGCCCTTATGGCGGCCGCTATGTCGCCGAAACGCTGATGCCGCTCGTCCTCGACCTCGAACGCGAATATACGGCAGCCAAGGCCGACCCGGCCTTCGCCGCACAGTTCGACGATTTGCTCGAACATTATGTCGGCCGTCCCAGCCCGCTTTATTACGCCGAACGCCTGACCGACGCGCTGCGCGAAAATGCGCCTGATGGCATGGGTGCCGAAATCTGGTTCAAGCGCGACGAGCTGAACCACACCGGCGCACACAAGATCAACAATTGCATCGGCCAGATCCTGCTGGCGATCCGCATGGGCAAGACGCGGATCATCGCGGAGACCGGCGCAGGCCAGCACGGCGTCGCCACCGCCACCGTCTGCGCGCGCTTCGGCCTGCCCTGCACCATCTTCATGGGTGCCAAGGATGTCGGGCGGCAACAGCCGAACGTGTTCCGCATGAAGCTGCTCGGTGCCGAAGTCCGCCCGGTCACCAGCGGCGCGGCCACGCTGAAGGACGCGATGAATGAGGCGATGCGGGATTGGGTCGCCAACGTCCACGACACCTTTTACATCATCGGCACCGCTGCCGGCCCGCACCCCTATCCCGAGCTCGTCCGCGATTTCCAAAGCGTGATCGGCAAGGAAGCGCGCGCGCAGATGTTGTCGCGCACCGGCAAGCTGCCAGACCTGCTCGTCGCCGCGATCGGCGGTGGCAGCAACGCGATCGGCCTGTTCCACCCGTTCCTCGACGACGCCGATGTCGCGATGCTGGGCGTCGAGGCGGCGGGCGAAGGTCTCGACGCCAAGCACGCCGCCAGCCTCGCGGGCGGTGCCCCCGGTATCCTCCACGGCAACAAGACCTATCTGCTTCAGGATCACGACGGCCAGATCGCCGAAGCGCATTCGATCAGCGCCGGGCTGGACTATCCAGGCATCGGCCCGGAGCATGCATGGCTGAAGGATTCGGGTCGCGTCGAATATACCGCGGTGACCGATACCGAGGCGCTGGATGCGTTCCAGCTGCTCTGCCGCACCGAAGGCATCATCCCCGCCCTGGAACCGGCACACGCCATCGCAGCCGTCGCAAAGCGGGCGCGTGAAATGAAACGCGATCAGGTGATCCTCGCCAATCTGTGCGGTCGCGGCGACAAGGACATCTTCACCGTCGCTGAGGCGCTGGGGGTCGAGATATGAGCAACAATCGTCATCCCATCGAAAGCTGGGATCTCCCACCGCAAGCGAACGGCCTGTGGCCAGAGACCCCAGCTTTCGCTGGGGTGACGGGGGGGCGCGCATGACCCGCATCACCTCCACCTTCGCCGCCACCGCCGCCCAACACCGCGCCGCGCTCGTCACCTTCGTCACCGCCGGTGACGGCGATACAGCCGCGATCCTCGACGCGCTGGTCGCGGGCGGTGCGGACGTGATCGAACTCGGTATGCCCTTCACCGATCCTATGGCCGACGGCCCCGCGATCCAGGCCGCGAACCTGCGCAGCCTGGCCAAAGGCACCCGCACCGCCGATGTCCTCGCCATCGCCAGCGCCTTCCGCCAGCGCCACGCCGACGTGCCGCTGGTCCTCATGGGCTATGCCAACACCATGACCCGCCCCACGCCCGAGGCGTTCGCCCAAAAGGCGGCGGACGCGGGCGTCGACGGCACGATCATCGTCGATATCCCGCCTGAGGAGGCCGACGAGATCGCGTCCTTCGCCGAGCACGGCATCGCCACCATCCGCCTCGCCACCCCCACCACCGACGCCGCGCGCCTGCCCGCCGTGCTCGATGGCGCATCCGGTTTCCTTTATTACGTCTCGGTCGCCGGGATCACCGGCCTGCAACAGGCGGCACAGGACAGCATCGAGAGCGCCGTCGCCCGCCTGAAAGCCGCAACTGACCTGCCCGTGGCAGTCGGCTTCGGCGTCCGCACCCCGGAACAGGCCGCCGCGATCGGTCGCGTCGCCGATGGCGTCGTCGTCGGCTCCGCGATCATCGACTTGATCGCAGAGCACGGCGCGGATGCACCCGCCGCCGTCCGCACCTATATCGCCACATTGTCGGCGGCTCTCGCCGACGCTCGCAAGGAAAAAGCCGCATGAGCTGGCTCACCCGCGTCCGCAACGTCCTGTCCTTCGTCGTGCCGGCCAAGGCCGAGACGCCCGACAATCTCTGGCACAAGTGCAAGGGCTGCGGGCAGATGGTGTTCGTCAAGGAACTCGAGGAGAACCAGTCGGTCTGCCCGATCTGCGACCACCACGAACGCATCGGCGGTCGCGCGCGGTTCGAGCAATTGTTCGACGAAGGCAGCTACACGGTACTGACCAACCCGCGCGTCGCCGAAGACCCGCTCAAATTCCGCGACCAGAAACCCTATGCCGCCCGCATCAAGGCCGCGCGCACCGCGACCGGCGAGCAGGATGCGTTTCTCAACGCGAGCGGCGAGATCATGGGCCATCACGCGGTGGTCGGCGTCCAGGACTTCGCCTTCATGGGCGGATCGATGGGCCAGGCCGTCGGCGAAGCCTTCATCGCCGGGGTCGAGGCCGCAATTGGCGCCCGCGCACCCTATATCGTTTTCACGGCTTCGGGCGGCGCACGCATGCAGGAGGGCATATTGTCGCTGATGCAAATGCCGCGCAGCACCGTCGCCATCTCGATGCTCCACGACGCCGGCCTGCCTTATATCGTCGTGTTGACCGATCCCACGTCGGGCGGTGTCATGGCCGCCTACGCGATGCTCGGCGACGTCCAGATTGCGGAACCCAAGGCAACGCTGGCATTCACCGGCCGCCGCGTCATCGAAAGCACGATCCGCGAAAAGCTGCCCGACGATTTCCAGACGTCCGAATATTACCTCGAACATGGCCTCATCGATATGGTCGTCCATCGCAAGGAACTGCGCGAAAAGCTGGGCCAGCTGATCGGGTTGTTAGTTGGGGAAAAGGCGGCGGCCTGACCCTCGGCGCGATGCCCGACCACGCTACCTCCACCGACGCCGCGGTTCAGCGCCAGCTCGATCGCCTCTGGGCACTCGGCCCCGGTGCAGACACGCTTGGCCTCGACCGCGTCATCCGCCTGCTCGACCGGATCGGCAACCCGCACCGCGCCCTGCCGCCCGTGCTCCATGTCGCGGGCACCAACGGCAAGGGTTCGACCTGCGCCTTCCTGCGCGCCGCGATCGAAGCTGCTGGCCTTACCGCCCACGTCTATTCCAGCCCACACCTCGTCCGCTTCAACGAACGCATCCGCCTTGCAGGGCAATTGATCGACGACGCCCAACTCGCCGCGCTGCTCGAAGAAGTGCTTGATGCAGGTGGCGATATCGGCGCGAGCTTCTTCGAGGTTACTACCGCCGCCGCCTTCCTCGCCTTTCACCGCAGCCCCGCCGATGCCTGTGTGATCGAGGTCGGCCTGGGCGGCAGGCTCGACGCCACCAACGTCGTCACGCCCGCCGCCTGCGCCATCGCTCAACTCGGCATCGATCACCAGTCGTTCCTCGGCGACACCGCCGAGGCGATTGCGGGTGAAAAGGCGGGAATCGCCAAGCTCGGCGTCCCGCTGGTGACGATGGACTATGCCGATTCCATTGCCGCCCGCGTCGCCGAAGTCGCCGCTGCCGCTGGTGCCCCCGTGTTCGCGCGCGGCACCGCCTGGGATTTCGACGTCGCGGATCGACGCCTCCACTATCGCGACGCGCAGGGCACGCTCGACACCCCGCTTCCAGCGCTCGCCGGGCCGCATCAGCCCGCCAATCTCGCACTCGCAATTGCCATGCTCCGCCACCAGCGCGCACTGACGATTCCCAACACCGCCCTCGCCATCGCTGCCACCACCGCGCGCTGGCCCGCCCGGATGCAGCGCCTGTCGCCGGGGCCGTTACTCGATCTGCTTCCGCCAGACAGCGAACTGTGGCTCGACGGCGGCCATAACGAGGCCGCCGCCCGCTCGGTCAGCGCCGCGCTGGTACAGGTCGCGCAAAGCCGCCCTGTTCACCTCGTGCTCGGCATGTTGTCGAACAAGGATGCTGCGGGCCTGCTCACCCCTTTCGCCCCGCTGGCCGCCTCGCTCACCGCCGTCCCGGTCCCCGGCCACGCGCATCACGATCCGGCGGACTTGGCGCGAATCGCCAGCAGCCTCGGCATCCCGACCACCGCCATGGCGGCCGATCCGTCGGCAGCACTCCGCCACGTCGCCGAAACTGGCCGCCCCGCGATCATCCTCATCCTCGGCTCACTCTACCTCGCCGGTGAAGCGCTCGCCGTGAACGGTGAATTCCCTGACTAACTCTTATTGCGATTGACTATCAATAACAGATGGGCAGGATAGGCACCGAACCACGGAGTCTTTCTCAATGACCGCCACCCCCGTCACCGCTGCGCTAGGCCACGCCCTCCCCCGCGTTCAGCCCGATGACGCAGGCGCGCGCCTGCTGCTGTTTGGCATCCGTCAGATCGGCGCGAACGGCCTCGCCGATGCGGCCGCCGCGCATGCCTTTGTCACCGGCTTCGGGAAAAGCTTCCGTCGCCCCCTCCTCCTCGTCCGCACGATGATGGCGGAGATGTCGGCGGCGTCGTCCGGCCCGATCCAGATCGCGCCTTGGTGCTGCCCGCGCATGACTGCGGCGGAGGGCGCGTTGCTCGACGTCATCGCTTGCGCGCCAACCGACCCGGAACGCGCGCGGTTGCTACTTGCCGATTTGCTCGGCGCGCGGCGGGTAGATGGCATTCTTGCCACCGCGCATGCGCTGTCGAACGCATTCTATGACGCCGGCCTGCCGCTGGAGGATTAGCCGCTCTTTGCCCGCAACTGCGCCAGCGCATCCGTCGCCCAGCGGTACATACCCGCCTCCGCCGCACGCTGCTGCCGGTCCAGCCGTTTCGCCCGCGCCTCGACCTCTTCCAGGATCTTCCGCGCCTTGTTTTCCCACCCCTCGGCCAACAACAGCGCGGCATAGCGGCAGCGCGCTTCCTCCCCGGGCAGGCGCGCGACGACATCGGCATAGAGCGCCAGCGCCTCGTCATTCCGCCCCAGATGCTCGAGCATCCGCGCGCGCAACAGCCCTTGACGGTCGCGGTCGCCCTGCGCCGACATCGGCTCCAGCCCGTCGAGCATCGCCAGCCCCGCCGCCGCATCGCCACTCTCGAACAATACCCGGGCCAGCTTCGCCTCGGTCCTCGCATCGGCGGGCGCACGCGACAGCGCGTCACGATAGGCCGTCACCGCCTCACTCCACCGCTGCAATTCGCTCAGCGCATCGCCCAGCCGCACGCGGTTCGCCGCCGTATCGGCCAGATCGACCGCATCCCGCGCCTCCCGCAAATCCCGCTCCGGGTCCAGCGCCGCTCGTGCCTTCGCCCCGACCGTGCGGACATGTCGATTGCCCTGCAGGCCCGGCAACACCTCGACAATGAAATAGGCGATCGCCCCGACCATCGGCAAAAAGATCAATGCCGTCAGCCACAGCGGATTGCGCCCGGTCTTCACCAGGTGAACCACGCACGCCACCTGAATGGCGATAATGCCCAGCCAGGCGATCATCAGGCAGGCTTTACGGCGCCGTGATCCCCCACCGGATCGGCACGCGCATCGCCCTCACCCTTCGTCCCCGCATCGCCCATCGATCGATCGACCAGCCCGCTCTTCATCATCCAAGCGAACAGGATCACACCGGGCAGCGCGAGGACGGTGGTGAGGACGTAGTAGTTCACATAGCCGATACCTTCGATCGCCTTGCCCGCCGAAGTGCCGCTGAGGAAGCGCCCAAGGATACTCGCGGCGGCGGACAGCATCGCAAACTGCGTCGCGGTGAAGCTGAGATTGCACAGTGAAGCGAGATACGCGCCGACGCACACGCCGCCGATCCCGCTGGCGAAATTCTCGAACGCCATTGCTCCAGCCATGCCGGCATTGGTGTGGCCCACCGCCGCCATACCCGCAAAGCTGAGGTTCGAGATCATCATCAGCACCAGTGAGATGAGTACCGATCGCTTCATGCCCAGCTTGGCGTACATGATTCCGCCGACGAAAATGCCCGCCATCAATGCCCAGAATCCGACGAACACATCGTAAAACAGGATTTCGTCGTTGGTGTAGCCCTGTTCGTTGAACAGCAACCGCAGCGTCAGGTTCGCCAGCGTATCGCCGATCTTGTGCAGCAACACGAACAACAGCACCATCATCCCGCCCTCACGACGGAAAAATTCCATCAGGGGTCCGACCTTGCCGCTTTCCACCTTGGTCATCTCGATGGGTTTGAGCGACGCGATCCACAGCAAAGTCGCGGCACCCGCCGCCACCAATATCATTGCCTCTGGCGCATCCCACCCGCGCCACAACGCGACGCCGACACCCACCACGGGCAACAGCCCCAGCCAAGTCAAGGCACTGGGCTTTCCGGCATCGCGCGCGCGGCGCGCAGTCAGGTCGAACAGCGGAAAGAGATAACCGACCAGCACCATGTTGGAGAGGATGTTCACCGCCAGCAGCGCATCGATCCACCGCGCACCAAGATAGAGCGGTGCAAAAGCCAGCACGAAGATCAGATAAGGCCGCTGCCCCATCCGTTCCGGCCATTCCCGAAATACCTTGCGCTCAGGTTCGCCGACGATCAGCCCGGCGACAACCGCCGGCAACGCGAAGATCGCGCACGCCATATAAGCGGCACTCCATCCCCAACGCGCGGCGACGTACAGCGCAAGCCCGCCCGCCGCCGCCGAACCGATCCGCCAGCCATATTGCGACATGCCCGAACCCACGCCTAACTGGCGCGGTTCGAGCAATTCGATGCGATAGGCGTCGATGACGATATCGAATGTCGCACCCGCCAGCCCGACCATGATCGCCGCCGCCGCAACCCAGCCGAGCGACGCGCGCGGGTCCAGACTGCCCAGGAAAATCACCGCCGCCGCGACCATCGCGCCCGTCACGATCAACCATGATCGCCGCGCACCCAACCGCCCGAGCACCGGCACCGTGAACTTGTCGACAATCGGCGCCCACGCCCATTTGAGATTATAGGCGAGAAACGTCAGCGCGAACGCAGTCACCGCCGATTTGGTGATTCCGTCCTGCGCCAGGCGGGTGGTCAGCGTCGCCCCGATCATTGCAAACGGAAAACCGGATGAAATGCCCAGCGCGAGTGCGGCCAGCGGCGCTTTCTCGAAATAGGGTTTGATGCCGTCGAGCAGCGTCCCCTGCCCCTCCGCCTTCAACGCCTCAGCCATACAAACCCCCAACCGAACAAGGGCAGACCCTAGCGCGAAAAAACGGGATGCAAAGCCCGCGCTCGGATTATTGGGCGCGGATTATTGAGCGGTCGTCTCGAACAGTTTCAGGCTGCCCGGGAGTCGTTTCGGCGTCTTTCCGTCCAGCAGCGCCTCGACCACCGCGATCGCGCGCAACAAATCGCGCTGCGGATAGGGTTTGGACAGGCAGCCCACCGCAATTGCCTCAACCTCGTGCAGCGATCGCCCGGTCACCAGCAGCGCCGGCACGCCCTGCGCCCGCGCGGCATGCGCGACATCCGCGCCATTGCCATCGGCCAGTCCCAGATCAACCAGCACCAAATCGATCGAATCGGGCGCGATGATGTGTCCGATCGCTTCACCCACCGAATCGGTGGTGGCGACGACGATAAAACCTTCTTCGGTTAGGAAGTGTTCGATGTCGAACGCAACCAGGGGCTCGTCCTCGACGATCAGGAGCCGTACAATCCGGCGCTTCTTCTTCGAGAACAGCATGTCCCACCCACATCATTACGGCACCACAACGCGCTAGGGCCTATCGCGGCTCCCGGCGCAGAAGATTTTTTGCGCCCGACCCCATCTGTCTGTATCGCGCCGCAAATGCCCCCGTCATCCGACAAAGAACAACAACGCATCGCCAAGCTGCTCGCCCGTGCCGGAATCGCGTCACGTCGAGAGATTGAGCGGATGATTACCGATGGGCGCATCGCGCTCGACGGCGTTGTCCTCACCACCCCCGCCACGATCCTGCCGTCGCTGCGCGGCGTCACCGTGGACGGCAATCCCGTCGCCGCCCCCACCGCCGCGCGCCTGTTCCGCTTTCACAAGCCGACCGGCGTGCTCACCGCCGAACGCGATCCGGCCGGTCGCGCGACGATCTATGACCGCTTGTCGAAGGATCTGCCCCGCCTCGTCCCCGTCGGCCGCCTCGATCTGAATACCGAAGGGCTGTTGCTGATGACCACTGACGGCGAGCTCAAGCGCCAGCTCGAACTCCCCTCGACCGGGGTCGAACGCAGCTACCGCGCCCGCGCTTATGGCCCGATCACGCAGGAGCAGCTTGAAGGGTTGATGGAAGGGATCGAGATCGAGGGCGTCCGCTACGGCTCAATCGACGCCAATCTGGAACGCCGCACCGGCACCAATACCTGGATCCAGATGCGGCTGAAGGAGGGCAAGAACCGCGAAGTCCGCCGCGTCCTCGAGCATTTCGGGCTGAAGGTCTCACGCCTTATCCGCACCAGCTATGGCCCGTTCACGTTGGGCGATCTCGCTCCGGGCGCAATCGAGGAGATCCCGCAGAACGAGCTGGTCGCGTTCCGCAAGGCGCTGGACCGCCCCGGCGGGCTACCCGAAGCCGGCGAATGGACCAAACCGTCCGCGCCGATCGCGCCCAAAAAGCCGACGCCGCCAGCGAATATGTCGCGCCGCGGGGCCGGACGCGTCACGCCGGCGAGTGACGAGCGAAAGGTGATCCGCTCTTCCGGAAGGGTCGAGGGGGGCAGACCGGTGCGCGTTGCGGGCGAACAACAGGCACGACCAACTTCGCCTCAACGCGGTGCTGCACCAGCCAAAGCGGGCGACGACATTAGCGCCGCTCGCCCACCGCGCCCGAAACCCAAACCCGGCTGGGCCAAGCCGAAGAGCAAACGCCCCGGCGCCAAGCCGGCGCCACGCGGCGGAAAGAGCTGATCATGGCGACCATCCGTATCATCGCCGGCCAGTGGCGTGGCCGCACGCTCGCCGCACCCAAGGGCGACGTCACCCGCCCCACCGCCGACCGCACGCGCGAAGCGCTGTTCTCGATGCTCGTCAGCCGCGTCGGCAGTTTCGAGGATCTGGCGGTCGCCGACCTGTTTGCAGGTTCCGGCGCGCTCGGTTTCGAGGCGCTGTCACGCGGTGCCGCATCCTGCCTGTTCGTCGAACAGGACCGCGCCGCGCTCGACGCCCTGCGCGCCAATGCGGAGAAGCTGGGCGTCCGCCCCGACATCCGCGCTGCCTCTGTGCTGTCGCTAGGCATTGCGCCAACGCCGCTCGACGTCATCATGATGGACCCGCCCTATCGAACGGGTGCCGGTGCCGTCGCGCTCGACAAGCTGGCCCGCCTCGGCTGGACCGGTCCGGCCACCTGGATTAGCATCGAAACCGCCAAGGGCGAAGTGGTCGAGGTCGACGGTTTTGAAACCGACGTCGAACGCGTCCACGGCAAGGCGATGCTGACGATCTTGCGCGCGAAGTGCTGAACGCGCATATTCGCGCTATGGGAAAGCTTGATCCGATCGTTTCGGAATTCGCAACCGAGGAAGACGCGGAAGCCTATGACAAATGGTTTCGCGCTCAGGTAGAGGCTGCGCTCAATTCGACCGAGCCGGATATCCCGCACGAGCAGATGAAAGCCGAAATCCGCGAAATTATCGAAAAGCATGGCTCGTAAGCTTGTCTGGGCGGCTGACGCCCGACGTGATCTCCGCGATCTCTTCATGTTCGTAGCGACGCGTAATCTCGCTGCTGCCGACCGGCTGGAGCAACTGATCGTGGAGGGAGCGGAGCGCGTAGCCTTGCTTCCTCTGGCATATCGACCGGGTCGCGCGCTCGATACGCGTGAGGCAATCCTGCACCCAACTACATTCTAATCTATCATGTGAATGACAGCCGCGTCCGAATTTTGCGCGTCCTTCACGCTCGTCAGCACTATCCGTGACCAATGCGGCGACTTCGCCGGGAAGCCGCCACACAGTCCGTCAGGGCAGCATCCGAACCCCAGGCTCACGATCCCAATACCGCTTCGCGGCCGCCGCCACGAACCCGTCGTCCAGCCCCATCACGCCCGCATCCGACTTCACGCCCGCCTTGTCCAGCAACGGCTTGGCCTCATCACTCGCGGCAATCGCCTTCAAATGCCCGAAAGCATCCATCACGAACTGCACCGCTGCGCCTTCGTTCAGGAGCTTCGCCGTGCCCTCCTTCGACAGAGCGATCGCCACGGCATCCGCCATCACCGACGGATAACCGGCCAATTGCGCATCGGCCTTCAACAGCGACCCGTCGGACATCTTCGCACCCCCAACCTTGGGCGCGACGATCACAGCGCGCGCGCCCGCACCCTCGATCGCCTTGGCCAGCTTTGCCACTGCCGCAGCATCCGATCCATCGGCCACCAAAATGGCGATCGAGCGCCCGACGATATCCTCCGGCTCAAGCGGCCCGTCGATGATCCGCAGCGCGGGCGACAGGTCGAAATCCTGAACCTCCGCCGCTGCCTTCGACGCTTTCGGCACCGGCATCCCGATTCCGTCCGCCACGCGTTTGGCCAGATCAGGATCGACATTCACCAGATTCGCCACCGTCCGCACTCGGATATGCTCCAGCCCGACCTTGGACAGCTCGAACACCAGCGCAAAGGCGACATGCGCCTGTTCCGGCTCAGCCAGCGAGCGATAGAACATCCGCGCCTGGCTGTAATGGTCGGCAAAGCTTTCGGGCCGCAGCCGTAGCTTGTCCCCCTGCTCCTCCTGCGCTTCGCGGCCGGGATGCGTTTCAAACCCGGTCATCGGGCATTCACGCGGCCCGGTTTCCTCGCCCGCCAGGTCCAGGCTGTTGGGTTCGTAATTCGCGCGCCCCTTTGGCACATTCATCTGCATGTGCCCATCGCGCTGAAAGTTCATCACGGGGCATTTCGCCGCGTTGATCGGCAACTGGTGGAAATTTGTCGATCCCAGCCGCTTGAGCTGCGTGTCGAGATACGAGAACAGCCGCCCTTGCAACAGCGGATCGTTGCTGAAGTCGATCCCGGGCACGATGTTCCCCGGGCAGTACGCAACCTGCTCGGTCTCCGCGAAGAAATTGTCGGGATAGCGATCGAGCACCATCCGCCCGATCGGTCGCACCGGCAGCACTTCTTCGGGAATGATCTTCGTCGGATCGAGCACGTCATAGGGGAGGCTATCGGCGAATGCCTCGTCGAACGCCTGAATGCCCAGCTCCCATTCGGGGAAATTGCCCAGGTCGATCGCCTCGAACAGGTCGCGGCGATGGAAATCAGGGTCGGCCCCGGCGATCTTCACCGCCTCGTCCCAACAGGTCGATTGCACGCCCTGTTTGGGCTTCCAGTGGAATTTGACGAAGGTCGACCTACCCTTGGCGTTGACGAGCCGGAACGTATGGACGCCAAATCCCTGCATCGTACGCAGCGAGCGCGGGATCGTGCGGTCACTCATCGCCCACATGATCATGTGCGTCGATTCCGGCATCAGGCTGATGAAGTCCCAGAACGTGTCGTGTGCCGACGCCGCCTGCGGATAACCGCGATCGGCCTCCATCTTCACCGAATGGACAAGATCGGGAAACTTCATCGCATCCTGGATGAAGAACACCGGAATGTTGTTGCCAACCAAGTCCCAATTGCCTTCTTCGGTGTAGAATTTCACGGCAAACCCACGCACGTCGCGCGGCGTATCGACCGACCCGGCCCCACCCGCGACGGTCGAGAAGCGCGTGAACACCGGCGTCCTCTTGCCCTTTTCGCTGAACAGCCCCGCCTTGGTCAGGTCGGACAAATCCTCATAGCTCTCGAAATACCCATGCGCCGCCGAACCCCGCGCATGGACGATCCGCTCTGGAATTCGCTCATGATCGAAGTGGAAAATCTTCTCCCGCAGCACGAAATCTTCCAGCAGTACCGGTCCGCGCGCACCCGCCTTCAGCTGGTTCTGATTGTCGGACACGCGAATGCCCTGATTGGTGGTCAGGTGATCGGCACCCGCGTGATCGCCCTTGGCCGGAATACGCTGATGGGTTTCGCCGCCGTTACCGTGATCGGTGTCGAATTGCGTGTCGTCTGCCATGTGCGAAGCTCCCGTGATGTGCTGCCCGCCTAACGGGCCGCACAGCATGAAGGGTCCGCCTCAATCGACGCTGCTAACCTGAATCAACACGAATGTATCAGGAGGTCGTCTCGCCATCCCGCTCTTTCAGCGCCAGTAATGCCACCAGACTGAGCACCGCCGCTGCACTTAGATACCAGCCGACCGGGGCCAGCCCGCCACCCTGCATCGCCAATGTCTGTGCAAAGAACGGGGTCAGCCCGCCGCCGATGACGCCGGCAATGTTGAACGTCATCGACGCGCCAGTATAGCGCACGCGCGGCGGGAACAGCCCCGGCAGCCACGCGCCCAGCGGCCCATAGACGAATCCCATGCCGAACAGCAGCAGCGACAGGAAAACGAACACGCCGGTAAGCCCTGCATCCATCAGCGGTGCCATCGCAAAGCCGCTCGCCGCCACCAGCACGCAGCCGCCCGCCAGCACCCGGCGCGGATCATATTTGGCGTCCGCCATCCACGCCGCCAGATAAATGCCCCCTGCCATAAACAGGATCGCTACCAGCTGAACCTGCAGGAAGTCCGACATCGAATAGCCAAGCGATTTGGTGCCATATCCCAGCAGAAATGCGGTTGCGATGTAATAGGTGGCGAAGCAGCACACCGCGCCGATCGTCCCGCCCAGCAACGCCCCGCCATGCCGCTTCGTTACTTCGCCCAGCGGCACTTTCGGCGGCGGTGCTTCCTTCAGCGATGCGGCAAACTCGGGTGTTTCGGTCAGCTTCAGCCGCACCCACAGGCCAACGGCCACCAACGCGGCCGACAGGATGAATGGAATCCGCCAGCCCCACTCGGCAAACTCCTCCGGCGTCATCCACATCAGCAGCAACAAAAACAGCCCGTTCGCGGCGATAAACCCCGCCGGCGCCCCCATCTGTGGCGCTGCACCAAAGCGCGCGCGCCAGCCCGGTGGCGCATTCTCGACCGCCAGCAATGCCGCGCCGCCCCATTCGCCGCCAAGACCAAAGCCCTGCCCGAACCGCAACAGGCACAGTAGAGCAGGCGCAACCCAGCCCGCCATCGCATAGGTCGGCAGGAACGCTACCAGCGTCGTCGAAATGCCCATCGTCAGCAGCGACGCGACCAATGTCGCCTTGCGCCCGATGCGGTCGCCATAATGGCCGAACACCGCCGCCCCCAAAGGCCGCGCAAAGAACGCGATCGACAGCGTCAGATACGCCCAAAGCTGCTTCTCGGCGTCAGTGCCCGTGAAGAACACCCCTCCGAATACCAAAGCGGCGGCGGTCGCATAGATATAGAAATCGTAGAACTCGATCCCCGTCCCAACGAAGCTCGCCCATAGCGCGCGGCGTTGCCGTGCCCGGTCAGTGTTCATCACTCCCCCCATTTCCGTGCCCGTCCCCGCAGGCTTCATTTGGTCTCGTCGAAACAGGTCGTGCGCAACACCTGCACGACCTGGCCCTTGTCGTCCTTCACCTCTTTGCGCCCTTCGACGCACGCCTTTTGCTGCGGCTGATCGGAAAAGCTGCCGGTGCGCCACGCGACATAAGCCGCGATCACAGCGATGCCGAGGACGATGCCGAGCCGCAATTTGCGCTGTCGCAGAAACTTCATCCCCGCTCACTGCCGCACTCTGCCCGCCCTTGCAATGAAACTTGCCCCCGCCCCCCACGTTCCCTAACTGTTCGCCATGAGTTTCCCCGCGCCCTCCCCCGACGATCCCCCCTATCTGCGCGGCCTCAATTCGCCGCAGCGCGAGGCCGTTCTTACCACCGACGGCCCGGTCCTCGTCCTCGCGGGGGCCGGTACCGGCAAGACCGCCGCGCTCACCGCCCGGCTCGCGCATTTGCTGTGGACGCGCAAAGCCTATCCGTCGGAAATCCTCAGTGTCACCTTCACCAACAAGGCGGCGCGCGAGATGAAGGAACGCGTTCACCGAATTATCGGCGACGCGGTAGAGGGGATGCCGTGGCTCGGCACCTTCCACGCAATCGGTGCCAAGATGCTCCGCCGCCACGCCGAGCTGGTCGGGTTGCAGTCGAACTTCACCATCCTCGACACCGACGATCAGCTACGCCTGCTCAAACAACTCATTCAGGCCAACGATCTCGACGAGAAGCGCTGGCCCGCGCGCCAGCTCGGCGGCCTGATCGACGGGTGGAAGAACAAGGGGCTGACCCCCGCCATGCTCGACGCGGGCGAGTCCGAGCATTTCGCCGCTGGCAAGGGCCAGTCGATGTATCAGCAATATCAGGACCGCCTGAAAACGCTCAACGCCTGCGATTTCGGCGACCTGCTGCTCCACGTTCTCACCATATTACGCACCCACCGTGACGTGCTGGAGCAATATCAGCAGCGCTTCCGCTACATCATGGTCGACGAGTATCAGGACACCAACAGCGTCCAGTATCTGTGGCTCCGCCTGCTCGCACAGGAGCGCAAGAATATCTGCTGCGTCGGTGACGACGATCAGTCGATCTACTCGTGGCGCGGGGCGCAGGTCGAAAATATCCTGAAGTTCGAGAAGGATTTTCCGGGCGCAAAAATCGTCCGCCTCGAACAGAATTACCGCTCCACCCCGCACATCCTCGCGGCGGCCAGCGGCGTCATCGCCAACAATGGCGGCCGTCTTGGCAAGACGCTATGGACCGAGGAAGCCGAGGGCGAGAAGGTCAAGGTCATCGGCGTGTGGGACGGCCCCGAAGAGGCGCGCCGGGTTGGCGAAGAAGTCGAATCCGCCCAACGGCATCAGGGGAGGTCGCTCGACGAATTCGCCATCCTGGTCCGCGCGCAGCATCAGACCCGCGAGTTCGAGGACCGCTTCATCGCGATCGGCCTGCCCTACCGCATCGTCGGCGGCTTCCGCTTTTACGAACGCGCCGAAATCCGAGATGCGCTCGCTTATCTCCGCATCGTCCACCAACCGTCCGACGACTTGGCGTTCGAGCGCATCGTCAACGTCCCCAAGCGTGGCCTGGGCGACAAGGCGATTGCCAAAATCCACCAACTCGCCCGCGCACAGGGCAGCCCCTTGCTCACCGCCGCCGCCCGCATCCTCGACACCGACGAACTGACGCCGCAAGCCCGCCGCGCGCTCGGCAATTTCGTCGGCGACATCGCGCGCTGGCGCGACATGGCGACGCAACTGCCGCACGCCGAACTCGCCCGGCAATTGCTCGACGAAAGCGGCTACACCGCGATGTGGCAGGTCGATCGCACCGCCGAAGCCGCCGGTCGCCTCGAAAACCTGGGCGAACTCGTCCGCGCGATGGAGGAATATGAAACCCTCGGCGCGTTCCTCGAACACGTTTCGCTCGTCATGGACAATGACGCCAACGCCGCCGAGGCCAAGGTCACGATCATGACCATCCACGCCGCCAAGGGCCTGGAATATGACACTGTATTCCTCGTCGGCTGGGAGGAAGGCTTGTTCCCGTCGCAACGCTCGCTCGATGAAGGCGGCCTCGCCTCGCTCGAGGAAGAACGCCGCCTCGCTTATGTCGCCATCACCCGCGCCCGCCGCCGCGCGCTCATCATCCACGCCGCGAACCGCCGCATCTATGGCCAATGGACCAGCAGCATCCCCAGTCGCTTTGTCGGCGAGCTGCCGGAGGCGCATGTCGATGCCGAAACCACGCTGTCCGGTGGCGCATCGCTCTGGCGCGCCAACTGGAGCGAAAACGCCGATCCCTTCGCCCATGTCGAACGCGGCACCGGCCGCGGCCCCGGCTGGCAACGCGCCGCCTCGCCGTCGTCCAGCTTCACCACCGCCCCCAAACGCATCGTCGAAAGCCGCGCCAGCGCCGTCAGCATCGGCAACAAGGGCCGCGACGACCTGTCGCTTGGCATGCGCGTCTTCCACCAGAAATTCGGTTATGGCGAAATCGTCGAGATCGAGGGCAACAAGCTGGAGATCGAGTTCGAGACGAGCGGACGAAAGCGGGTGATGGATAGTTTTGTGTCGATCCCCGCCTGACTCTATTCCCTCCACTCCGGCGTTGAGCCGGGGTCCCGCTTCTTCATTTCAACTGACACGAAGGCGGCTCAATCCGGGTCGTGAAACACCCGACTCAGATCCCGCCCGCCATAAGACACACCCACGATCGAAACGACGTTCTCGACAACCAGATAGCCAATCACCACCCGCCGCTCGAACGATAACGTCCGTAGCCCCGGCATCAGATCGTCGCGCGGTGAACCCCGCAGTGCAAAGGTGTCCAGGCGTTCGCATTGCGCCTCGATCCGCCGGACATAGCGTCTCGCCACATGCGGCCCGGACTCACCGGCGATATAACGATAGAGATCGAGCAATTGCGCCTGCGCCAGGTCCGAATAAACCACCCTATAGCGCATCATTCGCCGCGAACGGTCCGCTCATGCAACGCGTCGATCTGCGCTCGGACTTCCTCGGGCGAGTACATCCGCTCCTTGCCATCACGCACCCGTTGCGCCGTTGGCACCACCGTCTCGCGTAGCCAATGCTCGACCTCGGCATCCCAGGCCGGATCATCCTCCCGCGCCGCCAACGCGCGCAACCCCTCCTCAATCACCGCACTGACGCTCTCATACTCACCTGCACTGACCCGCGCCTCTACGGCATCGGCCACATCGTCGGGCAGTTCGACTGAAAGGCGGCGAGTGGATTCCATCGGTATCATCCTTGCGATAGGGTGCGAGGATATAGCGGAACCCGTCCGGCTTCAAGAAAGTGCTCGGTGTGCGGCAGAAACCTGCGCGATTCGACCGCTCGCCGCATCTCTGCTTAAATCCCCCGCAACCGGTCCCAGCACCGGTACAATGGGGGAGCCATGCGATGCGATGCACCAAACCATGCCCGAAATGTCAGCGCTCGATGACCGAGGGGTTCGTGATCGACAACACCTATGGCGCGCGCGGCGTCAGCAGCTGGCTGGAGGGGACGCCGGCGAAGAGTATCTGGGTGGGCGTGAAGCTGGAGGGGCGGAAACCGATCGAGATCAGGACGTGGCGCTGTGACGGGTGCGGCTTTCTGGAGAGCTATGCGCCGCCGCCACGATGAGCCGCCCTGCCACAAACGCACCGTCGCTGCCCGAAACCGGGACACCGGTTTCTCGACAGCAACCGGCGGACTGTAACAACTCGGTTGGTGACCAATGGCGAAACACTGTTTATGACGTGGCAATGACAGGCGTGTTACCGGATGGATCGCGGGATCTCCGCATCGAGGATCCGACCAATCTCTGGATCGTTCACCCGGCGGGGCGCAGGCTGCTCCCGCTGTTCGTCGCGCGTGGCATTTCGGCCAATATTGTGTCGGTCGGCGGGCTGGTTCTGGGCACGCTCGCTGCGCTTTCCTATGCCAATTGGGGCCATTGGCAGTTCGCGGTCATGGGGCTGTTGCTGTCGATCGCGTGGTTGATCGCCGACGGCCTCGACGGGATGATCGCCCGCGCCACCAACACCGCCAGCCCGCTGGGTCGCGCACTTGACGGGCTGTGCGATCATGGCGTGTTCGCACTGATCTATATCGCGCTGGCCATTTCCATCGGCACGATCGAGGGCTGGGTGTTGTCGGTCACCGCCGGGATATTCCACGCCGTGCAGTCGAACCTGTACGAGAGCGAGCGCGCGCGGTTCCATCGGCGGATCAAGGGCGTCGCCGCCGCCCCGCCCGTCCCCAGCCGCAACCCGCTGGTCCAGCTCTATGATTATGTCGCGGGCACGATCGACCGATTCGCGCAGTCGTTCGACAATGTCCTGCGCGCCGCACCCGATCCCGCGCGACTCGCCGCCGATTACGGCGTGCGGGCCGCGCGTCCGCTCCACCTAATGAGCCTGCTCAGCGCCAATGTCCGCGTCATTGCGATCTTTCTCGCTTGCGTGGGCGGCGATCCGCGCTTCTTCTGGTGGTTTGAAATCGTGCCGCTGACCGTAATCCTGGTCGTCGGCCTTATCTGGCATCGCATCGTGGAGGGTCGCCTCATCCGGGGCGGCGCCGCTGCGTATCTTCATCAACCAACACACACCCTCATAGGACAAGACAAACAATGACGAGCATCAACATCGCCCTGGTCGGCGTCGGCAATTGTTCCAGCTCGCTGGTGCAGGGCCTGTCGCATTATCGTGAAGGCGCGAACGACACGATCGGCCTGATGCACGTCGATCTGGGCGGTTACCGCCCCAGCGACATCAAGGTCGTCGCCGCATGGGACGTCGATTCGCGCAAGGTGGGCAAGGACGTGGCGGAGGCGATCTTCGCCAAACCGAATTGCACCGCGATCTTCTGCGACACGGTCGAGCCGACCGGCGCAGTGGTCCAGATGGGCCGCATCCTCGACGGCGTCGCCGAGCATATGGACGAATATAATGACGACCGTACCTTTATCGTCGCCAAAGCACGCGAAGCGACCAAGGACGAAGTCGTCGCCATGCTGCGCGCGACCAAGACCGACGTGTTGATGAACTATCTGCCCGTCGGATCGCAGAAAGCCAGCGAATTCTACGCCGAATGCGCGCTCGAAGCCGGCGTCGCGTTCGTCAACAACATTCCCGTGTTCATCGCCAGCAACCCCGAATGGGCGCAGCGCTTCATCGATGCCGGCGTGCCGATCATCGGCGACGACATCAAGGCACAGCTGGGCGCGACGATCGTCCACCGCGTGCTGACCGACCTGTTCGCCAAGCGCGGCGTGAAGCTGGAGCGGACCTACCAGCTCAACACGGGCGGCAATACCGATTTCCTGAATATGTCGAACCACCGCCGCCTGGCGTCGAAGAAGATTTCCAAGACCGAAGCGGTGCAGTCGGTTGCGGCCGAGCGGTTGGAGGACGAGAATGTCCATATCGGCCCGTCCGACTATGTGCCGTGGCAGAACGACAACAAGGTCTGCTTCCTGCGCATGGAAGGGTCGATGTTCGGCGGCGTGCCGATGAACCTGGAACTGCGCCTGTCGGTTGAAGACTCGCCCAACAGCGCCGGCGTGGCCATCGACATGATCCGTTGTGCCAAGATCGCCAAGGATCGCGGCATCGCTGGACCGATCGACGCGGCATCGGCCTATTTCTGCAAGCATCCGCGCACGCAGATGACTGACGATCTCGCGGCGCAGGCAGTCGAAGACTTCATCGCTGCCGCTTGATCGCAGCATGATCGACACCGCAATCCTGCTCGCTGCGGGCGAAGGCAGCCGCCTTCGCGCCGTGGTGCCGTCTAAGCCGCTCTGCCATGTCGCAGGGCGGCCGTTGATCGAGCATGCCATCCAAAATCTCGCGGCGGCGGGAATAAAGCGGGTCGTGGTCGTCCTCGGCTATGCGGCGGAGGTTATCGAAGCGCATCTCGACTCATGCACGCTGCCGATCCCGGTAGAGACGGTGCGGACCGACGATTACCGCAAACCCAATGGCGTTTCGCTGCTGGCTGCGGAGTGCGCCGTTGCGGGCGGTGAGGCGTTGCTGGCGATGTGCGATCATCTGGTCGAACCCGCGCTGTACCGGCGCGTGGCACAGGCCGGTGCTGGCGGCGGTGCGCGGCTGGGGGTCGACCGTAACATCGCCAGCGATCTGGTCGATCTCGACGATGTCACCCGCGTAGCGACCAATGGCGACCGCATTGTCGGCATCGGCAAGCACCTCGAACCCTATGACTGTTTCGACACCGGCGTGTTCGCGGTCGGCCCGGCGCTGTTCGCCGCGCTTCGCACGCTCAATGCACCGTCGCTGACCGAGGGCATGCGCATTCTCGCCATGCGGGGAACGGCGCGCGTGATCGATTGCGGCACGTTGGGCTGGATCGATGTCGATGACCAGCCCGCCCTCGACAAGGCGGAGGCCTGGGTCCGACAATCGGCTGAAATGATTTAAAAGACTGTCCGCCTGTACGGCACCGTACCGCGTCGTCCCGGCTTTAACGATTTATATCGCTAGAAACCGGTTGGATTCCTGTTACATCTCACGCTGATCGACGCGCAGGTCTGGCACGCCCGCGCGCCTCTCAATGTTGGAGCCTTTGCTCCCTGTAAAGCGTGCATGCCGAGTGCGTAACCGGTCGCCTTGAATGCGAGCGGGCTAACAGTTTGACAGGAGATTTCGATGCGCAAACCTGCATTGTTGACCAGCGTTGCCCTTGGCGGCGCGGCAGCACTTTTCTTCACCGCAACCCCGGCATTGGCGGACGCGACGGCACCTTGTAACGACGGCGCAGGTGTCGGTTCGACCGAGTGCGGCAGCAACAGCACCACCGGCGCGGCGACCTTCGCGACGGCGGTCGGCGCTGCGGCCACCGCAACAGGTGCAGAAAGCACCGCCGTTGGCGAGTCATCCGAAGCGATCGGCAGTCAGAGCACAGCCACCGGTTCTTTGTCGGATGCGACCGGCGCCGGTTCGACCGCAAATGGCTATAATTCCAACGCCACCGCCACCAATGCCTCATCCTATGGCAGCAATTCCAACGCCGATGGCATCGGATCGAGCGCAATCGGCGCGGGTGCAAGTGCATCCGGGCTAAATGCAACCGCAGTGGGCATCGGCGCGCAGGCGACGTTTGTAAGCGCAACCGCCGTTGGCTCAAATGCGCTGTCGAGCAGCGTGCAGTCTACCGCAGTGGGCACCGGATCGGTAGCGTCCGGTGTTGGCAGCACCGCCACGGGTAGTTTCTCGCAGGCAACCGGCGCCGCCAGCGTCGCAAACGGCTATGCAGCAACCGCTGCTGGCACGAACGCCTATGCTGGCGGACTTGGCGCCGTCGCTTCGGCCAATAATTCGATTGCGATCGGTACGGGCGCCAACACCACGACCGCAACAAACCCGACTTCGCTCGGCACGTCGGTTGCAATCGGCAACGGCGCGCGCGCAACCGATGAGGATGCGGTCGCACTGGGCGATCTTGCCAATGCCTCCGGCTTCCACTCCACCGCAATCGGCGGCGAATCGACTGCATCGGGGCGTGGTGCTCAAGCGTTCGGCTGGCAGGCTTCGGCAACCGGCAACCTATCGCTCGCGGTCGGCCATCAGGCCAATGCAGCGGGCGTGAATGCCAGCGCGATCGGCAAGAATGCGAACGCGGGCTTCGACAATTCGACCGCGGTCGGCTTCGGTGCCACCACTACGCGCGCCAATCAGGTCGTTGTCGGCGGTGCCGGCAGCTCGGTCACCGTCGGCGATCTCACCGCCAGCACCGCGGCACAGGTCGGCGCAGTCAACGTCGTGACGGCGGATGCCACCGGCACGCTGGGTCGCGGTCCGACGGTCGCCAGCCTCGCCACCGCCGCCTCGGTCACCGCATTGGGGACTCAGGTGTCCACGATCAGCGGTCAGGTCGGCACGCTGCAAACCCAGGTCGGCACGCTGAACACCCAAGTGGGCACGCTGAACACGCAGGTCGGCACCCTCAACGGTCAGGTTGCCGGGCTGATTGCATCGGATGCCTCGATCCGCAGCGAACTGCGCCGCACCAATGAAGGTGTCGCGCTGGCGCTGGCGATGGAAAGCCCGATGGTGCCCGAAGGGTCGAAATTCGCCATGTCCGGCGGCGTCGGCTATTTCAACGAACGTGCCGCCGGTTCGGTCGCACTCAGCGCCCGGATCAGTGATCGTGCAATCTTCTCCGCAGGCGTCGGTGCCGGTTTCCAGACCGGTGAGATCGGCGCGCGCGGTGGTTTCCAGGTTGCCTGGTAAACGATGAAAACCTTGTTTAAGCGTAACCGGCCGGGGCTCCTTGCCCCGGCCGTCCTTTTCCTCGCTGCTGCTGCTGCCCCCTCTATCGCACAGCAAGCGCCGTCCGGTGCGCAGGCCGCACCGCAATCCTCGCAACCGCTGCCCGACGAGCTTCAGCGCGCCAAGCTGCTATGGACAACAATGGCGGCGATCGATCATGCCAACCAGTCGGGCAATTACTCGGTGCTGCGCGATCTCTCCGCGCCCGGATTTCAACTCAACAACGATGCCGCGCGCCTCGCGCAAATCTTTGCCGGGATCCGTCAACTTAACGTCGATCTGTCGAACACGCTGCTGCTCGCGCCGACTTACGCGCGCGCGCCGGCGATCGAGGGCAACGGCCTGCTGCGCATGCAGGGGTCGTTCAACCTGCGCCCGACCGCCATCCTGTTCGACTTCAGCTATCAATGGTATGGAAATCGCTGGCGACTGATGGGCGTCTCGATCGGTGCCCGGTCAGTCGGAAGCGATCAGGCCGCGCCGCGCCCGGCGGCACCGCCGCCCAAAAAATAGCGCATGGTGGGTTCGCCCGTCATCCCACCCGGAAAAGCGAAAAGGCGGGGCCGAAACCCCGCCTTTCCTTGTCTCACAATCGCGTCATCACATCGGAGAAGACAATTCCACACTCTCCGCCGGCGTTGCCGCCCGCATCGGCGGGTTGGTCACCTTGCTCCACGCCCTGTCATGGAAGTAGAAAGCGAAGGTCTGCACAAACGGCTCGACAATCCCGATTGCCAGCGCCGCACGCCAATCCCGCGTCAACATATAGGCAACAGCGATCGCAACGACGAAATGCATCAACGCGTAGCTGCCCGTCTTCATGCACGTGATCTTCAGGCAGGGTCCGTGGCCGTGTGACATGGTATTCCTCCCTTTGCTGAACTAGTTCGCCGCGCTGAGGCGAACGGTGCCGTTGACACCGGCGGGGAAGAACCCGCCGCGATCGACCGCCATCTTGTTGAGATAGGCGATGTTAAGCACCTGTCCCGTGGTCCGGCTGAAAGCGAGGCCCGAACTGTCGGTTGGCGCGATATTCGACGCCGTAGTTGCGCCGGTACCGGTCGCCTTGACGCCCTGATCCAGGTCGCTCGCCCCGTCGAGACTGTCACGCGCGTTCGAGATCGCTTCGGTCGCGTCGATCAGCGTCGGCGTCGCAATACCCTTGCGATACAGCACCGTGCGCACCAGTCCGGCATGATAGGCTTCCGCCGCCAATATGCCCGCCGCGGCCTCCAGGAACGTCTTGTTGGTAATCAGCACCGACGCGCCCTTATATGCGGTCACACCGACATCCTCGAAGATATAGGCACCCAGCAGGAAGTTCTCATCGCTGGCATAGGGGTCGAACGATGCGCCGGCACCGATAAGTCCGGCGGCACGCGCTGCCGAGGAGAAGGCACCGGTCGGGCTCGATCCGATGTCGATCGCCGGTTGGGCGACCTTGGCGGTGCCCAGCGCGGTGCGCAAGAATGCGACATGCGCTCGTTCGTCCGCAGCGATCTCACGGGCATATTGCGCGACCAGCGGATCGGTAAAGACCACTTGTCGCCCGCCAGTGACCGCCCCCTGCGTTCCCGTCCCATCCAGCATATTCGCCGGAAGTCCCGATCCAGTTGCTGCAAACAGATAGAATTGCGCTTCCAGATATTCGAGATTGAGGGCGAAGTTCAAAACGTCGCCATCGGTTACACCGGTAGCGGGCGGGGTTGGCGTCGGAGTCGGCGCGGGCGTCACCGCACCGCTGCTGTCGGTTTTATCGCACGCTGCGAGTAGCGAGGCACCCGCAATTGCCGCGGTTGCGCCGCCAGCGGCTTTCAGGAATTTACGCCGCTCGTCCCGGCGTTGCTCGCTTGCGCCGAGCACTTCGAGGATCAGATCTTGCTTCATGGGAAACCTCCTTGGGCTATGCCCGAACCTCAGTTGGCCGCGCTCATGCGGAGTTCGCCGTTGACGCCTGCGGGGAAGAACCCGCCGCCGGTCACGGCTGCCCGGTTGAGATAGACGATGTTCAGAACCTGTCCGGGGGTGCGGCTGTACGCGATACCGTTCGCGTCAAGCGGCGCGATGTTACTCGCGGTCGTCAAGCCGGAACCCGTCGCGCGAACGCCCTGATCGAGATCGCTCGACCCGTCGAGACTGTCGCGCGCGTCTGAGATCGCCTCCGTCGCATCGATCAGGCTGGGTGTCGTCAGCCCCTTGGCATACAGCGTCGTGCGCACGATCGCGGCATGATAGGCTTCGACCGCCAGAAGTCCTGCCGCCGCTTCCAGAAACGTCTTGTTCTGCACTAGCGGCGATGCACCCTTATAGGCGGTGACGCCGACATCCTCGAAGATATAGGCGGCGAGGAGAAAATTCTCGTCATTTGCATAGGGATCGAACGACGCACCGGCACCGATCAGTCCGGCCGCGCGTGCGGCCGACGAAAAGGCTCCAGTGGGACTCGATCCGATGTCGATCGCAGGCTGGGCGACCGCGACCGTGCCCAGCGCGCTGCGCAGAAACTCAACATGCGCACGTTCATCGGCAGCGATCTCGCGCGCATATTGCGCGACCACCGGATCGGTGAACGCCACCTGCCGTCCGCCGGTCGCCGCACCCTGTGTCCCGCGCCCGGTCAGCAAACCGGCCGGAAGACCGGCACCCGTCGCAGCGAAAAGGTAGAATTGCGCTTCGAGATATTCGAGGTTCAACGCGAAGTTCAGAATGTCTGCGTCGCTGGGCGCCGTCTGCGCGCTCGCCGGCGAACCCATTTGCGTGACTGCGGCGGCGGTCGTTCCCACCAGGCCGAAAGCCATGAAGAAGTTGCGCCGGCTCTCGCGGCGTTCGCCCCGAGCCTCCAGCGCTTCGATCAGCTCGTCACTTCTTTCCATTACGTTCCTCCTCGAACAACAAGGCCGGGAACAAGGGTGGGTGCAGACCGTTCCTCATGCGGGTCCTGTCGGTCCGGCAACGTACCGACGGGAACTTGTGCCTCGATTTGGCGTAACGACGCCAAACCGGCGCAAAAGGGGAAAGCGCAGATGCGAGGATTTCCACCACAGACCGTTGCTACCAACGCGTTGGTGGATCGACTTCCCCACAATGAAGCTTCGCTACTCCAGGCGCGCGCAACGCGCGTATGGCTGGACGACCGAACCCCGATCCAGTTGCGCGAAAGCGACGGCTCGATGGGCACCTGCTTTCCCGAAACCGCGATCCTTGCCTTGTCGCAATGCGTGAGCGACCGGCATTATGAAGTCGCGCTGGTGGGTCGGGAGGGGGCGATCGGCTGGCCGGGGCTGCTCTCGGGCCTGCCGTTCCTGAACAGCGTCGTGTCCCATCGCGGCAGCGCACTGGTGCTCAGCGCACGAAGCATGGGCGCGTTGGTATCGGTCTGTCCGGACCTTCGCCAAATCCTGCTGCGCTACATCCAGTGCCTGACGGCTCAGTTGTCGACCACCATTGTCTCTAGCCTGCGCGATTCGGCCCATGCACGCGTCGCGCGGCGGTTATTGATGCTCCACGACCGGCTGGGCACACCCTCCTTTTCCGTCACGCACCGCAAGCTCGCCGACACCCTCAACCTGCGTCGCGCGACCGTTACGGAGTGTCTGCACGAGCTGGAGGGTCGATTGCTGATCCGTTCGACCCGCGCATTGATCGCGATACGCGATCGTGAAGGGCTGACGGCGGTCGCCGGCAATGCCTATGGTGCTGCGGAGCTCAGCTATGACAGCCTGATCGGTCGCCATGCAGCACGCCCCGCACCTGCTCCGGAGGGTAGCCCGGCTATAGCGCGCGCGCTATTGCCCGCGCCCGTTGCAATCTGATCGACACAGACACCCGGCTACTGCCAATTCCCCAGCAGCACGAACGGCGCCCAGTAGAATGGGTGGGCATAGCCTGTCACCGCCGGTCCGGTTGGCGCGCTGCCGGGCGGTGGCGCGCGCATCTCACCCCGGTCGCCACCGGCCTTGCCGCTCGCATCCATCAGTGCGACCTGCGCCTGCCGCAGCCCTTCGGCCTTGCTCGTCGCGCCCTTGGCCTGGATCGCATAGAAACGCTGCATTAGCACGGCGGTGGATTCGTCCGCCACTGACCACAATGATGCCAGCACCGCCGACGCGCCCGCCTTTTGCGCCATTTCCGCAAGGCTGGAATCGATCTCCGCCCCGTTCTGGTCGATCTGCGGCACGCCGGTCTGGCATGCCGATAGCGCCAGCAGGTCCACGTCGATCGCGGTAAAGCGGCCGTCGCTGATAAACTCGTTGAGCGGCAGCTGCTTACCGTCGCCGAGCAACAGGAACGATTTGGACGCGCTCCCCGGATCGAGCGAGAAGTGCGATGCGATGTGGATCACGCGATACCCGCCCGCCATCGCGGTGCCCAATGCCGCCCGGTCGAACGCCGCATCCAGCCGGACGACGCCGGGCAGCACGCCCGTTGCTATGGCCGGATCGGCGCGGACGATCCCGCTCAGTTCGGCGGGGACGGCTGGCAAAGGGCTAAGGCCACTTCCGCCCTGACTCGCGCCAAGCGCAGCGACGCGCCAGTTTTTCGCATCCGTCGGCCCGGTTTGGACTTCGTCGATCGATCGGAACGCGCTGAATGCATAGCGTTTCGCCAGCCAGTCCTTGCCGTCATGCAGCGCCGCAAACGGCAAATAGCGCAATGCGTCGTCGAGCGAGAGCATCACCTGCTTGATGCCCGCCGCCTTCAGCGCCCTGTCCACCGGCTCGAATGCCGCCTTGTACAGCTTGCTCGCGGGATCGGTAATGAACACCGCCTTGTCGCTGATCGCCTGACGATAGGCACCAACGTCCTTGCGCAGCGCGATGATGTCGACCGGCACGACGATCGATCGCTGGTAATTGGCGGTGGTCAGCAACCAGTGGATGCGGTCCGGCAGCACCACCGCATGCAGCGCGGCGACATCCTTGCCCAACCGTCGCACCGTGGTGATCAGCTTGGGCTGGATCGCCGCGACCCGGTTCGCCTTTGCCTCCAGATCGGGCGCCCGCTTTGAATCCAGCGCCGCCACCGCGGTGCCCAGCGATGTCAATTCGGTGCGGAACGCCGATTGCGCCGCGCCCAGCGCGGTCGTGGCAACCTCGAGCTCCTTTTGCTGATCGGCGGTCAGATCGCCCTTTGCCTGCAATGCGATCAGCCGGTCGCGCGCGCTTCCCGCCTGATGCAGCGCCGCCGTGGCATTGTCGAATGCCGCCAGACTCGCGGTCTGCGTCGCGTCCAGCGGCATCCGCTCGAACGCCTCGCCCTCGCGCCGCTTATCCCGCGTGTAATTATAGGTCTCGAAATCCTTGAGCATCGCCAGGACATTCTCGGCCTCGGCGAACCGCCCCATGCCCATGAAAATATCGGCGAGATAGCGATAGCGATCCTGATGCACGCGGATGAAGCATTCGCGGATCGATGGATCGAGGTCCGCGATCCGCTTGCGCGCATCCTGCAGCTTGTTCACGGCAACCTTTGCGAAGAACAGTGCCGCCTCCGGTCGACCGCCGCCATTGGCCTCCGTCGCAGCGGTCGACCAGAGGCAGGAGGCTTCGATCAGCGCGAAATAATTGTCCGTGCCGCCAAACTTCACGCGCAGCCCGGCTTCCTTCGTAGCCAGCGACCGCATCTTGGTCGCCAGATACAGGTCCATCTTGTTGTAGAGCAGATAATGCTCCTCAAGCCCGCGAAACCCTTCGAACACCGCGAATTCAGAACCTTGCTCGACGGCCGCGTCCAGCGCTTTGGTCAGCGCGGCAGCCCGGTCCTCGAACGCCGGCTCGGGTGCGATATCGGGCGTCTCCACCCCGATGGGAATCGGCGTGAAATCCTTTTGCTTCACCAAACATGCAATCGTCGCCTGCGCACCGCACGCCTCGGTCCATTTCTTCGCGTTTTCGCTGGTCCGCCGCACGCCCTCGGCGAGCCAGTAGCGCACCTGCTTCACATCGGGCGTCATGCCCCAGCCCAGCGCCGACGCGCGCACCATCGCCTCGGCACCGCCCGAAAAGCGCGGGTAAGCGGCGTGCTTGAACCAGCGCAGCGCCATTGTCGGATCCTTGGCCACGCCCACCCCGTGCAGATACGCCTCACCCATCGCCACGCGCGCGCTGTAATCGCCGCAATGCACGGCATAACGCAGCAGCCGGATGCCCTCTTTCGGATCCGCCTTGGTGCCGTTGCCGGCCATGTACATCCGCGCGAGATTGACCTGCATGGCATAGCTTGCCGACGCTGCCCGCTGCATCCACTCGAACGCCTGAACCGGATCGGGCGACGGCGCGCCCACCAGCTCAGCCTCGGTAAATTCCATGGTTCCGCCATAATAGACGGCCAGGTTATAGGCGGCATAGGACTCGCCCTGCCGATAGGCGTCTTCCCAGGCCCGAACCGCCTTCAGCGCGCTCTTCTGGCCGTCGAACCCGCGCATGTGCATATAGCCGATCGCGCGCATCGCATCGCCCGACCCCAATTTGGCACCCTGCTCGAACCAGGTGCGCGCCGCCTTCGCATCGCCCTTGCCTTCGTCCAGCAGCATCCAGGCATAGCGCGACGCCGCCTCCTTCATCCCCAGCTCCGAAAGCTGGCGCAGCAACGGCGCATGGCTCGCCGTGCGCGTGAAGTTGAAGGCAAAGGGGGTGTCGGCAACTTTCAGGAACGTCTCCCGACGCTCCGGCGTCATCGCCTTGAACTCGGCGGTCTCCGAATAGCGCGCCACCTCGCGCAGCGCCGCTTCCTGCAACTGCAGGTTGAGCATCAGCTGAATCTGAAACTGCTTGGCGGCAACCGGATCGGTCGCGGCACCCGTGTAGCGCATCGCCAAGGCGAATTGCTGCGCAGACAACCGTCCCATCTGCAACGCCTCGGCCACCCCGAGCAGCACTTTGGGATCGGTCTCACCCGCGATCCGGGCGCGCCATTTGACGCTATCGACGACCAGTCCGCGCGATTCCATCAGCGATCCGGGATGCGCCAGCGCGGCCAGCGCCCAACCCTCGTTCATCGCCGCACGCTTCTCGATCAGCGCCAGCGCATAAGCCTTATCAGCTTGTGACGGATCGTCGCGGAGCACCACTTCAACGAGCGGCCCGGCGACGTTCGGGACATCTGAGGCCAGCGCTTTCTCATAATAGCGGCGCGCTGCTTTCAGGTCGGCGGGAACCTCCTTGCCCTCGGCAAAGGCAGCGGCGGCAATCGCCGCATTGTCCGCATCCTCGTCCTCGGCCAGCTTGTGATACCATTTGACCGCAGCCGGATTATCGCTCGGCTGGCCGGTGAATTCGCTCGAACTCAGCGCACGAGCCAGCCGCTGCATGCCCCGCGCATCGCCTGCCTCTGCCGCCTTGCGATACCATTCGCGTCCGGCGCCCTCGTCGCGCGGCATGCCTTCGCCCATGCTCGCCATGTCGCCGAGTTGCACCATCGCCTCGGTCTCGTCCTCGTCAGCCGCTTTGCGATACCACAGGATCGCCTTCGGCAGGTCGCGCTCGACACCGACGCCCTGGTGGTAGTGATAGCCGAGCATGCGCATGCCGGCCGCGTCCCCGCGATCCACCGCCAGCTTCGTGAGGTTGAACGCCCCGACAGCGTCACGCGGCCCGCCACGACCGTTCCGCAGCAACAGACTCAAATTCGACGCCGCCCAGCCCGACCCCTGTTTGACGGCCAGTGCATAGAGCCGCCGCGCCTCGACATCGTCCTTCGGCGAACCATGGCCCGCCTCGGCCATATAAGCCAATGCCGCAATCGAATCGGCGTCGCCCATCGCCATTGCGCGCGAATACCATTTCCGCGCCAATGCATAGTCACGCGGCACCCCGTATTTTCCAAAGCGATAGATATCGCCCAGATCCTTCGCGCCGCCCCGGTTGCCCAGCCCAACGGCCCGCTCATACATCGCAATCCCGGCCTTCAGGTCGACCGGCGTACCAGTCCCGGCCATGTAATATTCCGCCAGCCGCCCGACGATCCACGCATAGCCGCTGCGCTCGCCCGATTTGACGATGGCAAAGGCGCGTGCGGAATCTTTGGGAACCCCCTCGCCATTTTCGTAAATGCTGGCCAGCGTGTTGAGCGCCTGCATGCTGCCGGCTGCGGCTGCCCGCTCGATATAGGGCAGTGCTTTCTTGCCCTCACCCGCCTTGGTCAGCGCACGGCCCAGATTGGCAAGCACATCACGATCGTCCGGCGCAGTCTCCAGCGCCCGGCGGCAAAGCTGGATCGCACGTTCGGCAACCATGTCATCGTAAGAGACACCGGTGGGATCATTGGGCGTCGGAAGCCGCGCTTCCTGTATGCACGCCTTGCGAAAATCGGTTTGCCGCGCCTCGGCCTGGGTCGTGACAAGTGCTGCGAACGATACACCCGCACCAAGAAGGATTCCGCGTATCATAGATCCCGCCTCCGCCCTCTTATCCTCCAACCGGCGATGCGATGACAAGCCCGTCAATTCAGACGAAATAAGTTGCCAGAGGGTCTGTAAGCCGGGTTTTGTCCATCCCCTTGCAGGGACTGTGCGACCATTCCTCTAGGCCCGCACTTGCGTGCGGGCTCAAGCAATCAACCCGGGCCGCGAGGCGGAACACCCCATATGCGGCCCCTATTCGATCTTGCTCCCGGTGGGGTTTGCCATGCCGCTTCCGTTACCGGTCGCGCGGTGCGCTCTTACCGCACCCTTTCACCCTTGCCCGTGGCCGAAGCCCGTTGGCGGTTTGCTCTCTGTGGCACTTTCCCTGACCCCGGATCAGATCCGTGGCCGCCGGGCGTTACCCGGCACCGTGTTCCCGTGGAGCCCGGACTTTCCTCGGCCCCGGACATGATCCGGGAACGCGGTCGCCCAACCCTCTGGCGAGGCGGCGATACGATGAAAGTCAGGGGCGTGCAAATGCCCGTTTCGCGGCGGGCCACCAGCTCAGCCATGCCTCGGTCACCAGCAGCGGCAGCACGAAGCTGAGCCAGCCCCGCGTCGCCGCGCGCATCTCCTCACTCTCGACAAACCCCAGCAGCATGCCGTCCCCCGCCGCCATCATCCGCACCCACACGAACGACAGTGCCAATGCCGTCCCGCGGATCACAAACGCGCGATGCACGTCGAAGCGCCGCCGCCGCGCCGCTTGCCACGCGATGACGCTGAACCCGATCCACACGACCGCGAACAGGCTCAGCGGCACCTGCGTCCCCGGCGTGGTGATCGTCAGCCCCAGATGCAGCGCTATCAGTCCCGCCACCAGCGATGCGGTCAAATACGCCCGCCCCAACCAGCGATGCACAGTCGGACGCTTGATGCGCAATGCAGCCACGAACTGGATCGGCGCGATCAGCAGCAGCGGCACCGCCAGCGCAATATGCGAATAATACCATATGCGTCGGTTGAGCAGCGTCTCCCCGGCGGGCGCATCGCGTTCCGAAACGAATGTTAGTGCCTCAGCCAGAAACCACGCAGCCGCGACACCGGTAACCAGCCAAAAGGCCGCCCATCCCCACGCGCGTGGGCTGGCGATCATTTCGTATCGGCACCCCGGACCCGCGCGGGCAGGCGATAACGCGCATCCTCGATCGCGACCTCGATCGCGTCCTTGTCGATGATCGACACCACCGCCTCGCGCGCGCCGTCCGCCGCCACTACACCGCGCCCGTCGGTGGTCACACGCAGCCGATGGAAGCCGCCCTGCGGATGCCGCACGGTCAGCATCAGCCCGTCCTGCGTCTGCGCGCGCTCGATCGTGCAGTCGGTGGTAAAGGTCGTCGTCCCGCCAATCGCGCACGGGATGCGACCCTCGGCCTCCGCGCGCGCGGCCTCGATCCGTGCCGTCTCGGCCCGATCAGCCTTGGTCTCGACCTTTGGTGCGCCACAGGCGGCAAGCGACAGTATCGCCAACAGCCCCGCCGCTTCAGATATCCGCATAGACATGCGTTTCGGAACTTGCCCCCGGATGCGTCACCGCCCCCTGATAGGCCGGTCCGACATTTTGCGCATAGCGCCACAATGCGCCCGACTGATAGTCATTCGTGCGCGGCTGCCATTTTGCGCGGCGTTCGGCGAGCACATCATCGGCGACCAGCAGGTCGATCGTGCCGAGTTCGGCGTCGATGCGGATCGTGTCGCCATCCTCGACCAGCGCGATCGGCCCGCCGTCCGCCGCCTCCGGCCCGACATGGCCGATGCAGAAACCCCGCGTCGCACCCGAAAACCGCCCATCGGTGATCAGCGCGACCTTCTCGCCCATACCAAGCCCATAGAGCGCAGCGGTGGTCGACAGCATCTCGCGCATCCCCGGCCCGCCCTTCGGCCCTTCATAGCGGATGACGATAACCTCGCCCTCGTTGATCGAGCGTGCCTCGACCGCTGCGAACGTATCTTCCTCGCAATCGAAGCAGCGCGCCGGTCCCTCGAACACTAGTCGACTCATCCCCGCGACCTTCACGATCGCGCCATCGGGTGCGAGTGATCCACGCAAGCCCACAACA
Source organism: Sphingomonas sp. LT1P40 (assembly GCF_036663835.1). NCBI lineage: Bacteria > Pseudomonadati > Pseudomonadota > Alphaproteobacteria > Sphingomonadales > Sphingomonadaceae > Alteristakelama > Alteristakelama amylovorans. The sequence goes on from NZ_JAXOJT010000001.1 coordinate 1,174,971, forward strand.
CCGCCGGTCGGCGTGATCGGTGTCTTCACATCGTAAATGACCTTCTGGTCCGGGTTCCACGTCACCGCGTCGATATTCTCGCCCAGCGTCTTGCCGGTCACGGTCAGACAATTGCCGTCGAGCAGGTCGTTCGCCAGCAGTGTCTTCATCAACATGTAAACGCCCCCCGCGTCATACATATCCTTCGCCACATACTTCCCACCGGGTTTCAAATCGGCCAGGTAAGGCGTTGATTTGAAGACTTCGGCGACATCGAACAGGTCGAACTCGATCCCCGCCTCATGCGCCATCGCGGGCAGATGCAGCGCGCCGTTGGTCGATCCACCGGTCGCCGCAACGATCCGCGCCGCGTTGACGAACGCCTCGCGCGTGCAGATGTCGCGCGGGCGGATGTTGCGCTCCAGCAATTCCATCACCTGATAGCCCGCGGCAACGGCGATTTGCTCACGGCTGCTGTACGGCGCGGGCACCATGTTGCTGTTCGGCAACGACAATCCGATCGCCTCGCCCACGCACGCCATCGTGTTCGCGGTATATTGCCCGCCGCATGCGCCATGACCGGGGCATGCGACCTTTTCCAGCGCATGGACTTCGCTGATCGGGCAATTCCCCGCCGCGAACTTGCCCACGACCTCGAACACATCGACCACAGTGACGTCGCGGTCCTGATAGCGGCCAGGCAGGATCGACCCGCCATAGACGAAGATTGACGGGATGTTCAGCCGCAGCATCGCCATCATCATCCCCGGCAGCGACTTGTCGCACCCGGCAAACCCGACCAGCGCGTCATAGCAATGCCCGCGCACCGACAATTCGACCGAGTCTGCAATGACCTCGCGGCTGACCAGCGAGGATTTCATCCCCTGATGCCCCATCGCGATACCGTCTGTAACCGTGATCGTGTTAAACCGGCGCGGCATGCCGCCATTACTTTCGACGCCCTTGCGCGCAGCGTCGGCCTGGTAATCCAGCGTCGTGTTGCATGGCGCAGAGTCGTTACCCGCACTCGCCAGCGCGACGAACGGGCGCGCGATCTCCTCTTCACTCAACCCCATCGCATAATAATAGCTGCGATGTGGGGCGCGTTCGGGGCCGACGGACACATGGCGCGACGGCAGGCGGGCTTTGTCGAAACGGTTGGTCATGGAAGCGCCTATGTCGCCCCACGCCCCCCTTGCGCAAGGTGATCGCGCACGGCTGATACTATCTTGGCAAGTTTTTCCGCCCAGCGTGCAGCGTCGCCATCGTCGGCGATCAGATCGTTGCGGATTTCGATGCCCAGATAGGGGATTCCGTTCGCCTCGGCATGCCGGTTCATCGTCGCGTTGAGCAGCCGTCCGGAATAGGGCTCATTGTCCCCGGTCACGATGCCCGAGGCGTTGAGCAACTCGATCCCGATCCGCGCCGCCCGCGCATCGCGGTTATAGAGAATGCCGACCTCCCACGGCCGCACCTGACCATCCGCATGTTCCAGTTGCTGCGTAAAGCTGTGGACCGACACCAGCATAGCGGGCGGTCGCGCGCGGATCGCCTCCGCGATCAGGCGATGGTACGGCGCATGAAAGCGCGCGATCCGCTCCCAGCGATCAACGCCGACATTGCCCGGAATGTGATGCCCGTCGCTCATCAGCGGGATCAGCCCCAAACTGTCCGGCTCCCGGTTCAGGTCGATCACAAGCCGCGACACGGTCGCCAGAATGGCAGAGGCGTTCTGCCGCGCGGCCAACCCCTCGGTGACCGCCGCAGCGCCGATGTCGATGGCGATATGCTTGTCGAGCAACGCTGGATTGACCTCCAGCTCGATGTCCTCCGGCACGGCATTGGACGCATGATCGCACAGGATCAGCACATTGCCCGTACCGTCGATGACTCGTGCCACGCTCATCGCGCGCCACCCAGAAACGCTTCCAGCCGCTCGGCAAATGCCTCCGACGCGAACGCATCGTCGAACGTCCGGTCATGCCCTTCCGCCGCTGGATCACGCAGTACGCATTTCAGCGCGCGAACAGCCTCGGGCACATTTTCTGCGATCCCGTGCGCCAACGCCCACGCCACGCTCAACGCATGCTCGATACGTCGCTGCGCCAGTCCAATGCGAAATGCGGCATCTGCATTCACGGGCGCGCCGCCAAACAGCATCATCGCCGCATTGGCATGTCCTATACGGGCAGCCAGTCGGGCCACATCTGCGGCAGGATATGACAGACCCAGCTTGGCCGGTGTCGTTGCGAACACCGCCTGATCCCCCGCCACGACGATATCGCACGCCAGCGTCAGCGCCACCGCCGCGCCGAAACACCCGCCATCCACCGCCGCGATCACCGGCATCGGCAGTGCCGCCACACCCTCGATCCCTGCCGCCATCGCCTCCCGAAAACGCCGTCTCATCGCCGGATCGGCGACCAGTTGGCGAAACTCGTTCAGATCAGCCCCAGCCGAGAAAATCCCGTCCATCGCCGATCGCAGGACCACCGCCCGCGCATCCGACCCCGCGATTTCTCCAGCGGCGACAGCAAGCGCCTCCCACCCCGCTATCGGAATGGCATTGCGCGCCGAACCCCTGTCGATCGTCAGGATCGCGATATGGTCTTGAAGCGCCCAGCCGATCATAGCTGACGGCCAAAGCGGGGATGGCGCCCGCTCGCCTGAAGCGGCGAAAACGGGGGCCATCCACGGACGTTTCGCTCCCGGCGCATGATCCGCATGGGAAACACCGCAAGGTTCGGGCCAACGGCGGAAAACCGCCGATCACGCTCATCGACGTCCGTACCGAGTCCCGAAACAGAACAAAAAACTGTCACGACAGCACCGTTTCGAGACACCACCATCCCGGCTGAGCGGCCCGTATGGCCATAGCCGCAACATCCCGCGTGGTCGCGTTATCGAACAATGCAAAGCATGTCGCGCCCGACCCCGACATCCGCGCCAGCCTCGCACCGCGCTGAGCCGCCAGCATTGCCAGCACCTCCCCAATCACCGGCGCAATCGCGAGCGCAGGCGGCTCAAGATCGTTGCGCCCAGCTTGCGCCACCGCCAGCACATCGCCCTCGATCAATGGCCCACGATCCACGCCATCCCAGCCCGCAAACACCGGCCCTGTCGCGACCGCCACACCCGGATTGACCAGCAAAACGGCTGTCCCAGCCGCCCCGGCAACCGGCGTTAGCAACTCGCCCCGCCCCCGCCCGATTGCCGTTCCCCCGTACAGACACGCCGGAACATCAGACCCCAGCCCATCGGCCACCGCAAACAACCACGCATCGTCCAGCGCCACCCCATGCCAGCGCGCCAGCAACCGCAACGTCGCCGCCGCATCCGCCGATCCCCCGCCCAGCCCCGACGCCACCGGCAGCCGCTTGGTCAGCGTGATCCGCCCGGGCACCGTCAGCCCGAAAACCTCAACAAACCGCGCCGCCGCCCGCGTTACCAGATTGTCGCCCTCGCCCGACAGCGCGCCGGCAAACGGCCCCTCGACCGCAAACCCCTCGCCCTCGTCCGACAGCGTCACCGTGTCGCCATCCGCCACGAACGCGAACAGCGTTTCCAGTTCGTGATAGCCGTCATCCCGCCGCCGCCGCACATGCAGCGCCAGGTTCAGTTTCGCACGCGCCTGTTCGGTGACGATCAGTTTGCCGCAACCCGTTGCGCCAGCCCATCGGCCAGCTTGCCCGACAGCCGCGTCTTCTGCTCACCCTCGGCATAGAGTGCCGCCGCGCGCCACGCATAGCGAGCCTCATACCGCCGACCCGCCCTCCAATAGGCATCGCCCAGATGTTCGTTGATCGTGGCACTACCGGGCTCGCCCTGCGCCGCCTTTTCCAGCAGCGGCAGTGCCCGGGCGACATCACCGCGCCGGAAATAGGCCCAGGCCAGCGAATCGGTGATCGCTGCATCGTCGGGCCTGAGCGCGCTCGCCCGCTCCAGCAACGCCTGCGCCGCGTCCAGATTCTCGCCACGCTCGACCTGCGCATAGCCCAGATAGTTGAGCGCGACCGGCTGTTCCGGTGCCAGTTCCACCGCCTTGAGTAAATGCGGCAATGCCGCATCCCACTGCCCCGCCCGCTCCAGCGCGCCGCCCAGTTGCAGGTAATTGACCCAGCTCGCCCCGGCCCCCGCCTGTGTCAGCGCGTCGGCATAGACTTTCGCCGCCTCGGCCTCTCGCCCCGCCGTGTCGAGCATATCGGCATAACGCTGGCGATCCGCGACCGTCGCGTCCGGCGAACCCGCCAGCGTCGCGGCCAGTGTCAGCGCGCCCGCCGGATCGCCCTGCTTGCGCCGCAAGTCGATCCGCTCACCCAGCGCGGCGGCATAAAAGGGGCTTTCCTTCGTGACCCCGTCCAGCACCGCCGACGCGCGGTCATATGCCTGTTCACCCGCCAATGCCGCCGCCAGCAACAGCCGCGCACGATCATCCGCCGGATCGAGCAGCAATGCCGAGCGCGCGAGCAGGATCGACAGCGACTGCGTCTCCTGTTCGGCCAGGTCGCTCGCCAGCCGTGTCAGCGTACGGCTGACCCCGAACGCCGCGCCCGGCTTCGGTCCGCGCTTCAGGCGTTCCCGCAGCCCCGTCATCACCGGATCGTCGCCTGACAGCAGCGACAACCCGATGTTGCGCTTGCCCTTCGCCGCCAGCAAGGTTGCGGCGTTCCAGCGCAAATCGACGCTGCCCGGGTCCGCACTCACCGCCACATGCAGTGCCGATACCCCCTCGTCCGTGCGGTTCGAAGCGATCAGCAACAGCGCACGATGCTCGGCGATATAGCGGCGACTGAGCGCACTCTCCGTGGAGGCGTCGAGCGGCGCAAACGGGTCCTCCCCGCGATCATAGGCCAGCCAGGCACGCAGGATCGGCGTCAGAAAATCGAGCGGTCCCGCACCGATCCGCCCGACCGCGTCATCCGCCGCCGTCCGATCGCGGCTGCGCAACGCATCGGCGAACATCAGGATCGACACATCCGGCGGCGCGACCCCCGATCGCGTCAGCACCCCTGCGGCCCGTTTCGCCAGCACCAGATCGCCCGCCGCGAGCGCATTGCGATACGCACGGATCGCAACCACTTCGTCGTCCGGCGCGGTCGCCATCACCACGGCATAACCCGCTGCGGCAACCCCCACTTCGCCATCCGCCGCCGCCGCCCGGGCCCGGACATAGGCCCGCGCATCGGCCAGCGCCGTCTGTGGCATCATCACCGCCAGCGCGACCAGCGGCAGGACAAACCTCTTACATGTTGGGATAATTCGGTCCTCCGCCGCCCTCCGGGACGACCCAGTTGATGTTTTGCGTCGGGTCCTTGATGTCACAGGTCTTGCAGTGAACGCAATTCTGCGCGTTGATCACGAATTTGGGCTCGCCCACATCCTCGCCCACGATCTCGTAAACGCCCGCCGGACAATAACGCTGCGCGGGCTCGTCGTACATCGGGAGGTCGTACTCGACCGGAATGTCGGGGTCTTTCAGCGTCAGATGGACCGGCTGGTCCTCCTCGTGATTGGTGTTCGAGATGAACACCGACGACAGTCGGTCGAACGTCAGCACGCCGTCGGGCTTGGGATAGTCGATCGGTTTGACCAGATCCTTTCGCCACAGGCTTTCATGGTCCGGATGATGCTTCAGCGTGAACGGCATCTTCACGCCCCAGCTTTCCAGCCACATCGTCACGTTCGCCAGCCCCGACCCGACCAGATCGCCGAATTTCTTGACCAAAGGCACGACGTTACGGACGATGCTCAGCTCCTTATAAACCCAGCTCGCCTCGAATGCCTCCGGATAGGCCGTCAGCTCATCCGATGTGCGATCCGCCTGCACCGCCGCAAAGGCCGCTTCCGCCGCCAGCATGCCGCTCTTCATCGCGGTGTGCGTGCCCTTGATCCGCGGTACGTTCAGGAACCCGGCGCTGTCACCGATCAGCGCGCCACCAGGGAACACCAGCTTCGGAATCGACTGCAAACCGCCATCGCTGATCGCCCGCGCGCCATAGCTGACCCGCTTGCCGCCCTTCAGGATTTCCGCGATCGCCGGATGCGTCTTCCAGCGCTGCATTTCCTGAAACGGCGACAGATACGGGTTGGTGTAATTCAACCATGTCACGAACCCGAGCGCGACCTGCCCGTTCGCCTGATGATAGAGGAACCCGCCGCCATTCGACCCGGCGGTCTCGTTCAATGGCCAGCCCTGCGTATGGATCACCCGCCCCGGCTGATGCAATCCAGGATCGATATCCCACAATTCCTTGACGCCCAGGCCATAGACTTGCGGGTCCGAATCCTTCGCCAGGTCGAACTGACGGATCAGCTGCTTGGTCAGATGCCCGCGCACGCCCTCGCCAAAGAAGGTGTAGCGCGCATGCAGTTCCAGCCCCGGCTGGTAATCATGCTTGTGCGTCCCGTCGCGCGCCACGCCCATGTCGCCGGTCGCGACACCCTTGACCGACCCATCCTCATTGAACAGGATTTCGGCGGCGGCGAAGCCGGGGAAAATCTCGACCCCCAGCCCTTCGGCCTGCTCTGCCAGCCAACGGCACAGACTGCCCAGGCTGCCGGTATAGGTGCCCTTGTTGTGCATGAAGCCCGGCGTAATGAAATGCGGCACGCCGATCTTGCCGGCCTTGCTCAGCATCCAATGCTGGTTGTCCGTCACCGGCACTTCGGCCAGCGGACAGCCGCTGTCGCGCCAATCGGGCAACAATTCGTCGAGCGATTTCGGATCGATTACCGCGCCCGACAGGATGTGCGCGCCGACCTCGGACCCTTTTTCCAGGACGCATACGCCGATCTCGCTGCCCGCTTCGGCGGCCAGCTGTTTCAGCCGGATCGCCGCCGACAGGCCCGCTGGCCCGGCACCGACGATCACCACGTCGTAAGGCATCGACTCGCGTTCGCTCACTTCCCGTCTCCTCCGGGGACACTCTCGTCGCATAACCATCGCGCGCGCGGGGCGTCCTGTCCTTCCCCCGATGGAGGGAAGTTGACGGTGGCGTCAAGCCGTGACTCTATGTGATTTATGGGCATAGAGGGGGCAATGGACTGGCGCGAAGCCACGATTAGCGCACTGGATTGGTGGCAGGAGGCTGGCGTCGACACGCTGGTCGATGAATTGCCGCGTGACTGGAGCGCCCGCGAAGCCGCGTCCGCCGTCCCCGGTGCAGTCCCTCCACCACCGCTGGTCGAAGTCGAAGCCCCTCTCCCCGTGACGCTGGAGGCCTTCGTCGATTGGCGTTTCGGCGGCCATGCACCCGAATCCAGCTGGGGCGAGCCGATCCTGCTACCGATGGGCAACCCCGCCGCACCGCTGATGGTGATGACCGACCTGCCCGAGCCCACCGATGCGGAGGCGGCGTCGCTGCTCACCGGCCCCTCGGGCCGGTTGCTCGACCGCATCCTCGCGGCGATCTGCTACAGCCGCGACAGCGTCTATCTAACCTCGCTCTGCGCCGCGCGCCCGGTCACCGGACAGGTGCCGCGCGATGCGGAGCCGCGACTGGCCGAACTCGCCCGCCACCACATCGCGCTCACTGCCCCCAAACAGCTGCTATTGCTGGGTCAGACGGTGAGCCGTGCCATTCTCGGGGCCGAATCCGCAAGCGGCCGTGAACGTTTGCACAAGGTTAACTATGAAGGCGGACAATCGGCAGCGGTCACGGTCCGGCATCCCCGGTTCCTGATCGACAAGCCTGCGGCGAAAGCCGACGCCTGGAAAAATCTGCAGTTGCTTATCGGGGGGCAAGACACGTGAAGTTGCCGATTATCCTGGCCGCCCTGGCCCTCACCCTGCCGGTCGTCGCGCAGGCGGATGACCGCCCGAGCGGCTTTGACAAGCGCGCCGCCGACGGCATCCCGGCCCAGCTCGATGCCGCCCAGCGTACCGGCTACCGCACCGTTTTCGCCGCGATCCGCGCGCAGAAATGGACTGACGCCCAGATCGCGCTCGATTCAATGCGCCCCGGCCCGCTCCACGCGCTCGCCCGCGCCGAACTCTATCTGGCGAAGGGTTCGCCCCGCACCGAATTGCCACAGCTGATGGCTGTGCTCGCCGAAGCCCCCGAACTGCCACAGGGCGAACAGCTAGCCCGCCTCGCCAAGACGCGCGGCGCGACCGAACTCCCGCTCCTCCCCGCCGCACAGCGCCTGATCTGGCATGATGCCGCCCCGACCCGCGTGCGCGCCCGCTCGATTCGTTCCGACACTGCCGCCGCCGAAATCGCCACCGCAATGCAGCCGTTGATCAAGGTCGATGACGCCAGCACCGCCGAAACATTGGTCGAATCCCGCTCCGCCGACCTCACCAGCGAAGCGCTGACCGAATGGCGTCAGCGCGTCGCATGGATGTATTACACGCTTGGTCGCGACAGCGATGCCCGTCGTGTCGCCGCCCGCGCGCAGACCGGCACCGGCGATTTCGCCCCGCTTGCGGATTGGGTTCAGGGTCTCGCCGCATGGCGGCAAAAGGATTGCGCCGCCGCGCAAATCGCATTCGCCTCCGTCGCCCAGCGCGCGGTCGATACCGAGAAGCGCTCGGCCGGCCTTTACTGGGCCTCGCGCGCCGACATGGCATGCGGTCGCCCCGATCTGGTAGGTCAGCGGCTCAAGGTCGCTGCGCTGCACGGTGAGACCTTCTACGGCATGCTCGCGCGACAGGCGCTGGGCCTCAAGGACATTCCCACCCGCGCCGAACGCTTCGTCGCCGCCGATTGGCGCGCGCTCGAACGCCGCCCCAATGTCCGCGTTGCCGCCGCCTTGGCCGAAATCGACGAGGATACGCTTGCGGCCGACGTTATCCGGCAACAGGCGAAGATCGGCGACGCGCGCGAACACGCCTCGCTCACGCGTCTTGCAGGTCGCCTCGGCCTCCCCTCGACTCAGCTTTGGCTAACGCACAATTGTCCGGCGGGCACGATGCCGCTTAGCGAAGCCCGTTACCCGACGCCGGACTGGACGCCAGATGGCGGCTGGCGAGTCGATAAATCCTTGGTGTTCGCCCACACGCTTCAGGAATCGAAGTTCAATCCGACAATACAAAGCCCCGCTGGCGCATACGGCCTGATGCAGATCATGCCCGCCGCCGCCACCGATATTGGCCGCAAACAGGGCCGCACGATCGTACGCGGCGACCTCTCGCGCCCCTCCACCAACATGGAGGTAGGCCAGTCCTATATCGAGCAGCTGCGAGATCAGCCCTTTACCGGCGGTCTGCTGCCCAAGGTGATCGCGGCGTACAATGCCGGCCCCACCCCGGTCACCAACTGGAACGTCCAGATCCGCGACAATGGCGACCCGCTGCTCTACATCGAGAGCATCCCATACTGGGAGACGCGCGGTTACGTCATGACCGTGCTGCGCAACTACTGGATGTACGAAAAGAAAGACGGCCGTGACGGCACCAGTCGCGCCGCATTGACTCAGGGGCTGTGGCCGCGCGTGCCCGGCACCACTGGTGCGACCTCGGTCCGCTTGCAAGCATCGGCCTCCGGTCCGGCCAGTGTCATCCGTGCCAATTGATGAAAGCATCGCGTTCCGCCCGGTGCGGATCGCGGTGCTTACCGTATCCGATACGCGCACGCTGGCTGACGACCGCTCCGGCGATACGCTGGTCGATCGCCTGACGGCGGCAGGCCATATACTGGCCGATCGCGCCATCGTGACCGACGACCCGGACCAGATCGTCGGCAAGCTTCATGCGTGGGTCGACGATGACGAGATCGACTGCATCATCACCACTGGCGGCACTGGCGTTACCGGCCGCGACGTGACGCCGGAAGCGCTGGAGCGCGTCGCCGACAAGATGATCCCCGGCTTCGGCGAGCTGTTCCGCTGGCTCAGCTACGCCAAGATCGGCACCTCGACGATACAGTCGCGTGCCACCGCCTGTGTCACGCGCGGCACCTATATCTTCGCGCTCCCCGGATCGACCGGCGCGGTGAAGGACGGCTGGGACGACATTCTCGCCACGCAACTCGATATCCGGCACCGCCCGTGCAATTTCGTCGAGTTGATGCCCCGACTTCAGGAATAGCGACTCATCCGCACCATACCAGCGCCGCGCCTAATGCGACGTCCACCCCGATCCGGCTCCACAGCCACCAGCCGCCAGCCAGCACCGCCGCCAGTGCGATAAGGCCCAGCGCCTTCACGCTTCCGCCGTCCGCAAGCGCACCACCGGCCGCTCCGAAATCGGCAAATGCAGCGCCGCCGCCGCGAACGCCAGCACCACCGACGCCACCCACACGCTATCGTAACTGCCGGTCCGATCGAACATCAGCCCCGCGCTCCATGCGCCGAAGAAACTGCCGACCTGATGGCTCAGAAACACGATGCCATAAAGCGTGGACAAGTACCGGATGCCGAAAATCTGCCCGATCAGCCCGCTCGTCAACGGCACCGTCCCCAGCCACAGCAATCCCATCGTCGCGGCAAAGACCAGTGCGGTGACCGGCGTCAGCGGTAGCACCAGGAACACGATCATCGCCACCCCGCGTGCGGCATAGAGCCCCGACAACAACCGCGTCTTGCTCCACCGGTCCGCACCCATGCCCAACAGATACGACCCGAAGATATTGAACAGCCCGACCAGCGCCAGCGCCGTCGCGCCGATGCTTAGGCCCAGCCCCATGTCCGACAGATAGGCCGGGAAATGCGTCGCCAGAAACGCGATGTGAAATCCGCAGACGAAGAAGCCGGCGTTGAGCAGCCAGAATCCGCGATGCGCCGCGGCCTCGCCAAGCGCCTCGCGCATCGACTGCGCAGGTCCTGCGGCCACCGCGGCCTGCGGCTTGCCCGCTACGCCGACTGCCAGCACCAGCATCACCGCCACGATCCCGGCCAACGCGATCAGTGCCATCCGCCAGCCCAGTTCGGCGATGAACAGCTGCCCCACCGGCACCAGCAGAAATTGCCCCAGCGATCCGCCCGCCGTGACGATGCCGAACGCCATCCCGCGTTTTGCCTCCGGCACCACCCGCCCGACCGCGCCCAGCACGGTGACGAACGTCGTCGCCGACATCGACATGCCCACCAGCAGCCCGAACGACACATAGAGCCCGAAAGCGCCCGCCGCGAACGATGCGCCGATCAGCCCGGCGACATAGAGGACCGTCCCTGCTGCCACGATCCGCCCCGCGCCATATTTGTCACCCAGCGCGCCGACGAATGGCTGTGCGAACCCGAACAACAAATTCTGCATCGCCAGCGCCAGCCCGAACTCGCTCCGTCCTATGCCCAGATCGGTGCTCATATCGGGCAGGAACAGACCGAACGACTGCCGCACGCCCATCGCAATCGTGACGATCGCGGCGGCCGCGAAGATGACAATCGAAGCGCGCTTCACGGGCGTAATTCCTCCATACGGGCAAGCAGAGTGTGGAGCGTTTCCAAATCACCGCCCATGCGCGCATGAACGCTCGCCTGCGCTTTTTCCCACAGCGGCGTGGCTCGCTTGATCGCGGCCTTGCCCGTATCACTCAGCCGAACGATGCGCGCGCGGGCATCGGTGCCGCTTCCCGACACCACAAATCCCAGATCTTCGAGTGGACGCAGCAGCCGGTTGAGCGTGGAGCGATCATAACAGGCCGCCTCGCCAAGTCCCGTCAAAGACGTTGCGCCAATTCGATCAAGCGTCCGCAGAATGGCAAATTGGGTCGTGCTGAGACCCGCGGGTAAAAGCGCTTCGTCGTAAAGCGTCGCCGCCACTCGCGTCGCACGGCGAAGGCGTGAACAAGTGCAAGAGGCAGGTGTCATAAAGCGTGCATATACACGCTTATCGATAAGTCGCAACCCGTGCCTCATAGCGATTGTTCTTTATTTGTTCTATCGTTGCGCCTAGCCTGTGACATGGCCAAGACTCGCTCAGTTCGCGGCGCCACCAACAACACCGACAGCACGCGCTTCAATGTACCGCAGCGCGAAGCCGATGGCGATTGGCTGGACGAGCGCGAAACAATTGACGGCGACCTGCCTCCATTGCGCACCACCGTCACGGTCGAAAAACCCCGCACGATCCTGACCCGCAACCAGTCCCCGGACATCGCCTTCGACCGCTCGGTAAATCCTTATCGCGGGTGCGAGCATGGCTGCATCTACTGCTTTGCCCGGCCCAGCCACGCCTATCTCGACCTCTCCCCCGGCCTCGATTTCGAGACGCGCCTGTTCGCCAAGCGCGACGCCCCGGTCCTTCTGCGCCAAGCCCTCTCAAAACGCGGCTATAGCTGCCAGCCGATTGCGTTCGGTACCAACACCGACCCCTATCAACCGATCGAACGCGAATGGCGGATCACGCGCGGCTGTATCGAGGTGCTGGCCGCGTGCGACCACCCGATCACAATCACCACCAAGTCCGACCGCGTCACCCGCGACATCGATCTGCTTGGGCCCATGGCGGCGAAGGGCCTTGCCGCCGTGATGATCTCGGTCACCTCGCTCGACCCGAAAATCGCCATGACCGTCGAGCCCCGCGCGCCGCATCCCGAACGCCGCCTTGCCGCCGTCGCCAAATTGCGCGCGGCGGGCATCCCGACCTATGTCTCGCTCTCCCCCGTCATCCCCGCGATCACCGATCACGAGCTGGAACACATCATGCAACGCGCGGCGGAGGCAGGGGCTATGGGCGCATTCTTCCTGCCTGTCCGATTGCCTCACGAGGTTGCGCCGCTGTTCCGCGCCTGGCTCGACACCCACTTCCCCGATCGCGCGGCAAAGGTGATGGCGACGATCCAGTCGATCCGTGGCGGCCGGGACAATGATCCCAACTTCCACACGCGCTTTCGCGGACAGGGACCCTGGGCGGACCTGCTTCACACGCGCTTCAAGATCGCGGCGAAGCGTTACGGCCTCGACAGCGCCTATATTCCACTGCGCCGCGATCTGTTCCGCCCGCCTGCCGGGCCGCAGGGCGAGTTGTTTTAGAACCCGATCCGCCCACCCCCGCACGGCTTCGCCGCGACCTCGTCCCGCAGCCGCTCAACGATCCACGCGGCATCACCCCCGCTAAAGCGCAGCTGCCGCTTTACCACCGCGAAATCCCCCGGCGTCAGCCCGGCAATTTCCGCCAGCCCCGCCGGTGCCGTCATGCCAAAGAACCGCTCGAACGCCCGCACCGCCCGCGTCGGCGACAGCGCGCCAAGGTCGAGCTTGAACACGAACCGCCGCAACGCCGCCGGATCGAGTCGCCCGGCATGATTGGTCGCGGCCACGAACGGCAACGGATGCCGATCGAGCCAGGTCAGCAATTCGTTCACCTGCGTCACTTCCCAGCTCGCCTTCGCGGTGCTGCGATCGAACAGGATCGAATCCGCCTCGTCGAACAACAGCACGCCCTCGCGCCGCTCCGCCTCACGAAAGGCGTCGGCGATATTCTCCTCGGTCCCGCCCACCCATTTAGACAACAGGTCGGACGCGCGCTTGACGATCAGCGGCCGGTCGAGCGTGCGCGCCAGATGCCCCGCCAGCCCGGTTTTGCCAGTCCCCGGCGGTCCGGTCAGCAACAGCGAAACGTCCGCCGCCGCCCCCGACGCGGTGATCGCGGCGAACAGCGCCGGAATATCGCGGTCGGCCTCGAACAGGTCGAGATCGATTGGGTCTTCCTGCGCCCGCACTGGCTCTCCGCGACGCAGCGCCCCGACCAGCGACGCCGCCACCCGTGCGACATCCTCGCCGCCTTCGCCCAACCGTCCCGCGCGCGCCGCCACCCGCATGACACTCGCCGTCTCCGACGCGACACCCGCAAGCGAGCGCACCGATTCCGGGATCGCGACACCCTCTTCGCCCGCAATCCGGTCGATCATCGCCGCCGCCGCCCGCGCCGACGGCGGGTCGAGCCGCAATACGAAGCTCATTCGCCGCAGGATCGCCGGATCGATATTGCCGACCGCATTGGTGGTCCAGATCACCGGCACGGGGTTGGTTTCGATCATGCGGTTGACCCACAATTTCGACCCCTGCCGCCCTTTCATCCAGTCGCCGTCGGACGGTCCGGCATCGCCGATCATGTCTTCCATCTCGTCAAACAACAGCGCCGCCTGGCCACGCGTGGCCAGCATCCGTTGCGCCAGCCGCAGTGCGGTCACGCGATCCCAGCGGGTCGGTTCGTCGCCATCCTCATCCGCCTCGCCGACGCTGTAGAGCGCCGCAGCCGCATCGCCCGCCAGCGTCCGCGCAAGCTCGGTCTTGCCGGTTCCGGGCGGCCCGTGAATCAGGATATTGACCCCTTCCGCCCGCCCCGCGACAGCGCCGCGCAGCAATCGGACGAGGAATCCCAGATCGTCCTGCTGCCCGCCGAAATCGCCCAGCGCGATCCGCGCCTGCTGACGCGGACCGACCACGATCTCCAGCAATTCGTCGCCCGAACTGCCAGGGCGATCGAGCAACCGCTCCAGCGTCCAGCCGATCTCGATCTCGACACCGCCGCCGCGCCGGTCGTGCAGCCGGACCAGGCCCAGCCGCACCGGCTGGCACCGCCGAATCGCATGCGGATCGACGCCCGCAATCTCCGCCAGCATCGCCGCCAGATCGCGCTCCTGATCGAGCAACAGCCGCGACAGGCCGCGCGCGCGCGGACAACGCTCCATCGCGACCGCCGCTATCAGCACGCGCGCGTCCACTTTGCCCAGGCACAGTGCCTCGGCCAGCCGCGCCGTAACCTCAAGCGGGCGCGACTCCACATCTGCCCGCTCATCGACGACCGCCATCGCGGCGCGCAGCTCGCGCCAGTTCAGCCGCTCGGCACGCTTGCCCAGCAGCCATTTCGCATTTGGCCGCGCCCAACCGAGCACGGCCTTCGCCAATGGCGAGGTGCCGGGCGTGTCCCGGCCGATCCGCAGCAATATCGCGCGGACCACATCATGTTCGTCCAACATACCCATCCCTGCCCGCCGGACGGCACGCAGATGCATGCAGTGGTGCGGGACTTGTCCAATTTGTTCTGGGATTTTCGCGGAGGTGCCTTCACCCGCCGCAGCGCTTGGGCAGGCGCTTTACGGAAGGGTGCTGACGGTCCCGGGGTTCATCCCCAACAGGAAATAACGGTCCAGCAATTCACGTCTCCAATGGCTCCGGGCTTGGCCGCGAGCGGCTGGCCGATTAGCCGAATCGTTCCGCTTGCGCAAGACCGGCACATTGCGAACCCATCCAGCATCGGCGATGACAGAATAAAGCGGAACACTGCGACACGATCAACCTTCTGGTGGCGGCAGGTCGCGGTCTATGGTGTCCTGCTCGCGCTCGGCACGGCGCTGTTGCAATTGCTCGACTATCGCTGGCTGGCGCGGGCGCATTCGACCGAACTCTACCTGCTGATCGTCGCCGGAGCGTTTCTCGCGCTTGGATTGGTCATCGGCGCGCGGGTGCTGGGATCGTCTCCCCTCGCCCGGTCTGCGCGTAATCCCGCCGCTCAAGCCACGCTCGGCATCAGTGAGCGTGAGATGGCCGTGCTCCGCGAGATCGCCGCGGGCCACAGCAACAAGCAGATCGCCCGCAACCTCGGCATCTCGCCCAACACCGTCAAAACCCATATCGCCCGGCTGTTCGAGAAACTGGGCGCCAGCCGTCGCACCGACGCGCTCGCCCGTGCCCGCGAGCTTGGTCTGATCGGGTGATTTTCCAGAAATCACCTTTTTGGGCGATTGCCGACCTTCGATCCCACCGCTCTGTTCACCGCATCGATCAACAGGGGAAATCGCATGCTTAGAACCATTTTGACCTACGGCCTGATTGCAGGCGTCGTCGTCGGCACGCCGCTGTTCCTGATGGGCACGCTGATGGCCGACAACCCGCCGACGGGCGCGATCGGCATGGCGATTGGCTATCTGACGATGCTGATCGCGCTCAGCGCCGTGTTCGTCGGGGTGAAAAGGTGGCGGGATCACGAACTGGGCGGGGTAATCCGCTTCCTGCCCGCCTTCGGACTTGGCCTAGCCATCTCGGTCGTCGCGGGCTTGGTCTATGTGCTGGTGTGGGAGGGTGTTCTCGCGGTCAATAGTGGCAACTTCATCGCCGACATGAGCGCACGGATGATCGAGGAGCGCCGCGTCGCCGGGGCCAGCGCTGCCGACCTCGCCGCGCTTCAGGCGCAGATGGCGAGCATGCAGACGCTCTACGCCAACCCGTTCGCCCGCCTCGCCATTACTTTCAGCGAGATTTTTCCGGTTGGTCTGCTGGTCTCGCTGCTCTCCGCAGCGCTCCTTCGCAACCCGCGCTTTCTGCGGCTCCCGATCAACGCTGACGACACTTCATCAGAGGCTGAATCCGTGTCCCGAACGCCTCCACCCCCTCGATGAAGTCGTCGAACGTCAACAACACGCCGCCCGTGTTCGGCACCTCCGACATCTCGTCCAGCATCCGCGCAACGCTCTCATAGCTGCCGACCAGCGTCCCCATATTGATGTTCACCGCCCCCTCCGGCGCGGCGAGCTGGCGGACATTGGTGGTGGCATTATGCTTGTCCGCCGCGCCCTGATCTTTGAGCCACGCGATCGCGTCGATATCGACGCCATCATTATACGATTTCCACTTCGCCATCGCCGCTTCGTCGGTCTCGTCGGCGATAATCATGACCAGCACGAAAACCTTCACGTCGCGGCCCGTCTTGGCGGTCGCCTCGGCCAGCCGTTCGTTGTTGAAGGCGAACGCGGTCGGCGTATTCACGCCCTTGCCCAGGCAAAAGGCATAGTCGGCCCATTTTGCGGAGAAGGCGAGCCCCTCGTCCGACGATCCCGCACAGATGATCTTCATGTCGCCTCCGGGCTTCGGACGGACGAGGCAATCGTCCATCTCGTAATAATCGCCCTTGAAGTCGCTTCGCCCGGTTTCCCACAGTTCACGCAAGATGCCCGCATATTCGTCCAGCATCTTGTAACGATTCCGGAAATGCTCGTCGCCGGGCCACAATCCCATCTGGCTATATTCGGGCCGCTGCCATCCCGTGATGAGGTTCAGCCCGAAGCGGCCATGACTGATCGAATCGATCGTATTGCACATTCGCGCGGCAAAGGCGGGCGGAATGACCAGCGTGGGACAGGTGGCATAGATCTTGATCTTCTCGGTCACCGCGGCCAGCCCCGCCATCAGCGTGAAGCTTTCCAGCCCGTACTCCCAGAACTCGGTCTTGCCCCCGAAACCGCGCAGCTTGATCATCGACAACAGGAAATCGAGGCCGTGCTTTTCGGCACTCTGGGCGATCTGTTTATTGAGATCGAACGACGGCATGTACTGCGGCGCGTTCTCGCTGATGAGCCAGCCATTGTTGTTGATGGGGACAAAAACGCCGACTTCCATGGCCTTAGCTCCTCAGAAATTCGAGAATGATGCGGTTGAACAGCGCGGGATCGGTAACGTTACAGGCATGACCGCCCCGCGGCATATTTTCGAGCGAGCACGAACCCAGTTCGTGGTGCAACCGGCCACCCGCCGACGCCGGGACCAGCATGTCATCGGCGGCGACCAGCACCAGTACACGGTCCCCCAACTCGGAAAGTTTCCCCCGCGCGTCGAATCCGGCGAGTGCGGCAATCCGCTTCTCCATCGTTTCGCGGCCCGGAAACGCCGCGATCTGGTGAGGCAGTTCGGCATCGAGTTCGGCGCTGTTCGCGCTGATCCAGTCGGCGGGATAGAGAAAGATCGGCTGTGCGCGCAGAAAAGCCTCCACACCCGAATGCCGCAACAGGTTCAACCGCGCCTCGAAACAGCGCAGAAAATGCGGGTCCGCGCTCGCCCACCCATTGACCACCACGAGCTTGTCGAGCCGTTCCGGAGCCTTGATTCCCAGCGCCAGCCCCGCGACGCCACCTGCGGCATGTCCGACGATGCCGGCGCGATCCCAGCCCAGCGCATCCATCAGGCCAAGCATATCGTCTGCGAGGTCGTCGACGGTGACCGCATCCGGCAACGCCCGGTCGCTGCGCCCGGTCCCGCGATGATCGTACGCCAGCACGCAATGCCCAGCGGCCAGCGCTTCCAGATTGAGCTGCCAATAGCTCGCCGACCCACCCAGCCCCGACGACAGAATCAGGGGCGGCCCGTCCGACGGACCATGAAGCTCAAAATAGATTCCCGCCGCATGCGGCAAAACGCGATCTCCCCCCAGCGAGAGGCGAGCATAAGAGAGCGTACGTTGTTGTCCAGTTGCACCCGGTTATCATGGGGCATGAGCAATCAAGTGCATGCAGCGATCGAGGCTCTGCTCGACGCCATCGAAGCGGACAATAAAGACCGCATCGAATATGAACCCGCAGTCACGCGCGCGGCGACGCGTGACGTGCTAGGTGCGATCGCATGGCTCTATGGTGCGCGAAACGGATCGGCGGCGAGCATCTACGCCGCCGATTCGCTTCAGAACGCGACCAAGGCGATCACATGGTAGTCAGCCGATATGCGCGATCGATGCAATCTCGATCAGGCAATCGGCCTTGACCAGATCGGTCTTGATGCAAAACCGCGCAGGTTTCGCGCCGGGGAAATACTCGGCATAGACGATGTTGAACGCGGCATAATCGGCATAGTCCTTCAGGAAGATATGGTTCATCGCCACATCCTCCAGCGTCGCCCCGCCCGCCTCCAGCGTCGTCTTGATCACCTCCAGCACGTGCCGCGTCTGGGCCGCCGCGTCACCGACATGCAGCACCACCCCGCCTTCGCCCAGCGCGAGCACGCCGGACACGTAAACGGTGTTACCCGCCTTGGATCCTGCCGAATAGGGCGCGATCGGCGTCGGGAATTGCGGCGGGTTGATCGGCTCGAAGGGCATTATTTACTCCTGTGGACGCTGGCCGAAACTGCCGCAGAAATCGGCAGTCGTCGAAACCCAGCCAAAGAATTTCTCGATATTATAGACGCTCGCCGCCTGCATTTCTGGCGGCCCCAGATGGTGCGTCGCATCCTCCAGCATCACCCCGAAATATTCCAGGTGAAATCCGTCGCGCAGCGTGCTCTCGACACAGACATTGGTGGCGATGCCGACGAATATGATCGTCCGAATGCCGCGCGATCGCAGCACGCTGTCCAGTTGCGAGTTGAAGAAGGCGGAATAGCGCGTCTTGCCGATGACGATGTCCTGCGGCTGCGGTTTCAGCGCATCGACCAGATCATAATCCCACCCGCCGCGCGCGAGCAACTTACCCGCCAGATCCGGCCGCTTGCGCATCGTCTTCAGCGCGTTGGACTTGTGCCAGTTCGGCGACCCCGGCCCGCCTGCCTCGACATAATCGGCGTCCCAGCCATTTTGCAGATACACGACCTGCACGCCCGCGCCGCGCGCCGTATCCAGCACCTGCGCGATCTTGCCGATCACCCCCGCCGCGCCCGAAATGTCGAACCCCGCCTGATCCACATAACCGCCGGACGAGGCATAGGCATTCTGCATATCGATGACGACGACGGCCGTTTCGGCAGGATCGATCCGCAACGCCTCGGGCCGCGCGCTCAGCGTCACCCCCGGTCCATTCGTCGCCGCACCGATATTCAGGGGTTCGCGTTGCTCCATGCCCGCGAAGGTGAACCATTCACCGCATCCAGCGCAAGTGCCGCAAGCCTCTGTTTACCAGTCGGGCTTATATCAGCGCTTTGGGGGCGACCGGCTCAAAGGACGCTCATGGACATCACGACCCACTTCGATAACGATCATCGCAGCAGCCGCAGCCGCCATATCTGGGGCTTTGGCGCGCTGATCGCCGCAGTGCTTCTGCTCGCGGCGATGACCGCGAACGCGATCTGGACCGCCAACGCCCGCAAATCGGCACAGCGATGGCAAATGCACACGCTGGAAGTACTGCTGACCGCCGAACAGGTGCGTTCGGCGACCAACAAGGCGTTGCGCGGCGAGCGCGGCTATCTGTTGACCAATGACGAACGGTTCCTGGAGCCGTTGCGGCAGGGCCGCGTCGAGGCGCCCCGCGCCGCCGCGAAATTGCGCGCACTGACCGCCGACAACCCACTTCAGCAGCGCGACGTTGCCCGGCTGACGCAGCAACTCCCGCCCTATCTGCGACTGCTCGAACGCGCCACCGCTCTGGCGCGACAAGGGCGGCAGAGCGACGCAATTGCCATCGTAAGATCGGGGACCGGACGGCGCGAGATCGAAGCGATCCTTGCCATCCTCAACCGCATCGAGGCCGAGGAGCGCCGTCTGCTCGACGTACGCACCGCCGCCAATGACCGCTCGGCCTGGGCCAGCGAGCTTGCCGATTATGCGCTGGCGACGCTGGCATTGCTGTTCCTGCTGGGTGTGGGCGCCGCCGGATATGGCGCGTCGAAGGCACGCATGCGGACGATTTTGGCCGAGGCTGCCCTGCGCCGTGCTGCGACGATAGACGATCTGACCGGCCTCCTCAATCGGCGCGCTTTTCTCGCCGCGCTTGATGTCGAGATTGCCCGTGCGACGCGCAGCGGCGGATCGATGGCGGTGGCGTTGATCGACCTGGACCATTTCAAGCGGATCAACGACCGCTTCGGCCATCAGGGCGGCGACGAAACGCTCCGGAAATTCGCCGAAATCGCGACTCAGACCATGCGCAACACCGACGCGATGGGGCGGATCGGGGGCGAGGAATTCGCGCTGCTGATGCCCGATACCGACCAAATCCAGTCGGGGATCGCCGGTGAACGCCTACGTGAAGCGATCGCCCGCCGCCATTTCATCCTGCCGAGCGGCGGCATTGCCCCGGTTACGATCAGCGTTGGCGTCGCGCACTTCAAACCGGGCGAAACCGCCGAACAGTTGCTTCAGCGCGCGGACGAGGCGTTGTACGAAGCCAAGGACAGCGGTCGCAATATGACCCGGCTTGCCGCTTAAGCCGCCGCGAGTTTGAAGTCCTTGAACTGCTCGCGCAGCGCGGTCTTCAGCAGCTTGCCCGTTGCGGTATGCGGCAATGAATCGACGAACACGATCTCATCGGGCAGCCACCATTTCGCAACCTGCGTCGCCAGATGCGCCCGGATCGCCTCGACCGTCACGTCGCTATCCGGCTTGCGCACCACGACCAGCAACGGCCGCTCGTCCCAGCGCGGATGATAGATGCCGATCGCCGCCGCCTCGGCCACGCCCGCGCACCCGACTGCCGCATTCTCCAGATCGACCGAGCTGATCCATTCGCCGCCGGACTTGATGACGTCCTTTGCCCGGTCGGTGATCTGCATGATGCCATCGGGGTGCAGCACCGCCACGTCGCCGGTATCGAACCAGCCGTCGTCAGTAAGACAAGGGCCGCCCTCGTCCTTGAAATACTGCTTGATGATCCACGGTCCCTTGACCTGCAAATTGCCTGAACTGGTGCCGTCACGGGGCAATATATTCCCCTCCGGGTCGACCACGCGCAGTTGCACACCGAACGGAGCTCGGCCCTGATAGACGGTCTGGTCGATCTGCTGCTCGAACGACATATCGTCCCAGTTCCACGGCGGCGCCCCCATCGTGCCGATCGGCGACGTTTCGGTCATGCCCCAGGCATGGTTGACGCGTACGCCCATCTTCATGATCCGCTCGATCATCGCGCGCGGGGCAGCCGATCCGCCGATGGTGACGACCTTCAGGTGCCGGGGCGCATCGCCGGTCGCATCCATATGCTGGAACATGGCGAACCACACGGTCGGCACGCCTGCGGTGTGCGTCACCTTCTCACGGTTCATCAGTTCGCACAGTATCTTGCCCTCGTTGATCGCGGACATGACCAGCTTCGCGCCCACCATCGGCGCGGCAAAGGGCATGCCCCAGCCGACAGCGTGGAACATCGGGACCACGGGAAGCGCCACCGTCTGCGTCGACATGTCGAACACCGCCGGCTGAATTTCCGCCATTGCGTGGATCACCGACGAGCGGTGGCTGTACAGCACCCCCTTCGGATTGCCGGTCGTGCCGCTGGTGTAGCAGAGCATGCACGGCTCGCGCTCGTCGCCCTCGACCCAGCGATAATCGCCATCCTCCGCGCCGATCACCGCCTCGAAACTGTCCGCGCCGTCGCCGTCAAAGACGATATAATGCTCGATCGTCGTCCATTGCGATTTCAGACGGTCCACGATCGGCTGGAACATCTTGTCATACAGCAGCACGCGATCCTCGGCATGGTTGCCGATATAGGCGAGCTGATCGTCGAACAGCCGCGGGTTGATCGTGTGGATCACGCCGCCCATCCCGATCGCGCCATACCAGGCGACCAGATGACGGCTGTGGTTCATCGCCAGCGTCGCCACGCGATCACCGGGCCTCAGCCCCATCCGTTCCAGCGCCTGCGCCAGCCTGCGGGCATCGCGCGCGATCCCGGCCCAGTCGGTGCGCGTCTCGCTGCCATCGGCCCAGCGGCTGACGATCTCACGCTGCCCGTGCTCGCGCTCGGCATGCTCGATCAGTCGCGGCACCCGAAGCTCGAAATCCTGCATCGCGCCCAGCATCATACTCTCCTGAATCTCGCGGCTAACCCGCGTTTTGCGCCATCCTGCGGATTCGATGGGGCGGATGCAAGGGGGCGGCTAACTCGCCAGCGCCAGCCTCGGCTGTTCGGTGGGTTTCAGCTCGGCGCGCACGATCCCCGCAAGCGCCTCGATCCGCGTCGCCAGTTCTCCGTCCAGCCGAAAATTGCGGCCCAGCACCAGTTCGGCCTCGCCACCGTCGGGCAGGGGCGCGTCGAGGATCACCTCGCACCGCCCGCCGCGTGCGTCGTCCAGCAATCGTGCGACGTCGGGCAACACCCCCGCCGCCTCCACCGCCAGCCGCAATGTCAGCCGCACGTCCTTGGCCATGGTCTCGAACGGCTGCACCTTGCGTACCGTAACGCGCGGCGTGTCCTCGCCGGCACGCCGATCCAGTTCGATCGTCAGCAATCCGCACCCGCCGACGCGCGACGCATCCTCCATCTCCTTGGCGGTATGCTCGTCGAAACAGGTGCAGGGCACCGTCCCGCTCGCATCGGACAGCGTCGCCATCATATATTTCTTGCCGCGCGCCGAAGTTCGCCAGCGCGCATCCTCGATCAGCGCGGCAATGGTCGCGCCCGCACGCCCGCCTTCGGCAATGTCGATTTCGCCCAGCGTCGCAATGCTGCGTGCCGCGTGGATGCGCGCAAGATGCTGATAGCGGTCGAGCGGATGCGCGGAAAAGAAGAAGCCGAACGCCTCCTTCTCCGCCTCGATCCGCTGACTCAGCGTCCAGCTGGCGCTTTTGGGGAGCTGGATCGCCGACCCCACCGGCTCGGATTCGCCGAACAGCCCGCCCTGCCCGCTGGTGCGGTTGGCGTGCGTGCGTTGCGCCACCGCCAGAATCGTTTCCGCCGCCATGTAAACAGCGGGCCGGTCTGGCGCGACGCTATCGAACGCCCCCGCCCCCGCCAGCGCCTCAACCTGCCGCTTGTTGAGGAGCCGTGGATCGACCCGCCTCGCAAAATCGTCGAGGCTCTGGAACCGCCCCGCATTCTCGCGCTCCTCGACGATCAGTTCCATCGCCTTTTCGCCGACGCCCTTCAGCCCCGCCAGCGCGTATCGCACCGCAAACCCGTCATCGACCGCCTCGACCGAGAATTCGGCATGGCTGGCGTTGATGTCGGGCGTCAGGCAAGCCGCCCCCAGCCGCTTCATATCCTCGACGAAGATCGCCAGTTTCTCGGTCTGGCCAAGCTCGAAGCACATCGATGCCGCGTAGAATTCGTGCGGATAATGCGCCTTGAACCACGCCGTGTGGTACGCCAGCAGCGCATAGGCGGCCGCGTGCGACTTGTTGAAGCCATAGCCCGCGAACTTGTCGATCAAATCGAACAACTCGTTCGCCTTGCCCTCGGCGATATTGTTCAGTTTCGCGCAGCCCTCGACGAAGATCGCGCGCTGCGCATCCATCTCCGACTTGATCTTCTTGCCCATCGCCCGGCGCAACAGGTCCGCGCCGCCCAGCGAATAGCCGGCCAGGATCTGCGTGGCCTGCATCACCTGTTCCTGATAAACGAAGATGCCGTAGGTTTCCTTGAGGATGTCCTCCAGCAACGCGTGCGGATATTCGATCGGCTCCTGCCCCTGTTTGCGGCGTCCGAACATCGGGATGTTGTCCATCGGGCCGGGGCGATAGAGCGAGACGAGCGCAATGATGTCGCCGAAATTGCTCGGCCGCACCGCTGTCAGCGTGCGCCGCATCCCTTCGGATTCCAGCTGGAACACGCCGACCGTGTCACCGCGCTGAAGCAATTCGTACACCGCCGGATCGTCCCAGCCGAGCGTCTCCAGGTCGATCGAAATGTTGCGTTCGGCCAGCAACTCGACGGCCTTTTGCAGCACCGAAAGTGTTTTCAGGCCAAGGAAATCGAACTTCACCAGCCCCGCACCCTCGACATATTTCATGTCGAATTGCGTGACCGGCATGTCCGATCGCGGATCGCGATACAGCGGCACCAGTTCCGCCAGCGGCCGGTCGCCGATCACCACGCCCGCCGCGTGGGTCGAGCTGTGGCGCGGCAACCCCTCTAGCTTCATCGCCAGGTCGATCAGATGCCGGACCGCATCGTCGCCCTTATATTCGGCGTTGAACTCGTTCACCCCGTTCAGCGTGCGGGGCAGCGTCCACGGATCGGTCGGGTGGTTGGGCACCAGCTTCGCCAACCGGTCGATCTGACCATAGCTCATCTGGAGCACGCGCCCGGTGTCCTTCAGCACGGCGCGCGCCTTCATCGTCCCGAAGGTAATGATCTGCGCCACCTGATTGCGGCCGTATTTTGCCTGAACGTAACGGATTACTTCCCCACGCCGCGTTTCGCAGAAATCGATGTCGAAATCGGGCATCGACACGCGTTCCGGGTTCAGGAATCGCTCGAACAGCAGCCCCAGCGGGATTGGATCGAGATCGGTGATCGTCAGCGCCCAGGCGACCACCGAGCCCGCACCCGAACCGCGCCCCGGACCCACCGGAATCCCGTTCGCCTTTGCCCATTTGATGAAGTCGGCAACGATCAGGAAATAGCCGGGGAATCCCATCTGGACGATGACGTCGGTCTCGAAATCCAGCCGGTCGAAATACTCGGTGCGGCGCTCGGGATCGGTAATCCCCAGCTTCTCCAGCCGCGCTTCCAGCCCGGCGCGCGCA